>NZ_VCLA01000162.1:20191-22524 GCF_009600885.1 Streptomyces jumonjinensis
ATGCGTAAGGGTCCGCAGGAGCGCAGAGTTGGGCAGATCAGGTGGTGTCCACCGGTCTACGAGTGCTGGCCCTGACAAGATCCCGTCGGCGGCCGCCAGCCACGCCGCACCTCCAGGAACGCGGCTTCGCAGCACAGCATCGAGGGCCTGGGGTGGTGCGGTAGGGGTGAGGAGGTGCGCGGCACGTTCCAGATGGGAAGCGAGGGCGGCTGCATCAGTATGAGGAACCAGAAAGAGGTCTCGAAGAGGTGCGGTGGGACCGTGATGGTGCAAGCGCATGCGCACCCACCGGAAATCCGTGGCCACAGTGACCGCATCCTGGATGCGCTCCGCGTCCACCAGGTGGTCTATGAGGTAGTTCCGCAGGTACTCGTGAGCTGTCGTCCACCATTCGGGCCCACCCTCCCCGGCAGAGGTGACGGTGTCGAGAAGAACGGCATTCACTACCAGCAGGCGAGCCGACAGCTCTGCCCGGAGATGGTCGCGGATCACGTCGTGCAGGGCCACGGTCCCACCCGGGACGCTGGAGTCGAGACTGAGCAGGGACAGATCGGCCATCTGCCTACACAGGCTGCGCGCAGTTGTCTCGTCGAGACCGGCCACCCCCTCCCACAAGCGAGCTACCAGCGCAATTGGGATGGACTCGTCTTCAGCGAAGACTCCAAGCTCCGCGAACCTCTGCTCCCCCTCGGTAGGAAGGAGTTCGGTGGCGGCTGTCAGACTGGCTCGCACAGCTCTGTTCCGCTCGTCGGTGTCGTCGAGGTCGAAATCCTTCTGAGGATCGCTCGCCGCAGGGCCGTGCACACGAAGCTGGTTCAGAAGACGCCGACCAACAGTATTCGCATCGGCCCCAGTCGACAGCTGCTCGCGCATCACACGGTTGGCGATCCGCAGCAAAAGCACCCATCGCCCGGTCGCCTCGACAAGGGCGTCGACCACCGCGTGCTCCGGAGGATGCGGCAATCCCTTCGTCAGGACCAGGCGGGCCTGCCCGTACGTCATGCGGTCGACAGTGATCGGCGTGGCATGAGCGGGAAGCACTCTCGGGTTGCGTGTGGTGATCAGGCGTACACATTGCCGTTCCGCACCGATGAGGAACGGCCGCAGCTGCTCTTGCTCCCACACGTCGTCGATCACTAGGAGGGTCCGCGGCAGCGAGGCAAGGAGCTTGCCCAGCTGAGTGCCGGCTTGTTCCGGATCGTCGCCAGCTGTGGACTCTACCCCGGTGATACGCGCCATCTCTGCGGCAACCTTGGCTGCGATTGCAGCCCTGCCCCTTACGTCACGCCCGATCGTGATGAACCAGATCCTGCCAGAGAATCTCTTGCGGACCTTCGGCTGGGCGGCGGCAAACCGGGCGAGTGTCGTCTTACCGAACCCGCCCGCACCATGCAGACCGGCGGTGATTGCCACCGCATCACCCCCTCGCCAGCGCCGGCGGGTGCGTGCAAGGACAGCAGCGACCAGCTGGTCGGCCTCCGCCCGGTCCACCCACCCGTCCGGGACGACCGGAGGGCCAGGCGCAGCAGGCGCAGGCGCCGGTGCAGGCCGGCCGAACAGGATCATAAACGCCGAGACCAGAACAGCGACGCCCGCAATGACGCTGGCGACCGGGTCCCCCGCGCCCCATCCCTCGCGCTGGACTGTCCATGCAAGGTACGCCAGCGCGCTCACAAGGACTGGGCCGCCCACGATCCTCTTCCACCCCAAACGTCTCAAGCCCCACCCCTTCTGATCGTCACGATGCCGATGCCAGGCACCCCTCACGTGCTCGCGTTTCCGCCAGGAACCCAGTTCAGGTGTGATCGCTTGCCACAACCGGGAGGCGGTGCGCTGCGCCAAGTCTCGCGCAGACCGGGAGGGGTCCAAGGCCGTTGCGCAGAGGAGGGACAGATCCGGGTGGGCGCTTTCTGCCCGGGGCCTGGTGCGCGGTTCAGTGGTCGGCTGCGGCCTATGCCGCCCACTCCATGCCCAGTACGCGCAGGGCGTCCCGCTGTTCCGCGGTGAGCTTGTCCCGCCTCGACTTGGTGTTGGAGATCCCTACGCCGAGCTTCACGGTCACTGGTTCCGTCTGGCCGTCGACGGTGATCTTCTCGGTGTGTCCGCGGGGTACCGGCCGGTCCGCGCCTTCCCGCTCGATCCACTGTGCGAGGGCCGCCAGGCCCCGCCGGAATGCCTGCTGCGCCTTGCCCGGGCCCTTCGCACTGCCCGCCGCCGGGGCGGGAGACGGAATCCCGCCGGGCTTGATGCCGAGTGCGGTGAGCCGTTCTTGCTGTTCGTCGGACAGCTGTGCCCACGTGCCCGGTTCCTGCTGCCTCCACCTCCAGGTGCCG
>NZ_VCLA01000163.1 GCF_009600885.1 Streptomyces jumonjinensis
CCTGGCCCTGCTCGCTATGGGTACGGCACCGCCCGCCCAGGCCGCGTCGGGCCCAGGCGTGCGGGCCGGTGAGGCGAACATCATCGCCGTCCACAGCGGGCGGTGCGTCGAGGCGGAGAATTCGGCGGTGGTGGCCGGCGCGGCCATCGTGCAGGCCGACTGCGCAGGCCAGGCCGGTGTGGTCTGGAGGCTCCAGGAGTCCGCGGTCGGCAGCGGCGCGGTCAACATCGTGAACGTGAACAGCGGCCGGTGCATGGAGGTGCAGGGCACGGCGGTGGGCTCCCCGGCGATGCAGACCGACTGCACGAGTCAGCCGAGCGCCAGCTTCCGTATGGTCGACCGGACCACGCACGTCTGGCTCCAACCGCTGTCAGCGAGCCCGCCCAAGTGCCTGGAGGTCGACTCCGGGTCGCACGCCGCGGGAGCCCCGGTGCGGCTGGCCGAGTGTTCCGGGCAGTCGGGCATCGGCTTCCAGCAGCGGATGCCGCGCGTCGGCAACGACCCGGCGGAGGCGCCGCAGGGCGGTGTCGAACGCGTGAACGTCACCCCCGGCGGCGGGCAGATCGCTTCGGGGATGGGGACGGCCGTCAACGGCTGGCGCATGAGCGCGGACGGCCGGTACGTCGTCTTCGCGTCCGACGTCGACAACCTGGTCGCGGGCGACACCAACGGCATGTACGACGTCTTCGTCCGCGACCGCACCGCAGGCGTCACCGAACGCGTCAGCGTCTCCAGCACCGGCGCACCGGGCAACGCCCCATCCACAGGACCTTCCATCAGCGCGGACGGCCGGTACATCGCCTTCACGTCGAAGGCGAGCAACCTCGCAGGCGACGACCCCAACGGCACATACGACATCTTCGTCCGGGACCGGCAGACCGGGATCACCGAGCTGACGAGCCGCTCCGCCACCGGCCAGATCGGCAACGGCGCTTCGACGGGACCGTCGATCAGCGCGGACGGCCGGTACCTCACCTTCCGGTCCGCCGCGTCCAACCTGGTGCCGGGCGACACCAACAACCACAACGACGTCTTCCTGTACGACCGGCGTGCGGGCACCATCGAGCGCGTCAGCGTCTCCACCGCCGAGGCCGAGGCCAACCACGGGTCCAGCCGCTCGACGGTCAGCGCGGACGGCCGCTACGTCACCTTCGACTCCACCGCGACCAACCTCATCGCCCCCGCCGATCCCCCCGCCACGGCGGACCCGTACGACATCTTCGTACGGGACCGGCAGGCCGGGACCACCGAACTCGTCAGCGTGTCGAACAGCGGCCGCGAAGGGAACGGGGACTCCTACGGCCCGACCCTCAGCGCGGACGGCCGCTACGTCGCCTACCACTCCTACTCAAGCGATCTCCTGCCGTCCGGCGTCGACACCAACGCCGTCTCCGACGTCTTCGTCCGCGACCGCCAGACCCAGACCACCCAGCGGATCAGCGTCAACCACGACGGCTCCCAGGCCCTGATGCAATCGGTGGACCCGTACATCAGCAGCGACGGCCGCCATGTCTCCTTCATCTCCTCGGCGAACCGGCTGGTCGAGTACGACACCAACACCTCGTCCGACGCCTTCGTCCGCGACCGGCAGGCGGGCACCACCGTCCGGGCCAGCGTCAACGACAACGGCGTCCAGGGAAACAACCACTCCACCCAGGCCGTCATCAGCCCCGACGGCCAGTTCGTCGCCTTCGCCTCCACCGCTGCCAACCTCGTCACCGGCGACACCAACACCGCAACGGACCTCTTCATCCGCCCCCGCCCCCGGCTCTGACCCCGCCACCACACCCGGCCCCGGACAAGCCACCACACACACGCAGCGTATGCACGGGCGGAGGTGCGGCATCCGGGTGAGCCCGGGCCGGCGGCGGCCTTCACCACTCCGGCACCCCTGAGGCGGTGGGGGCGACCAGAGTCCGTGCACTCACCACGAGTTCTGGCCCGAGCGGCCGAAACAAGGGTTCCTTGGCCGAGGCGTGACGTTGCCCTCCGGAGTGCGGAGCCGTAGGGTCTGCCGCCCGGGAAAGGAACGATTCCTCACCTGTCCGGGCACCAGATCAGAGTCACCTGTCCTGAAGGGACACAGACATGACGACATCTGGTTTACGCAGGCCGGCACGGGCCGGCGCCGTCGCCGCGGCGACGGCGCTCTCCTTCGCCCTCGCTACTCCGTCCCATGCCGACGGGGCCATGGCCTACGCCGCCGGGGGAGCCGGAAAGGGGTACTTCACGTCCTACGGCGACTACTTCTCCATCATGGACACCGCCGCCGACGGGCACTCCGCGGTGATTCACTGGAAGTCCTCCAGCGGCCGTGAGAGCGACGAGTGGGACATCGACGGCGCTGACAACGGCTGGACCGTCGTCAACCGGAACCTCCCCGAGGAGGACACCGTCCAGTACCGGGCCTGTTGGGGCGAGTGGGGCAACCAGTACATCCACCAGGACAGCTGCTCGTCCTGGGTGACCACGTCCGCGGGCTGAGCCGCCGAACGCCGGCCGGAGCAGGTTCGCGCGCCGAGCCAGGGCCGCCGAGCGCATCCGAGCGAACCCGGCCGCCGCACACCTCGCGCGTGTGCGGCGGCCACTCGTACCCGGCGACTCACAGCGGTCACGATCGCCGACGCGCACGGTCTCTCCCCGACGCACGACACCGCGAGGCTCGCTCGGACGACGAACTCCGCTGGTCGCGGTGGTCCTCGCCGGGCGGATCGGGACCGCCCTGGACACCGCGGGCGTCGACGGCCGCACGAGAATCCAAGACGCAGCCTGAGGACCAGGACGCGGTCTGTCGCAGCCGCTTCAGCCGTGCTCCGATGGACGGCATGAGTCGCACAGCGCGCGAGGGATACACGGGAAGCGGACCAGGAGCGATCACTCCGGACGGATGCGCGGTCGAGCTCTACCGGCGCCTTCCGGCAGGCGACGAACCCGGCATCATCGAACGCGCCGTCCCCACCGGAGCCAGCATCCTTGAACTGGGCTCCGGCACGGGCCGCATCACGCATCCATTGGTCGAAAGAGGCTTCACGGTGACCGCGGTCGATGAATCGCGCCAGATGCTGGAGGGGGTCCACGGCGCGCGCACCGTCTGCACTCCGATCGAGACCCTGCGGCTCGACGCGCGCTTCGATGTCGTGCTGCTGGCATCGTTCCTGGTCCACGCGGCCGGGCCGGGGGTGCGCGAAGGGTTGCTGCGCACCTGCCGACGGCATGTCGCGGACGAAGGCCGCGTCCTGATCCAGCGAGAGGGCGCGGGCCGGCACGAGAACCTGCCGAGGGAGCGAGAGATCGACGGCGGTCTGATCCGCGTGGTGTCCTCCGAACCGGTGCGCCCCGGTGTGCGGTCCGTCCATGTCGAGTACCTCTTCCCGGACGCGCGGTGGACCCAGACGTTCCTCTCCTGCCCGCTGACCGATGAGGCTTTCGAAAACGCCCTGGCTCAGGCAGGACTCGCCGTCGACGCCTATCTGACCGACAACCGCACATGGGTTCGAGCTCTGCCGGTGACGAGGTAATCCGCCGGACACGCCACAGCGCGTACGGCGGCCCGTGCACGCGATGCCCGTCCCGGATTCCACCCCGTGTCCGATGTCCTCAAGCGCCTCGCCGGAGCATCTGGATCAATCCCGGCGCGACTCGGGACGCCCACTTATTGCCGCTGTTAAGCTCTTGCGAACTGTTTGCAATAGCCATGGAGTTGACCATGTCCGATGGCAGAATGCCCGTGCGACGGTCGCTTTTCCTGCATGCGCCGATCCGGCGCAGTCCCCGCACGATGCTGGAGCGAATGCTGGAGCTGGTGGACGAGAGCACCCCGCCGGACGGCCCCGACGGCCCCGTGGCCGTGCTGGAGCGGCGTCTGGCCGAACTGCTCGGCAAGGAGGCCGCGCTGTTCTTCCCCACCGGGGCGATGGCACAGCAGGCTGTGCTCCGGGTGCACGCCGACCGGAGTGGTCGCCGCACCTTCGCCGCTCATCCGCAGTCGAATCTGGATCTGTGGGAGGAGCAGGGCTATAACGCCGTTCACGGTCTGCGGTTCCACCGCACCGGAGATCCGTTCGAGCTGATGACGGCAGAGGACCTGGCTGCGACAGGGGAGCCGCTCGCGGCGGCGGTGTGGGAGTTGCCGCAGCGTGATCTCGGCGGCCGGCTCCCCGAATGGGACGATCTGTGCCATCAGGTCGCGCTCGTACGAGCCAGTGGCGCTGTCGCGCACCTGGACGGTGCGCGGCTCTGGGAGGCCCAGACCTACTACCGGCGGCCCTTCGACCAGATCGCCGCCTTGTTCGATTCGGTGTACGTCTCTCTCTACAAGGGCTTGCAGGGTGTCCGGGGTGCCGTACTCGCCACGGACGCGGATACGGCGCGCGCTGTCGGAGTGTGGCGGCGGCGACTGGGCGGTGACATCACCGACGCCTGGCCGCTCGCACTGGCCGCCTTGGCCGGCCTGGACACACTGGCGCCGCGCATGTCCGCCTACCGGGACCACGCGATCGCCATCGCCGCCGCCATCAACGCCGACGGCACTGCCCGTACCTGCCCCGCTCCGCCGCAGACACCGATCTTCCACGTCCACCTCCCGGCCCCCAGGAAGCTCGTCGAGCAGGCCGGAGCAGCCCTCCTCGCCGAGCAAGGCGTCCAGCTCTGGGGGCGGGTACGGTCCGGACCCGATCCCTTCCGCTGCAGCTTCGAGGTCACCGTGGGCGAGAACGCGATGGAGTTCACTCCGGACGAGGTGACAGCCCTCATCCACGACCTCCTGGCCCGCGTAGAGCGCGGCGCCCGCACGTCTCCCGAAGACCGCCCGGAACCGGCGTCGACGACGCATCCGATCTGACCGGAACTGACCGGAACAGAAGAACAGCGTGAGCACCAAGGTGTCGAAAGCCAGGTGAGCGCTGCCGCGTCGCCGTCGGGCAAGGCTGGTGCTCCAGTCGCAGTTCGCAACCCTCTCCTGGTCAGGCTCCGAAGCCCGGATCCCCACCCCGGGCAATCCGGCGTCCTGTCCGACGCGGCAGCACGACGAAGACCCATCGCCGAACCGGAAGCAGCCGCTGGGAGACCACCGCTCTTTCCGGTTTTACCCAGGTCACTTGAGTAGCAACGCTCACACCCGCTGTCCGGATCAGCTCGTAGCCTCCGGACATGCACAGGACGAACATGGTCGGCGCCGGTCCTCTCCGCGTCGGCATTACCGCAGTGGCCGCCGCCCTGCCCGAACGGGTCATGAACTCCGAACGTTTGCGGCAGCACGTCTCAGCCAGCAGCGGGATACCCCTGCCGCCCGGGATGTTCGAGCGGGTCACCGGGATCGTCACCCGTCGCGTCGCGGGCCCGGACGAGTACGCCTCCACTCTGGCGGTGGCCGCGGCCCGCACCGCGCTGGAGAGGGCCGGTCTCGACCCGCTGGACGTCGATCTGCTGGTGTTCGCCTCCGCGAGCCGCGACATGGTGGAGCCCGCGACCGCGCACATCGTGCAGGCGGAGCTGGGCTCCCGGGCGCACGCCCTGGACGTGACCAACGCCTGCAACAGCTTCGTCAACGGCATCGACACCGCACGGGCGATGATCCTCGCTGGACGCGCCCGGCGGGCCCTGGTCGTCACCGGTGAGACGCCGAGCCGTGCCGTACGGCACGACCCCGCCGATCTGGCCGCCTTCCGCGACGGCTTCGCGGGCTACACCTTCGGCGACGCGGGCGCGGCGGTCGTCCTGGAGGCGGTGGAACGCGGCGGGATCCTCGACGTGGACGGCGAGACGTTCTCCGAGCACTGGCGGGCCGGGGGCATACCCGGCGGTGGTTCGCGTCATCCGCGCGGGGACGAGCACACCTACTTCCGCGGTGACGGGAGCGAGCTGCGCGAGGTGTTCGAGAAGGTGGGCACCTCGGTGCTGGACCGGGTGCGGCACCGGAGCGGAATGGAGTGGACGGACTTCCGGCATGTCCTGGTGCACCAGGTCACGGTGCCGTACCTGGAACGGTTCACAGAGATCACCGGAGTGCCCGAGGACCGTCTCGTGGTCACCGTAGCCGAGCTGGGCAACATCGCCAGCGCCAGCCTCGGGATACAGCTCGACCGGGTCCACGGCGGGCTGCGCCCCGGCGACCGGGTGCTGTTCGTCGGTCTGGGCGGCGGCGTCAGCATCATGACGATGGTCTGGGAGAAGGCGTGAGCGCGCTGTGGGTGGTGGTCCCCGCCCACCAGGAGGCCGCGCGCATCGGCGACACCCTCGTCGCACTCGCCGCGCAGACGGACCGGGACTTCACGCTCGTGGTGGTGGACAACGCGTCCACCGACGCGACCGCCGACACGGTCCGCCGCTTCGCGCGGCGGGCCCCGTTCCCGGTGCACGTCCTCAGCGAGCCGGAGAAGGGGGTGGGCTGCGCGGTGGACACCGGATTCCGGTACGCCATCGAGCGGGGGGCGACACTGCTCGCCCGCACCGACGCCGACTGTCTGCCGCATCCCGGCTGGACGGGTGCCGCGCGGGCCGCGCTGGAGCGGGGCGCGGGCCTGGTGTGCGGACGGATCGACGCCCGCCGCGACGAGCACGGCCCGGCGGGCCGGGCCGCGTTCCGGACCCTGGTGCGCGTCGCCGCGTTCTTCGGCCGGATACGTCCCGCGCACCGGCTCCGCCACGGCTATCTCGCCCCGTACCGGATGCACGCAGGCAACAACATGGCCGTCACCGCCGAGCTGTACCAGCGGGTCGGCGGGATGCCGCGCCGCCCCTCCCCCACCGACCGGCTGTTCCTCAACCGGGTGCGCCGCCACACCACCGCCATCGTCCACGCGCGCGGCATGGTCGTG
>NZ_VCLA01000164.1:0-16107 GCF_009600885.1 Streptomyces jumonjinensis
CTCCCGGGATCTCAGCCGCAGCCCGGCGGGGAGGGCGGCCCGCGCCCCATGGGCACGGCCACGGCGGACGGCCGGACGCCCGCACCCTCGGGCGAGACCCGTGCGGCGCGGGGGCTCGTGCCCCCGCGCCGTTCGCCGGCGCCCGCCCCGGCCGGCGGCCCGACCCGGTGGCGGGAGCGGCTGCGCGCGCCCCGGGCCGACCGGAGCAACGCCGTGCATCCGGGGGCCTGGTGGCTCTGGGCCCTCGGGCTCGCCGCCGCCGCCTCGCGGACGACCAACCCGCTGCTGCTCGGGCTGCTGGTGGCCACCGCCGGATATGTCGTGGCCGCCCGCCGCACGGACGCCCCCTGGGCCCGCTCCTATCTCTCCTTCGTCAAGCTCGGTCTGCTCGTCATCGCCGTCCGGGTCCTCTTCTCCACCCTGCTCGGCTCCCCGATCCCCGGGGCCCACACCCTCTTCACCCTCCCCGAGATCCCCCTCCCCGACTGGGCGCGCGGCATCCGCGTCGGCGGGCGCGTCACCGCCGAGCAGCTCGTCTTCGCGCTGTACGACGGGGCCAAGCTCGCCGCCCTCCTCATCTGCGTCGGCGCGGCCAACGCCCTCGCCAACCCCGCCCGGCTCCTCAAGAGCCTGCCGAGCGCGCTCTACGAGGCCGGGGTCGCCGTCGTCGTCGCCATGACCTTCGCGCCGAACCTGGTTGCCGACATCGCCCGGCTCCGCACCGCCCGGCGGCTGCGCGGCCGGCCCGCCGGCGGTCTCCGGGCGATCGTCCAGATCGGGCTGCCCGTCCTGGAGGGCGCGCTGGAGCGGTCCATCGCGGTCGCCGCCTCGATGGACGCCCGCGGCTACGGCCGCAGCGCCGAGGTCCCGCCCGCCATCGCCCGCCTCACCGCCGTCTGTGTGCTCGGCGGTCTGCTGGGCGTCTGCGCGGGCTCCTACGGGCTGCTCGCCGCCGAGGGCGGCGTCTACGGGCTCCCCCTGCTGATCGCCGGGCTCGCCGCCGCCGTCGCCGGGCTCGGGCTCGGCGGCCGGCGTTCGCTGCGCACCCGCTACCGGCCCGACCGCTTCGGCCCGCGCTCCTGGCTGGTGGCCGCGTCCGGCGCGGCGGTCGCCGCGCTGGTGATCTGGACCGGTTCGTACTCCCCGGAGGCGCTGCACCCCTCCGTCGTACCGCTGGCGGCTCCCGTCCTCCCCCTGTGGCCCGCGCTCTCGGTCGCCCTCGGACTGCTCCCGGCGTTCATCGCCCCCGTACCCAAGGAGTGCTCGTGATCCGGTTCGACCAGGTGTCCGTCACCTATGACGAAGCGGCCGGACCGGCGCTGGCGCAGCTCGATCTCACCGTCCCCGAAGGGGAGCTGGTGCTGCTCGTCGGCCCGTCAGGGGTCGGCAAGTCGACCCTGCTCGGCACGGTCTCCGGGCTGGTCCCGCACTTCACGGGCGGCACGCTGCGCGGCCGGGTCACCGTGGCCGGCCGGGACACCCGGACCCACCGGCCGCGTGAGCTCGCCGATGTCGTCGGCACGGTCGGCCAGGACCCGCTCGCCCACTTCGTCACCGACACGGTCGAGGACGAGCTCGCCTACGGCATGGAGTCGCTCGGTCTCGCCCCCGATGTGATGCGCCGCCGGGTGGAGGAGACCCTCGATCTGCTCGGCCTCGCGGAGCTGCGGGAGCGCCCGATCGCGACGCTGTCGGGCGGGCAGCGGCAGCGGGTGGCGATCGGCTCGGTGCTGACCCCGCACCCGAAGGTGCTGGTGCTCGACGAGCCGACCTCCGCCCTGGATCCGGCCGCGGCGGAGGAGGTGCTGGCGGTGCTCCAGCGGCTGGTGCACGATCTGGGCACCACCGTGCTGATGGCCGAGCACCGGCTCGAACGGGTGGTCCACTACGCGGACCAGGTGATTCTGCTGCCCGGCCCCGGGCAGGCCCCGGTGATCGGCGCTCCGGCCGATGTCATGGCCGTCTCCCCGGTACGGCCGCCGGTGGTCGCGCTGGGCCGTCTCGCGGGCTGGGACCCGCTGCCGCTGTCGGTACGGGACGCCCGCCGCCGCGCCTCGGCGCTGCGGGAACGCCTGGCGGACACGGCGCCCCCGGCCCTCTCCGCACCCGCGCCCGCACCCGCACCCGCACCTGTGGCCACGGGCGGCGACGGCACGGGACGCCGTACGGGTCTGCTCGCCCGGTTCGCCCGGAAGCCCCGGCCCGCAGCCGGTGAGACGGCTGAGGCGACCGGGGCGGCTGAGACGGCGGCCGTCACCCGGCTCACCGTCCGCCGCGACCGCGTCGACGCCCTCCGCGACATCACCCTCACCCTCTCCCCCGGCGAGACCGTCGCCCTGATGGGCCGTAACGGCGCGGGCAAGTCCACCCTGCTCGCCACCCTGGTCGGCCTGCTCGAACCCACCTCCGGCACCGTCTCCGTGGGCGGCCGGACCCCCTACGGCACGGACCCGCGCGAACTGATCCGCCAGGTCGGCCTGGTGCCCCAGGAGCCGCGCGATCTGCTGTACGCGGACACCGTGGCCGCCGAGTGCGCCGCCGCCGACCGCGACGCGGACGCGGCCCCCGGCTCCTGCCGCGCCCTGGTGAGCGAACTGCTGCCGGGCGTACCGGACGGAACCCACCCCCGCGATCTCTCCGAGGGGCAGCGGCTCGCGCTCGCGCTGGCCGTCGTGCTCACCGGCCGTCCGCCGCTGCTGCTGCTCGACGAGCCGACCCGCGGGCTGGACTACGCGGCCAAGGCCCGGCTGGTCGGCGTGTTGCGGAAGCTCGCGGCCCAGGGCCACACCATCGTGCTCGCCACCCATGACGTGGAGCTCGCCGCCGACCTCGCCCACCGGGTGGTGATCCTCGCCGACGGGGAGAGCGTGACGGACGGCCCCACCGCGGAAGCGGTCGTCTCATCGCCCGCCTTCGCCCCCCAGGTCGCCAAGATCCTGGCCCCGCAGCGCTGGCTGACCGTCGCCCAGGTCGAGGAGGCGCTGTGAGCGGCTCCGGACCGGTCCGGCTCGGCCCCCGCTCGGTCGCCGCCCTCGTCCTGGTCGGCCTGGTCGGCGTCGTCGCCTTCGGCTGGCCGCTGCTCGCCGACCCCGGCTCCGGCCTGGTCGCCCACCGCGCCGACGCGCCCTGGCTCTTCGCCGCGCTGCTCCCGCTGCTGGTGGCCGTCGTCGTCGCGACGATCGCGGACACGGGGATGGACGCCAAGGCGGTGGCGATGCTCGGGGTGCTGGCGGCGGCCGGGGCGGCGCTGCGCCCGCTCGGCGCGGGCACCGCGGGCCTGGAACCCATGTTCTTCCTGATGGTGCTGAGCGGCCGGGTGCTGGGGCCGGGCTTCGGCTTCGTCCTGGGCGCGGTGACGATGTTCGCGTCCGCGCTGCTGACGGGCGGGGTGGGCCCGTGGATGCCGTTCCAGATGCTGGCGATGGGCTGGTTCACCATGGGCGCGGGGCTGCTGCCGGGCGGCGACCGGCTCCGGGGCCGTACGGAAGCGGTGCTGCTCGGCGTGTACGGGACGGTCGCGTCCTTCGCGTACGGCACGGTCATGAACCTCCAGGGCTGGATCTACATCGGCGGGCTCTCCTCCGGGATCTCCTTCCAGCCGGGCGATCCGCTCCAGGAGAATCTGGTGCGCTTCCTCGCCTACTGCCTGGCGACCTCCCTCGGCTGGGATCTGGGCCGGGCCGTGCTCACCCTGGTGCTGACGCTCACGGCCGGACCCGCCGTCCTGCGGGCGCTGCGCCGGGCGACCCGGCGGGCGGCCTTCGAGACGCAGATCACCTTCGAGGCCCCGGACCGGGGCGCCCCCGGGTGAGCCGCCCCACAGGACTTCCGTCCTCCACTAAGCGGGACAGTAGGGATACGGGGGTGCTCCCCGTGCCCTGTTTCCCCAGCGTGAGCCGGGGAAACGGGGTCCTTGGCGGCCAGGCGGCCCAGGGGTGGGTGTGCGAGCTCGCCTAGTACTGGGGATCGTTGCGGCGGCCCCCGCGGGCCACTAAGACTGGTCCGGTCGCCAGGCGCGGCCCGTGCCCCCAGGGCGCGGCCCACGCCGTCGGGCGGCCGGACCCCCCGTACACACGAGGAGAACCGGCGTGCCCGGGCGGCAGTCCCGTCCCCGACGTAAGGCGCCTTCTGTGTCCCGCTCCGTCCTCAGCCGTATCGCCATCCGCCCCCGGACCGCCCTGGTCGGCTCCGCGCTCGCCGTGACGTCCGCCGCCATGGTGCTGGGTGTGAACGCCCCGGCCGCCTCCGCCGCTCCCGTGGCGGCCGAGACGGCGTCCGCGCAGGCGATCGCCAAGAAGATGATCGGCGACGAGGCGCAGTACAACTGCTTCAGCAAGATCGTCACGCATGAGAGCAACTGGGATGTGAACGCCCAGAACCCGTCCAGTGGCGCGTACGGCCTGGTGCAGGCGCTGCCCGGCGGAAAGATGGCGTCGGCGGGCTCCGACTGGCAGACGAACCCCGAGACCCAGATCGAGTGGGGCCTCGACTATATGAAGGACCGCTACGGCAGCCCCTGCGCCGCCTGGTCCGCCTGGCAGACCCAGGGCTGGTACTGACGGACGCCTTAGGGTCGCCGGGGCGGGAGATCGCCCCGGCGACCCTGTTGGCCACCTCGGCCCACGGCTTCCCCGGGCCTCGCGGCCCGCACGGCCCGCACGGCATGGGCGGCATGGGCGGCATGGGCGGCAGCCGCTGAAGAGCCTCAGATCCGCTGAAGAATCGTCCCCGTCGCCAGCGCGCCCCCCGCACACATCGTCACCAGCGCGAACTCCCGGTCCCTGCGCTCCAGCTCGTGCAGCGCCGTGGTGATCAGCCGCGCTCCCGTCGCCCCGACCGGATGCCCCAGCGCGATCGCGCCGCCGTTGACATTGACCTTCTCCAGGTCCTGCTCGAAGACCTGCGCCCAGCTCAGCGCCACCGAGGCGAACGCCTCGTTGACCTCGACCACGTCGATGTCCTTGAGCGACATCCCCGCCTTCCCCAGCACCGCCCTGGTCGCGTCCACCGGTCCGTCCAGATGGAACGCGGGGTCGGACCCCACCAGCGCCTGCGCCACGATCCGCGCCCGCGGCCTGAGCCTCAGCGCCCGCGCCATCCGCTTCGACGCCCACATGATCGCCGCCGCGCCGTCCGATATCTGGGCGGAGTTCCCGGCCGTGTGCACCGCCGTCGGCATCACCGGCTTCAGCTTCGCCAGCGCCTCCATGCTGGTCTCCCGCAGCCCCTCGTCCCGGTCCACGAGCCGCCACATCCCCTGCCCCGCCGACTGCTCCTCCTCGGTCGTCGGGACCTGGACCGCGAAGGTCTCGCGCTTGAAGCGCTCCTCGGCCCAGGCGGTCCGCGCCCGCTCCTGGGAGAGCAGCCCGAGCGAGTCGACCCGCTCCCGGGTCAGCCCCCGGTTGCGGGCGATGCGCTCGGCGGCCTCGAACTGATTGGGGAGATCCACATTCCACTCGTCGGGGAAGGGCTTGCCCGGACCGTGCTTGGACCCGCTCCCCAGCGGCACCCGGGACATCGACTCGACCCCGCAGCTGATCCCGACGTCGATGACCCCCGACGCGATCATGTTCGCGACCATATGGGACGCCTGCTGCGACGATCCGCACTGGCAGTCCACGGTGGTCGCGGCCGTCTCATACGGAAGCCCCATGGCCAGCCAGGCGTTGCGCGCGGGGTTCATGGACTGCTCCCCCGCGTGGGTGACCGTGCCGCCGACGATCTGCTCGACGCAGTCGGGCTGGATGCCGGTGCGGCCGAGGAGTTCGCGGTAGGTCTCGCCCAGGAGGTAGGCGGGGTGGAGGTTGGCGAGCGCGCCCTGGCGCTTGCCGATCGGAGTGCGTACGGCTTCGACGATGACGGGTTCCGCGGCCATGACTCGTCCTCTCCTCACATGCGCGAGCGTCCCGGCGACCCGCGCTAGAACTAGTACGCGTTCTAGTTCTTCCGCAAGTCTTATGAGAGTTACCCCCGGTACGCAAGGGCCTTGCACGCCGTTGGCGCGCATCAGGCGGGTATCCGGCAGGCATCCGGCGGGCAACAGTTCCCGCGCCGCCCCTTGCCACTTATAGAACTCGTTACTAGCTTTCGGACATCTCCTGATGGGTCGTCAGGAATGCGGTGGGCCGACCGACGACCGTGTACCCGACGCCGACGCCAGAGCTGGAGTTGCCGATGTCCTGCCCCTATCTGCCCGAAGGGCCCGCCCAGCTGCCCGAAGGGTTCGACTTCACCGATCCCGATCTGCTGCGGACCCGGGTGCCGCACCCCGAGTTCGCCCTGATGAGAGAGACCGCGCCGGTGTCATGGGTCCCCCAGCGGCGCGGCGTCTCCGGCTTCGACGACACGGGCTACTGGGCGGTGACCCGCCACGCGGACGTCAAATACGTCTCCACGCACCCCGAGCTGTTCTCGTCCTTCACCAACACCGCGGTCATCCGCTTCAACGAGTCGATCAAACGCGAGCAGATCGAAGTCCAGCGGCTGATCATGCTCAACATGGACCCGCCGGAGCACACCCGCGTACGGCAGATCGTGCAGCGTGGCTTCACCCCGCGCGCGATCGACTCCCTCCAGAACGCCCTGCGCGACCGGGCCCGCTCCATCGTGGCTGAGGCCGTGGCGCGGTCGCGGTCCGGCGGCTCCTTCGACTTCGTCGCCACCCTCGCGGCCGAGCTTCCGCTCCAGGCCATCGCCGAGCTGATCGGCGTCCCCCAGGAGGACCGGGCCCGGATCTTCGAGTGGTCCAACACCATGGCCTCGTACGACGATCCGGAGTTCGCCGTCACCGAGCAGGCCGGTCTTGAGGCGACGATGGAGTTCATGGCGTACTCGATGAACCTCGCCGCCGCCCGCAAACAGTGCCCGGCGGGGGACGTCGTCAGCCAGTTGGTGGCGGCCGAGGGCCTGGGCAATCTGTCGTCGGACGAATTCGGCTTCTTCGTGATCCTGCTGGCCGTGGCCGGAAACGAGACCACGCGCAATGCCATCACCCACGGCATGCTCGCGTTTCTCACCCACCCCGAGCAGTGGGAGCTCTTCAAACGGGAGCGGCCGGGCACCGCGGCCGAGGAGATCGTGCGCTGGGCCTCGCCCATCGTCTCCTTCCAGCGCACCGCCGCCGAGGACGTCGTCCTCGGCGGACGGGAGATCCGCGAGGGCGACCGGGTGGGGCTCTTCTACTCCTCCGCCAACAACGACCCCGAGGTCTTCGACCGTCCCGAGATCTTCGACATCGGCCGCGACCCCAATCCGCATCTCGGATTCGGCGGCGGGGGGCCGCATTTCTGTCTCGGCAAGTCGCTCGCGGTGACGGAGATCGAGCTGATCTTCAACGCGATCGCCGACGAGCTGCCGGATCTGCGGCTCGCGGGCGAGCCGCGCCGGCTCCGCTCGGCATGGCTGAACGGAGTCAAGGAACTCCAGGTCACCACGGATCTCTGAGCACCGGCGCCACCGGCGCTCCGCTCCGGGCCGCCGCGTCCGAGTGGCGGGAGCCCCCGGGGTGGCGGATGCTGGCTGAAGCGGCGATCCACCCCCCGGGGGCGCGGGCCCGATGCCCGTGCCTCCGGGGGCACGTCATGCGCGCGCGCCGACAGCGCACGGCCAGGAGGGCCCGGCCTGGAAGGTGCGGCCAGGAAGGCGCGGCTAGGAGGGCCCGGCCGGAAGCGCGGTCTTCTCCTGAGGTTCCCGAGGCTCCTGAGGCCCCTGAGACTCCCCGGAACCCTGCGCGGCCTCCCCGGAGATCTCCCCGGGCTCCCGTGCCGCCGGCACCACGGCCGCGGCGGCCGGATCGGGCGCCGGTACAGGGTCCGAGTCCGGGGCCCGGTCCGCCGCCGAGGCGGCCTCCCCCGCCAGGGGCGCCAGCGCGCGCCGCCCCGAGAGCAGATACGTCAGCCCGAAGCCGGCGCCGACCACCAGCGCGCCGCCCACCGCGTCCAGGATCCAGTGATTCGCGGTGCCGACGATGACACAGATCGTGATCAGCGGATGGATCAGCCCCAGCGCCTTCATCCACATCTTCGGCGCGAGCAGCACGACCACCACACCGCACCAGAGCGACCAGCCGAAGTGCAGCGACGGCATCGCCGCGTACTGGTTGGTGACCGCCGTCATCGCGCCGAACTCGGGATTGGCCAGGTCCTCGGTCCGGTGGACCGTGTCGATGAAACCCATTCCGGGCATCAGCCGGGGCGGCGAGAGCGGGTAGAGCCAGAACCCGACCAGCGCCAGCAGGGTGGCGAAGGCGAGCGCCGAGCGCGCCCAGCGGTAATCCGCGGGCCTGCGGATGTAGAGCAGCGCCAGAATGATCAGCGGAACCGGGAAGTGGAACGACGTGTAGTAGAAGTTGAAGAAGCCTTCCAGCCACTCCACCTTCACCACCGCGTGATTGAACCAGTGCTCGATGTCGATGCCGAGCGCCTGCTCGATGGAGTTGATCTGCCGGCCGTGCTCACGCGCCGCGTCCACACTGCCGGTCGCGGCGAGCCGGATCTGCGAGTAGATCGAGTAGCCGACCCGGATGACGATCACTTCGAGCAGCAGATTGGGGCGGCTCACCACCCGCCGCCAGAACGGCAGCAGCGGGACGCGGCTCCAGCGGGACGGCAGCGGCTTGACGTACTCGGTGGGGATCGGCCGGGCGAAGTGCGGCGAGGTCCGCGACAGGAACGGCACCGCGCAGGCCGCCGCCAGCGCCGCGATCAGCACCGCGTTGTCGCGTACGGGCTGGAGCACGGCCAGGTTCGGCAGCAGCATCTTGCTCGGCAGGGTGACCGCGAGCACGGTCAGCACCGGCCACAGCATCCGGTCCGACCACCGCTTGCCGACCCGGCCGACGACCGCGAGCAGCACCCACAGCAGCTGGTGCTGCCAGGTGGTGGGCGAGATCGCGACGGCGACACAGCCGGTGACGGCGACGGCCAGCAGCAGCTGTCCGTCCTGGGCGTAGCGGACGGCGCGGCGCAGTCCCAGCCAGGCCACGACGGCGGCCAGCGCCAGATAGAGGGCGATCTCCAGCGGCCCGGAGAGGCCGAAGCGCAGCAGCGCGCCGTGCAGCGACTGGTTGGCGAGCCCGTCGGGGTGGCTGCCGAGTCCGGCCCCGGCGACATGGTTGACCCAGTACGTCAGGGAGTCGCCGGGCATCGCGGCCCAGGCGAGCGCGGAAGCGGCGGCGAAGGTCGCGGCCGAGGCGACGGCGGCCCGGCGCCGTCCGGTGAGCCAGAGCAGCGGCGCGAAGAGCAGCACGGTGGGCTGGAGGGCCGCGCCGATGCCGATGAGCACCCCGGAGGCCCGCTCGCCGCGTGCCAGGAAGCAGCCGAGGAGGACGAGCAGCACCGGGATGATACTGGTCTGGCCGAGGTGGAAGCTGTTGCGGACCGGCAGCGAGATCATCAGCAGGCTGATCGCGACGGGGGCGGCGAGCAGGGAGCTGCGGCGCGACACGGGCCCGGGGAGGGCGCGGGCGACGACCAGGCCGATCCCGACGACCAGGAGCAGGGTGCCGAAGGTCCAGCCGACGCCCAGGGCCTGCTCGGCGGAGCGGGTGAGGGGCTTGAGCACCAGCCCTGCGAACGGGGTGCCGGTGAAGCCGCCGCTGTCGTACAGCGATCCCTTCACGGAGAGCACGCCGTCGTCGCCGATCCAGGTCTCCAGGTCCAGGAAGCGTTCACCGGGCGGCAGCCGCAGCACCACCGCCGCCTGCCGTATGGCGAGGACGGCGGCCACGAGCCATAGCGCGGCCCTCGCCGCGCCCATCCTCGTGTCCGTCGTCGCACTCCCGCGCATGCTGTGCTCCGCGTTCGCCACGTCGCGCCGCGCCTCCCCTACGATCCGTTACGTCCGGTCTTCTCTCGGTTCCCAGAGCCTCGCACTGCCCGGTGGACAAGACTCGGGCAGCCCCCTCTTTACCTGACTGTCAGGTTCTCCGACCGGTTTCTCGGCCGGTCGGTTCCCTGGTCGGCTCCGGTGATGACGCGACCGGGCGGGCGCGTCTGAGGGGCATGCGGGGGGAACATACGAGAACCGCGGCGTGCACATGGCCGCCGCGGCCTGCCGGGCCGGGCCCGGAGAACCCCTCGCTGGCATAAGTTTGACGTATGAATCAGGAGTCTCAGCAGCCCCGGGGTGAGAATCAGGATCTGTGGCGGTCCGTCGACCGCTATGTGACCGGTCTTCTGGCGCCCGACGACGAGGTACTGACAGCCGCGGTCGAGGCGAGCGACCGCGCGGGACTGCCCGCGATCGCGGTCGCGGGCAATCAGGGGAAGCTGCTCTATCTGCTGGCGCTGACCCAGGGCGCGCGGCGGGTGCTGGAGATCGGCACGCTGGGCGGTTACAGCACGATCTGGCTGGCCAGGGCGCTGCCGGCGGACGGCAGGCTGATCTCGCTGGAGTACAGCGGCGCGCATGCGGAGGTGGCGCGCGCCAATCTCGCCCGCGCCGGTCTCGACTCGGTGGCGGAGGTACGCACGGGGGCGGCGCTGGAGACGCTGCCGAAGCTGGCGGCGGAGCCGGGCGCGGGCCCGTTCGATCTGTTCTTCATCGACGCGGACAAGGTGAACAACGCCCGGTATGTGGAGTGGGCCCTCAGGCTCTCCCGTCCGGGCAGCCTGATCATCGTCGACAACGTCGTCCGCGGCGGTGCGGTGCTGGCCGAGGGCGGGGCGGACCCGGCGGTGGCGGGCACCCGGGAGATGTACGAGCTGGTGGCGCGTGAGCCACGGCTGGAGGCGACGGCGGTCCAGACGGTCGGCTCGAAGGGGCACGACGGGTTTCTGCTGGCGCGGGTCGTCTCCTGAGCCCTGGTGGAAGGTGAAGGTGGAGGCGTGGAGCGCGTCCCGGCTCCCCCACACGGAGAGGGCGCACGCCCCGCGGACTGTTCCTGGGCTGTTCCTGGACTGTTCCGCCCCCCGAGCGGGTGAATTATCGGCCGGGCCGGTCCGAATTCCCTTAGCCGTCCCTCCGCCTTCCCTTCGTCTTCCCTTCGTCTTCCCCTCGCCGGAATCCGCGCCGCCGACCGCCCAATAGCCTCGGTCACGTAATCGTATTTAGTTCCTTCGGCCACCGGACAACCGCAGGAGTGCTTAGCTGTTGCCTCAGGGCGCGACAGCAACCCGTACCACGACGATGCTGGAGCTCCTGAACTCCTCTATGGCCAGCTGGGCATATTCGAACGCTCCTGGTCAGCGGGAATGCAGAAGGAACCGACGACGACCGCCGGGCCGAACAGGGGGATACTCATGGAAAGCGAACAGGACACCGGGGCCGGGGACGTGGTAAGCGCCCGGGACCGATTCGCCGAAGCCCTCCGGGACGCGAGGGAGCTGCATGTGCCCAGACAGCTCTCGCAGACCGACTTGGCGCGTATCGCCAGGACCTCGCGGTCGACCATCAGCCGGCTGGAGAACAGCAAGGGCCCGATCCCGCAGGAACTGCCCGCCACCCTGGACCGCGTCTTCGGGACCGACGGGGTCTTCCGGCGCCTCTCCGAGGAAGCCGCGTCACAGGCCTTTCCCGAACTGTACCGGCGCCGTATGACGCTGGAGCGGGAAGCGGTCGCGATCTGGGAGTGGTCGCCCAGCATCGTGCCCGGACTGCTCCAGTCCCATGGATACGCCCGGGAGATTCTGCGGGCGGGCGACCCGAGGGCGGGCAAGGACGAATTGACGGCGTCGGTCCGCACCCGGCTCGCCCGCCAGGATCTCTTCCGCGCGGCGACGCCCCCGGATTTCCGGGTGGTGCTCTGTGAATCGGTGGTGCGCCGCCGGATCGGGTCGCCCGATGTCATGCGCGAGCAGCTCATGACGCTTCTCTCGCACGGCCAGCGGCCGACGACCCGCATCCAGATTCTGCCGCTCGACGCGGAAGCGCATCTTCTGGTCAACACGCCGATCACCTTTCTGACCGCGCCGACTCATATGACACTGCTCTATGTCGAGTCGTATCACACGGCCGGGATCGTCGAGGACCTCGAACGTATCCGCGAGGCGAAACGGGCATTCGACGACCTCATGGGTGAAGCGCTCTCAGCACGGGACAGCGCGGATTTCATCAGAGCGCGGATGGAGGAATGGTGAACAGCAGTACGCTCGCCGGTCCGGCGGCCCCTCAGTGGGTCAAGTCCACCTACAGCGATCCGCACGGCGGCAACTGCGTCGAGTGGGCCCCCTCCTGTGTCCGGGCCCATGGCATGGTCCCCGTGCGGGACAGCAAGGTCCCCGCCGGCCCGGCCCTGATCCTGACGCCCGGGGCATGGGCCACCCTGGTCGCCCTCGCGCGCGCCACGGCCGCGTGAGTCCGGGGCGGGCGCGCACCGGGACCTGACCGAACGGCCCGCTGCCCCGGGGGGTACCGTCGAGATCCCTCTATGCGAAGGATGTCCCGTGGCCAGCGTAGTGAAGATCAATGTCCTGACCGTCCCGGCCGAACAGCGCGAAGTGCTGGAGAAGCGCTTCGCCGCCCGCGCCGAGGCGGTGGAGAGCGCCGACGGCTTCGAAGGGTTCGAGCTGCTCCGTCCCCTGGAGGGGACCGATCAGTACTTGGTCTACACAAAGTGGCGCAGCGAGTCGGATTTCGAGGCGTGGATGGCGGGCTCGATGCGCGGCGCCCACGCGCCCGCGCAGGGGGAGGGCGGCGAGCGGCCGAAGCCCGCGGCGACCGGGTCGACGCTGTGGTCGTTCGAGGTGGTCCAGTCGGTCCCGCCGAAGTCCTGACGTCTGAGCCGGGGGCCATAAGCTCCCGGGCCCTGAAGTCCCGGCTTCTGGCCCCCGGGCGCGCTTGGTTTGAAGAAACTCCCTAGTGCGCCCGGTGGTCGCGCGGCGGCCCCGCCCCCTCCGGCCGTTCCGCGTCCGAGCCGCAGAGCTCCGCGTTGAGCTCCTCCACGAGCTGTACGAGGTCGGTGGGCCGGTCCGGTTCCCACCAGTCGCCCAGCAGTTCGGCGAGCGACTCCTCCCGCGCCTTGGCCAGCCGTACGGCGGTCTGGAGCCCGGGCTCGGTGAGCAGCAGCTGCAACCCCTCCCGGCGGGCCAGACCGCGCTCTTCCAGCTGCCGGGCGGCGTCCGTGATCACCCGCAGCGGTACGGGGGTGCTCCCGGCCAGCAGCCCCGGGTCCACCGTCCCATGGCGGCGGATGCGCAGCAGCAGCCAGCTCGCCGCGGGCAGCATGTCGTATCCGGCCTTCGCGGTGATCTTCTCGTAGATCTCGCGTCTGCCCTCGCGGGAGCCGAGCACCGACAGCGCGCGGGCGCACTCCTCGTGGGAGGAGCGCTCGACCGGGTTGGAGGCGAGGGTCTGGCTGGTGTCGGGGGCGGTGACCGAGCCCCGGAGCCGGTCCTCCTTGAGGAACCAGGCGACGACGAAGGCCACCAGCACCACCGGCACCGCGTACAGGAAGACGCTGGTGATGGCCGTGGAGAAGGCGTGGATGACCGGCTGCCGCAGATCCGGCGGCAGCTTCGGGATCCCCTGGGGATCGGCGGCCAGCGCCCCCGCGTCCGCGCCGGGCGGCACCGCCCGGCCCCGGAGCGCTTCGTCGAGCCTGCTGCCCAGCCCGTTGGAGAAGATCGTGCCGAAGATGGCGACGCCGAACGAGGCCCCGATGGAGCGGAAGAAGGTCGCGCCCGAGGTGGCGACGCCGAGGTCCGCGTAGCTGACGGCGTTCTGCACCACCAGCACCAGCACCTGCATGACCAGGCCGAGTCCGCTGCCAAAAACAAAAAAATACAGACTGATCTGCCAGGTGGAGCTGGTTTCGGTGAGCCGGTGGAGCAGCAGCAGTCCGATGGCGGTGACGCCGGTGCCGGCGATCGGGAACACCTTCCAGCGGCCGGTGCGGCTGACGAGCTGCCCGGACACCGTGGAGGCGAGCAGCATGCCCACCACCATCGGCAGCATGTGCACACCGGAGAGGGTGGGGCTGATGCCGTGGACGACCTGGAGGAACGTCGGCAGAAACGTCATCGTGCCGAACATCGCGAAGCCGACGATGAAGCTGATGACGGAGACGAGGGTGAAGGTACGGATCCGGAAGAGCCCCAGCGGCAGCACGGGTTCGGCGGCCCGCCGCTCGACCAGGATGAAGAGGGCCAGCAGCACCATGCCGAGTACGGCGAGCCCGATGATCTGCGCCGAGCTCCAGGCCCAGGTGGTGCCGCCGAGGGAGGCGACCAGCACCAGACAGGTGGCGACGGAGGCGATGAGGAAGGTGCCGAGGTAGTCGATCCGGTGCGGCGTGGAGCGTACGGGGATGTGCAGCACGGCGGCGATGACGATCAGCGCCACGACGCCGATGGGCAGGTTGATGTAGAAGACCCAGCGCCAGCTGAGGTTGTCGGTGAAGAAGCCGCCGAGCAGCGGCCCGAGGACGCTGCTGGCGCCGAAGACCCCGCCGAACAGGCCCTGGTACCGGCCGCGTTCGCGCGGCGGGACGATATCGCCGACGATCGCCATGGACAGCACCATCAGCCCGCCGCCGCCCAGCCCCTGGAGCGCCCGGAAGCCGATGAGCTGGGGCATGTCCTGGGCGACTCCGCAGAGCGCGGAGCCGATGAGGAAGATGACGATCGCGGCCTGGAAGAGCTTCTTACGGCCGTACTGGTCGCCGAGCTTGCCCCACAGCGGGGTGGCCGCGGTCGAGGCCAGCAGATACGCGGTGACCACCCAGGAGAGATGTTCCAGGCCGCCCAGCTCGCTGACGATGGTGGGCAGGGCGGTGGAGACGATCGTCTGGTCGAGCGCGGCGAGCAGCATGCCGAGGAGCAGGGCACCGATGGCGACCAGGACGCTCCGGCGGTTCTGACCCTCGCCGGGGGCCGGACTCATGGGGGTGGAGCGTACTTCCTGAGCCATGCCGATCTCCTCGGGTGCGCGTCCTTCCCATCGTGTGACGTATGCGCGGTTATGGCCTGCGGGGGCGGTGGATTGGCGGGTTGGGGGCTCGTTTTGTATCGTGATGAAACAAAGCGGCCCCGTCCGTACTCCCTGACCGGCGGACGGGGCCGTAATGCGCTTTCCCCGCGGTCGCGCCGCAGCGGCGCCGCCGCCCCGCTATGGAGTACGGAGTACGCCGATGTCCAGCAGCACCTCTCTGACCGTCCGGGCCCTTCTTCTCGACATGGACGGAACCCTCGTCGACTCGGACGCGGCGGTGGCGCGGATCTGGCGGGAGTGGGCCGAGGGGCACGGGCTCGACCCCGAGGCGGTGATGAGCATCGTCCACGGGCGGCAGGGGTACGCCACGATGGCGGAACTGCTGCCGGACCGGCCGATGGCCGAGAACCACGCGGAGAACGCGGCGATGCTCGCCCGCGAGACGGCGGACACCGAGGGGGTCGTGCCGATACCCGGGGCCCCGGCCTTCCTGGCGTCGCTCGCCCGGCTGCCGCACGCGCTGGTGACCTCGGCGGACGCCGCCCTGACGCGGGCGCGGATGGCGGCGGCGGGGCTGCCGGAGCCGGCGACCCGGATCACCGCGGAGTGCGTGGGGGCGAGCAAGCCGGACCCCGAGGGCTTTCTGAAGGGCGCGGCCGGGCTGGGCTTCGCTCCCGAGGAGTGCGTGGCCTTCGAGGACTCCGAGGCCGGCATCAGGGCGGCCCGCGCGGCGGGCATGGCCGTGGTGGGCGTGGGGCCGAGGGCCCGCTCGCTCGGACCCGATCTGCATGTGGACGATCTGCGCGCCATCACGGTGACGGAGGCGGAACCGGGCTGGATCCGGGTGACCGCCGCAGCACTGTAGACCACCCCACGCTCCCCAGCGCCCCGCACGGTCCTGTGCACGACGACGGCGGGAGGGGCCCCCTGCCCGGCGTCGGGCCCTCGTCGGGGGCCAGCCCCCGAACCCCCGCGCCTCAATCGCCGGCGGGGCTGAATTTGGCTCCCCGCTCCTCAATCTCCCCCAGACTTCGTCCGGGGGGACCCCCAAGAGGCTGGATTTTGCTCGCCTCAATCTCCCCGACCCCCAAGGGGCTGGGTTTGCCGGAGGCGGAGTGTGCGGGGTCCCGAGGTGCGGGGTCCGTCCTCAAACGCCGGACGGGCTGGTTCTGCTGGGATCGGCGGCGGGCGGGTTGAGGGGTCTCAGGGGAGGGGGCCGCGCAGGGGTGGTGCCGGGAC
>NZ_VCLA01000164.1:16618-86054 GCF_009600885.1 Streptomyces jumonjinensis
GAAGCACCCGCACCCGCACCCTCAAGCACCCCCGCCCAGCCACGAAGCCCCGCACCCGCACCCGCACCCGCACCCGCACCCGCAAGATCAGCCCGTGACAGCCTCGTACAGACTGAACCCCGCCAGCGCCAGCATCAACCCGGCCGCGACCTTGGTGATCAGCTTCAGCGGCACGTACTTGAGCAGCGTCCGCCCGCCCAGGATCCCGATCGCCGCCACCGACCAGAGCGCCAGCACCGCCCCCAGCCCCACCGACAGCGGATCGTCGTAGCGCGCCGCCAGGTTCGCCGTCATGATCTGGGTCAGATCGCCGAACTCCGCGACCAGGATCAGCATGAACCCCGCCCCGGAGACCTTCCAGAAGGACTGGTCGGCCGGGTCCTTGATGCTCTCCCCGTCGTCGTCGTGCTTCTTCAGGAGCAGCATCAGCGCGCCCGCGAGGAACAGCAGGCCGACCACCGCCTGCACCAGCCGGTGCGGCAGCAGGGTCAGCACGCTGCCCGCGGCGATCGCCAGCGCCACATGGACCGCGAAGGCGGCGGCGACACCGGCGAAGACATACGACGCGCGGTAGCGGGTGCCGAGCATCAGTCCGGCGAGCGCGGTCTTGTCGGGAAGCTCGGCGAGAAAGACGACGCCGAAGGTGACCGCCATGACGGTGAAGCTGATCACGGGTGGGATTCCTCAATCGGTCGGGCTGCCCGAACCGAGAGACCATACGTAAAAAAGGGGTCGCTTCGGCACGGCAGCGTCGAATGGAACACTGCGGCCGAAGGTCTCGCTGGCGGGCCGTACGGTCCGCCTCCGGGCGCCGGCCGGGCACAGGGCCCAGCAGTATGTCGACGGTCCGGCGAAGAGCTACTCCCCTTCTGCTCCGTCCAGGGTACGGCACCCGCCGCCGGCTCCCCGGTCCGCTCCCGTCACTCCGCGCGGTGCAGCCTCCCCCGCGCCACCAGCTCCAGGGCGACCGCCGCCGCCACCGCCTGCACCGCCATCAGCCCTACCAGGACGAACAGCTGCACCGCCCCGGCCAGCAGCGGCGACGCCCCGCCGAGGAGCATGCCGACGAACGCTCCGGGCAGTGTGACCAGCCCCACGGTCCGGGTCTGATCGAGGCCCGGGATCAGCGCGTCCGCCGCCGGAGCGCGCGCCACCTCCAGCCGCGCCTCGCGGTCGGGCAGCCCCAGCGCCATGCCCGCCTCCACCTCGCCGTGGCGCAGCTTCAGCTCGTCCAGGGCACGCCGTCCGGCGAGGACGGTCGCGGTGAGGGCGCCGCCGATGAGGATTCCGGCGACGGGGATGAGCGCGATCCCCTTCAGCGGTACGAGCCCGGTGAGCAGCAGGACGGCCACGACGGGGAAGACGCCGGCGGCGATGGGGGCCCCGGCCCACCACCAGGTCCGGTTGGGGGTGATCCGGCGGCCCGCGGTGCGTACGGCGACGGAGTACATCAGCAGCACGAACGCGAGGAGCAGCGGCAGCGAGCCGACCACCCAGCCGATGACCAGGGAGACGGCGGCGAGCTGGGCGGCGGCCCGGACGCCCGCGATCACGGTGTCCCTGGCCCGTCCCAGATGCGCGACCGCGACCACTGTCGCCGCGACGACGAGCAGTACGGCCAGGACCACCCCGAATGTGACATCGACCGTCAGCAGCACCCGGCAACCCTACGCGGGTCCGGCCGCCCTTCGCCCGCCCGTCGCCCGCCCTCAGCGAGCCGAGCCGAGCCGTCGTCCGCCGTTCGCGCCCTCACCTGTGCCCACCCCCCAACCCTCGAACACCCACTGGAATATGTCGCTCCATCAGAACACTTGCCTTGTCGTGTCCATGCCGACACCCTGTTAGCCGGCGACCGCCTCACGGAATCGCGGCGCCGGCCCGCCATGCCCGATGGCCGCATCCCCGCACTCCGGAGGAGTCCCCATGCCCGGCAGCAACGCGCCCCGCCAGCACCGCACCAGCCGTACCGGCGGCATCGGACGCCGTGTCGCCGCCCTCGCCGCCACCGCCGCGCTCGCCCTCACCGGTCTGCTCGCCACCGCGCCCGCCGCGCAGGCCGCGCCGCCCACTCCGGTCAGCGCGTCCGTCGCACGCGGCTATCTCGCCCAGCTCACCGTGCGGGCCGAGGGCTCCTCCAGCGGCTACAGCCGCGATCTGTTCCCGCACTGGAGCTCCCAGGGAGGGACCTGCAACACCCGTGAGGTCGTCCTCAAGCGCGACGGCGTCAACGTCGTGCAGAACGCGAGCTGCGCGGCGGTCAGCGGCAGCTGGTTCTCCGAGTACGACGGCGCGACCTGGTACGCCGCCTCGGATGTGGACATCGACCACATGGTGCCGCTGGCGGAGGCGTGGCGTTCGGGGGCGAACAGCTGGACCACCCCGCAGCGGCAGGCGTTCGCCAACGATCTGGCCCGCCCGCAGCTGATCGCCGTCACCGACAACGTCAATCAGGCCAAGGGCGACAAGGACCCGGGCGAGTGGCTGCCGCCGCTCTCCTCGTACCACTGCGTCTACACCCGGATGTGGGTGCAGGTGAAGCACCATTACGGCCTGACGGTCGACTCGGCGGAGAAGAGCGCGCTCCAGTCCGTGCTCAACGGCTGCTGACCGATCGCCCGACTCCGGATGGCGTATCCACGCCACCCGGCACGCCGCACGGAACCGGCCCGCGCCCCTCTGTCGTTCCGTCGTTCCGTACCGTACGAGACGACGGAGGAGGACGGGACATGGCCGCGACGGCAGGGCTTCGGCTGGGACCGCTGCTGCGGTTCGTCGACTGGGAGACGGGGGACGCCGCGACCGTCTGGGTCGAGACCGACCGGCCGTGCACGGCCGAGGTCCGGTGCGCCGACGGCGCGGGCGGCGCGGCGCCCGCCTTCCGTATCGCGGACCATCATTACGCGCTGGTGCCGGTGACCGGGCTGACCCCCGGCACGACCACGGCGTACGAGGTGTTCCTGGACGGCGAGCGGGTCTGGCCGCCGCCCGGCTCCCGCTTCCCGCCGTCGGTCATCAGCGCCCCCGCCGTGCCCTCGGACGGCGTCACGGTCGCCTTCGGCTCCTGCCGCTGGTCGGCCAAGCCCGTCGGCGAGCACGACCCGGTCGGCCCGGACGCGCTGGACACCCTCGCGGGTCGCCTCGCCGCCGACCCGGACGAGGTGCGCCCCGATGTCCTGCTGCTGCTCGGCGATCAGGTGTACGCGGACGAGACCTCGAAGGCCACCCGGGCCTGGCTCGCCGAGCGCCGCGATCTGGACCGGCCGCCCGGCCCGCAGGTGGCCGACTACGAGGAGTACACCAGGCTGTACGAGGAGTCCTGGCTCGACCCCGAGGTGCGCTGGCTGCTCTCCACCGTCCCGAGTTGTCTGATTTTTGACGATCACGACGTGATTGACGACTGGAACACCAGTGCGGCCTGGGTGGCCGGCATGCGCACCCGGCCCTGGTGGCGGGAGCGGGTGGTGGGCGGGCTGATGTCGTACTGGGTCTACCAGCACATCGGCAATCTCTCCCTCGCCGAGCTGGAGAAGGACGAGCTCTACGCCGCCGTGCGCGAGTCCCCGGACGGCACCGGCGCGCTGCGCGACTTCGCGCTGCGGGCGGACGCGGATCTGGCGACCGCCCGCTGGAGCTACCGCCGCGACTTCGGCCGGACCCGGCTGCTGATGGTCGACACGCGCTCCGCCCGGGTACTCGACGAGCGGCGCCGGGCGATGCTGGACGCCGGGGAGGCCGGGTGGCTGCGCACCCAGGCGCTGGAGGCCCGGGGCTCGTACGACCATCTCCTCATCGGCGCCTCCCTGCCCTGGCTGCTGCCCCCGCTGATCCATGACGCGGAGAGCTGGAACGCGGCGCTCTGCCGGGGAGAGCGCGGCGCGCGCTGGGCGCGGCTGGGCGAGCGGATGCGAAGACGCTTCGATCTGGAGCACTGGTCGGCCTTCCCCGGCTCCTTCGAGGAGCTGGCCGATCTGATCGCGGAGGCGGGCGCCGGGGAGGGCGGGCCGTCCATGATCTGTGTGCTCTCGGGCGATGTGCACCACGCGTATGTCGCCGAGCCCGGCTGGCGGGGCACGGCCGGGCCGGACGCCCGGGTGTGGCAGCTGACCTGTTCTCCGTTGCACAACTCCATTCCGCGCGTGCTCCAGCTGGGCTTCCGCTTCGGCTGGAGCCGGATCGGCCGGCTGCTGGGCCGGCTGCTGGCACGCCATGGCCGTACGGGAAGGTCCTCGGTGCGCTGGGAGCGGCAAGGCGGTCCGTGGTTCGGCAATCAGCTGATGACGCTGACGCTGCGGGGGCGGTCGGCCGCGCTCCGGCTGGAGCAGGCGGAGGCGGCGGCGCCGGTCCCGCTCCCTCAGCCGCTCTCGGAGACCGTCCCGGCGGAGGGGAGGCGGGCGCGGCTGGTGATCACGGATGAGCGGGAGCTGACGGCGGGGGGAGCGTCCGCCGGCCGCCGAGAGGCGCCGCGATCGGGCGGGTGAGAACGGGGCCGCGCTGCACCGCGCCGCCGCCGCGCCCCGCCGCGCCCTGGCACCGCACGCCCGCCGGGCGGACGGCACCCGGGCGAAGACGCCCCCCAGGAGCCACCCCGGTATGAGATTCCGATGAGAAAACCTCCGGGATTGAATGTTGAACTTGCAAGTAATAACGAGGGAGCCTAATTTTCGGCCAGTGCCCTGTCCCCCACACACAGGAGTCTCCCCATGTCCAACACCTCTCTGACCGCGAAACTCGACCAGTCCCAGCCCTATGCCCTCGGGCTGTTCCGCATCGTCACGGGCCTGCTCTTCGCCTGTCACGGCGCGGCCTCCCTCTTCGGCGTCCTCGGCGGCGCGCACGGCGGCGGCACCGTCGCGGCCGGCACCTGGCCCTGGTGGTACGCGGCGGTGATCCAGTTCGTCGGCGGCGGCCTGGTGATGCTCGGCATCGGCACCCGCAGCGCCGCCTTCGTCTCCTCCGGCTCGATGGCGTACGCGTACTTCGTGGAGCACCAGTCGGCCGGCCTGTTCCCGATGGAGAACGGCGGCGAACTGTCCGCGCTCTTCTGCTGGGGCATGCTGCTGCTGGTCTTCACCGGACCGGGCGCCCTGACGCTGATCTCGCCGTCCGGGGCGCGGAACAAGGACCGCACGTCGGACGAGGAGCGCGAGTCGGCCCGGGGAATCTCGGTCTGACCTGCTCCCTCCTCCCCCCACATCCGGTGCCCGGACCTCCTCGGAAGTCCGGGCACCGGCCTTTTCCCGGGCCGGTCCGGCCGCTGCCGCAGAGCGGCCTTACGCGATCACGGGCTGATCAAGCGGCAATTTAGGGCAGAGAGTGATGATCACAACATCACCGGCCCCAGGTGATCGATCACCGGTGCCCGGGCGTACGCTGTACAGCTGTTAGTGCCGCCACAACCGACTGCCTTGCACGTCGCGGCACGACCACACAACGGGGAGAGCCGAAGGTGCTGGAGAGTCTGGTGTCGCTGACCAGCAGCCCCTGGATCTATGCGGTGGTCGCCCTCTCCGTGCTCCTCGACGTCTTTCTGCCGGTGCTGCCGAGCGGGGTCCTGGTGATCACGGCGGCGACCGCTGCGGCGGCGGGCTCGACCACGGCGACCTCGGTCGCGGGCGCGGCCGATCAGGTGCCCCGGGAAGTCCCCTCGCTCCTGGTGCTGGCGCTGTGCGCGGCCACCGCGTCCGTACTCGGCGATCTGGTGGCGTACCGGCTGGCCCGGCGCGGCGGAGACCGCTTCGACCGCGCGATGGCCAAATCCCGCAGGCTGAGAACGGCGCAGGCCCGCCTCGGCACGGCGCTCAGCCGTGGCGGCGGCGCCCTGGTGGTGATCGCCCGCTTCGCCCCCGCCGGACGCTCCGTGGTCTCCCTGGGCGCGGGCGCGGCACAGCGCAAGACGCGGGAATTCCTGCCCTGGTCGGCGCTGGCGGGCGTGGCATGGGCCGGCTACAGCGTGGGCCTCGGCTACTTCGGCGGGCGGTGGCTGGGCGCGAGCTGGGTCGGCGCGGCGGTCTCCGTGCTGGCGCTGTTCGCCGCGGGCGCGGTGGCGACCTTCGTGATGCGCCGCCCGGCAGCGGCGGCGCGAGCCGGTGCCGTACCCGCTCCGGGACCGGCGGCGCCGGTCCCGGAAGCGGCCCCCGTTTCCTGATCCATCAGAAACGGCCTAGCCTGCTCGGTCGCCCTCCGGGGCCCGGCGGGCCGCGCCCCGGATCTCCAGACCGTCGAGAAGTCTGCGGGTCGCGTCGGCGATGTCGTTCACGGCCTGGTCGAACACCTCCCGGTTGTGCGCGGCGGGCGCCCGGAAGCCGGACACCTTGCGTACGTACTGCAACGCGGCGGCCCGGACATCGTCCTCGGTGGCCTCTTCGGGCAGTACGGGCGGGCGAAGGGTCTTGATACTGCGGCACATGCGTTCAGTGTGCCTCTCCCCCGGTGATCGAAGGGCGGCGCGGGTCCCCTTTGAAGACACGGCCTTTGAAGACACGGCCTTGTGCCCCCGCGGCCCCGGCGGGACCATCCCTGTGTCGCGGAAGGGATGCGGTGTGGCTCAGGGGGATGCGGTGGACGGGCTGAGGGTCGCCTCATGGAAGCGTTACGGGCACGACCGTCTCTATGTGAATCTGCGGGACGGCACATCGGTCGCCTGGGCCGACCGCGCCACGGGCGAGGTGACCCTGCTGCACCCGGGCTACCGTGACGCGGTGCTCGACGCGCTGGCCCGGCACACCGCCGCCGCCCGTGGCACGGCGGACCCCGCGCCCTGGGCGCTCCCCCCGCTGACCCCGGAGGACGATCTGCTCTCCCGGCGACCCGGCGCGGCGATCCGCGCCCTGCTCGCCGAGTCCGGCCCGGGGCTGCTGGAGCGGGTCGTCACCCGGCTGCTCCGCCGGGAGTCGGAGTGGGACTCCTGGCGGAAGGGACTGGCCGGCGAACGCCGGGTGGGGGCCGAGCTGAACCGGCTGACCCGCTACGGCTGGCGGGTGCTGCACTCGGTGCCGCTGCCGCGCGATGTGGACGTCGACCACCTTCTGATCGGCCCCGGCGGGGTGTTCTCCGTCAACACCAAGCACCACGACCGCCGGTCGGTCTGGGTCGGGGACGAGACGGCGAGGATCGACCACGGCATGCCCCGCCCCTATCCGGCGAAGAGCCGCGCCGAGGCCCAGCGGGTCCGCGGAGTCCTGGAGCGCTTCTGCGGCTTCGCCGTCCCCGTCCAGCCGGTCCTGGTCTTCGTGGGCGTCACCGCCCTCGAAGTCGCCGCCGCCCAGCGGGACGTCCATGTCTGCCGGGACCGCGAGATAGCGGCCCTGGGCCCGCTGACCGGCGTCCTCACCCCCGCCCGTACCGAACAGATCTTCGCCGTGGCCCGCGACCGGCGCTCCTGGCTGGAGGCGTGACGGCGGGCCGCACCCGCCGCCTCAGTCCGCCGCCTCAGTCCCCCGCCTCAGTCCGCCGCCTCAGTCCCCCGCCTCAGTCCGCCGCCTCAGTCCGCCGGCAGCCGGCGTCCGAGAACGTCCAGGCCGTGCCGGAGCCGGCGGAAGTAGGTGGCCCGGCTCATATGGAGCCTGCGGGCGAGCTGCTGATGGGTCTGCGGCCGGCCGAGGTAGTAGTGCAGCAGGATCCATCCGGCCTCGGCGTCCTCCGGTACGTCGCTGTCCGCCAGGGTGCGCACCGCGTCCCGCAACCACTCCTGGAGGTCCGTCACGGTCGCCGTGCGAGCGGTTCGCAGCAGCGGGCTGTGCGCCAGCCGAGCGGTGTCGCCGATGCGGGCGAGGGCCTGGCCCACCTCCCGGCCGGTGGGCCGCCGGGAGCCGTCCGCGCCCGGTTCGAGAGCGAACCGCCCCGCCCATTCGGTTATCGCGTCATGGCCGAAGTCCTGGCTGTAGATCTCGGGTTTCCGGCCGCACCGGTAGACGTCGTCGGCGGTGGTGCCGTGCCGCTGGAACCGCAGGGCGGACAGCAGCCGCTGGTAGCGCGGGGTCGGCGTGGAGACCGTCAGCAGGAGGTTGCCGGCCATGACCCGGTGCAGCAGGTCGCGCAGCAGACGGGCGTGCAGGCCCCGGTCGGGGCAGTAGGCGGCCCCGAGGAGCAGGCCCCCCGTCCGCCGCCGCTCCAGCAGCCGGTCGGTGTGCTGCTGGAGCAGCGGCTCCACGCTGCTCACGGTGTGCTCGGCGACCCGGAGCACGCCGACGAGACCCACGGGCCGGCCGTCGCCGTCCCGGGCCAGCTGGAAGCCGTCGGGGTCGTCGCACAGCCACTGCTCCACCAGACGGTCCGTCCGCCGGGTGTCCATTCCCCCCTGCCGGGCCCACTGATGCATCAGCCCGCCGACGGCGTCGGCGTCCCCCCGGGTCGCGGCCTGGATCACGCCCGTCGGCGGGCTCGCGGGGAACAGGATCTCGCGTAACGTCTCGTCGCCGCTGAGGGCCATGGCCCCCTCGGCGAGCCGGCTCCGGCGGGTGACGGCTCTCTCCCCGGTCAGCTGTCTCTTCCGGTACGCGAGCGCCCGGGCCCGTGAGTCGCCGTGGGCGACCGGCTGCCGCCAGCGACAGGCCCGTTCGAGCACGCTGCGGAACGGTTCGAGGACGGTGAGCCCGAGTTCCGTCGAGGTCACGAGGCTGAGCCGGCCGAGGGCGTCGAAGAGCTCCCGGTCGGCTTCCAGCAGCTCCTTGTCCCCCGACCAGATGACGGCCAGCCGCTCCAGCGCGGGCTGCCACCGGTGCGCCGGCTGCTCACGGGAGAGCCGTTCGACGATCTCCCGGGCGACCTGGTCGGCCACCGCTCCGGGGGCGTCCGGCGAGGCGCCCGCGTGCAGGGCCCGGCAGGCCGCGCCGGCGATCAGCGGATTTCCCCCCGCGAGACGGACGACCAGCTCCTGGCCCCGCGCGTCCCTCAGCTGGGCGTCCGCCGTCAGGCGTCTGATCCGCTCGTCCTGCCATGGGAGGACCCCGAGGACCACGGCCCCCGACAGGGTCCACTCCGGGTGGGCCAGCAACGACCGTCGGCTCACCAGCAGCAGCGGCCTGCCGTCCGCCCGGTGTGAGGACCGTACGCCCTCCAGCGCGGAGAGGGCCGCCGGACCGTCCGCGCCGTCGAGGACCAGCGGTCGCCCGGTGTGCTCGCCGAGCGCGGCCGACACCGCGTCCGCGGCGCCGGGCCGGGACAGATCCAGCACGGACGCGGACGGCAGCCGCGACACCAGCCAGGACTTCCCGCTGCCCAGCGGTCCGGTCAGATTGACCAGGCGATGCCTGACGACCGCCGCCCGCAGCACGCCCGGCGTCAGCCGCGGTGAAGACCCGGCCGCCGGCGTATCAGCCATCGAACCCCCTGCCACGCTCCACGAACGCTCCGTTGCAGCCCACGGCGATCACCTTATTGACCGATCGTCACGGCGAGAAGAAGCCGGAGGCTCACGCCGATGTGAGACTCCTGTGAGACTCGGCGCCGCGAGCGCCCGGCTAGCTTGTGTCCGTGGTCACACCACTCTTACGGGATCGAGCACTCGGGGAGATGACATGGACACTCACAGCATGTCCGTACTCGGCCTGACCAGCGCCGAGGAGGACGTCTACCGTCACTTTCTGCGGAATCCGGGAACGCCCGCGGACCAGGCCCCTGCGGTGTTCCCACCCGATCAGGACGGCGCCGGCCGGGCGATCAGACGGCTGCGGGAGCTCTGGCTGCTGCACGGGGACGACGAGAGCACCTGGGCGACGGATCCCGGCGTCGCCGTGCCGCGCCTGGCGGAGAAGCAGCTGGACTCGGCGCACCGGACGGTGCGTCAGCTCGTCGACACCCGGCCCATTCTGTGGTCGCTGCAACGCGACCGGCCGGGCCCGCGGGAGGAGCCCTCTCCCCTCGGCGGGGGCGCGGCCCTGCGCCGGCTGGAAGACCTCCGGGAGGTGCGCGCCCATATCGACCAACTGGCCTTCACCACCCGGTCGGAGGTGCTGGCGGCCGAGCCCTACGACGCCCTGTCGCCGGAGAACATCGCGCACGCCCGGCATCTCGACCTCCGCTGCCTCAGCCGCGGGGTGAGCATCCGCAGCCTCGTGCGCGCCAGGGCTCTTGAGGACCCGGCGACCCTGGAGTATCTGCGGGAGCTGCACGCGGGCGGCGCACGGATCAGGGTCGCGGACGAGCTGTCCGAGCTGATCCTCGTCTATGACCGCCGCACCGCCCTGGTGCCCATCGACGCCCGCGACACCGGCCGGGGCGCGCTGTGCACTGAGGAGGACGGCCTGGTGAACAGCCTTGTGGGCCTCTTCGAACGGCTGTGGGCCGCCGCGGCGGACTTCGCCGGACCGACGGCCCCGGACAGTGGGGAGGCCGCCCGGCTCACGGACACCCAGCAGCTGGTGCTGACCGCCATGTGCGCCGTGAGCAAGGACGAGACGGGCGCGCGGCAGGCCGGGATGTCGCTGCGCACCTATCGGCGGCACATCTCCGATCTGCTGCGTCTGCTGGGCGCCCGCAACCGGGCGCAGGCGGCGCTGCTGGCCCGCGAGCGGGGGTGGGTGTGAGCGCGGGGGTGCTCGCGGCGGCCGAGTACCGCGAGGCGACGGCGGCCCTTCCGGCTTCTCGGGCCGCGCCGGTCAGCTCTCGCTCACTTCGCTCACTTCGTTCCCTTCGGCGACGGTCCGCCCCAGGGCCGGCAGCGGCAGACCGAACTCCCGGCGCAGCGCCGACCGGGCGGCCAGCAGGCCGCACATGCCGTGCACACCGGGTCCCGGCGGGGTCGCGGCCGAGCAGAGATAGACGCCGGGCAGCGGGGTGCGGTAGGGGTCCCACTGGGCGACGGGCCGGAACACGGACTGCCGCACGCTGATCGCCCCGGTCGCGATGTCCCCGCCGACGTAGTTGGGGTTGTACTGGGCGTAGGCCGCTCCGGACAGACCTCGCTCGGCGATCACGGTGTCGGTGAATCCCGGCGCGTACCGCTCGATCGCCGCCCGGATGACGGGCAGCGGGTCCCGTGCGTCGCCGTGCGGCAGATGGGCGTAGGCCCACACGGGGCGGCGACCGCCGCGGGCCCGTTCGGGGTCGGCTACCGCCGGATCCACCACCAGGACGAAGGGCCGGTCGCTCGCCTGTCCGCGGGCGTTGGCCGATTCCCGGCGGAAGATCTCCGCCGCGGTTCCGCCGAGGTGCACGGTGCCCGCCCGGCCGACGCCCGGGGCCGACCAGGGGATCGGCTCGGACACCAGGAAGTCCGCCTTGCCGACGGCCGGACCGTATCGATAGCGGGCCAGCCGGCGGGCGTAGCCCGGGGGGAGCCGGTCCCCGGCGAGGGTCAGCAGGGCGGTGGGCGAGGTGTCCAGCAGCACGGCCCGTACCCCGTCCAGCCGGCGCAGGTCGGTGATCTCCTGACCGGTGTGCAGCGTGCCGCCGTGCGCCCGGATGTCGGCGGCCATGGCCTCGGCGATGCTCCGGCTGCCGCCGCGTGGCAGCGGCCAGCCGGGGCCGTGGGCGAGCTGGGCCAGCAGCAGTCCGACGGCCGCACCGGGCAGCGACGGCAGCGGGCCGATCATGTGCGCGGCGGCGCCGGCGAGCAGCGCGCGCGCCTCCTCCCCCTGGAAGGAGCGCGGGCCGAGGCGGGTGCCGTGGAGCAGCACCCGGCTCAGCAGCGCGGGGGCGGCCCGGAGTCCGGACGGTCCGCGCAGGTCGGACAGGAGCAGATCGACCATGGCGTCGCCGTGCGCCAGCAGGGGTTCCATCAGCCGGCGCCAGCGCGGCCCGTCCGGGCCGAGACCGGCGCAGGCGGCGTCGAGATCGTGCCAGGCCAAGGCGGCCCGCCCGCCGTCGAGGGGGTGTGCGTAGCTGATCTCCGGGCGCAGCATGCGCACGCCGCGCGCGGCGAGGCCGAACTCCCGGAAGAACGGGGAGGAGACCGCCAGCGGGTGTACCGCCGCGCAGATGTCATGGATCACGTCGGAGTCGAACAGGGCGGCGCCGCGCAGTCCGCCGCCGATCGTGTCGGCGGCCTCGTACACCGCGACGCGCAGTCCCGCGCGGGCCATGGCGACGGCGGCGGCGAGCCCGTTGGGGCCGCTGCCGACGACGGCCGCGTCGATATCGCTCATCGGCGGTGCTCCTGCCCGTGGACAGGGGGGTCTGCGGTCATGTCACTGCCATCCGTTGACCGCCGGCGCCGCACCCGCGGGGGTACGGGCGGGGCGGGTGCGGGCTCTGTCGCTGTCGCTGTCGCTGTCGCTGTCGGGAAGGGCGCGGGTCATCGGGCTGCTCCTGCGGTCGGGAGGGCTGACGGGGCGGGGGACGGCTCCCCGGCGGGGGGCCCGGCGGAAGGTCCGGCAGCGGACCCGGCAGAAGGTGCGGCAGCAGGCCGGGCAGCGGACCCGGCCGCGGACCCGGCGAGGGCGTTGTCGGCGAACTGCGCCGTCGCCAGCCGCCGGTAGAGACCGTCGTTCTGGAGGAGCTGCTGATGCGTTCCGACGGCGCGTACCCGCCCGGCGTCCAGGACCACGATGCGGTCGGCCTCGACCACGGTGGAGATGCGGTGGGCTATCGCGACGACCGCGCACCGGCGGGCGATGCGCCGCAGGCTGTCGCGGAGCGCCGCCTCCGCGTCGGAGTCCAGATGCGCGGTGGCCTCGTCGAGGAGGATCACCGCGGGTTTCTGGAGCAGGGCGCGGGCCACGCAGAGCCGCTGCCGCTGTCCGCCGGAGAGTCCGATGCCCTGGTCGCCGAGGCGGGTGTCGAGACCGTCGGGAAGTGCGGCGACCACGTCGGCGAGCCCGGCGAGTTCGACGGCCTCCGCGATGTCCGCGTCGGCGGCGTCCGGCGCGGCGTAGACGATGTTCTCCCGGAGGGTGCCGCGCATCGCGGCGCTGTCCTGCTGGACGTAGCCGACGCGACCGCGGATCTCGGCCGGCGACAGATGCGCGATGTCCTTGCCGTCGAGGACGACGGCGCCGTGTCCGGGCCGGTAGAACCGCTCGATCAGCTGGAAGACCGTGGTCTTGCCCGCGCCGGATACGCCCACCAGGGCGGTGAGTCCGCGGCGGGGAATGGTGAAGGAGACCCCTTCCAGTACGGGCCGGTCGCCGTAGCCGAAGCCGACGTCCCGGAACTCCACGGCCGGGTGGCCGCCGTCCGGCGCCGGTCGCGGCGCGGGGATCCCGGAGCCGTACCCGGGGGCCGGGGCGTCCCCGGGAGCGGAGCCGTCTCCGGAGGCCGGGGCGTCCCCGGGAGCGGAGCCGTCCCCGAAAACCGGGTCGTCCTCCTGCGGCAGTCCGGCGAGCTCGTCCACCCGCTGGACGGCGGCCCGGCCCTGTTGGTAGACGCCGATCGAGATGAACACCAGGACCAGCGGCGACACCAGGTAGAAGAGGTACATCGTGAAGGCCGTGAAGTCCGCCACGCCGAGGGAGCCGGTCGCCACCCGGGCCATGCCGACGCCCATCACAGCGGCCAGGGACGCCTGGAGGCCGACGTTCAGCACCGGGGACAGCAGCGCGTTCAGGACGGTGACCCGGTTGCCGGATCTGCGGGCCTGGTCCGCCAGCCTGGCGAGCCGGCTCTCCTCGCGGCCCTCGGCGCTCGCCGCCTTCACGGTGGGGAGGGCGGCCAGCACCCGCTGGAGGTCGGCGCCGAACTCCCCGGTGTCCTCCCGGTTCACCAGGGCCGCCTTGCGCAGCCCGCGGGCCAGCCACACCGAGGCGGCGCTCGCGACGCCGAGACAGCCGACGGTCAGCAGCAGCAGCCAGACGTCGATCAGGGCCATCATCACGGTTCCGCCGACCACGACCAGACCGTTGAGGATGATCTGCGCGAGGCTCTGGGTGAGCGCGATCTTCATCAGCGCGGTGTCGCCCACCAGCCGGGTGTGCACATCGCCCTGCCGCTGGGCGTTCAGATGCGCGAGGTCGGCGCGGAGGACCTTCCCCGCGAGCAGGACCCGGGCGTCGCGGACGATGTTCTCGCCGGCCCGGCCGATGAGATAGCCCTGGGTCGAGGAGAGCGCGGCGTCCGCCAGGAAGAGGACCGCCAGGAGCGTGATGAGGCCGGCGACCGGCCGGTGCTGCCCGGCCGCCGCGATCAGCCGGGACACGATCTGGGGCTGTACGAGGGTGGACACCACCCCCGCCATCCCCAGCAGCACCCCGCCCAGCAGGAGCCGCCGCTGAGCGCGGGTCAGCTCCCGGATGAGCCCGCGCGGCGCGGGGGCGGCGGTCATGGCCGCTCCTGGTGATCGGCGGACCGGGTGAAGCGGCTGATGTGGACGGGGCTGTGCTCGCGGACGAAGGGAGCGCCCGTCCAGTCGCCCTGCCGGGACACGAGCACGAGCCCGGCGTCGGCCGCGTAGGCGTCGATGTCCTCCGGCGTGGTGAGCCGGGTGGTCTCGGTCCCGATCCGGACGCCGCCGGCCTCGTGCCACAGATGGGAGGTGTGCCAGACACTCTGCTCGGGGAGCAGCGTGGAGTAGGTCTGGAGCCCGGTTCCGGGTTCCGGGTAGGGCACGAAGAACGAGGCGCGGGCACGCCCTTCGTGCAGGGTGTGGACGAGGCCCGGGTTATGGGTCTCCACGGCCAGCGTGCCCCCGGGCGCCAGATGGCGGGCGGCCTGGGCGATGGCCGCGCGCTGCGCCGCGGGGTCGAGCAGCAGGGACAGGGTGCCGCACACGCAGTAGACCAGTCCGTAGCGGGAGCCGTCGGCGTAGGTGCGGATGTCGCCGTGTACGGGGGTGACGGCGGCGCCCGATCCGTCGACGGCGGCGCGGAGCCGCTGGAGCATCTCCGGTGAGGAGTCCACGCCGACGACTTCGCCGGTGCGGCGGGCGACCGGGAGGGCGATGCGTCCGGTGCCCACGCCGAGTTCGAGGGCGCGTCCGCCGGGATGCCAGGCGGCCAGTGTGTCGGCCGTACGGTCGGCTGCGCCGTCCTGGGGGAAGAGCCGGTCGTAGAAGTCGGCGAAGGCCCTGCCGTACCCGATGTCCTCGATCCCGGGGGTGGTGGTCGCGGTGCTCACACGTGCTCGCTTTCTGCCGCCGGGGCGGACGGGGTGCGCATCGGCGTGTAGGGGGAGACGAAGATGATCTCGGGCTCTTCGGTGTCGTCGTAGCCCGCGTTGCGGACGAGCGTGAACTGGAAGCCCTTGACGCCGGTGGCGCCCGAGCGCTCGATCCCGGCCCGGAAGTAGGCGCAGAGGATGCGGTAGCCGGGCAGGCCGCGGGCGGTCCGGAAGCCCTTGTCGAGGTGGCGCATCACCTCGGTGCCCAGGTCGAAGACGGCCTTCTCCGTGCGGCGCTCGGGGAACCAGAGGATCTGGTGGGCCTTGCGTCCTGCGATGACCTCCACGGGCGCCCATTCGGAGGTCTCGCCCGCCTCGTCGAGGGTCCTGCAGTAGAACTGCAGATCGTGCTGGGCCGGGGTGGGGGCGAAGAAGCGCCAGTTGGGGAAGAGCGTGGAGAACGGGTCGAGCCGGATGACGCGGGTGAACGACGGATGGGGGTGCTGGGAGCAGACGGTGCCCAGCAGGGCGAGGCCGGCGAGCAGGCGGACGGCGCCGCCCGTCCCGCCGAGGTGCCGGGCGAGCACCTCGCGGGCGGGCTTCGCGAGACGTGTGGCGTTCACCGGGCCTCCTGCTCGGCAGGGGCGGGGTGCTGTCCGGCCGCGGCCGGGGCGGTGGTGTCGTCGAGGAAGGCCAGGATGCGGCGGACCGCCTCCCCGGCGAACTGGGGGTCGGTGAGGATGCCGTCGTGGTCGGCGCCCTCGATGACGGCGGTGCGGACGGTCCGTCCGGGCAGATGCGCGTCGGCGAGGTCCCGGTGCATCAGCAGATGCTCGGGGTCGCGGTCCACGGTGTGCTGGGCGGAGAGCACCAGGGCGTGGGCGTCCAGGGGGTCGAGCGGCCCGTCGAAGGAGCGGAAGTCCCGTTCCGCCGACCGCCATTCGCGCAGGGCGGCGGTCCACACCCGGGGATCGGCGTACTCGGCCATCGCTCTGCCCCGCACCGTGGCGGGCAGGTTCATCACCCACTCGGGGGTCTGCATCAGGAACCCGAGTCCCATCCGCAGGCTGACGGAGGTCATACGGATCATCTCTTCGACGTGCTGGGCGTTTCTGCCCTGCTGGCCGGAGCGGTTGAGCTGCTCGGGGTGGGAGCTGTCGACGTAGACGACGGAATGCACCCGTGCGCCGAGCCGTGCCGCCGCCCGGCGGGAGATCTCGCCGCCCAGGGAGTGCCCGACCAGGGTCACCTGCCGTCCCCGGGGGACGGCCGCCCCGATCAGATCGACCAGGTCGTCGACCGACTCGTCCAGGTGGTGCCCGGTCTCCGCGCGGCGTCTGCTCGGGCCGTAACCGGCCCGGCTGTAGGCCAGCCACTGCCGTCCGTTCGCGTTGAGGGCGCGGGTGTACCAGCTGAAGTGCGCGGGCAGGGCGCCGAGGCCGTGGACGAAGACCACCGCCGGGCCGGCGGCGTCCTGCCCGGTGACCGTGCCGTCGTGGCTCAGTTCGTTGCCGTGCCGGGTGGTGACGGTGCCGCCGTACGGATGGTCGGTGGTACGCAGCCGGCGGTGGACGGCGAGCGCCGCGGCCGTGACCGCGGCGCCGGCGAACAGCAGGCCCAGGGTTCCCGGCATGCGGTCGTCCCGTCCGGCGACGGCGGGGTGGCTGCGGGGTGTGCTGGTGTAGGCGACCATCGGGTGCATGGCGGCGAAGGCGGGGACGAATCTGCCGAGCCCCATGACGAAGCCGTTCGCGACGTGGAACGCGGCGACGCTGCCGAGCACCGGGCGGGTCAGCCGGCCGCCCTTGAGGTAGAGCACGGGGAAGAGGCACTCCAGGGCCAGCACGCCGTGTGCGACGGCCCGCGCGGAGCGGGGGTGCCGCCGGGTCAGCCGCCAGATGTGCTCGTGTCCGTAGGTCCTGGTGCGCATGACGCCGGTCAGGGCCGCGCCGGTGCGCCAGTCACGGCCGAGGAGTTTGATCCAGCCGGACACCAGGTACGACAGATTGGACTGGAGCGCCACGTACCACATCAGGGCGTCCTGAGCCTGTGGCGAGGGCGCGAGCCGGGCGAGTCCGGTCGCGGTCTGCACCAGACCGGACGCCTGGTCGGAGCCGTCGGTGCCGTAGCGATGGGTCGGGTAGAGCAGGGCGCCGCTGACTCCGAGGAAGAGATTGGCCGCTCCGCGCCAGCGGCCGTCGCCGGGCAGGAGGAGCGCGGCGCTCGCGGTCACCCGGGCGCTGTGCAGGGCCAGGGTGGTCCGCTCGTCGCCGACGGCGTCGAGCAGTCTCCGCAGCGGCCTGCCGTGCCGGGCGTGGCCGTGCTTGGCGATCGCCCAGTCGTTCAGCCCGCCGGGCCGGTTCTGCCGCCGGGTGGTGAGGTGTTCCAGGCTGGACAGCAGGGAGGTCACCGCGGACAGCCGCTCGGAGGCGCCCATGGCCTGGGCGCGGGAGAGGGGCAGGGGGCCGCTGAGGGCGGACAGGACCGCTCTGGCCGTGGGCTTCGATCGTCTCAGCGTGGCGAGGGGAGAGGGCATGGAGGGGTCTCCTGGGCGGAAGTCGGGTTGCTGGCCGTCGGGCGGGCGGTCCCCACCGCCGGGGGGCCCGGCGGTGGGGACCGGTTCAGCGTGGGAGCTGCCCGGGTACGGAATCGCTCCGATGCGAGGCGCCGGCGGCCAGCTGGCGGACGTACGGTGCCGGACTGGCCTGCTGTCGGACGTACGGCACCGGGCTGACCGACCGTCGGAGGTACGGCACCGGGCTGGCCGACTGCCGGACGTACGGCACCGGACTTACCGACCGTCAGGCGTACGGCACCAGGCTGACCGGTCCGGCGTCCCGGCCGGCGGTGGACGGCTTCGTCAGCCGAGGACGATCTCCGGCACCGACGGCTCCAGCGGTCCGCCGTCCCGGCCGGCCACGAACGCGTTCACCAGCGCCATGCCGATGATCACCCCCGCCGCGACAGCTGGCGTGGCCATGACAGGCGCATGGGCGGTGACGAAACGGCCCTTCGCGTCCTCGATCCCGATGTCGGTGAGTGCACCGGGCCGGTGCAGAAAGGAAACGTCGCTCACATTGATCTCCTGGTCTCGTGAATCTCGTGAATCTCGTGATCTCGTGGGATGTGCTGGATTCGGGGGGCTATTCGAGGACCGGCTGGGTCTCGCCGATCGCGGCGGTGACGGCCACGCCGAACGCGGCGCCCGCGCCGAACGCCGCCACGGCCACCACCACGGGGGTGGCCGCGACCGGGGCGACCGCCGTGGCGGCGTACCCGGGGTCGGTCTCAGACAGCTCGCACGTCGTGACCGGCGCGACAGGGCACACGGAAACGCTCATGGTGTTCTCCTGAGGTGTTCGATGATGAGGAAAAGCCCACTGTCGGCGGGCATGTCCGCCGATGGTGGAAGAACCGGCTCAGAGCGGCCGTTCCTCGCTGCCGGCGATCACATGGGAGGCGTATCCGGCCCCCAGCCCGTTCCCGAACTCCGCCACGACGACGAAGGCGGCGGCGATCGGGGCGACGGCCGCGGCGATGAACCCGGGCTCGGTCTCGGCCAGTTCCCGCACCGTGACCGGCGCGGCGGGGCACCCGGCGACGCTCATGGCCGCCCCCCGCGGGACGCGGGTCATTCGAGTACCGGCTGGGACTCGCCGATGATGGCGCCGGCCGCGTAGGCGACGACCACCGCGGCGGCGACCGTGGCGACGACCTGCGTGGCGGCGATCGGCGCCACACCGTCGAAGACCTGCCCCTCGGCCCCCTCGTCGAGCGGGCCGACCGCATCGGCCCATCGACGGCTTCTGACCTGCTGCACACTGCCTCCTCTGTCAGCCTGACCGGCACCGGCGAGGCGCCCGCCAGATCCGTCACGGAACCGCGCCCCCGGACCCGGCGGACCCGGCGGGACTGACGTTCCGCTTCCGCCACAACGATGGCGAGGCCACCGGACGAACGGAAGATCGTCGGCTGGCACAAGGCTGCAGGGCCGCCCGCAGGATGATGCAGCGTGCGACGCGTGGACAGCCGCCACGATCAGGGCGGCTGCCCTCGCGCGGGCCGTACGGACGCACTCAGCCCAGGGCGTCGATCGCCTTCACGATCAGCACCCGCGCCTCCGCCCCGTACCTCGTCGAGCTGGTCGGTCACGTCCTGGGCGCGGTCGTGGAGCCAGCGGATCGCCGGGCGTGGAGTCGCAGCCTTGTGGGAGGCGAGCCAGCGAGTGTGGTCCCCGGTCGATGGCATGGACTCGCGCCAGTAGGCCGGTCATTACGGGTGGCCTCCGGGGCGGGCCGTCGTCAGTTCGGCGGTGACGGTGTGCCCGTGGCCGGTGTCGTGGATGGCGATGTGGTTCGCGAGGGTGCTGACCATGCTGAGGCCCCGGCCGTGCACCGCCGCCGCGTCCGCGGAGGCGATCCGGGGGATCGTGGCGCTGTCGCCGGCGTCCGCGACCGACACCGCGAGCACATGGTCGGAGAGGGCCAGGGCGACCTGGAAGACCCCGTTCTCCTGGCCGCTGGCCGTGTACAGGAGTGCGTTCGTGCCCAGCTCGCTCACGATCACCACCTCGTCGTCCGCGCTCGGGTGGTCGGTGAGGATGTCGCGGGTCCAGCGCCGTACCCGGCCGATCTCTTCCGTACGGCCCGGGCAGATCAGGCCCCACACCCGAACCTCACTCATATACTCGTGCATACAAGTTCTCCTATGCTGGCGGCGGCTATGGACCGCAGGTTTGTGCTAGATGAGTTTCACGCCGTCATGAGCCCGGACGGCGGGCGGGGAGAGAGCGTCCAGCGCGTCCTGGACACGGATCGCGTACGCCTCATCGGCCAGTTCGGCCGCCTCCTCGCGCGTGACCCAGCGCAGCGCCCTGGTCTCGTCGCCGGTGGTCGGCTGCCCCTCGATGGCGCGGCAGCGGAAGACGAGCGAGACGATCAGGCCCGTCATGTTCTTGTAGACCCCGGTCAGGGTCGCCGGGAGGGCGATCTTGATGCCGGTCTCCTCCAGGACTTCACGCTGGAGCGCGTCGGGGAGGGTCTCGCCGGCCTCGACCACGCCGCCGGGCGGTTCCCAGTGCCCGTTGTCGCGGCGCTTGATCAGCAGGGCGCGGCCGTGGCCGTCCACGATCACCCCGGCGACGCTCACGGAGTGGGGGCGCTCGGCAATCGTCACGTTCGGCATTCCTCGTCCCGGAGGGCTGGCTACGCTCTTCACCGTAGCAACCCGACTCGGCTTCTTGTCTAGATATCTAAAGGAGTAAACATGGCCGCTCTCGCATCCGGCCTGCTCGGCTCGCTGGACCCCACCAGCGACCGTGCCGTCTTCCGGCAGATCGCCGATCACCTGCGGGAAGCGATCGACAAGGGGCGGTTCGCGGAGGGCGCCAAGCTGCCCTCGGAGTCGGAGCTCGTCGAGCACTTCAGCGTCTCCCGGATGACGGTCCGCAACGCGCTCTCCATCCTCCAGAGCGAGGGCCTGGTCTCCTCCGAACACGGCAAGGGCGTCTTCGTCCGGCCACGACCGCCCGTGCGCCGTCTCGCCTCGGACCGGTTCGCCCGGCGCCATCGGGAGCAGGGGAAGTCGGCCTTCATCGTGGAGGCGGACGCGGCGGGCAGCCGCCCCGAAGTGGACAACCTGGAGGTCAAGGAGGAGCGGCCGTCCACCGACGTCTCCGCCCGGCTCGGCGCACCGCGCCGGGTGCTGGCCCGGCGGCGCCGGTATCTGCTGGACGGTCGGCCGGTGGAGTTCGCCACCTCGTATCTGCCGCTCGACATCGCCCGCGACACCCCGATCGCCCAGCCCAACCCGGGCCCCGGCGGCATCTACGCCCGGCTCGAAGAACTCGGGCACACACTGGACCACTTCGAGGAGGAGATCCGGGCCCGGATGCCCTCACCCCTGGAGATCAAGACGCTCCAGCTCGCCACCGGCGTGCCCGTCATCCATCTCATCCGCACCGCGTTCGACACCAAGGGACGCGCGGTCGAGGTCTGCGACACCGTCATGGCCGCCGACGCGTACATCCTCAACTACCACCTGCCCGCCAAGTAACCGCCGTGTCAGAGCAGTCCGCGTTCCCGCAAGGCCCCCGAATTCGGATCATCTCACCTAGACGACTAGGCGTTCTTGAGAGTGGAGGCTGACCCCGAGGAGACCTCCGCCGGTCTGGGCCGCCACCGAGCTCGAACGTCAGTGGATGCCAGAGGCCCCCAGCCGTGATCGACTGGGGGCCTCCGTACTAGTGGGCGCGGACGGTTTCGAACCGCCGACATCTGCTTTGTAAGAGCTTCTTTCCACAGGTCACAGGGTTTCCGAGGAATTCCGAGAATCTCCGAGAACCCCGGACGGCCATGATGGCGCATCATCCTATGGAGTCCCCGAGACACTCCGAGAACCTCCGAGCCGGGGTTGTGGACCCTATGTGGACTCCGAGTGGATTCGGAGGCTAACCGCCTACGACACCACCCGGAGTCCACGTCCACCGCCCAACGCATCCCGGACCCGCTCGCGCGCATCCTCGCTCTCATGGGTGTACACCCAGGTCACCCGACCGCCTCGCTCTTGGCCAAGGACCGACTGGGCATCCTTCTCCGGGACTCCCGCCCCATGCAGACGGGTCGTGACGGTATGCCGGTAGTCGTAGACCCGCGGCCACCACTCATGCCGCTTCGTCTCCGGGTTGTATACTTTGCGGGCAACTCCAGCCTGCACCGTTGCCCGATGCCACGGCCGCGACAGGTTGTTGACGTTGAGCGCCGCACCGCGCGGCCCACGGATCAGCAACTCCTCCACATGCAGGTCGTAGCCGTCGCCGATCGCAGACCGCGTCCGAGCCGGTGCCCACCGGGCCTTCATGAACTCGACCGCCGTCCAGGCTCGGTCCGTCAAAGGCACCGTGCGAAATCCGGCGTCCGTCTTCGGCGCCAGCTGCCGCACGAGCCGGCCGCCGTCGAGGACGAGGATCTCCTTGATGTGAGCGAGTCGCTCATCGTCGTCGATACAGTGCAGGCGGAGCCCGGCGTACTCCCCTGGACGCAGGCCTGTCTCGTGTGCGAAGTCCTTCAGGATCACCTGGTAATACGGGGGCAGGGCAGCGTGGATCAGTGCGTACTGGGCTTCCGTCGGCGGCTTCAGATCATCCGGGTGCTTCTTCTTCCTCGTTGCGGTCACTTCCAGATTGACGGCGGGGTTGACACTGATCCGCTCACCGTCCTTGATCGCGGCGGCAAGCACAGCGATCAGTAGTTCCTTGGCCTTCTTCTGGCTGTCGTAGCCCGGGACCTCGTGCGTCAGCCACCGCTGAAGCGCCATGTATTCGAGGTCGATGAGCCTGTAGCCGCCCCATTTGGGGTTGATGTACTTGGTCCAGATGCCCATCTTGCGGTTCCGGGTGGTGAGCTTGCCCTTCTTCTTCTCGACGTCCCAGAACTCCTGCCACCAGGCGGCCAGGCGGATCTGACTGCGTTTGGGGTCCCTGTACCGTCGCTCGCGCACGTCGGTGCGGGTCTTGTCGAGGAACGCCTCGGCGGCCGTCTTCCCGCCGTCCTTGATCTTGAAATTCTTCGACCTCTGCTTGCCAGCGGGATCCCGGTAGCGGGCCTGCCACGCACCAATGCAGTCCCGGTGCTTCTTCCTCTCGCCATACTCCTCGGGCGGATACTCCTCCAGGCATAGCCCACAGCCGCAGCTCTTGCTCCGGACCTGGCGGGGATTGTTCGTTGCTCTACGAGGCACGATGGATCACCTCGTCCTCCTGCCGGTTGGGTACGCGAGGCAGCTCCACGGCGGCCCCGCACCAGCAGCGTGCACCAGCCGAGGGCTGGGGGATGGCGAGTTCGGTGAGAACGGCGCGCACGCCTATGAGGGCCGCTTCAGGGGGCACCCCCTGCGGCACTGTGATCACATGACGGGACGGGTCCCACGGCAGGATGAGCGCGGCAGGAGCGGCTTCGGTGCGGATGCACATACAAATTCCCCCGTGATGCGGGCAGGCGACAGGCTGTCAGCCGCGGGGGAGGACGTGGCCGTGCGACCGACCGTACCCCCAAGAGGGTGAATAGGCGACCGATCTTGGCACATTGAGCCCCATGAGCCTTACAGGGAGTGAACAGGTCCGGTTTTGTAGGACCTACCGCGTCCTGTTTGCGTCACGCAGCGCGCGCAGCTGAGTCTCGGTGAACTCCTGCTGATCTTTGGTGAGTTCACGGAACAGCTCAATGATCCGTTGCTCTGCATCCGGACTGAGCGGCCCGGGGGCCTGGCGGCCGGCGGCGGCAGAAAGCTCTTCCCTGCTGAACCGAGGAAACGCCGCAGCGAGGGCCCTGATGGCCTCGTCGCGCGGGCGGCGCTTGCGGTGCACCCAGGTGTTGACCGTGGCGGGAGACACGTCGATGCGACGAGCGATTTCACTGTCGCTCCGGATGCCGTACTCGTCCTTCAGGCGCTTCAGGATCTGCGCGAAGTCCTCGCCGGGGGTCTCGTCGGTGGTCTCCACAGACGTAAGGGTGCCCTCAGCTTCTACTTTTCGCAAGTAAAAGTAGAAGCGTGGCGAGAACTGGAGCAGCGCGCAGCCTCCCCGCTACGCGGCGTCGCGTCGGCATGCGCCACACGGTAGAACGCCCGTGCGAATCACGCCACCCGCACTCGACGAATCCTCGGAAGTTCTCGGAACTTCCCCGTTGACAGACTTCAACAGCAACTGTAGAAATGTCGCAACGCCTCAACGTCGAGGCTGCACCCGTCTCACCCCGCACGAGGTACCCATGCCAAAGGTGCTCCGCAAGAGCGAAGGCCAGCCAATCCGCGACGAAATGAAGCGACAGAAGCTGACCCTCGACCAGCTGTCCGAGCTGACCCGAGCGGTCGACCCGGAAGGGCGCGGAGTCAGCCCGGCCGCCATAGGCCGACTTACCGGCACGGGGCGCACCGCGCGAGACCGATGCGAGCTGCACACGGCATGGCTGATCACCGAAGGGCTCGACGCCCGAATGCACCGGCTCTTCAGCATGCCTCCACATTCAACAGCAACTGTAGAAAGGTCAAGGGCTGATGCCGAAGAAGAGTGACCGCACGGTCCCCCTCCCTGCCGGCCTGACCCCCCTGCTCTCCCAGCCTCAGCTGGAGACCCTCTACGGAGTCTCCGACTGGACGGTCATGAAGTGGATCAAGCAGGGAATGCCGGTCCGCCCATACCCCGGCCGCGAGAAGCGCTTCGACCTGAACGAGGTGGAGGCGTGGATGGCGGACAACGACCCGGCGCGTGACTGCGAGTTGGCCACCGCGACCGCCTGACCCCCAAAAGTTTCGGGGCCCCCGGACCGTGCCTGGTCCAGGAAGCCCCTCCGGCAGTACCTCAACCAACCAACAAACGAAGAGGTCCACCGTGACTATTGAGTCTATCCGGCGCTTTGCGCCGACTGATCTTCCGGCGGGTGATCGGCGGACGGTGCGGGTCGTCGGTGTCCTGCCGACCCGCCCGACGACTGTGGCCGAGGCGTTCCGGGCTGCGGCCCGGTTGATCGCGGCGAACGGTCACTGGCAGGGGGATTACGTCCCGGATGCGTTCGATCGGGAGATGGATGTTCCGCATGCTCTGCGGCCGATGTCGATCGTGGCGGCGTTGAAGTGCGCGATGTCGGGTGATCCGCATCGGGACAGTCTGCTGGCTGACAACGCGATCGCTGTGTTGGCGGCTCGGTTGGAGGTCGGCGGGGAGGTCGGCCCGTACCGGACGGGCATCTTCGACCTGGAGGAGCACATCGCGGCGTGGGGTGATGCCCCGGGTCGGTCGGTGGAGTCGGTGGTGGCGGTGCTGGAGGCGGCTGCTGACGCCACGGTGGTGGCGCTGTGAGCACCCCGAAGAGCAGGGATCCGATCGCGGTGACCACAGCGGATGGTGTGTCGTGGCTGCGTCGGGCGGTTACGTCTGACGGGCGTGGCCTGTACGCGGTGGCGGGGGTGTGTGACTGCCCGGAGTTCGTGATGGCGACGCTGCCGGAGCTGGCGGAGCACGGGCTGGCCGGGTTCGAGTTCGGTCCTTTCGCGGCTGGCGAGGTATCCGAGGGCGGTGACGACTGATGTCGGACGGTCTGGAGCGGCTGGACGTGCCGTCGGAGAGCTGGAGCGCGGCGGCTCAGGTACTGGCTGAGCTGAAGGCGGCGACGCCGCAGCAGCCGGATTCCGAGGTCGATGTCGCGCCCGCGTCCGGGGGTGGGTCGTGATGGCGCTGGAGGAGCGGGTGATCCCGGTGTCCGACGTGCTGGTGCTGCCGGTCGTGCCTGCGGGTGCGGGGGATCGGCTGCTGCGGGGCCTGGGGCTGGCTGAGCCGGTGACGTCGTGTCTGGGCTGTGAGCGGGCGATTCCGGCGGGTCGGACGTGGTGCGGCTGGGTGTGCCGGAACTTCGACGACCGCCACGACGACTGCAACGAAATGGACGGCGATGAGTGATTGCGATGGCTCGGACTGCCGTGACGTGTACGGGCACGGCGCGGACTGCATCCACTGGTCTGTGACCGCCCGTCCGATCGGTCCGTGTGAGCAGGCGATGGCTGAGGACGGGTACGGCTCGCTGGCCCGCTGGATGCCGCCCCGTCCCGACACCACCACGACGAACGCCCCGAGGAGGGCCGCATGACGCTCGACGAACTGATCACCGCCTTGAGGCAGGCAGACCCCGCGCAGGTCGTCCGGAACGGCTTCGCCAGCCCGCACTCCTACCGGGGCTACTACTCCGAGCTGGCGTTTGAGCCCGCGCAGGACGTGACGGTCGGCGACATGCTGGACGCTGCGGTGAGCGCCCTTGGCGAGACCTACGAGGGCTACAAGGGCGGCAGTTTCACCATGAGCGGGGGGACTGACTGCTACCTCGCGGTCTACGGCCGAATCGGCCGTGCGATCAGCGAGGACACCATCATGGTGATGCTGAACCCGCCCATCTCCCGGGCCGAGGTGCTGCAGGAGGCTGCTAACGCCTTGGACGCCAAGGTCCGCGCCATACGCGCCGCGGACCGGTTCGAGGACGGCTGGGGCGACACCCGAGGCCCCGGCCTGATGGCCGCCATCACCGAGCTCCGTCGCATGGCCGACGAGACCGCCGCGCTGGAGAAGGACACCCCCGACACCCGAGAGGACGGCACCCGATGACCGATGCCCGTACCGAGCTGCGCAGGTACATGACCAGCGCGGACGCCGACCGCCTGTACGCCGCGATCAGCTCCGAGACGCTGCGGACGGCCGCTGACGAGATCGACGACGCCGAGCTGCCCGACGATGTCGCGGACTCGGACGCGCGTGCGTTCGACGACGGCGCCGCATGGGCTACCGATCTGCTGCGGCAGCGCGCGGAGAAGGCCGCCACTGCCGGGGCGTCCACGGCACCCCGCATCACCACCATCCGCGTCTCCGGCACCCGAGTCGACTGGCGGGAGGGCCAGGCCCGCCGCCGGCGGACGCTCCCCAGCGTGGGGGAGGCTCGCCGCTTCCGCGAGTACCTGAGGGGCGTCGCACGCGGCGGCGATGCCGGATGACGATCGCACCGCTGGCCGGGACTTCGGTCCCGGCCCCCGGGCCCGGCCTCCCGCCCCGAGTCGCCGAGCGATGGCCGCTACTACCTCCCCAGGAGCCCGCGATGACGATCACGCCCGAGGTTGAGGCATTGGCCCCGGCCGTCATCGACGGCTTGTCCGCGGAGGACTACCACGCCGATCGGACGTCGATCTCGTCGACCGGGCTCCGCACAATCCTCGCCCCCGGATGCCCCGCCCAGCTCCGCTACGACCTCGACCACCCCCAGCCCCCCAAGCGCGAGTTCGACCTCGGGCACGCCGCGCACCTGATGGTGCTGGGCGAGGGCCCGGAGCTGGAGGTCATCGACTACCCGGACTGGCGGAAGAAGGGCGCGCAGGACCAGCGCGACGCCGCCTACGCCGAAGGCAAGACGCCGCTCCTCACCAAGGACTACGACATGGTCCAGGCGATGGCTGAGGCGATCCGCCAGCACCCGCTCGCCGGCCCGCTGTTCACCCCGGGGACGGGCCTGGCAGAGCAGTCGATCTTCTGGACCGACCCGGCGACCGGTGTCCGCTGCCGGGTCCGCCCGGACTGGCTGAAGCAGCTGCCCGGCCTGACCCTCGCCGTCGACTACAAGACGATCAAGAGCGCCGACCCGGAGACCGTATCCAAGGCAATCCGGGACCGCGCCTACCACCAGCAGGACGCCCTCTACACCGACGGCGTCGAGGCCGCCGGGCTCGCCCCCGACGGATGCCGCTTCGTCTTCGTCTTCCAGTCGAAGGCCGCCCCGTACCTGATCACCGTGCGGGAGCTCAACCAGCAGGACCGCGATATCGGCCGCGCCCGCAATCAGCGCGCCCTGCGCCTCTACGCCGACTGCCAGCGCACCGGCATCTGGCCCGACTGGACCGGCCCCGTCACCGAGATACCCGTCATCTCCATGCCGCTGTGGGCCGTCCTGTCCGAAACTGAGGAGTACCTGAAGTGACCAGCGAGATCGCCACCCGCGACGAGAACGCCGTCGTCACGGCGGACACCCCGGCCGCACAGCCGACCGACCTCATGCAGTGGGTCGAATCAGCCCGCCAGGCCTCCATCGTTGCTCAGTCTCTGGCCAAGACGTCTTTCGCTGGCGCCTACCGCGGCAAACCCGATGAGATCACCGCCGCGATCCTCACCGGGCAGGAGCTCGGCCTCCAGCCGATGACCGCGCTGAAGTCTATCGACGTGATCCAGGGGCAGCCCGCTCTCCGTGCGCACGCCATGCGCGGCATCCTCCAGGCCCGCGGGCATGAGGTCGAGGTCGTCGAGTCCACGGACACGCTCTGCATCATGCGGGGCCGCCGCAATGGATCCGAGAGCTGGCAGCAGGTCGTGTGGGACATCCCCCGTGCCCGGCTCCTCGGGCTCCTCGGAAAGGATCAGTGGAAGAAGCAGCCGAAGACGATGTTGGTCGCCCGCGCCACCGGGGAGATCTGCCGCCTCGTCGCCTCCGACGCCCTGCACGGCATGCCCTACGTCGCCGAGGAACTTGACGGATCCTCGGTCTACACCGGGCAGGTCATCGCCCCGAAGGCCCCGCTCAACGTCGCCGCCATCACCGCCGTACCTGAGCAGCCCGCCCCTACGGCTCCCGAGGAGCAGTACACCGTCGGCCGCGACGACCACCCCGACGACGACGGTGACGGGCTGTGGCAACAGGAGGAGACCGACGACCAGCCAGCCGTCGCGTGGCCGGCGGTCGCGGAGCCCGGGTCGGGGGCCGTCTGATGTGGCGCATTGTCCGCTCCCGCGAGTACCGCCGTCTCCACCGGCACATCGCCATCCTGCAAGCCGCCCTCGACTCGGCGACGACCGATGCCGTCCAGCAGAGTGAGAGGTCACGAAGGGCTGACGCGCACGCTACCCATCTCTCCGACCAGCTCGACGGAGCCGCGCGCCGACTCCGTCAGTACACCGCTGCGATGGACGTGTACGCCATCGGCAGCGAGGCCGCACTCGTCCGCTACGAGACCCGCATCGACCGGCTCGCCCGTGCCGTCGCCAGGCTCCGGGCCGAGCTGGCCAAGCAGAAGCGGGTGACCTCCCGTCTGTCCGGTCAGCTCATGGACTCGATGGGTTACACGGAGGCCGAGCGTCGTCTCCTCGACGCCGCGCTCGACCGGGAGACGAGCTAGCCCTGTCTGCCCCCGGGGCCGGGATGTCCTGCCTCCCGGCCCCGGCCGGGCCCCACCCTCAGACCATAGAGGAGACCCGAATGCCTCACCTCACTGTTGCCGAGCGGCTGGCCGCCGCGGACCGCGACTTCACCCTCGCTGCCATAGCCGACCAGTCCGAATGGGACCGCTTCCTTGTCGAGCAGGCCATCCTCGCGGTCGGGGAGACCCGCGACACCTTCTCCGCCAACGATCTCAGGACGCTGCTTCCCGAGATGGGCCACGGCTATCTCGGTGCTGCGATCAAGGCGCTCCAGGCCGGGGGGATCATCCGGCCGACTGGCGCGATGGTGCCCTCCACCAGCCCCGCCACCAAGGGCCACCGGCTCACCGTCTGGACGCTGACCGCCCGAGGCCACGCCATCGCCGCACACCGCCGCACCGCACACACCGGGAGGGCGGCATGAGCCAGCGCCCTCTCCCCGACCACGGCACCCGCGCCTGCTACCTCCGAGGCTGCCGTCGCACCGAGTGCTCCACCGCCCACTACCGCTACATGAAGCGACGCCGCCTCGACGCCCTCGCGGGGAAACCCCGCCGCACCCCCGCCGTCCAAACCCGGGCCCACGCCGAACGACTCCGAGCGGCCGGCTGGAGCCAGGCCCAGATCGCCCGCGCCGCAGATATCCACCACCGCATCATCAGCGCCATCATCGCCGGACAGCCCACCGTCGCCCGCCACACCGCGCTCGCAATCCTCACCATCTCCATCGGCCCGCCGCCCGCCGACCTCAGGGACACCGACCCGACCGGAACCATCCGCCGCGTGCGCGCCCTGGTGGCGATCGGCTGGCCGCTCGCCCAGCTCGCGCCCCAACTGGGGCTGCACCAGAGCGCTCTCGGCCGGCTCGCCCGCGGTCACCACCCCATGGTCCGGGCCGCCACCGCGGAGCGTGTCGCCCGCGAGTACCGACGCCTCGCGCGCATTCCCGGACCCAGCACGCACGCGAGGAGCATCGCCCGCCGAAACGGCTGGCTGAGCCCGATGGCATGGGACGACATCGACGATCCCGACACCCAGCCCGAGACCGACATGCAGTCCGGTCCGCTCAACCGCAACCAGCAGGGCGCCGCGCGCCGCGAGGAGATCGTCCACCTCGTCGAGTTCGGGATCTCCGAGGGCGAGATCGCCGCCCGCCTCGGAATGGCCCCCGCCTATGTCCACGACCTCATCCACAGCCTGAGGAAGGCCGCCTGATGTCCGACGACCGCTTGCGGGTCACGCTCGCGACCCTCGCCGAGCGGTGGCGGGAGATCGCGGACTCCACGGAGTCTCTCGCCATCACAACTGCAAATCGCGTGCTCTCTGAGGCCCGGTACGAGCGGGCCCGGCACATCCGGCGGGCTGCCGACGACATCGACACCGTCCTCCGCACCGGACGCGTGCCCCACGACCTCATGACCACCACCGAACTCGCCCAGAACGGACCCGCCCGATGACCGCGTTCCGTCCCACCAGCCCCGATGTATGGGCCGCCAGCCCCGAGACCGTCTCAGCGATCCTCCGGTCCGACGACACCGGCCCCGACGCCCTGCACCCGGCCCAGATCGGCGTCTTCTGCGACCACTGCGGACGAGCCGACGAGCGCGACTACCTCGTCAACGACCGGACCAGCAGGCCCGAGCGGTTCGAGATCGCCCGCCGTCACCTCCGCGCCGAGGGCTGGACCTGCACACCGAACGCCGACCTCTGCCCTACCTGCACCGCCTGACCCCTCCCCGCCTGACCGTCCGGAGCGGCCGGCCCCGAGCCCCGCCCCGGACAGCCCCAACCTCTGGAGCCCACTGTGGACACCACTCAGCTCACCCAGCTCGTCACGAAGGCCGTCAAGCAGGCCATCGCCCAGGACAAGGACGGCGCACTCACCACCCTCCACGAGATCAGCAAGGACGGCGACTTCCAGATCTACGCCGCCTGCTGCGGCTTCGCCCAGTACGGGAAGGCCGCCCTGATCAAGCTGTACGGCGACCAGGCACCCACTCCGGACACCGGCGGGTGGGGCTTCCAGGCCCTCGACGGTGCGTCCCCGCCCGAGCTGTTCGCGAACCGGTTCCTCGTCGCCTACGCCAACGACGACAAGGTCACCGCCCCAGCCCTGTTCCGGACCGCACTGGAGAGCGAGCAGTACGTCGAGTCCGTCTGGGCCCTGCTGGGCAACTGTGCCGCCCTCGCCCGCATGGCCGCCTCCGCCCGTCCCTGACCCGTCCTGGTCCGGGGCCCGCGCCCCGGACCACCGAACCCCTGTACAGCCCGTACAAAGAAGGAAGCCGCGATGGCGCAGATCAAGCTCGACACACGGTTCATCCACTCACCCGCCGTGATGTTGCTGAGTGACCGTGCCTTCCGGCTGCACCTCGCCGCCATCTGCTGGACTGCCCGACACGGCACAGCTTGCGTCATTCCGAGCAAGGGAATCTCGCAACTTTTTCCGGTCCGTCAGGCACGCAAGGCCGCCGACGAACTCGTCGCCGCCAGCCTGTGGGCCACCAGAATCGACGGCGACTTCCTGATCACTCACGACGCGTTCAGCGTCGATCGGGATCCGGAGTACGGCCCCGGGCAGCGCGAGCGGATCTACAGCCGAGACGGACATCGTTGCGGTCGTTGTGGCGCAACCGACGATCTCACCCTCGATCACATCCACCCCCGCTCCCGAGCCGGAGGCGACTCCGACGAGAACCTCGCAACGCTCTGCCGCTCGTGCAACAGCGCAAAGGGGGCTCGGATCTAATGCCTTGGTTCGCTCTGGACGACGGATTCGACACACACCCGAAGGTGCGCAAGGCGGGCAACGCCGCCATCGGCCTCTTCTGCCGCCTCGGTGTGCACGCCGCCAAGCACCTGACCGAGGGCCAGCTCGACGGGTCCATCGTCCGCGACTACGGCACCCCCGCCACCGTCCGCAAGCTGATCACCGTCGGCCTCCTCCACAGTCACGGCCACACCTGTGGACGCTGCGAACAGCCGACGGAGGACGGCTACATCATCCACGACTACCTCGACTACAACCGGTCCCGCGCCCAGATCGAATCCGCCCGCGAGCACGCCCGGAAGCGTCAGCAGAAGGGCCGCAGCAGACAGCGAAGCGAGCGGAACTCGCGCGATTCTGACGCGATTCTCGACTCAAACTCGCGCGAAAATGAATCGAGTTTCGCTCCAAACTCGCGTGAAAATGAACCCCTGTTTGGCGATGAAACCGCTGGTCACGGCAGTACGTCACGGCGTGACACCCATGAGGGTGAAGCGGTGGTCCCCTCCCCTCCCCTCCCAGCCCAACCACAGGTGGTTGATGCAGTTAGGGAGGGTGCAGGTAGCAGTAGCCGCCCGCCCGGGCCTGATGGCCCCGCACCGATTGACGACGCCGGCTTCACGGTGACTGACGGAATGCGCCGCTGGGCCCACCGCGACGGATACGCCGCCCTCATCGACATCGACCACTCCACCGCCCAGTTCGTCAGCCACTACCGCTCCACCGGCGCCCACCGGAAGAGCTGGCCCGACGCCTGGCAGAAGTGGATCCGCGACGACGCCAAACGGGCCGCCGACCGCGGCCAGCGACCACCCTCCAACGTCATCGCCCTGCCGACCGGCCAGACCCTCACCGGCACCGACGCCAAAGTCGCCGGATGGATGGCCATCGCCCAGCAACTCCGCCAGGAAGGAGACCCCGCATGAACGCCGACCAGGCGGCTGAGCTGCTCGCTCACTGCTCCGGCTTCGACAACCGGCAGCCCTCCGTCGCCGCCGCCAAGTCCTGGGCCGCCGCACTGCCCGACGTGCCGTTCGACCAGGACACCCGGAACGCCGTCGCCGCCTACTACACGACCCCACCCCAGAACCCGAATGAGCGGCTGTGGATCCTGCCCCACCACGTCCGCACCCTCCGCACCAAGATCCGCAACGCCCGGCTGGAGAATTACCAGTACGAGCCGCCCCCGGGTGACAGCGACCCGCACTACCTCGCCCGCTACCGCGGCCAGGTCGCCGCCGTCGCCTCCGGCCGCATCCCCGCCCCCGCCGACAGGCCCGTACTCGAAGGCGGCCCGAACGCGCGGTTCGTCCGCGAGCTGGAAGCCCGTGACTGGACGGTCGGCCAGCCCGTCGATGACGAACCTGCCGCGGCCGTCCACGTCGCCGGACCGCTGTCCATCGCCTGCCCCGTCCCCCGCTGCGCCGCCGCCATCGGTCATCCGTGCAAGACCGGCCGAGCGACCGCGAAGTACCCAATGGGCAAGCCGATCCCCCGCGCCCACCCCGCACGCCGCCGGGCCGCCGCCGGGGAGCCCGAGGTGTCCGCCGCTCAGCGGGCCGCCGAGGAGGACCGGATCCGGGAAATGTCCCGCCGGGCCCTGGAGCGGCTCACCAGCGAGCAGCAGGCGTCCTGATGGGCGCGCCCCGCCCGGCCGGGCTCGGAGGCCCACAGAACCCCGCCCACGCCGTCCCCTGCCCCCACTGCCGGGCCCTCCCCGGCCAGCCGTGCACCGTCCCCGCCACCGGCCGCCGACTCCCCAGCCCCCATCCGTCCCGCACCACCAGCACCGAAAGGCCCGCCGCATGAGCACCATCCCCGCCGCACCGGAATCCGACGAGCAGCGCGAGGACCGGGAGGAGACCGAGCGCGCCCACGCAGCCGGTGATCACGGGTACTGCGACGTGACGTGCGAGGTAGAGATGCCGTCCGCCATGCTCCGGAATTTCATCCTCGCGAAGGGCTACCCCGGCACGGCAGGAGCACTCGACGAGCTGCTGCGCCGCGCCACCGAGGACTCCACGGGCGCCCGCATCGCCGCTCTCGAAGCCCGGATCGCCGAACTGGAGGCCAGCCGGTGACCGCCATCCCCGCCGCGGTCCTCACCACGATCCGCGCGGCCGAGGAGGACGCCGACCTCATCGGCGAAGACCTCGACGCCCGCGCCACCCGCGTCGCCATGTACCTCGCCTCCAGCGGCTGGACCATCACCCCCACCGCACCCGCGCCTTCGGCCGGGACCCGGCCCCCCTGCCCCACCTGCGGCACCAGCCAGCTCATCACCACCGCCGGCCTCATACGCCGCCACCGGGATCCGAGCGGAACCCGCTGCCCCAGCTCCGGCACCACGCCCTGACCCACCCCACCCCACCACCACTGACCAGGAGTACGAAATGACCTCTGACCTGGACTGGAAGCAGAGCGCGCTGTGCGCCCGGATCGATCCCGACGCCTGGTATCCGGACGGGGGGACGGTGCCTGGCTGGGTGCGTGAGACGTGTGCCAGGTGCCTGGTGCGGGCCGAGTGTCTGGCGTATGCGCTGGAGCGGCGGGAGCGGCACGGGGTGTGGGGCGGGTTGTCGGGGGCGGAGCGGCGGCGGCTTGTCCGGCCTGCTGCGTGAGGCCGGGAGGGGGCCTGTGCGGCTGTCTCGCGGCCGAACGGCCCGGATCCGCCCCATGGGTCGACCCGGACCCTGAGCGGCCCTCAGGGGCCCGCAGAGCGCCGCCGGTTGACCGGCCGCCCGGGCTGGATCCCGCCGCCAACCACCCGCCCACACGCCACAGCAAACACCGCAACTGCAAAGAAAGGCTCATTGTGACCACCACCGACCCGGCCGTCGCCAAGGCGCAGCGGCGCGGCGACTTCTGGAAGCGCCGGTTCGAACACATGCAGACCGACCGCGACCGCGCCGACAAAGCCCTCGCCGCAGCCGAGCAGCACGCCGCCGCCCTCAACGCCATCCTCGACCGCGTGCAGCAGATGGCCACCTGCTGGGAGCAGCAGCTCCCCGAGACGATCCGAATCCCCGCCGTCGTCAACGCACTGCGGGCCGCGCTGGAGATGCGCAGCACGGCGCCCCCGCTGGACCACCGGCAGATCCTCGACCGGGCCGTTGCCCACCTCCGCTCGATCCCGGTCAACTGCACCGCGCTGACCGGACCGGTCTGGTACGGGCAGGGCTGGCAGGACGTGATCGGCGAGCTGGAGGAGTTCGCCGACCGGGTGACCGACGCCGCGCCCACCACCCCGTGACCGACCCGGTGCAGCGCCCGGCCGATATCCGGGCGCTGCACCCCCACCATCCCACCACCACCCAGGAGGCCGGCCGTGATCACGACCCCCGGCATGCGGGAGCTGACCCACTGGATCAGCCACACGACCCTCGCCCCTGATCCAGCCGCAGCAGCCCAACGCCTCTACGACAAGATCGCGATAGAGGTCACCGACGTCGAAGCCCTGCGGCTCCGCGCCGAGCTGACCACAACCCAGGACCTCCGCGCCGCCCGCGCCGAAGTGCACGCCTACCAAGCCCTGTGCCGATCGCTCATCAAATTCGCGCACGGTCGCGACGACGACACAGCCAAGCGCGTGTACACGACCATCGCCCGCTTCAACCTCGGCGAAATGTTCAGGCCGGGCGGCGGCGCAGACCGATATCTGATCCCCGTGGAACTGCTGGACACCCCGGCCACCGACCAGCCAGCCGAGACCGGGCCCACCACCCCGAAGGAGACCCGCTGATGCCCGCCCGACTCCAGCGCCGCCGCACCAAGGGCTGGCGCAAGCCCGACAACACCGTCATCGTCACCCGGCCCAGCCGGTTCGGGAACCCCTTCACCCTCGCCGGGGCCGTCGAATGGCTCGGGGCCGAGACCCCCGAGCAGGCCCGCGAGGCATGCCACATGGCGTTCCAGTCCTGGGTGCGCGGCTCCGACCAATGGTGGATGGGCCCCGAAGCCGCCGCCACCCGAAAGCGCCTCCTCGACGGACTGCACGAACTGCGCGGCAAGAACCTCGCCTGCTACTGCCCGCTCCCAGAGCCCGGTCAGCCCGACCACTGCCACGCCGCCGTACTACTCACACTCGCCAACCCCACCTAAGGAGAACCATGTCCGACCACCCCGAAGCCTGCGGCGAAAACAGCTGCTACTGCATCGGCACCAGCGCTGAGCACGCCGACTGCGCCTGCGGATGCGACTGCCCCCGCTGCTGGGACTGCCTCCAGAAGACCGACAGCTGCACCTGCTGACAGCAGCACGCCGCCCCCGCTGACGACGGGGGCGGCACCCGCCCAGTCCACCACCACCAGGAGAACCCGATGACCGCCCCGTCCAGCACGCCGCGCGGTGAGCGCGCCAGCCGCCCCGGGACCCGCTGGGAGACCGCCCTCCGCTGGGGCGGCGAGCAGCTGGCCACCGAGCCCGAGCCCGACTTTCTCCGCGAAGCCGCCGACCGTGTCCGGCAAGACGCTGAGACCCACGCCCGCTGGCTGGAGGGCATGGCCGACGCCTGGGCAGGCGACCGCTCCGGCACCCCGGAGGACAGGGAACTAGCGGTCCGGATGGCGACGGCGGTCCTCGGACGCCAGCCCGACAACCGCCGAGTCCCCGCCCACCACGATCCCGAGCCCGCTCCGGCCGCCAACCGGGCCACCCGCCGCGCGATAGTCCGAGCTGCCAGAAAGGCGAACCGATGACCGATCCAGCGACCGAAGCGACCGAACTCCGCGAGCGACTCGCCCGCGCCCTCGCCGGACACGCCGGGAGCCGCGCCTTCCTCGCCTCTGGCCGCGTGTGGGACCACCACCGGGCTGTCTGGCACGACCTCGCCGACGCGATCCTCGCCGCCCGCGACACCGAGATGGAGCAGCTCCGGGCGGACTGCCAGAAATGGGCCGACCTCGCTGCGGCGGCCGAACGCACCCGGCAGCTCCACAAGCACGACGCCGACCGATACGAGGCCGAACTCCGAGCCCGCGCCGAGACGGCCGAGGCGGAGCGGGACCAGCTGCTCGCCGAGCTGGACGGCCGGGACGAAGAGGCCCGGGAACGTTGGATCCAGAAGCAGCTCGACGAGACCGGCCTCAAGTCCATGGACTTCCGCGACGGCATGAGCATGGACATCGAACCGGCCCGCGACATGGTCGCCCAGTGGGTCGGCGCCGCCCGCGCGATGCTCGGAGACGCTCCGAACTACAGCGAGACCCCGGTGGAGATGACCGTGAAGGTCGGCGAGTCACCCGAGCGGTTCGCCTTCGTGCTCCAGCGCGTGGGGAAGCTGACGCCGCACCAGGCCCGCCAGCAGGCCGAAGCCCGCGCCGAACGGGCCGAGGCCGCCATCACCCGCGTCCGGGCCGTCGTCGCCGACATGCACGGAATCACCGGCGCCCGCTTCTGGGCTGACGCCCTCGACACCGCCCTCGACCAGGAGACCGACCGATGACCCGGCCCGCCGAGCACTGCGGCCACCAGGCAGGAGGCGTCTGGGACGACGGGGCCCCGGCGGAGTGATCCTGGCCCGACCACCCGCCCGGCCGCCCGGCCGGGCGGTACCGTGGACCCGCGGACGCACGGGGCGAACCGCTAGAAGGGAAGCGTGAGGCCATGACCGAGCAGCAGTGGACCATCGACTCCATCGCCCACGCCCTACCAGAACCCGCACTTCGGCAGCAGTTCCTCGCCGAAGTGAACCTCGCGCCACTGGCCGCGGTCCCCGGCGTGCTGGACCGCTGGGTCAGCACCGTGACCGAGTGGCAGGCCGCCGAGCGCCGACTCGACCACATCGTCGACCACATCGCCCGCCACGGCGAACCGCCGGCCGGCCACCAGCCGACCGACGCGGCGGCCGACGCAACCGACGACTTCCTCCAGCAGCTCAGTGCCAGCAGCAGGGAGGGACGGGCCGCGTGACCTGGCGTGTCATCATCCCCACCGATTTCCAGCAGCGGATCTGGGACCTCCCGCCCGGCCCGCGTTCGGCGCTTCACGACTTCGTCGCCGAGCGGCTGAGGATCGACCCGCATGCGGCGACCAGCCCTTACGGGCAGGATCCCGGCGGCCCGGTGCAGGTGCGGACGGCTGCGGTCGGCCCGTTGATCACCGCGTGGATCGTCAGCGCGAAGAGCGGCGACATCACACTCGTCGAACTGGTCCACGCAGGCTGACCCCCGGCACGACAGAGCCCCCGACCGCGGTGGTCGGGGGCTCACTGCTGCCCGGGGTTACGGCATCCATTCCTCCACCGTGACCCAGCCGTCTCCGCTCCTCCGGATCTCACCGGCGGGCCGGTCGACGTGGAACTGATGCCTGCACGGATACACATCGACCCGAATCGCCATCGGCTCGTCGAAGACGGACCACCCCACTTGCTCGGCGGGCGCGTCGCATTCCGGGCAGCCGGGGAGAGGCACGCGGGCCTCGCCGTCGACCAGCCGATGGATCTGCTCGGAGTGAATGTAGTGGTCGCGCTTCTCGAACGCGGCGTGGAAGGCCATGGCGCGGGCCCCGTCGAGCGGGATCTCCTCGGTGCTCACAGCCGCCACGCTTCCCGGTAGTCGGGATGATCGGTGTAGGGCAGAGCGAGCAAGGCCGCTGCTCGGCCCAGGCCGTTGGCCCAGCCGCCTGCCCATTCGTAGCTGGCGCCCTCGTTGTGTATGACCTCTGCGTACTCGGTCAGCACCCGCCGCTTGGCGTCGATCTCCCGCAGTACCCGGGCCGGATCGTGGCGGGCGATGTGCCCAGCCGCAGCAGCGGGCACCTCGTCCGTGTCGATCGCGAACTGCGGCAGCAGCGTGCCGATGTTCGTCGGGAACTCCTCCACGCTCCGCAGGCAGAAGCGGTTGTTCTCCTCCGCGTCGGTGAGCATCGGCCCCCGCGCCGGGTCCGGCTCGACAGGGGTGTCCGTTCCGGGCTCAACCCACTGCCAGTGCACGCCCCCCGGCTGAGCGGGCCCTTCCCCTCCGTCTCGGCTCGCTTCTACCGCCCACAGCTCGTCCTCGTCGTAGCGGGCGGTCAGGAAGTCGACAAGATCATGCACCGGGGCCTCCTCGGCTACTTGGGCGCGGCTGACGGGTACGGCCTCGCCAGCCTTCAGGGCCTCCTCCGACTCCACGGTCAGCCCGTGTGCGGTCAGCGCCTCCCGGATTCGGCCCGGGATCGCTGCCGCGCCCGCACGCTCACCGGGCGCGACGCCGACCTTCACGACCACGGTCCCGTCCACCGTCCACACCTCCACATCCGGCACCGTCGGCAGCCCCGGGTGAGCGTCGACCCGGAGTCCGGCCGCCCGCAGCGCGTCCCGTACCTCCCCGACGCTGAGCATGCTCACCGTCACGGTGGCGTAATGGCTGCTCACGAGCTCTCCTCCGTCTCGCCCTTCTTTGGGCGCTTGTTACCGCGCAGCCCCTTGGCGATCTGCTGAGCGCGGGTGAAGTGCACCCCCATCACGTCGCCGATCTCCTGCCAGGTCTTCCCCTGATTGCGCAGATTCAGGACCCGTTGCTGACGGATCTCTCTCAGTCGGGCGCTTCAGCTGCTCGGAATACGGGACGAGAACGACAAGGGGCCGCTGCTTCCTCGTCAGAACGACGGGCGGACCTCCGCCCGCGATGGCGTCAATCGTGCTGATGGGGTCCGAACGGAACTCCGTCATGGTCATGGTCGCAGCTGGAACCTCCCCGAGCAGGTAGACGGGCCACTGCACCCCCGCCTCGTTGTAGCGCGGCCTCTCCCGTTCGATTGCCCACTCCTCCGCCGCAAGTGCCCCTGCTCGGTCTGTGAACCACTCAACCTCGCGGACGGCCACCTGCGGCCACCACCACTTCTCTCTGCGGTGCTGCCTGAAGCGCATCTTCGGATCGTGCGCCACCCCTACATATAGAAGCTGGTCACCCGAGTCGAACAGGCGGTACACGGCCGTCCGGCGCACTTCACTCTGGCTGCTGCTCATGACTCTCCTTGGTCTTCGGCTTCGGCCGGGAAGACCATCTGCCCGCGCCCCGCTCGATGTCCTGCACGGTCCCCAGGGACACGCCCAACTCGGCGGCGATCTTCCGATACGGGACCTTCTGCGCCCGTAGATCGAGCACGACCTGACGCCGGTACTCCATGAACCGCTTGTTCCGCTCCGCCTGATCCTTGAGTAGCTGGCCGATTGCGCGCGCTCGCGCCAAGGGGTCCGTCATCTCCTCAACTGCACCAAGGGCCTCGAACACACGCTGCGCCTCCTCCTCGATCGGATTCTCGGCCATCCCGTCCTCATTTCCGGGGAGCCGCTTGCGTCAGTGTATGGGAGCCCATACATTGGCATCAAGCAGTCCAGCTGAACGCAGTTGGCCCCGGCCGGAGTTGCACCTCCATTGGCCGGGGCCGGACCCACCTCAACCACTACGAAAAGGCAGGTCCTCATGGATCGTATCTCCGTCACCGCGTCTCGTCGCCTGGTCGCCGCCGGTCACCGGCACGGCACTGGCCCTCTGGCCGTGATGTCGGCCGCCGACCTGGCTGCTCACGCTGCCGCGTCCCACGTCCGGCCCACCGTCACCGTCATCCCTGGCGACTTCCGGCTCACGCGGCACGCCATCACCGCCTGGACCCGTACCAGTCCCGGCCGCCAGCAGCTCATCATCGACCTCGCCGAGCAGTACCTCGCGCAGATCGACCGCCCCGCGATCCCCGGCCTCCACGACACCTCCGCCAGCAGCACCACACGCAACCGGATCTACGCCTACGACCTCCACGACGGGCAGACGATCACCCACCACCTCGGCCTCAGCGGCATCCACCCCGCCACCGGACAGCTCGCCACCATCTGCCGCGCCCTCGTCGCCCACACCCACGAGACCGCCGACCTCCCCCAGATCCCCTCGGCCGACGACATCGCCGCCGCCGAACACGACGCCCGCGCCGAGCTCGTCACCGCCTACATCACCGCCACCGCCCGCCACGATCAGGTCACTGCCGCGCACATCCGCTACGAAGCCACCCTCTGGGACCTCACCAACAACGGCCCGTCCCTGATCGCCGAGCTCGACGGCACCCGCGAGACGGCCGCCGCGTGATGACCCACACCGACCCCGAGCAGCCGGACGAACAGCCAGCCCCGGCGGACCCGACCGTCGCCGAAACCGGCCTCCCCACCGTCACCCCCGCTGCTCTCCGCGCCGACTACGACAGCTACGCCGAAGGCCGCGCCCGCCGCGAACGCCAGTGGAGGACCCGATGAGCCCCGCCCCCCTCCCGCACCGCGACCCCGGCGGCACCTTCGAAACGAACCCGCTGCCGCCCCCGGACCCCCGCCCCACCGAGGACCCCATCGGATTCCTCCGCGCCGCCAGCGCCTCCAGCCCCAACCGGCTCGACCACGACGACTAGCCACCCAGACCGCCGCGCCCCGGCACCACCCCCGCCAGCCGGGGCGCGGCACCCCGAACCAGCTGAAAGGCCCGACCTCGTGATCTACATCGCCATCGTCCTGTCGATGCTCGCCCTCGCCGGACTCATCGCCTTCACGATCTACGCCCTGCTCTGGCCCACCAGCCGCCGCTGAACCGCCCCCCGGCCAGTCCCGCGCGGCACGGCCGCGCCCGCCGGGGAATGGGCGGGCCCGGCCATCCCAACCGACCACCGACCCGGAGAACCGCCATGCCATACGACCCCGACACCGCCCTCGACCGCGCCCACGACGAAGTCCGCGCCGAAATCGCCCGCGTCGACAACAAAGTCGGCCTCCTCCTCGCCTTCAACGGCGCCGTCCTCCTCGCCGTCGGAGCCCTCGCCAAAGACCTCCACGACATTGCCCTCGCCGCACAGATCACCGGCAGCCTCGGAATCGTCACCCTCGGCGGATCCATCACCCTCCTTCTCCACGCCGTCCGGCCCCGCCTCGGCGGCAACGCGCCAGCAGGGTTCCCCCTGTGGGCCACCCAGACCAGCTTCGAGATCCGCCGCGAACTCGCCACCGACAGCCGGGCCGACGACATCGCAACCCTCTCCCGCATCGCCCTCGCCAAATACCGCAAGCTCCAACGCGCCGTCGACCTCACCCGCGCCGGCAACCTCACCATCCTTCTCGCCGCCGCCCTCGCCACCATCTGACGGAGACCACCGTGCTCGCCCGCCTCTTTCGTCGCGCCAAGAAGCCCAAGAAGCCCAAGCCGCCCCCGACCGCCCGGCCCGCGTACACCGGCACCGGTGCCCCGCGGATCCTCATCGGGGCCGTCCTCCTCGCCGCCCTCTCCCTCGCCTGGTCTGGCTACGCGATCACCGACCTCATGGAATCCGGACCCTTCGGCCTGTCCGTCGCCTTCGCCGGTGACATCGGCTGGCTCACCGTCCTCTGGGCCGAATACCACCGCGTGCCCGTCGCCGGCCGCACCTGGATCCCCCGCGCCGCGGGATGGGCCATCGCCCTCGGAGTCGGCGCACTCCTCGTCCTCCATGGCATCGAGGAAGACCACCTCGGGCAAACGATCGCTGGCCCGCTCGTCGTCCTCGTCGGCAAAGGTGTCTGGGAGATCGCCCTGCCCGCCCTCCGCGACCCCACCCGGCTCACCGACGAACAGCAGGCCGAGATCCACTCCGTGATGCGCGACAGCGAGCACACCGCCCGCATCAACGCCGCACGCCGCACCCAGGTCCAGGCGGAGGCCGACGCCGCGATCGAGCGCATCCGGCAGCAGGCCCGCATCACCGCCGCCCGCGACCAAGCCGACTTCGAGATCGCCCTCGACCGGCTGGAGATGCGCGCCGAGATCGACCGCCGCTCGCCGCTTGCGCTCAGCTACGCGGCTCAGCCCGCTGACCCCCAGGCTCAACCGGCGGCTGAGCGTACTGAGCCCCCTGCTGAGCCTGTCGAGCCCGAGCCCTCCACGGCCCCTCTTGTTCTCACGTCGTCGCTGGCCAGTCCCACTGAGCCCCCGGCCCAGCCCGGTGAGCCCTTCGGGTTCTCCGCGCACCTGTCCGCCCAGTCGGCGCAGCGCTTCGCCGCCGTCGAGAAGGTGGCTGAGCTCTTGGATCAGGACCCGGGGCTCACCTCGGCTCAGGTCGCTGAGCGCCTGGAGGTCAGCTCGGCGACCGCGAAGCGGTACCTCCGCGAAGCCCGGACGCCCAGGAGGCCCCGGCCATGACCGCCCCCGCGGGGGAGTGGACTCTCCGCGACCTGGCCGACGCCTGGCACGCCTGCGCCGTCCTCGGCCTCCTCAACCCCACCGCCGCGGTCCTGACCGAGGGCTACGGCCTGATGTTCGCCGCCCTCTCTCTCGCCGCCGGCCGGACGCGCCCCGCGCTCACCGTCGCCGCCGGCACCACCCTCGCCCTGACCATCAGCCACCTCATCCACTGAGAGCCCGCGATGACCAGCAGCGCACCGGACGCGGACGAGAACCGCGTCCGCCACTACCTCCTCAGCCTCCGCGGCGAACCCGGAACGGGCACCGCAGACACGGCAGCCGTGGACACTCCCGACGAAACCCCGGACAAGCAGGACGAACCGAAAGGCGAGATCGCCGAGGCGTTCACCGCCGCCGTACCGAACCGGCGACTCCGCTGGCTCGCCTACAACGGCACCGCCGCCGCACTCGGCCACGCCGCCCTGTGGGGCATCACCGGAAACTTCATGGCCGGACCGGACGCCCTCGCCGTCGGCACGATCTCGCTCGTACCCCTCGGCGTCGCCGCCGTCACCGCCGGGGCCGCGTACGCCGGATGGCGCGCCGGCGGCGCCCTCCAGACGATCCTCCGCGGTCTCCCGGTCGCCGCCATGGACCGCGCCCGCCCGGCCGCCGCGTTCGCCGGGGCGTTCTGGGCACAGGGCACCGGCCCGTTCCTGTCGGAAGCCCTGACTCAAGTCCATCCGTGGCCCCAGTTCTTCGCCCCGCTGATCATCGCCGGGGGTGCCGCGGTGGCCTGCTGGGCGCTCCTTGACCGCCGCACCACCGGCTGGCATCCAGTCCTTCGGTGGGCCGCCCGCATCCCCCTCGCCACCATCGTCCTCTCCTCCGCCCTCTACGCCCCCGGAGCCCTGCTGTGACCGCCCTCCTCCTCGTCGCCGCCGACCAGACCCTGGCCGCCGGGCCCGTCCTCGGGAGCGTGGGCATGTCCGGCCTCACCATCACCACCGGCATCGTCCTCCTCGCCGGACTCCGCGGATCCGACCGCATCGAGCTCACCCGCGACAAAGCAGGCGGGATCGGCATCGTGTTTGGGACCCTCGCTGCCGCAGCAGGCGACATGTGGGGCGACGTCGCGGAAGGCGTCGCCGAAGTGCCGGCCGCGTTGGTTGAGGGCACCGCCGCCGGGGACGTCGGCCTGGGGCTCACCGCCCTCGCCCTCACCGCCACAATGTTCCTCTTCAAATGGGAAAAACTGGTCATCCCGTCCGTGCTGGGGATCTCCGCCGGCGTCACCTACGGGCAGGCCGGAGGGATCTGGGGCATCGGATCCACCCTCGTCGTCAAGCTCGCCGGCGTCCTGGGGGCGCTGTGACCACCATCAGCGAGGTCCGCACCGTCACCCGCGGCAGCTGGGCCGCGATCACCGCCCTCTACCGGGGATCCGTGGTCCTCGCCGGACGGATCTGCCGGTGCATCGGCCGCAGCATCGCCTGGGCCTGGTCCCAGGCCGGGGCGGTACCGGCGCCCGAGCCCGCCGAAGACGAGCCCGAGAAGCCGCCAGGGAAACGGTCCTTCGGCGAGACCGCCGCGATATTCGGTCTCGGGGCCCTCCTCGCCTCAGGGGCGATCAGCACCATCGCCGCGCTGATCGCCGACCAGCTGGCCGACATTCACGTCAGCGATCCCGTACAAGGCGTGATCACCACCGCCGGGGGAGCGGGCTGGGCCGCCGCCGCATGGGCCGTCGCCCCGCCCCCCGGACCCCGGAAACCCCGCGACAAAGAAGCCCCACCGCCGTCCGAGGAACCCGTCGACCCCGCCGCCGAACCCCCCACCCGGGACACCGTCGCGGCACTCCTCCGCGACCTCTCCGGTCCCACCGGCGGAGTCCACCTCAAGACCCTCGCCGGGGCCCTCCCCGGCGGGCCATGGACCACCGGACAAGTGCGGGACCTCCTCACCGGCATGAGCATCCCCGTGCGGGCCGGCGTGAGGATGCCCGGCCGATCGGGCCTGGAGGGCGTCCACCGGGACGACGTCCCCCCACCCCCTCCCCCCACCCCGGGGGGTGTTGTTGCCGCAGGTCAGCCCGGCAACAACAACACCAACAACGGCGTCACGGTGGAACGTCGAGAGGGGATGACGATCATCAAAGACCCGGCCGACCACACCCGGCACCACACCGTCTGATCTTGGTCCGCCACCCGGTGCGACCCGCATCAACAACCCGAAGGAGCACACGATGACCACGAAGACCGCGACCCTGCTGGTCGACCGCTCGACCTCCAGGTGCAGCAACTGCGGCAAGGGGGCGTTCCCCCAGGACAGCCACCACACCCGGATCTCCGGATACAGCGCCAAGGCCCCCTGCGGTGCCAAGTTCGTCGCGATCAAGTCCGAGCACTCCCTGGTCACCCCCGACCGACTGCGTGGGATCCGTCCCGACCTTCCGCTCGCCTGACCGGCAATCACCCAGTGCGGGGCGACCGGTCTTCTTGGCAGTTGGCGGTCGCCCCGCTCCATCTCCGCAGAGACAGGAGCCCATCGTGGCACTCCGCGACCGAAAGATCAGCACCGCCCCAAACACCCGCCCGGACCCCGCGCACGGGACCGTCTACCAGGCGTCCCGCGGCGGCTGGCTCAAGCCCCCGGCCAAGCCGACACCCGGCACCCCCAAGGAGACCCGCCGATGACCACGCATACCGCACACCGGACCGGGTGACAGATGTCCAACCTGCCCGAAATCCCCAACTGCCCGTTCTGCGCGATCGTCGATGGCACCGCGCCAGCGCAGATCGTCCGCAAGTTCGCCTACGACCTCGCCATCATCCCTCTCGCCCCCGTCGTCCCCGGCCACATCATCGTCATGCCGCACCAGCACATCCCCGACGCCGCCGCAGACCCTGCGATAGCCGGCCGGACCGCCGCATGCGCCGCCCAGCTCGCCGCCGCACACCCCTCTGCGAACCTGGTCACCAGCATCGGCACCGCCGCGACCCAGACCATCCGCCATCTCCACTGGCATCTCGTGCCCCGCGAGCACGGAGACGGCCTCAAACTCCCCTGGAGCCCCACATGAACATCACGGTCATCTCCTTCGGCTACGGCCACGACCCTGCGCCCGCCGCCGACGCCGTCTACGACCTCCGCCCCTACCGCGACCCCCACATCGACCCCCGCCTCCGCCACATGACCGCCCGCGACGCGGAGGTACAGGCCCGCGTCCTCGCAACGCCCGGCATCGACGACCTCATCGACCAGGCCGTCACCGCGGCGCTCACCGCCGACCGGCCCACCACCATCGCCACCGGCTGCACCGGCGGACGCCACAGGGCCCCCGTCACCGCCCAGACCATCGCCACCCGCCTCCAAGACGCCGGGCAGACGGTCACCCTGATCCACCGCGACCTCGACAAGGACGTCATCGAACGCTGATTTCCCGCAGTCCAGCAACCCCGCAGAAATGCGGGATAGATGCCGCCCCACCGATCGGGGCGGCATCCTCAAAACCCGACCAGCCAAGAAGGGAACCTCGTGACCGCGCCCTACGACCCCGACGCCGCCCTCACCGCCGCCGTCACCGAGATCAAGAACGAGATCGCCCAGGTCAACGTCAAGGCCAGCCTCCTCGCCGCCCTGAACATCGGAATCCTCATCGGCACCGCGACGATCACCAAGGACATCCCGCCCCACCCGCTGACCTACACCCTCGGCGCAGCCGGGATCCTCACGATCCTCGCCGCCACCGCCTACACCCTCCTCGCCATCCGCCCCAACCTCGGCGGCAGCAGTCCGGTCGGCTTCCCGGCCTGGGCCGGCATGACCGCCGACGAGATCCGCCGCGACCTCGACACCGACCAGCGGGCCAGCCTCACCGCCGTCCTTGCCCCCATCGCCGTCGCCAAGTACCGGGCGTTGAGGGTCACCGTCCACCTCGACCTGCTCGGTCTCGGACTGCTCGCCGCTACCGGCGGCATCGCCCCGCTCGTCTGATCCGCGCCCGTTGTCAGCGCCCGGGCGTAGCCTCAGGAGCATCCCATTCGCGCTTCTGGCTGCTGCGCTACTCGGGACCGGAGCCCCTGCCGATCATGAGACGGCAGGGGCTCCACCGTTCCCGTCGAACTACCCTCGAACCCACCCCGTCACCAAGGAGACGCCCATGGGCCGCCAGATTCGCCGCGTACCCCTCGACTTCGACTGGCCCCTCGAACAGCCCTGGGAAGGCTTCCTCCTCCCTGCTCGGTTCTCCGAGGAGAAGTGCCCCGACTGTGAACTCGGCAGCACCCCGGCACGGGACTGGCTCGCCGCCCTCGTCCAACTGCTGATGATGCTCCCCGAGGACCGCGCGACCACCCACCCTTACATCACCGCGCTCGCCCGGCGGCCAAGCAGGGCTCCCGGCCCGGAGATCGCCGAACTCACCACCGGGCTCGCCGGACGGCGGGGACCGTTCGGCCACGACTCCACCGACGAGTGGAAAGCCGCCAGCAAGATCATCAAAGCTGCTGGACTCGACCCCAGCACCTGGGGCATCTGCCCCACCTGCCACGGCAGCGCCCGGACCGAGAAGTACCCCGGACAGCGCGCCGACGCCGAAGCCTGGGAACCCACCGACCCGCCCACCGGCGACGGGTGGCAACTCTGGGAAACCGTCTCCGAAGGCTCGCCCATCAGCCCCGTGTTCGCCACAGCCGACGACCTGGCCGTCTGGATGGCCCACCCCGACCGAGGGAGCGACTGGGTCCCCCAGGAGACCGCCGCGAAGTTCATCGCCGCCGGCTGGGCACCGACCGGGGCATTCGGACCCGGCACCCACGGCATCGTCACCGGCGTCGAATGGACCGGAACCCAAGACGACTGACCACAGATCCCGAGTGCACCCGCGGAATGGCGGGGGCACCTTCGCGCGTTCATCCCTGCGGTCCGGGCTCCAGCAGCGGGCCGCCGTGGACCGTCCGTACCGCGCGGGCCACCCACCCCGGACCCACACGATCCGACGGCCGCATCGTCGGCCGCGCGCCCAGCAGATGGCACAGCCGGTCCAACTCCCGTGCGCACTCACTCTCCGTGCGCCCACGCACCATGTACGACACCTCATCCATAACCCGCAGTCTGCCGCCCCCGCGCCACCCCAGACCACGATTAGCCAGAACTATCAACCCACGGTGCACAATAGGCTCAGCGAATCGATCTCCCGACCCGCCCCGAGGAGCCGAGCCGTGCACGACAACACCTGCACCCACTGCAACACCCAGCTCCAGCACGACGCTTACCTGTGCGACCCCTGCACCGCCCACACCAGCCGCCGTCTCCAGAACATGCCCGCCCTGTACGCCGCCCTCGCCGGGCACCTCGCACCCGGACGCAGCGGCACCCAGTACGGCCGCATCCACCACGGCGGACGCCCCGGGATCCCCGTCGCCGAGGCACCGCTCGTGCTCCGCGGCCCCGGCGGCATCGTCGGCACGCTGGAGGGCTGGAGAAGCGTGATGCAAGAAGACCGCGGGTGGGGCCAGCCCGCACTCTCGGGCACGATCGAGCGACGCGTCGCCGTCGCCGCGCGCGGCCTGGAGCACAACCTCGACTGGATCACCGCCTCCTGGCCCCTCGCGGGCGAGTTCGCCGGAGAGATCCGCGACCTGGAGCGCCAGATCCTCACCATCGCCGGCCCGATCGAGCCGGCCGAGCGCGGCCACCGGCTCGGCCCCTGCCCCACCCTCACCACCGAGGGCTCACCGTGCGGCGCGATCCTCCGCGCCCGCCCCGGACAGGCCACCATCACCTGCACCTGGTGCTCCACCACCTACCCACCCGGCGTCTGGGGCCAGCTCGCCGAACGGATCGTCCGGCTCGAAGCCGCCGACGAGCAGCCCGAGCCGGTCGCAGCATGACCGCGCCCGAGCCCCTCGTCGTCGACATCTATGCCGCTGCCCTCGCCACCGGCATCCGGCCCGGCACCATCCGGCTCCGTCTCCACCGGCACCGCATCACCCACCACGGCTACGACGCGCACGGCCGCGCCCTCGTCGACCTGGCAGAACTCCAGACCTCACCGCCCCTGGAAAGGGAAGACCATGAGCGGCCCGACGATCACGCTGTATTCGGTGGACCTGTTGTCGAAGTGGGGCTTCAACGACGGCGTGCCGCCTGACGACTGGTACGACTACTGCGACAGACACGGCATCGACCCCAATCAGGTGGAATACCCCCTGGTCACGCTGGTACGGAAGTACCTCGTACCCCTCATCGACCAGGCCATCACCGTCGTCGACATCGAGACCAACCACAACCCGATCAGAGCCGACAGCATCGACGGCACCGACGTGATACACCTCTGGCGCGAGAGCAAATCCGCCGTTCCGCGCCTCACCCCCGAGACGGTCGACGTGCCGATGACCGACGCGCTGCGGATCGCGCTCACCGAATCCGGTGTAACGCCGAAGCGCTATTGACCCGTTACCCCGACACGTGTAACACTCGGGGCACGTCCGGCATGCCCGACAGGACTCACACCGAGCCCCAGCCCTCCCTGCTGGGGCTCGACGCATGTCACGGAACGAGCACAGCCACCCCATCACCGCCCCCAATCCGGGACCATGCACCCCACAACCAACCGTGGGGGAACCATGCGCACCCGAACCACCACCCTCGCCCTCGCCATCGGCGCAGCACTCCTGCTCGCCGGATGCGGCGAAGAAGAAAGCTACGCCGACATCACCGCCAAGTGCGTCAAGGCACTTGAGAAGCGGGCCGAAGGCGACAAGGAGAAGCCCGACGCCTGCAAGGACGTCAACGAGGACGACTACGACAAGCTGGCGATCAGCTCTGTCCTCGAAAAGGGCGGATGGGTCGACAAAGACGGAGACGTCAACATGGACAAGTTCCTCAACCCCACAGGCGACCCCGACCTAGACGACCCGCTCCTCGAAGACTGATGGAGGGGGCGTCCGTGGCCGCCAACCCGCGCAACGGACGCCCCTACCGCCGCCTGGTCGACGCGCAACGGGCGCTCGGTCTGCCGTGCTGGATCTGCGGCCACAACATCGACGGGAAGCTTGACGGGAAGCGGCACCCGATGGCGTTCACCCTCGACCACCTGATCCCGCTGTCCCGAGGAGGTTCCCTCCTCGACCCCGCCAACGCTCGTAGCGCGCACCGGCGGTGCAACAGCGCCCGCGGCAACCGACCCTCACCGCCACGGCAGCCGGTACGGTCCTCACGGAGGTGGTGAGAATGCCTCCTCGCGCTCGCCGAGGCCGGGCTCACCGAAGTCCCCCGATACGCGGGGCCGCTGGCCACTCCCGGAGGTCTTGAGCATGGCCCGTGCTGAGCCAGGAGCAGTCCCCTGCCCCGAATGCCGTCAGCCCATCACCGTGCCGACGAGACTGCGCTACGAGCGCGGACAGCACGCCACGACGACCCTCGACTTCGCCCCGCTCCATGAACACATGGAAGGGCACCGGTTTGGCTACACCACAGAGGTATCGACTATGAGCGACCACGAGCTGATCGCCTTCCTCCGCGCCCGGCACGCCGAGGACAGACAGGCCGCACTCGACGCCACCTGGGACGACGCTGACTCCCGGCACTGGCACGCCCACTACCGAACGGCCGACGATCGGTGGGTCCTGATCGACGACCTGGACGAGGGCATCGAGGTCCGATGCACTGCCGCCGACGATGGCGGCGTCGTCCGGCACATGGCCCGCCAGGACCCGGCGCGCACCCTTGCCGAGACCGAAGCGAAGCAGCAGACCGTCACGGAGTTCGAGGAAGCCCTCGTCTCTCTCAGCACAGCCGGCCCCGGCACCACACCCCACGACGTCATGACCGGTGCCGCGAACACCCTTCGTCGCCTCCTCCACCGTGACGCCACCCTCTACGCCAGCCATCCCGACCACCAGGAGTCATGGCACCCCGAGGAGTGAGGTGACGCACCGTGCTGTACGTCGTCACCGGCCCACCAGCCGCAGGGAAGTCCAGCTGGATCGACGCCCACGCCAAGCCGACGGACATCGTCATCGACCTCGACCGCATCGCGCTGGCGCTCACCGGACCCGGCGCACCCCAGTGGAACCAGGCCACGCTGGTACAACGGGTCGCCCAGCGTGCACGGTTCGCCGCCATCGACGAGGCCTGTCAGCACCTGGACAAGATCGATGTCTACCTGATCCACACCATGCCAAGCCCCAAGGCGCTCGCGAAGTACAAGCGACACAAAGCAGAGATCATCACCGTGGACCCCGGCTGGCACATCGTCATGGACCGCATCCGGGCCATGCGGTCCCCCGCCATGGAACGCGTCGCCACCCGCTGGTACCGGCAGCGCCGCCCCACCTCACAGGGCGTGATGCCCCAGGCGTCCAGGGCCTGGTGACTCACGGCCACCCAGCGTCAATCACCCATCGCGACAGGGCCCGAGGTGTCGGCGATACAGGTCGGCAAGCTCCAGCATGGGGCTCTGACCAGCGAGGGAGTCATTCTTTGAGGGCAGGAGGGGGCGACCCAAAAGCCCTTCTCGCCCGTTTTTTTGCGCGGCTCGAATTCAAGATCGTTTACATCGGTTTGGCGATCGAGTGTAAACCCGAGCCGGTCACACTGAGTAACTATCTTCGTGGTGACGGTTCGTGACGGGGGTGGGCCGGTGGTCGAAGACGAGACCCGTGCGGAACTGGCCCGGCTCGGCGTCGAGGAGACCGCGCCCGGCCTGACCGCGCTGGCGGTGAAGCTCGCCGAGGCGATCGACGGAGCCGACGCACCCACCGCCATCGCGGTAGCCGCCCGAGAGCTGCGGGCCACCATGCAAGAACTGCGGCGTCTGGCGCCCGTGGACGCGGAGGGGGACACGGTCGATGACATCGCTGCTGCCCGAGCCCGCCGTCGCGCTGCCGCCCGGGAAGCCCCCGGCTGAGGGACCCTTCGGCTGGCAGGAGCCCCCGATCCAGATCGCCCCGCCGGCCACGTCGAGTGCTGGCCAGGAGGCGATTGACCTCGCGGCCCGCGCCGGGCTGCACCTGGATCCGTGGCAGCAGCACATCCTGCGGGTCGGGATGGGCGAGCAGCCGGACGGAAGCTGGGCCGCGTTCGAGGTGGCGGTGAACGTCCCGAGGCAGAACGGCAAGGGCGGGATCATCGAGGCCCGGGAGCTGTGGGGCCTGTTCATCGGCGGCGAGCGGCTGATCTTGCACTCGGCGCACGAGTTCAAGACGGCGAAGGCGGCGTTCAAGCGGATCGAGCGGCTGATCCGTGCATGCCCTGACCTGCATAAACGTGTGAAGACGTATCGGCAGACGGTGGGCGAGGAAGGCATCGAGCTGCACACCGGGCAGGTGCTCCGGTTCATCGCCCGGTCGAAGGGCTCCGGGCGAGGGTTCACCGGGGACTGCAACGTCATGGACGAGGACATGATCCTCGGTGATGACGCGATGGACGCGCTGCTGCCGACCATGGCCGCCGTGCCCGACCCGCAGATCTGGTACCTCGGTTCGGCGGGCATCGGAGCCCCCTCCGTGGTCCTGGGGCGTCTCCGGCGCCGGGCGCTCGCGGCGGTCGAAACCGGTGTCCCGGACCCGTCGCTCGCATACTTCGAGTGGTCGGTGACCCCGTGCCGCGACGAGTGCCCGCCCGGGTGCGCCGAGCACGACGATGCCGCTTCCGACGAGGCGGTGCTGAAGTCGAATCCCGGCGTCGGCTATCGGCTGACGCTGGAGAAGGTAGCGAGGGAGAGGGCGACGCTCAGCCCGGCCGGATACGGGCGGGAACGGCTGGGCGTGGGCGACTACCCGTCGGATGAGGCGGACACCTGGCAGGTGATCCCGGAGGAGACGTGGCGGGCCCTGGCGGCTCGTGACAGCTCGCCGGAGGACCCGGTGGCGTTCGCGATCGATGCGCCTCCCGAGCGGGACCACGCGGCTATCGCGGTCGCCGGGCCGTGGCGGGGCGGTACCCATGTGGAAGTCGTGGACCACCGGCCCGGGATGGGCTGGGTCGTCGAGCGGGCGAAGCAGTTGCACCGCGACCACCGGCCCCGGTGCTGGGTCGTCGACGGCGGCGGCCCGGCCGGCTCCCTCATCCAGGCACTGGAGGAGGCGCTGTCGGAGGTCGAGCGGGAGCTGTCGGGGAGCCCGGAGGCGGTCGTGGAGATCGTCCAGCCGAAGGTCCGGGAGATCGGGCAGGCCTGCGGCCGGTTCTACGACGCGGTCGCGGACCAGTCCCTCTCCCACCTGGACCAGGCGCCGCTCGCCTCCGCACTGGCCGGCGCTCAGCAAAGACCGCTCGGTGACGCGTGGGCGTGGGCCCGCCGCGGCGTCCAGGTGGACATCAGCCCGCTCGTGTCGGCGACGCTCGCGAAATGGGGCCTCACGGCCGAGGTCGAGGAAGCCTCCGTGGATCCGTTGGACAACATCTGGTGAAGGGGGTCGGGATGCGTCGCTGGCAGGCGTGGAAGCTGCGTCTGGCGGGTGCAGCGGGATGGGCCGTGGGGGCGTTCGGGCGGGCGCTCCCCGGCCTCGCCTCCCTCGCCGGGTTGGGGCTCGTGTCTTACGGAGCGTGGCTGGCGTGGCGGCCGGCCGGGTTCCTGACAGCTGGCGTGTTGCTGCTGGCGGACCAGATCGCAGGCCGGGTCGCGGCGAGCGGGGTGAAGGGATGAGCTTCCTGCTGGGGCGCAGTGAGCGCCGAGCTTCGCTGTTCCCCTATCCGCCTATTCCGCCGAACTCGCAGCAAGGCGGCGGTTTTGCTCAGGTGGACCTGTCGCGGACGGAGACATCGCTACAGAAGGTGGCGGTCTATGCGTGCGTGGCGCTGGTGGCAGCGATCGCGGAGACGATGCCGCTGGACCACTACCCGCGGCCCCGGGAGACGGCACCGATGCCGTCGTGGCTGGAGGATCTCGGGGGCGACGGATACGGACTACCGGACTGGACCTCGCAGTTCGTGTACTCGTCGATGTTGCGGGGGAACGCGGTCGGCGCGGTCGGCGCGCGGGACCGGTCCCGTGGGACGCCGACGCTGATCCAGCTTCAGCACCCCGATCTGGTGAGCGTCTGGCTGGACGAGAACGGCCGACCGGATTGGCGGTTCAACGGCCAGAAGGCCGAGGACGTATGGCATACGCGGGTGCAGCCGGTGCCGCAGAGATTGATGGGCCTGTCGCCGATCGCCGTGCACGCGCTCACGATCGGCACTGGGATATCGGCGATGCGGTTCGGAGCCCAATGGTTCCAGGAGGGGTCGCACCCCTCGGCGATTCTTTCCACTGATCAGAACTTGAACCCCGACCAGGCGTTGACCGCGAAGCAGCGGTTCATGGCCGCGGTGTACGGGCGACGGGAGCCGGCGGTGCTGGGCAACGGCTGGAAGTACCAGTCCATCCAGATCCCGCCGAACGAGTCGCAATTCCTGGAGACCAACAACTACACGGGCGCGGAATGCTGCCGGATCTTCGGCCCGGGTTTCGCGGAGATCCTCGGATACGAGACCGGCGGATCGCTGACCTACAGCAACATCGAGCAGCGGTCCCTCGACCTGCTGACCTACGCGGTGAATCCGTGGCTGGTGCGGATCGAGCGGGCTCTTTCGGCGCTGCTGCCGAAGCAGCAGACCGTGAAGTACAACCGGGCCGCGCTCGTCCGCACAGACCTGCTCACGCGGTTCAGAGCTCACGGCATCGCGATTCAGAACGGGTTCGAAACCGTCAACGAGGTCCGGGACCTGGAAGACCGTACTCCTGTGGCGTGGGGCAACGAGCCGCCCGCCGAGCGGCCGGGACCGACGACTATAAGCCTGGGAGGCTAAGTGGCTGACAAGAGCAAGCGCGCCTCCGTCACGGGCATCGTCCGGCGCACCTATCCCGTACAGATGGAGGTCCGCGCCAAGGACAACGCCTCTGGAGTGTCCACAATCACCGGCTACGCCTCGGCGGTGGACCAACCCTATGAGATGTGGGACTTCCTCGGCTCCTACGCCGAGGTCGTCCGGTCCGGCGCTTTCGCGAAGACGCTGGCAGAGCATCCGCAGGTACAGCTCCTGCTGAACCACGGCGGTCTGGCGATGGCGTACACGAAGGCCGGGACGCTGCGCCTGTCGGAGGACTCGGCAGGACTGCACATGGAGGCCGACGTGACCGGGGCCCGTTCCGACGTGCAGGACATGCTCCTCGCACTCCAGGACGGGTCCGTGGACGAGATGAGCTTCGCGTTCCGGGTTACCCGCCAGCTCTGGTCCCCGGACTACGACCAGCGCGACATCCTCGAAGTGGACCTTCACCGCGGCGACGTGTCGGTGGTGAATTTCGGCGCGAATCCGGCCACGTCGGTCGCGCCGGCGCTACGGGCAGCCGACTTCGACCAGCTCGGTGAGGACGACGCCCGCGCGCTCATGGAGCGTCTCCAGCGCCGCTTCGCCCCTGCGGAGCCCGAGCCGCCGGCCGGGCATCCCCTGTCCCTGTATCTGGCGCAGGCCGAGGCGCTCGGCCTGTAGCCCCCCTGATTCTCGCCCTGTTCTCTGACGCGCCGGAGCCCACGCCGGAGCGCTGTTCGGCATGCCCGCACAGCGCCACCACCTGGGCCACCACCCGGACGGTTCGAGGGCGCGACCCACCCCCATCGTGATCAAGGAGTAGACCATGCTCGCATTCCTGCGCACGCAGATGCAGGAGCTGCTGGAGCAGCGGGCCGCGCTGAAGACCGAACTCGACGGCATCCTCAGCGCACCGTCTGCCGAGAAGCGGAAGCTGACCGACGACGAAGACACGGCGTTCGCCTCGAAGCGGGACGCCATCAAGGCCAAGGACACCGAGATCCGCGCCGTGGAGGAGCGGATCGGGGAACTGGAGGAGGCCGAGGAGCGCACCGCCAAGGCGGCCGAGCTGCGGGCCAAGTACACCCCGGCCGGGCCGCAGACCAGCGGCGTGACCGTGGTGTCGGAGCCGGAGACCTACCGCCGCGGCGGCCAGCGCTCCTATTTCCGGGACCTGTTCCAGGCACAGCAGCGCGGCGACCGGGACGCCATCGAGCGGCTCCAGCGCAGCGACCGGGAGGTCAAGGAGGGCCTGGAGCAGCGGGCACTTTCGACTACAGATGGCGGGGTCGGCGAGTTCGTGCCCCCGCTGTGGATGGTGGACGAGTACGTGCGCCTCGCCCGCGCCGGCCGGGTCATAGCCGACCAGGTCCGCCAGCAGGCACTGCCGACCGGTACCGACTCCATCAACCTGCCCCGGCTGGCGACCGGGACCGCGGTGGGCGAGCAGGCCTCGCAGAACACAGCGGTGCAGAACACCGACGCCACCAGCAACAGCATCTCCGCGTCGGTGACCACGATCGCGGGCCAGCAGGTCGTGTCCCAGCAGCTGCTGGAGCAGTCGCCGGTCAACATGGACGACATCCTCCTCGCGGACCTGGCGGCGGACTACGCCATCAAGGCCGACACCTTCACGATCACCAACAACGCGGTCAACAAGCGCGGCATCCTCAACGTCTCCGGCCTGAACGCGATCACCTACACAGACGCCAACCCCACGGTGGGCGAGCTGTACGCGAAGGTCGGCGACGGGATCCAGCAGATCCACACCGGGCGCCTCATGCCGCCGTCGAAGGTGTTCATGCACCCGCGCCGGTGGGCGTGGTTCTCCGTCTCTCTCGACGTCAACGGGCGTCCGCTGGTGGTTCCCGTCGCGCAGATGCCTCAGAACGCGGCGGCCACAATGGGCGGGGTGGTGTCGGAGGGCTTCGTCGGCACGGTCCAGGGCCTGCCGGTGTACGTCGACCCGAACATTCCCACGAACCTCGGCGCGGGCACCAACGAGGACCGGATCATCATCGTCCGCTCCGACGACGTGATCCTCTACGAGGCCACCCCGCGGGCGGAGACCTTCCGCGAGACCTACGCCGATCAGCTGTCGGTCCTGCTCCGCTTCTACAACTACGTCGCGATCCACTCGGAGCGGTATCCGAAGAGCATCTCCGTCATCTCCGGTACGGGCCTGGTCGCCCCGACCTTCTGACCTGCTGCACCGCGGTGGCCGCGCTCAGGGCGGCCACCGCCTCATGGAAGGAGGAGCGCATGCCTGAACAGCAGACCGCGAGGAACGTCGCGACCGGTGCCGAGGTCGTCATCGAAGTGCCGACCGTCGAGGAGATGCAGATCTTCGCACTCCAGCGGGAGCGCGACGGATACGTGCTTCGGGGCCTCGCCGACCGAGTCAAGGCGGTCGACGCCGAGCTGAAGCGCATGGGCGCCGCGGCCCGGCAGCCTGCGGACGTGCCGAGGGAGACGGTGGTGGAGTCGAAGCCGCAGTCCACGGCTGGCCGTTCCCGTAGAGGCAGCGGCTGATGCCGCTGCTGACGCTGGCCCAGGCCAAAGCCCAGCTGGACATCGATACCACTGCGCACGACGGCGAGCTCCAGGACTACATCGACGCCCTGACGGCTGTGATTGAGGCCCGGGTGGGGCCGATCGAGATCCGCACGGTGACGGAGACGGTTGACAGCCGGGACATGCGCCTCGCACTCACTCAGACACCTGCGGTCGCTCTCACGTCGCTCACGCCGGTCGTGACGGGCGGACTGGCCCTTGATGTCGCGGACCTGGTACTCGACGGACAGACCGGCATCGTGCGGCGCCGGATCGGGGCCCGCTTCTACGGTGGACCCTGGACGGCGGTGTACACGGCGGGGCGAGCGTCGACCCTGCCGACGGTGGGCCTCGCCGCCAGGCTGCTGCTCCAGCACCTGTGGCGGACCCAGTACGGGGGTGCCCGAGGCCGTGGTAGCGCGGACGACTACGACGTCACCGAGCCGATTCCCGGCTTCGGGTATGCAGTCCCCAACCGGGTCCTAGAACTGCTGGAGCCGTTCAAGCCGCCTCCCGGGATGGCGTGATGGCGACCTCGGCTGTGCCGGCGGCAGTGGCTGCGCTGCTGGAAATCCTGCGCGCGGCTCCCGGCCTGGCCGGTGTGCGGGTGCTCGACGGCCCCCCGAGTAACAATCTCACCGAGCGGGACCGGATCTATGTCGGCTGGCAGCCCGGCGGCGATACGGCGGTCGCGCTGGCGCAGAGTTTCGCCTACGCGGGGGCCCGGCGGCGGGACGAGGAGTTCACGATCAGTGGCTACGCCGAGTCCCGCGCCGGGGACAAGGACATCAGCCTCCGGCGCAACAAGGTCTTCAACATCGTGGCCGCCGTCGAGACCGCGCTCCGCGCCACCGACACCGCGCCCGACGCGCCGACCCTCAACGGGACGGTGCTGTGGGCGCACCTCACCACCGGCGACCTGCTCCAGGAGCAGGGCCCCGACGGGGCGCTCGCGGGCCTGGCGTTCACGATCGCCTGCCGCGCCCGCATCTGAACAACCCACCCCTATATAGGAGGAGAGATGGCGCGTGTGCGCTTTCTGGGCCCGGAGCCGGTCACCGTGCCGGAGCTCGGCGCCCGGACCGTCCAGCCGGACGAGGTGATCACCGTCCCGGACGACCGGTACGACGGCTACGTCTGCCAGCCCACGGCGTGGGAGCCGGTCGAGGAACCCAAGACCGCCGTGGCCGAGGTCCCGGCCGTGAAGAAGACGGCGGCGAAGTCCGCAGTGAAGGAGGGCTGAGCGATGGGGATCGGATCCGGGCTCGGCGCACAGATCGGCATCGCCGCCGAGTCCGCTTACGGCACCTACACCGCCCCGACGAAGTTCATCGAGTTCACCAAGGAGTCGCTCCAGCTGAAGAAGACCACCGCCCAGTCGGCGGGGATCGCGGCGGGGCGTCTGCTGCCGCTGTCGTCGCGGCGTGTGGTGACCCAGCGGCAGGCGTCCGGGTCGCTGGACATGGAGGTCACGAACAAGGGCATGGGCGTCCTGCTCCAGACCCTCATGGGCACCTCGGTGACGCCGGTGCAGCAGGCCGCCACAGCAGCCTATCTCCAGACGCATCTGCTGGCGGACGTGGCCGGGAAGTCGCTGGTGATCCAGAAGGGCGTCCCGCTCACGACCGGCGCGGTCACGGACAAGTCCTTCCTCGGCTGCAAGATCATCAGCGCGGAGTTCTCGTGCGAGGTCGGCGGGATGCTGACCGCGAGCATAGAGATCGACGCGAAGGACTGCGACGAGACGCAGACCCTTGCGGTCGCCGCCTACCCGGCGATGGCCCCGTTCCATTTTGGGCAGATGTCCCTGCGTACCGGCGCGTACGCGTCCGAGGTGGCCCGGGACGGGATCCGCAAGGTCAGCGTCAAGATCGAGCGCGGGATGGCTGTGGAGCGGTTCTACGCCGGGGAGGCCGGGCTGAAGAAGGAGCCCATCAGCAACGATCAGGTGAAGATCACCGGGAGCCTTGAGGGCGACTACGTCGACACGATCCTGGACGACCTCCACACCTCCGACGACGCGACGTCGCTGGTGTGGGATTTCACCGGCCCGCTGATCGCCGCGACGCACTACGAGCGGATCACCTTCAAGATCCCCGCGATCAGGATCGACGACGCCCCGCCCACGGTTGAGGGCTTCGACGTCGTGAAGCCGACGTACAGCTTCACCGGCTTGGACGACGGCACCAACCCGGTGGCGATTGAGTACATGTCAACTGACGTAACTTTGTGAGCGGCCGGTGCGCAGCATCCAGATCACCGGCACCGGGCAGCTGCTGGAGCTGTCCCGGCGTCTGAAGGCAGCGGGCGGTCCTCGCCTCAAAGCGAATCTGGCGCGCAGGATCCGGCGCGCGGCCGAGCCCCTGCACAGTGACCTCCAGGACACGATTACCGGGCTGTCGATCAGCGGCCAGGGCCGCAAGGCCGGCGGCCGGGGCGGGCCGTCGCCGACGACGCGCCCTCTGCGGGCGACGATCGCTGCCGCGATCCGGATCAGTGTCCGTACCTCCGGCAACCCGGGGGCGCGGGTGTGGGTCGACCGCGACGCCCTGCCGCCGGATCTGCGGAACATGGCGGCCGTGATCAACACCGGCCGGATCCGTCACCCCGTTTTCGGGAACCGGCGCCGCTGGGCGCAGCAGACCACCACCCCGCTGTGGTGGGAGACCACCATCCGCCGGCACACCCCCCGTATGGCCGCCGAGGTCGCGCGCGTCCTGGACGACGTCCGTGACCAGATCACCTAGGAGCGCATTTTGATCATCGTCTACACGCCCGCCGACGGGGAGCCGGAGCACTACGACGCCCGGAGCCTGATGGTGTCCGAGGCGTCGATCGTGTCGAGGGCCATCGACCAGAAGTGGTCCGAGATCAAGGCTGGCATACCGGATGAGGACCTGGATGCGATGCGCGGCATCGTCTGGGTCCTGAAGAAGAGGAGCAACCCGGGGCTGCGGTTCGGGGAGTTCGATCCGGGGGTGGACGAGATGGTCACCCGCTACGACAAGCGGGAGATCACCGAGGTCATCGAGGCCGCGTTCGAGCTCCGCAGCGCGGATGCGTCCACCGAGGCGATCGTCGCGATGCTCGCCGATACGCCGGACGCGGCGGCCGATCCCGACCATGCGAGAGAGCTGATCGAGCGCCTGGCGGCGGACGAGGGAAAAGCCGAGCCGTCGCCGGATCCCGGTCCGGAGATCGAGAAGCCGAAGCCGTGGCCCCCGTCTGGGACATCGACCGCGACCGGACCCAGCGCCTCGGGCTCTTCGCTCACCTCCTCCACATCGACCCCATCACCGTCGACCGGCTGACCGTCGAGGACTTCTACAGCCTCTGCGGCTGGATCGACGCCCACCAGGCCCAGATGGCCGCAGCGAACAGAGGCGGTGGTGACGGATGACCCGGCTCACCTTCACCCTCGACGGGCGAGACCAGCTGTCCCGCGTCCTCGACGGCGCGGGCACCGCGGCGGATCGACTCGGACGCAGGCTGCTGATCGCGGGCATCGACGGCGAGGCCGCGATGGCCCGTCTCGGCCGGGCGACGACGCAGCGCATGGCCGCGATGCAGCGGGACGCGACGACCAGCGCGCAGAAGATCGGCAGCCTCAGGAGGAGTCTGGTCTCGCTCGCTCCCGCCGCGGTCCCGGCCGCCGCGTCCCTCGCTCCGATCGCCGCCGGGGCCGGGGCCGTGGCTATCGCCGCGGTCGCGCTGACGGCAGCACTCGGCCCCCAGATCGCCGCCATGAGGAACGCCGCTGAGGCGGAGAAGACGTACCGGGACGCAGTCGAGAAGTCGGGGGCCCGGTCGAAGGAGGCCGTAGCCGCGCAAGCCGAGTATGCCCGCGCCGTGGCGAAGCTGCCGCCTGAGACCCGGCGTGCTGCGGCGGCGCTGTCCGTGGCCACGGCCGAGTACAAGGCGTGGTCGGATGCGCTGGCCGGGGACACGATGGGCCCGGTCACCAAGTCCTTCGCGCTGTTCTCCGGGCTGCTGCCGAAGACCAGTGGTCTCGTACGCAGCACCAGCTCCGAGCTGGACCGGATGATGACGATCCTCGCCGGGGGCATGGAGACCCCCGGCTTCGACCGTCTCAACCAGCGGTTCGAGGCGTTCGCGGCCAGCACGCTGCGGCGGGTGAACGAGGGGCTGCTGGAGCTCGCCCAGACCGACACCAGCGAGGTCGGATCCGGCGCCGCTGAGTTCATGGCGTTCGCCCGCGCGCAGGGTCCTGCCGTTGGGGAGACGCTGCGGAGCGTCGCGCAGGCGCTGACGACTCTGCTGGTCGCCGGGGCCGATGTCGGCGTCGGCCTGCTCCAGGTCATCAACGTGCTCGCCCAACTCGTGGGTTCTGTGCCGCCGGAGGCGATCGCTGCCCTGCTTCAGCTCGCGATCGCGATCAAAGCGGTCACGCTCGCGGCTGCTGGCACAGCAGCTGCCCGCGCCGCGCTCGCCGCGCTCGGGGTGCAGATGCTGGCGATGTCCACGGCGGCGGCAGCGGCGCCCGGGCGGCTGGCCGCGGTCGGCGCGGCGGTCGGGGCCCTGTCCCGGACGGCGAAGCTGGCAGCTGCGGGGACGGGCATCGGCCTGCTGCTGATCGGCCTGTCCCAGCTGTCCCAGGTTGGGAAGTCCGCGCCGCCCGATATCGACAAGCTCACCACCTCGCTGGGCAACTTGGGGCGGACCGGCAAGGCGAGCGGCACCGTGGCAGCGGAGTTCGGCGCGGACTTCGAGAAGCTGCGCGAGCAGATTGCCAAGGTGCTCGATCCCAGCGTCGCGGAGAGCGTCAACAACTGGGGCGCGACGATCACCGGCGGGTTGCTGGATGCTGGTGACGCTACCGAGGAGTTCACCCGGTCGGTCGACTCCATCGACAGTGCCCTCGCGCAGCTGGTCAGCTCCGGCAAGGCGGATCAGGCCCGGGCCGCGCTCGCGGCGATGCTCGACGGCATGGATCCCGAGCAGGCCGCGAAACTCAGGAGCGGCCTGGACGGGTACAAGGAAGCACTCGCCAGCTTGCGGTTCGAGCAGCAGCTCGCGGCGGACGCAGCGGGCCTGTTTGGTGCGCAGGCCCAGGATGTGCAGGCGAAGCTGGACGCGCAGAAGCGGTCCACCGACGGGCTGCGGGACAGTCTCATCGCCCTCAACGAAGTGCAGCGGGCTGCCACCGACGGCCGCGCCGGTATGGAGGCGGCGATCGACGCCGCCGCCGCGGGGACGAAACGGTACGCCACCGCGCTGCGGATGTCCGGTGGCGAGCTGAACTTGAGCTCTGAGGCCGCCCGGTCCGCTTCGACGATCCTCAACGACCTGGCACGCAAGACCGAGAACGCGGTCACCTCAGCACGCGAGTCCGGCCGGAGCTGGGACTACGCCCGGGGCCAGTACGAGCGGGGCCGCGGGGCTCTGATCCGCGCGGCTGACGCCATGGGCCTGTCCCGGGCCGAGGCCCGGCGGTACGCCGACCAGATCCTGAAAACGCCGAACAAGACCGCGTACATCAGAGGCGACCTGGCTGATCTCAAGGCCAAGCTCGCCAAGGCGAAAGCGGATCTCGCGCGGGTCCCGGACTCTCGAAAAGCATCGGTACAGGCGCGGATCGACCAGCTTCAGGCCGCGATCCGTCAGGCAAGGGCGGATCTGGCGTCCATCGACGGCCGGACGGCGACTACCCGGGTCGTGACCGAATACTCCTACGTCAAGAAGGGGCCCGGTCCGCACAAGTCCGGCTACGTCTTCGCCGACGGCGGGCTCGTTCGCGGTCCGGGCACCAGCACGTCGGACAGCATCGACGCGCGACTCAGCAACAACGAGTTCGTCATCCGGGCCGCCTCGGTGGCGCGGTACGGAGTGGCTTTTCTCAACGCGATCAATGAGGGGCGCCTCTCGCCCTCCTCCCTCGGCACAGCCGCAGGCGCCACGGTGGTGGGCACCGGCTCGATGGCGGGCGCCGGGGCAGAGGCCGGGCGCGGACTGTCGGCGGGCCTGCGTGGCAGCACGGGCGGAGTGGAGTCCTCGGCCCGGGTGATGGCCGCCGCTGTGGTGGCCGGCGTGAAGGCCGAGCTGGAGATCAAGAGCCCGTCGAAGAAGATGGAGGCGCTGGCGAAGGACACCGGCAAGGGCATGATCAAGGGCCTGACCGGGGCGAAATCCCAGATCAAGGCCACCGCGCGAGACCTGGTGAAGGACATCTGGGCCGCGTGGAAAGGCATGAAGTCTCCCAAGGACTCCGTGCTGGCGGCGATGGTCACGCAGGGCACAGCGGTACTGCAAAGCCTCGCGGGCAGACGGGATGAGCTGGCCGCCCGGATCAAGACCGCGAAGACCTTCGCGGCGGACACCACGGCCCGTGCCCGGCAGTCGTCGGCGCTCTCCTCCCTCGGCATCGACGACGAGAAAGTGACAGCAGGGTCGATTAAGGGCGGGCTCCAGCAGAAGCTATCCAAGCTGAAGAGTTTCGTGGCCTATGTGAAGACGCTCGCGAAGCGGGGCCTCAGCAAGACGCTGCTGAAGCAGATTCTGGAGATGGGCCCGGAGGACGGCTACGCCTACGCGTCCGCCCTGGCGGGTGCCGACGCGGCGACGTTCAAGAGCATCAACTCCCTTCAGAGCGAGCTGAACAAGGGCGCGGACTCGCTCGGCAAGGCCGGGGCGGATCTGCTGTACGACTCCGGGAGGGACTCGGGCAAAGGATTCCTCGCGGGTCTCACGTCGCAGCAGGACGCGATCGAGGCCCAGATGCTGAAGATCGCGAAAGCGATGGAGACAGCTATCCGGAAGGCCCTCGGGCTCAAGACCCCGAAGGCCGGCCGACACAGCACCGAGGGCCTGGCGCTCGGGCTCACCGAGCAGCTGCCCGTCCTCGACCAGGCGCTCGCCACGGTCACCGGCCGCGTTGCCTCGGCCCAGCCCGTAATCGGCCGGGCTGCTGTCGTCGGGGCATCGGCGCAGCCGCCGGTGTCCATTCAGATCGACGTTCACGGAGCCATGGACCCGATCGCGGTCGGCCGGGAGATCCGGCGGACCCTGCTGTCGCTCAAGCGCGACTACGGCGTCAACGTGAACCTGGGGGTGGCCTGATGGCGATGGACTTCATCCTGGAGGCGGGGTGGGGCGGCCAGCTCGCCCAGTGGGAGAGCATCGCCTGGACGGACATCAGTACCCGGGTCGACCTCACCTCGGGCGTGTCCATCACCCGGGGCGCATCCGATGAGCTGTCTGAGACTCAGCCCGGCACCATGAGCCTGCGCCTGGACAACCAGGACCAAGCCCTGACCCCGGACAACCCGGCCAGTCCGTTCCACCCCTACGTGCGGTGCAACGTCCCTGTCCGCGGGGCAGTGGCCCTCACGCCCGAGCCCCCTGCCGGGGCCGGGCCGTGGCCGCTGATCCTCCTCGGCGACGATTTCAAGGACGGCAGGGTCGATCCCGTTCTGTGGCCCGGCACCTACGGCGGGGCCGCCGAGGTCGGCGGGCGCGCCCGTATCCCGCTGACGCCCGGAGGCTTCGCCGGGTACCAGTCCGCCGCTGTGTGGCGGCTGGGCGGCTCGTCCCTCTCGGCACGTCTGGTCACACTGCCCGCTGCGGGAGGCAGCACGGCAGCCGAGACGGGCATGTGGGTCAACTCCGCCACGGCTGGCACCCGGGTCGGCTGGACCTACAACCCCCTCACCCACAGCGTGGTCGCCCAGTCCCAGACCGGGTACTTCGACCCGGCCGCCGTGAGCATCCCGTACTCACCCGGCAGCCACCGGTGGCTCAGACTCCGCGACACCGGCGTCACCACGGTCTGGGAGTCATCCGGCGACGGACACACCTGGGTGATCGGCCGGTCGGCGCCCAGCCTGGCGTGGCTGGCCAGCGACCTTCAGTTCGTGGACTTCATGGGGTCCCGGACCGGCGGCACCGGTGATGCCGCCGAATGGGACTACGCGGGCACCCGGGTCCACCCGCGGTTCCACGGCACCGTGAACGGATGGCCGATCCGCTGGGAGGGCCTGGAGTCCACAGCCGCCATCACCTGCACTGATCTGTTCAAGCGCCTTGGGCGGGACCCGGAGCTGCGCTCCTGCCTCACCGAGGAGGTGCTGCTCGACGGGCCGGCCGCCTACTATCCCCTGGCCGAGCCGGCCGGGTCCACCAGCGCGGGGGACCTGTCCGGCAGCGGCGTCGGGACACTCACCCGGGTCGGGACGACCGGAGTTGTGGCGTTCGGAGACGTCGCAGGCCCGGCCGCCACCGGCGACACGGCGGCCCGGTTCACCCCGGTGTCTGCGACCTCGGGCCGCATGCTCGGTGGCGACCTCGGCCCGGCGTTCGAGGCAGCGTCGATGGCGCTGTACAACCATGTCGAATGCTGGTTCTCCACCAGTACGCCGGGCCGCGTGATGCTGGCATTGACCAGCAGCGAGGGCGACTACCAGGTGGTTCTCTCACTGGACGGATCCGGGCGGCTCGTCCTGGAATTCGTGCTGTCCGAGGGCGAACTGATACAGGTCCCGGTGGCCACCGGTAATCTGGCTGACGGGCAGGTTCACCACGTTGCCTATGACGAGTACACCACGACGGTCTACGTCGACGGCGCTGCTCTGTCGGCCGCCGGGATGCTCCAGGCGCTGGGCCTGCGCCGGATCACCGTAGGCGGCTACAGCGGTACACGGATGTGGGACGGCACCATCTCCCACATCGCCCTCTACACCCGACCGCCCGGCCCGGTGGGCCCGACCCTGGCCCTCCACTACCCGGCAGGCAACAGCGGATTCTCCGGAGAGCCCGCGGACGACCGCATCCGGCGCCTGGTCCGCTACACCGGACTGGGCAGCCCGGTCATCTACGGCACGACGCACGACCCGGTGGCCGGCCAAGGGCCCGGCGGCGCCCTCGCCCTCGCCCGGCTGCGGGAGATCGAGGGCACGGAATCCGGCAAGCTCTTCGCGGCGCGGGACCAGGTGGCCATCGCCTACGCGTCCCGCGATGTGCGCTACAACCCCGCACCGGACACGGACGCGTTCACGATCGCCTACGCGGACCTGGAGACCGATCAGGTCCAGTACCGGCGGGATGATCAGAAAATGATCAACACCGTCGTTGCGTCGCGGCCGGGCGGGGCCACACAGCGCGTCACTGACGCCACCAGCATCGCCGCCTACGGCACGTACGCGCCGCCCGGCGGCGACCTGTCCCTCCTCAAGACGTCCGACAACTCCGTCCTGGACGCGGCGAACTGGCTCATCCACCGCTACCGCGACCCGGCCGCTGAGCTGCGCGAGGTCCCCATAGAGGCCTACTCGCACCCCGACTACGCGGCGATCCTCAGCGCGGATATCGGCACTCATTTCACCGTCACCGGACTACCGGCCCCCACCGCCGATATCCGCACCACCGTGGAGGGCTACACCGAGACGATCCAGCTCAACCGGCATGCCATCACCTTCCACACCAGCGCCCAGGTCACCGACTCCGTCTGGGCGCTGGACGACCCCACGTACTCCGTGCTGGGCACCACGACCCGGCTCGCCTACTGAAAGGCGGCACCATGCAGCCCATCCCCGTTGTGCGGGCGGAGGCGTACTACAAGCCGCGCCCGGCCCGCCCCGGCGTCCCCGCCGAAGACTGGTCCCACATCCCCGTCGCCGAACGGGTCTTCTCCTGGTACCTGGCATGGCTCGGCCGCCGCGTCGCCCCGCCCGCCGGAACCCTCTCCGACGCGTTCTACGCGCGCATCGACCACAACAGGTGGCTGACGGACTGCATCTGCGGGAACGCCCAGATCATCTCGCCCACGGATCCGCGCGCCGCCTGCCCCGAATGCCGCTACGGATGGGTCACGCTGATCTTTCCGGCCGACCCCGCCGCAGTGGAGGCCGAGATGATGCAGCTCCCTGCCCTTCGTGACCGGTTCTGGTGGAACCCCGACGACCCGAAGAACCCCTACCGGCCCGAGCCGCCTGAGCCTCTGGACCAGCCATGACCTTCGCCCCCCGCACCTGGTCCGTGGGCGAGATCGTCACCGCCGCCCAGCTCAACACAGAGATCCGCGACCAGCTGAACAGCATGTTCGCGGCCTGGACCACATACACCCCGACATGGACCGGTGCCACGACCAACCCGACCATCGGCAACGGAAACCTGACCGGCCGCCACATGAAGATCGGCCGCACCTGCCACATACACCTGAATGTGACCGTCGGCAGCACCACCACCTTCGGCACCGGAAGCCTCGCACTCGGCCTCCCATTCCAGGCCGCAGCCAGCATGCCAGGTGTCCTCAGCGCCATCTGCAACCGTGACCCGGCAACCCCGAATTTCATCATGGGCGCGGCTCAGATCCCTGTCGGTGGAACGACCACCGGCGCAATCTGGTTCGCCAACCCGGGCACCGCCGGCGACTGGAACTCCTGGGCATCCGGTGCCCCCTGGACGCTCGCGGCCGGTGACGTGATCCGCGTCTACGGCACCTACCAGACCGCCACCTGACACCCGAATCCCGGGCCCCGCGCCATCTGGCCGGGGCCTTTCTGCTGCCCTGGAGGCATCATGGCCGCACCCCTGGCCGCTGACCGACTGCTCGACGCGTTGCGTGACGAGGGTCTGACCGTCGTCGAAGTCGGCGGCTGGCGTACGCACAACCGCAACCACGCTGGCCCGTGGGGTCCGGTGCACGGGGTGATGATCCATCACACCGTCACCAGGGGCACGGAGAGATCCGTCGCGCTCTGCCGGGACGGGCATGCGAGTCTGCCGGGTCCGCTGTGCCACGGCGTCATCGCGAAGGACGGCACCGTCCATCTCGTCGGCTACGGCCGGGCGAACCACGCCGGCCTCGGCGACGGCGACGTGCTCCAGGCCGTGGCCTCCGAGCGGTCGCTGCCCGCCGACAATGAGGCCGACACCGACGGCAACCGCTACTTCTACGGCTTCGAGTGCGTCAATCTGGGCGACGGCGAAGACCCCTGGCCCGCCGTCCAGCTGGAGGCTATCGAGCGGGTGTCCGCGGCCCTGTGCCGGGTGCACGGCTGGAGTGCCCGCTCCGTCATCGGGCATTTGGAGTGGCAGCCGGGGAAAATCGACCCCCGTGGCTTCACGATAGACTCGATGCGGGAGCGGGTCGCCCGGCGTCTCGCGGCCGGTCCCACGAAGCCGAAGCCGGTGTACGAGCCCTTCCCCGGCGCCGCATTCTTCGCTGCGGGCCGACGCAGCCCGGTCATCACCGCCATGGGCAAACGGCTGGTGGCTGAGGGCTGCGGCCGGTACGCCGTGGGCCCCGGCCCGTCGTGGGGTGAGGCCGACCGGAAGTCGTACGCCGCCTGGCAGCGCAAGCTCGGCCACACCGGGAGCGGTGCGGACGGCGTCCCCGGGCGCGAGAGCTGGACGAAGCTCCGCGTCCCCAACGTCTGAGGAGAGACATGAAGGACACCACGAAGAGGACCATCCGGACCGTGCTTCAGGCCACGCTCGGCCTGGCCGTCGCCCTCCCCGGGATCGTGACCGCGTCTGGGATCCCGGCGTCGCTGCCGTGGGTGGCCGGGGCGCTCGCCGTCGCGGCCGGAGTCGCGCGGGTCATGGCGCTCCCGGCCGTCGAAGCCGCGCTCGACCGCGTCGGCATAGGGCTGACCGACGGGGGTGGCCGGTGACGCCCGACGAATCGGAGCAGGTCGCTGTCGCCGTGGAACTGGAACGGTTGAACGGCACCTTGCAGGCCGGGTTCGCCCGGGTCGATGGGGCGCTCGCGCTGCTGGTGCAGCGGAGCGACCAGACCGACAAACAGCTCGCCGACATGGAGTCCCGGCTCGACGCCCTGGAGCGCGCCCGCTGGCCGCTGGCCAGCATCGCCGCACTCACCGCGAGCGTCGGCCTGATGCTAGCCGTCTGGGAACTCGCAGGCCGATAAACGCAGTACGCCCCGCCACCCTCGCGGGCGGCGGGGCGTACCCGGATCTTGTTCAGAACGGAGCGTCACCATTACCCATGATGCGGAATCGGAAGGGCTGTGAAGCCGAGCCGATATGGGGTTCGGGGTTGGGGCGAAGGAATCGACCTTGTTGGCCGTCAGGGAGGCGTATGAGTCCCTCCACCAAGTTGGCGAAGTGGGTCCGGTGCCTGCCGTCGATGGTGATCACGCCGCCCCACGCCGTCCGCGGGTCTGTGCGACTCTGGAGCTCTGCGCCGACGTTGATCTCAACGCCGCTATCCGTTATGAGGGTTGCGGGTCCTCTGTAAATGGCCATGGCCCACCGTATCGATCGGGGGCCGTCATTCAGGTCACTGCTGCATCGTGCCCCCTGTCTCTCCTTCGGGAGAGACAGGGGGCCTTCTGCGTCTCAGAGCACGGCCGCCAGTTGCTCATCGAAGTCTGCGACACAGCGCGGCAGCCGGGCGCCGGTGTACTGGCCCCGCAGCACGGCCGCTCCGTGAATCAGCCGGTGGGACTCCGTCTCCGCGCCCACGCGCAGTGCTTCACTCGCTGCGGTGAACGCTGTGTCCACGTCCCCGGCGGCGAGAAGGCCGGCCGCCAGATCCAGCGTCAGC
>NZ_VCLA01000165.1:0-8806 GCF_009600885.1 Streptomyces jumonjinensis
CGGCCAGTGAAGGGTGCGGTCGCACCAGCGTTCCAGCAGTACGCGATCGTGCCCGACGGCCAGCAGTCCCGCGCCGTGCGCGCTCCGGTACTCCTCGACGGCCGCCACCAGCGCGGCGGTGGTCGAGGCGTCCAGCATGGCGGTCATCTCGTCGCAGACGAGCCAGCGCGGGCGCAGCACGAGCGCTCGTGCCAGACAGGCGCGCTGGAGCTGGCCGTCGCTGACCTCATGGGGCCGGCGCGTCAGCAGGTCGGCGGTGAGGCCGACGGTCTCGGCGAGTTCGCCGGTGCGGGCGGCGACCTCGTCGCGGCGGCCGGTGGCGCGCAGGGGTTCGGCGATCAGATCGCGGAGGGACAGCCGGGGGTCGGCCGACATTCTGGGCTGCTGAAAGACGACGCCGATGGCGGTGCGCTGGGCGCGGGGTGCGGTGTGCCGCCAGCCGAGGGCGGTGTCGCCGTCGATGACGACCCGGCCCCCGTAGGGGCGGTGCAGCAGGGCGGCGACCTTGGCGAAGGTGGATTTGCCGCAGCCGCTGGGGCCGAGGAGGCCGACGGCCTCGCCGGGGGCGAGGGTGAGCGAGACGTTCCGTACGACGGGGTCGCGGCGGTCGTATCCGGCGGTGATCGCGTCGAGTTCAAACACGGTGGGGCTCCTGGCGTGCCGGCGGAGGGCCGTCGGGCTCCTGCTCCGGGGAGGTGACCGGGTGGTGGCAGGCGAGGCCGGCGGTGAAGTCCGGGCGGGTGCCGCAGCGGGCGGCGGCGCGGTCGCAGCGGGCGGCGAAGGCGCAGCCGTCGGGGAGGTCGCCGAGTTCGGGGGGCATTCCGGGGATGGGGGTGAAGTCGCGTTCGGGGAGGGCGGCGAGCAGGCCCCGGGCGTAGGGGTGGCGGGGGCCCGGGTCGCCGAAGAAGGCGGTGGCGTCGGTGATCTCGACGATCCGGCCTGCGTACATCACGGCGACGCGGTCGGCGATGCGCTGGGCGGCGGCGAGGTCGTGGGTGATCATCAGCAGCGCGCGGCCGGTGGTGCTGTCGTCGATATGGCGGCGGAGTTCGTCGGCGGTGCGGTCGACGAGGTCGCGGTCGAGGCCGGTGGTGGGTTCGTCGGCGAGGAGGAGGGGTGCGTCGCCGATGAGGGCGAGGGCGGTGGCGGCGCGCTGGGCGAGTCCGCCGGAGAGTTCATGGGGGTGGCGGTCGAGGTGTCCGGCGGGGAAGGCGGCCCGTTCGGCGGCGGCGACGGCGGCCTCGCGGATGGAGCGCCGGGGTGTGGCGGTGAGCGCGCGGACGGTCTCTTCGAGCTGTGCGCGGACGGTGCGTACGGGGGTGAGATGGGCGGCGGGGCTCTGGGGTACGAGGCCGATGCGGCGTCCGCGGACGGTGCGGGCGAGGGTGCGTTCGTCCGCGCCGAGGAGTTCGATGCCGTCGACGGTGGCGGCGCCGCTGGTCTGGGCGTTGCCGGGGAGCAGTCCGAGGAGGGCGGAGGCGAGGACGGATTTCCCGCAGCCGCTCTCGCCGATGAGGGCGAGGCACTCCCCCGCGGCGAGGTCGAAGGAGGCCGAGGAGACGGCGGCGACATGGTGCCCGCCGCGCATCCGGAAGCGTACGGAGAGGTCGCGTACCGACAGGACGGCGGTCACAGCATCAGCTCCGATCGGCGGCGGGGGTTGATCCGTTCCCGCCAGGCTCCGGCGAGGCCGGCGATGGCGAGGGTGGGAATGATCAGGAACAGTCCGGGGAAGAGGGTGGGCCACCAGTCGCCGGCGAGGAGGGAGCTCCGGGCGGTCTGTACGAGATTGCCGAGGCTGGCCTGGTGGCTGGGGAGGCCGAGGCCGAGGAAGGAGAGCGCGGACTCGTGCCACATGGCGTGCGGCACCATCAGCACGGCGGCGAGGCCGGCCTGGGGAAGCACGCCGGGCAGCAGATGGCGGGCGGTGACGCGCCATCGTGAGGAGCCGCCGGATATCGCCGCGTCGATGAAGGGGCGGGAGCGCAGCGAGAGGACTTCGGAGCGGACGATCCGGGCGGTGGAGAGCCAGTGGGTGAGGGCGACGGAGGCGACGACGGGCCATACCCCGGGCCGGAACATCGCCACGATGAAGATTCCGAGCAGCAGATGCGGCACGGAGGCGAAGGTGTCGACCAGCCGCATCACGATCCGGTCGGTCCAGCCGCCGAAGGCTGCCGCCGCAGCGCCGACCAGGGTGCCGACGACGGTGGCGACGAGGGCGGCGACGACTCCGACGAGCAGGGAGATCCGCAGTCCGTAGACACAGCGCAGCAGCAGGTCGCGGCCGACGTCGTCGGTGCCGAAGGGGTGTTCCCAGGACGGTGGCAGCAGCTTCTGGGAGAGGTCGACTGCCTGTTCGTCGAGCTGGACGATGGGGGGCACGATCAGTACGGCGAGGACGACGGCGGCGACGATCAGGGCCGAGGCCGAGACGCGGACCGTGCGGGTGGAGCGGCGGGTGCGCCCGTGGGAGGTCCAGGTCCGGTCAGCCATCGAAGCCCACTCTCGGGTCGGCGAGTCCGTAGAGGAGATCGGAGAGCAGATTGCCGATGAGGACGGCCGCGGTGGCGAGCACGGTGAGTGCGGCGAGCAGCGGGAAGTCGGCGGAGGTGGCGGCCTCGACGGTGGCGGCGGCGATGCCGGGCCAGCTGAAGACGGTCTCCACCAGGAGTGCTCCGGTGATCAGTTCGGGGACGCGGGAGCCGATGAGGGTGAGCATGGGGAGCATTCCGGAGCGCAGGGCGTGGCCGAGGAGGACGACGGGTTCGCTCAGTCCGCGGGCGCGGGCGCCGCGTACGGGGTCCTCGTCCAGCGCGTCCGCGACGCCTTGGCGGACGTAGAGGAAGAACCACGGCAGCTGGGAGATCCCGAGGACGGCCGCGGGCAGTACCAGATGGGTGGCGACCTGGTCGAAGGTGACGACGTCGCTGCCGGTGTCGGTGAGTCCGCCGGCGGGCAGCACCCCGAGTTTCAGGGCGAAGAGCCAGATGGCGAGGAGTCCGAGCCAGAAGGCGGGCGCGGCTTCGAGGGTGTAGGCGGCGGAGCTGGCGACGCGGTCGAGCCAGCCGCCGCGGCGGCGGGCGGCGAGCACGCCGAGCGCGGTGCCGAGCAGGATGGCGAGCGCGAACGCGGCGGCGGCCAGGAGGGCGGACCAGCCGACGCGTTCGGCGATGACGTCGGCGACGGGCTGGCGCATCACGCTGGAGTCGCCGAGGTCGCCGGTGAGCGCTGAGGTGAGCCAGTTCCACCAGCGGGTGACCAGGGGCTGGTCGACGCCGAGGTTGGCGCGGATCTGGTCCAGGCTCTCCTGGGAGGCGGTCAGTCCGGCGGTGCCGGTGTACGCCTTGACGGGGTCGAAGGGGGAGGCGTCGGCGACGGCGAAGACGCCGAAGGTCACCAGGAGGAGGACGGGGGCGGCGAGCAGTGTCCGCCGCCCCGCCATCCGTGCCATCGGCCCCCAGGGGAGACGGTGGCCCGCCGTCCCTTCCTTGTGGAGGCCGACGGTCACTTCTTCGGCGTCCAGTCCTCGACGTTCCACCAGGGGCCGGAGGCCAGTCCGTGGTCATGCGGCTCGACCTGGGTGGTCAGCGGCTCCCAGGTGTCGTCGACGACGTAGAGGTGGTCGATGTGGGTCAGGAAGGTGTAGCCGGGGTTCTTCACCAGTTCGCGCTGGACGGTGTCGTACGCGGCCTTGCGGACCTTCTTGTCGCCGCTCTCCCGGCCCTTCTCCAGGGCCTTGTCGACGGTCGGGTTGTCGTACCAGGCCATGTTGTTGAATCCGTCGCCCGCGAGCGAGGAGGTGAGCAGCAGATACTGGTCGAAGTCGGGGTCGCCGGGCGCGCCGCCGCCGGCGAGGACGGCGTCCTGCTTCATCCGCGGCTCGATGACCTCCCAGGTGCCCGCCTGGGTCTTGATGGAGATGCCGGCCTTCTTGGCGTCGGAGGCGTAGGCGAGCGCGTGGTCCTGGCGGAGCCGGTCGCCGGAGAGGTACCAGAGCGGGAATTCGGCCCGGACCCCGTCCTTGACGCGGATGCCGTCCTCGCCGGGCTTCCAGCCCGCGTCATCGAGGATCTTCTTGGCCGCGTCCAGGTCGTGGGTGCGCTCGGTGCCCTGGGCGAACCATTCGCTGTCGGTGGGCACGGGCCCGTAGGCGGGCTTGCCGGCGCCTTCGAGGATCTTGTCGACCATGGCCTCGCGGTCGACGGCGATGTCGAGGGCCCGGCGTACGGCCGTGTCCCCGGCGACCTTGTTCCCCGACGGCAGGGTCACCGTCCGGTAGTCGTAGGTGGTGGCGGCATGGGTCTTCTTGGCCTGGTCGCCCTGGAAGCCCTCGGCGAGGTTGGGCGGCAGGATCGCGCCGTCGAGATCGCCCGCGCGCAGCCGGGTGGCGCGTACGTCGTCGTCCTTGATGATCGCCATGGTGAACTGCTTCACCTTGGGCACGCCGCCCCAGTAGCCGGGGTTGGCCTTGAAGCTGATCTTCTCGCCCCGGGACCAGTCCTTGAGGATGTACGGGCCGGTCCCGATCGGCTCCGTGGTGAAGGGGCCGGTGTTGACGTCCTGCGCACCCGCGATGTGCTGGGGCGCGATGGGCAGCACGGTCCGCTGGGCGAAGGGGGCGTAGGGGTACTTCAGGGTGAAGACGACGGTGTCGTCGCCCTTGGCCGTGACGCTCTTGACGGCGTCGAGTTCGGACTTGGAGGCGTTGTTCGTCTTCTCGTCCAGGATGGTGCGGTACGTGAAGACGACGTCCTTGGCACCGAAGGGCTTGCCGTCGCTGAACTTCACGCCCTGGCGGAGCTTGTAGGTGTAGGTCAGACCGTCCGCGCTGACCTCGGGGAGGGCGGCGGCGAGAGCGGGCTTGAGCTGCATGTCGGCGTCGAAGGCGAGCAGCCCGTCGAAGATCTTGGAATTGCCGTCCTTGCCGAAGCCGAGCAGCGGGCTGAGGCTCTCCGGCTCATAGGCGATGCCGACGACGGCCGAATCGGCGGCCTCCCCGCCGCCCGCCGTGCCGCTCTCCGGGTCGGAGCAGGCCGCCGCACCCACGGTCAGCGCAGCGACCGTGCCGAGGGCGGCGAGGCCGCGGAACGTACGGCGCGATCGGTTCGAACGGGAAGACACGGCTCCCACACCCTTACTACTGAAGATCAGCTGCTTTTGCGAACGGGTTGCATTAAACCGCACGGAAAACGGTGTGAGATACACCGGCCAAGCCCCGGCGGCCGGTACCGGCCGCTACGGGGCCTGAAGATCGATCAGCCCGGCGAGGGCGTGCTTATGGCTGCCGGGAGAACCGAGCGCCAACTCGGCCGACTTGGCTCGTTTGAGGTAGAGGTGCGCGGGGTGCTCCCAGGTCATTCCGATGCCCGCGTGCAATTGGACACACTCCTCGGCCGCGTGCACCGCGACCCGGGAGGTGTACGCCTGTGCGACGGCGACCGCCGTCGGGGCGTCCGGGCTGCCGGCGGCGAGGGCGTCGGCCGCGTTGCGGGCGGCGGCGCGGGCCGAGACGACCTCCAGCCAGATCCGGGCCATCCGGTGTTTGAGCGCCTGGAAGGAGCCGATGGGCCGGTTGAACTGATGGCGCTGACGGGTGTGCCGCACGGTCTCGGCCAGACACCATTCGGCGACGCCCAGCTGTTCGGAGGCGAGCAGCCCGGCGCCGGTGAGCAGTCCCCGGCGGACGGCGCGCTCACCGGCGGGACGGTCCGCGAGGCGGGCGCCGCCGCCGCTCGGGGTCGCCCCGGCGAGGGGGCGGGTCAGATCGAGCGCGGTCTGCGGGGTGAGGGGCGGCCGGGCGACGGCGTACAGCCCATCGGTCTCCAGGACCAGCAGGACGTCGGCGGCGGGGGCGTCGGCGATCCCCAGCACGGGCGCTCCGCCGGAGGGGAGCGGTCCGTACGGCGATGTGGAGAGCGGCACGGCGAGCACGGCGGTGGTGCGACCGGCGGCGAGGCCGGCGAGGAGGGATGCGGTCTCGGTGCGGTCGACGCGGTCGGTGCGGTCGATGTGCTCCGGACGGTGGTCGGCGCGGGCGGGGCGGTGGTCGGCGACGAGGGCGAGCAGGGTCTCGGTGGCGATGACGGAGCTGGTGAGATAGGGCGCGGGGACCACTCCGCGGCCCAGTTCCTCCAGGACGACGGCCGCCTCCCGGTGGCTCGCGCCCTGGCCGCCGAGCTTCTCCGGGACGAGCAGACCGGCCGCGCCGATGTCCTGGGCGAGCGTGGTCCAGAGCGCGGGGTCGTAGGGGTCGCCGGACTCGGCGCGGGCGAGGAGGGCGGGGGTGTCGGCCCGGTCGGTCAGCAGGGCCCGGACGGCGGCGCGCAGCTCGTCCTCGGCGGAGGAGTAGAGCAGATCCGGCGGGGGGCCGCCGCCCAGCGGGGGCTCCAGGGGGTCAGGGGTGCTGGAGGGAGCGGGGGTGCCGGAGGGGCCGGGATTCCCCGGGTTGCCCGAGTTCCCCGGGCTCTCGGCGCTCCCAGGGGTCCCCGGGCTGTCGGCACTCTCAGGGCTCCCCGGGCTGTCGGCGCTCATCGGGCCAGATCCTTCCAGGCGATGTCCTTGTCGCCGCGCGGCTCGGAAGGCAGCCCGAGCACCCGTTCGGCGACGATGTTGAGCAGTACCTCGCTGGTGCCGCCCTCGATGGAGTTCCCCTTGGAGCGCAGATAGCGGTATCCGGCGTCCCGGCCGGTGAAGTCGACCAGTTCGGGGCGGCGCATGGTCCAGTCGTCGTAGAGCAGGCCCTCCTCGCCGCGCAGCTCCACCTCCACCCCGCTGATCTCCTGGTTGAGCCGGGCGAAGGCGAGCTTCATCGCGCTGCCCTCGGGGCCGGGCCGCCCGGCGGCGAGCTGCTGGCGCAGCCGCTCCCCCGCGAGCCTGGCGACTTCGGCCTCCACCCAGAGGGTCAGCAGCCGCTGATGGAGATCGTGGGTACGGAGCTCGGGGCGTTCGCGCCAGGTCCGGGCGACCGGGCCGATCATGCCGCCCTCGCGCGGGATCCGGCCGCCGCCGATGGAGACCCGCTCGTTCATCAGCGTGGTCCGCGCGACGTTCCAGCCGTCGCCGACCTCGCCGAGACGGTGGGCGTCGGGGATCCGCACACCGGTGAGGAAGACCTCGTTGAACTCCGCCTCGCCGGTGATCTGGCGCAGGGGGCGGACGTCCACTCCCGGGTGGGTCATATCGCAGATGAAGTAGGTGATGCCCCGGTGCTTGGGCAGTTCGGGATCGGTGCGGGCGATGAGGATGGCCCAGCGGGCGGTATGGGCGCTGGAGGTCCACACCTTCTGGCCGTCGACGATCCAGTCGTCCCCGTCGCGTACGGCGCGGGTGGAGAGCGCGGCGAGGTCGGAGCCCGCGCCGGGCTCGCTGAACAGCTGGCACCACACCTCCTCGCCGACCCAGAGCGGGCGCAGAAAGCGCCGCTTCACGTCGTCGGAGCCGTAGGCGAGGATGGTCGGGGCCGCCATGCCGAGGCCGATGCCGATCCGGCGGGGGTCGTTGTCGGGGGCGTCGGCCGCGGCCAGTTCGGCGTCCACGACGCTCTGGAGCGGGCGCGAGGCGCCGAGCCCGCCGAGCCCCCTGGGGTAGTGCACCCAGGCGAGCCCGGCGTCGAAGCGGGCGCGCAGAAAGTCGGCGTGGCCGGTGGCGGCGGGAGGGTGCGCGGCGAGGAACTCGTGTACGAGGGTGCGCAGTTCTGCGGCGTCGGTCATCGGGGGCTCTCTCTCGGGAACTCCGGGCCGGGGCCTGTCCGACGGATCAGGCCGGATCGGGGAGCGGGGTCTGGCGCCTGAGGTCTCCCCAGGCCCGCAGGGTCCGGGGACGGGGCACGCGAGCCCGGCGGGGTCCGTCGGACGGGCCCCGGGCGGGTCCGCGCGCTCCGCGGGGACCCGGCCCCGCGGCGGGTCACGGGATGACGGCCAGCCGGCCGGTGGTCCTGCCGTCGGCGACCCGCTGGACGGCGTCCGCCGCGTCCTTCAGCGGCACCCGGGCGCTGATCAGCGGTCGGACGACGCCCTCGGCCGCGAGCCGGGTCAACCGCTCGTGGCAGTCGCGGACCGCGGCCGGGTCCATCCGGTTGTACAGCCCCCAGTGCAGCCCCACGATGGAGTAGTTCTTCACCAGGGCGTGGTTGAGCGCGGGCGCGGGGATGGCGCCGCCCGCGAAGCCGACGACGACTATCCGGCCCTCGAAGGCGACGCACTTCGCCGACTGGGCGTAGGCGTCGCCGCCGACCGGGTCGTAGACGACGTCCGCGCCCCGGCCGCCGGTCGCCTCCTTCACGGCGGCGACGACGTCGTCCGTATGCCGGTCGACGACCAGGTCGCAGCCCAGCTCACGGGCGGTGCGGGCCTTGTCCGGACCGCCGGCGACCCCGATGACCCGCGCTCCCGCCGCCTTGCCGAGCTGTACGGCGGCGCTGCCGACACCGCCCGCCGCCGCGTGGACGAGCAGGGTCTCGCCCTCCCGCAGCCGGGCCCGGCGGTGCAGCCCGAACCAGCCGGTCTGGTAGCCGATGTGCAGGGCGGCGGCCTCGGCGTCGTCGAGGGAGTCGGGGGCGGGCAGCAGAGCGGCCTCGTCGGCGAGGGTGTACTCGGCGAATCCGCCGTACGGCAGGGCCGGGTTGCCGATGACCCGGCGGCCGTCCTCGGTCTCCCCGCAGACCTCGACGCCCGGGGTGAACGGCAGGGGCGGCCTGATCTGATACTCGCCCCGGCACAGCAGCGCGTCGGGGAAGTTGACGTTCGCGGCGCGGACCTTCAGCAGCACCTGGCCCGCGCCGGGCGCCGGCCGGTCCGTCTCGTCG
>NZ_VCLA01000165.1:9212-17872 GCF_009600885.1 Streptomyces jumonjinensis
CCGTGAACCCTCGGCGGTACTGGGCGCTCGTGCCGCATACTAAGCGGTCGCTTGCCCCTGCGGAAGCCCCCCGGAGCGCGGTTTCGGCCGCGTCGGCCGCCGCCCCGGAGAACCGCGCCGGGACGCCCCGCGACACGCCCGCCGGGCAGCGTCCATCCGTACGGGCGGCGCCCCTGCCGGATCACGATCCGGTCTCAGGGGCTTGCCACTCTCCATGTAATCGATTCCAATCAGGGCTGGAATCCAGCAACCGGAACCTGAGGCTCGCCGATTCCGCACCCCCGGTCTCCCGCTGAGGGACCGGTATGTCAACTGATTCCTCAAGGAGGTGGTCCGGCGGTGGCAAGCATCAAGGACGTCGCGGCGCACGCCGGGGTGTCCGTCGCGACGGTGTCGCGCACGCTCAACGGTCATCCGTCCGTCAGCCCCGGCGCGCGAACCCGGGTCCTCGCGGCTGTCGAAGCCCTGGAGTACCGGCCCAACGCGGTCGCCCGCTCCCTGCGCACCGATCAGACGCACACCCTGGGCCTGGTCATCAGCGATGTGCTCAACCCCTACTTCACCTCGCTGGCCCGTGCCGTCGAGGAGGAGGCCCGAGCCCTCGGCTACAGCGTCATCATCGGAAACGCCGATGAACGGCCCGAGTTGCAGGACCACCACATCCGGACCCTGCTGGACCGCAGAATCGACGGGCTGCTCGTCTCCCCCGCGGACGGCCGCTCCCCGCTGACGCTGGAGGCCGTGCGGTCCCCCACGCCGGTGGTCCTCGTGGACCGCTGGCTGCCGGGCCTCGACGTGCCGGTGGTACGCGCCGACGGCCGCGTCGCCGTGCACGATCTGGTCGCCCATCTCCACGGCCTCGGCCACCGCCGTCTCGCGATCATCACGGGGCCCGCGTCCACGACCACCGGCAGCGAGCGGGTGTCGGCCTTCCGCTCCGGACTGAGCGCGTTCGGACTGCCGCTGCCCGAGGCGTACATCGGACAGGGCGACTTCCAGGCCGAGAGCGGACGCCGTGCCATGGAGCGCTTCCTCGCGCTGCCCGAGCCGCCCGGGGCCGTCTTCGCCGCCGACAATCTGATGGCGCTCGGCGCGCTGGACGCGATCCGGGCGCACGGCCTGCGCGTGCCGGAGGACATCGCCCTCGCGGCCTTCGACGACATCCCGTGGTTCGTGCACACCGACCCGCCGCTCACCGCCATCGCCCAGCCGACCGATGAGCTGGGGCGGGCCGCCGTGCGGGCGCTCATCGCCCGGATCGAGGGCCGTCCCGCGCGGTCCGTCACCCTGCCCGCCCGTCTGGTCGTACGCCGTTCCTGCGGCGAGCCCGCTCCCCCGGCGGGTCCGGAGCCCCTGACCGGACCGGCCATGCCCGCCGTACCCGCCGGACCCGTGTCGGAGAGCGGCGGAACACAGCCGCACGGGACCGCCGGGCCCGACCCGAGGAGCACCCCATGAGCGCCCCGGACGAGCTGCTGCGCGTCGAAGGGGTCCGCAAGGCGTTCCCCGGTGTGGTCGCCCTCGACGGCGTCGACTTCGATCTGCGCCGCGGCGAAGTGCATGTCCTCCTCGGCGAGAACGGCGCGGGCAAGAGCACCCTGATCAAAATGCTCTCCGGGGCCCATCGGCCCGACGCCGGGCGGATCACGGCCGGCGGCCGGGAGGTCCGCATCCGCAGCGCCCAGGACGCGGAGCGCCTCGGCATCGCCACGATCCACCAGGAGTTCACCCTCGTACCCGATCTGAGCGTCGCCGAGAACATCTTCCTGGGCCGGCAGCCGCGCCGGTTCGGAATGATCGACCGGGCGCGGATGGAGACGGCCGCCGCCGAGCTGCTGGAGCGGGTGGGCGTCGCCGTCCCGCCCCGGACCGCGGTGCGTGAACTGGGCGTCGCCCGACTCCAGATGGTGGAGATCGCCAAGGCCCTCAGCCTGGACGCCCGGGTTCTGATCATGGACGAGCCGACGGCCGTGCTCACCTCGGAGGAGGTGGAGAAGCTCTTCGCCATCGTGCGCCGGCTGCGCGAGGACGGCGTCGGCATCGTCTTCATCACCCACCACCTGGAGGAGATCGCCGCACTGGGCGACCGGGTGACCGTCATCCGCGACGGCCGCAGCGTGGCGCAGGCGCCCGCCTCCACCCCCGAGGACGATCTCGTACGGCTGATGGTGGGCCGCGACATCGACCAGCGGTATCCGCGCGAGAGCGGGGAGCCCGGGGCGGTGCTGCTCTCCGTCGACGGGCTGACCCGCGAGGGCGTCTTCCACGACATCTCCTTCGAGGTGCGGTCCGGAGAAGTCGTCGGCGTCGCCGGTCTGGTCGGAGCGGGCCGCACCGAGATGGCGCGGGCCGTCTTCGGCGCGGATCCGTACGACACCGGCACGGTGGAGGCGTGCGGGGTGCGGCTGCCCGCCCATGACGTGCCCGCCGCCATGGCCGCCGGCATCGGGCTGGTGCCCGAGGACCGCAAGGGCCAGGGACCGGTCCTCGACGCGTCCGTCGCGGACAACCTGGGCCTGGTCACCCTGCGTTCGGCGAGCCGCGCCGGGCTGGTGGACCGCCCGGCCCAGCACACCGCGGCCGGGCGGATCGCCGGGCGGCTCGGGGTGCGGACGGCGAGCCTGGAACAGCGGGTCCGCACCCTGTCCGGCGGCAATCAGCAGAAGGTCGTCATCGGCAAATGGCTGCTCGCCGATGTCAGGGTGCTGATCCTCGACGAGCCGACCCGCGGTGTCGACGTGGGCGCGAAGGTCGAGATCTACCGGCTCGTCAACGAGCTCACCGCCGCCGGACACGCCGTACTGATGATCTCCAGCGATCTGCCCGAGGTGCTGGGCATGAGCGACCGGATCCTGGTCATGGCCCAGGGCCGGATCGCCGGTGAGCTGACGGCCGCCGAGGCCACCCAGGACGCGGTCATGACCTTGGCCGTGACCGACCCGGCGGCGACCGGGAACCGAGAGACGGAGGAATCCCGTGACCGCTGACACCGCTGCCCGCGCGCTGCGCCGCGTCCTGCTCGACAATGGCGCGCTCACCGCGCTGGTGGTGCTGACGGTGGCGCTGTCGCTGCTGTCCGACGACTTTCTGACCACCCGGAACCTGCTCAACGTCGGGGTGCAGGCGGCCGTGACCGCCGTCCTGGCGTTCGGCGTCACCTTCGTCGTCGTCTCGGCGGGCATCGATCTGTCCGTGGGCTCGGTCGCCGCGCTGTCGGCGACCGTGCTCGCCTGGACGGCCGCATCGGACGGCGTGCCCGTCTGGCTCGCCGTGCTGCTCGCCATAGCCACCGGCGTCGGCTGCGGCCTCGTCAACGGCGCGCTGATCTCGTACGGGGGACTGCCGCCGTTCATCGCCACGCTCGCGATGCTCTCGGTCGGCCGGGGGCTCTCCCTGGTGATCTCGCAGGGCAGCCCGATCGCGTTCCCCGAGTCCGTCTCGCGGATCGGCGACACCCTGGGCGGCTGGCTGCCCGTGCCCGTACTGGTGATGGTCGCGATGGGGCTGCTCACCGCGCTGATCCTGAACCGTGCCTACATCGGGCGTGCCATGTACGCGATCGGCGGCAACGAGGAGGCGGCCCGGCTCTCGGGGCTGCGGGTGGCCCGGCTGAAGCTCCTGGTCTACGTGCTCTCCGGGCTGTTCGCGGCGGTCGCGGGCGTCGTGCTCGCCGCCCGGCTGGGCTCGGCTCAGCCGCAGGCGGCGCAGGGCTATGAGCTGGACGCGATCGCGGCCGTCGTGATCGGCGGGGCGAGCCTCGCGGGCGGTGTCGGCAAGGCGTCCGGCACGCTCATCGGCGCGCTGATCCTCGCGGTGCTGCGCAACGGGCTCAATCTGCTGTCCGTCTCGGCGTTCTGGCAGCAGGTCGTCATCGGTGTGGTGATCGCGCTGGCGGTGCTGCTGGACGCGGCCCGCCGCCGGGCGGGGACCGGCGCGGCGGACGTGGCCGGCACCGGGTCCGGGGGCCGGCGGAAGAAGGCCGCCGGCCTCGCGCTCGCCGCCGTGGTCGCCATGGCGGTGGCAGCGGCGCTCTCCCTCTGGAATCCGCACACGTCCGGCGCGCGGACCACGGTGGGCCTGTCGCTCTCCACCCTCAGCAACCCCTTCTTCGTGCAGATGCGGGCGGGCGCGGAGGCGGAGGCCGATTCCCTGGGGGTGGAGCTGAACGTCGCCGACGCCCAGAACGACGCGTCCCGGCAGGCTGATCAGATACAGAATCTCACCAGCGCGGGGGTGCGGTCGATGATCGTCAACCCGGTGGACTCGGACGCGGCGGCCCCGGCGGTACGCGACGCCAACAAGGCGGACATTCCGGTGATCGCCGCCGACCGGGGCGTCAGCGGGGCCGCCACGGCGACGCTGGTCGCCTCCGACAACGTCGCGGGCGGCAGACAGGCCGCGAAGACCCTCGCGGAGAAGCTCGGCGGCTCGGGCAGGATCGCCGTACTCCAGGGCACGGCGGGCACTTCGGCGAGCCGTGAGCGGGGCCGGGGGTTCGCCGAGGGGATCGCAGAGTACCCGGGGATCGAGGTCGTCGCCTCCCAGCCCGCCGACTTCGACCGGGCCAAGGGCCTGGACGTGATGACCAATATGCTCCAGGCCGACCCCGGGATCACCGGGGTGTTCGCCGAGAACGACGAGATGGCGCTGGGCGCGGTCAAGGCCCTCGGCTCCCGCGCCGGTTCACCGGTGGCGGTCGTCGGCTTCGACGGCACTCCGGACGGACTCCAGGCGGTCGAGGCGGGCACGCTGTACGCGTCGGTCGCCCAGCAGCCGAGGGAGCTGGGCCGGATCGCGGTACGGAACGCGGTCGCGGCGGCCAGGGGCGAGAAGGCGGCCGACCTGGTGAAGGTCCCGGTGAAGGTGGTCACCGCCGAGAACGTGGCCGAGTTCGGCTGAGCCGGCGCACAAGGAGAGGGAACGAGCGGATGCACGAGTACGACCTGCTGGTCGTGGGATCGGCCAACGCCGATCTGGTGATCGGCGTGGAGCGCAGACCGGGCCCCGGGGAGACGGTTCTCGGCGGTGATCTGGCCGTCCACCCGGGCGGCAAGGGGGCGAACCAGGCCGTCGCGGCGGCCCGGCTGGGGGCCCGTACGGCCCTGCTGGCCCGGGTGGGCGACGACGACCACGGACGGCTGCTCCTCGGCTCGCTGCGCGCGGCCGGCGTCGATCCGGTCGGAATGCTGGTGGGCGGCGCGCCCACCGGGGTCGCCGTGATCACCGTGGACCGGTCGGGCGACAACAGCATCGTGGTGTCGCCCGGCGCCAACGCGCGGCTCGCCGCCGCCGACGTCCGGGCGGCGGGCGGGCTGTTCGGAGCGGCGCGGGTGGTCTCGACGCAGCTGGAGATCCCGGTGGGGACGGTGGTGGAGACGGTACGGTCGCTGGCTCCGGGCAGCCGGTTCGTCCTCAACGCCTCGCCGCCGGCCGAGGTGCCCGCCGAGGTGCTGGCGGCCTGTGATCCGCTGGTCGTCAACGAGCACGAGGCGCGGGCGCTGCTCGGGGACCCGGCCGGGGACGATCCGCGCCGGTGGGCGTGGCCGCTGCTCGCCCTCGGCCCCCGGTCGGTGGTGATCACGCTGGGCGCGGCGGGCGCGCTGGTGGCGGACGGCCTCTCGGGACCGCCGGTCATGGTGCCGAGCCCTCGGGTCGAGGCCGTCGACACCACCGGGGCGGGGGACGCCTTCACCGCCGCGCTGGCCTGGCGGCTGGGGCTGGGCGAGCCCCTGGCGACCGCGGCGGCGTACGCCGCACGGGTGGGGGCCGCGGCGGTGACGCGGAAGGGCGCGCAGGCTTCGTACCCGACCGAGGGGGAGCTCCCGGCGGGGTGAACGGGCGGCCGGGGCGCGCTCCGGGGCCTGTCGGGAGACCGGGAGCGCGCTGGGAGACCGGGCCGGGTTGGGATGCTCTCCGCCGCCCGGGGCCGGCACCGGGCGGGTGAGCGCCTCCTCGGCCCCGGCCCCGGCCGCACGCGGGCGGTCTGCGGCCGGGCCCGACGGTTCGCCGTGGCCGGGCCCGGCGGTTCGCCGTACGACCGCGCTCCACCGCCGCATCCGGGCCCCTGGCCTGCGATATTCAGCTGACTTGAGGGGTGGGCTGACGGCAGGATGCCCTCATGAACCGTCAGATGATCAGCGCTGTCGCCCATGGCGATCACCCCATCGCCGCCCCGCTCGCCGACGACTCGGTCGCCCGCCTTCTCGACCGGGCGCTCCCCCGGGGCGACGAGCGCCTTCTCGACCTCGGCTGCGGCCAGGGCGCCTGGCTGGAGCGCGCGGTGCGCGGCCGGCCCGGGCTCCGTGCCGAGGGCGTGGACATCGACGCCGCCGCCCTCGACCGGGCCACGGAGCGCTTCGCCCGGGAGGGGCTGGGCGGGCAGATCCTGCTGCACGCCGGGAACGCCCGGGAGTTCACCCCGGCGGACCGCTTCGACCTGGTGCTCTGCGTCGGCGCGACGCATGCCTTCGGCGGTCTGCTGCCCACGCTCGAAGCCGCCCGCGCGCATCTCGCCCCGGGCGGCAGCGTGCTGATAGGCGAGGGCTTCTGGGAACGGGAGCCGGACGAGCGGACCCTGGAAGCGGGCTTCGGGGCCGATGAGTACGCCGGCCTCGCCGGGACCGTGGACAAGGTCACGGCGGACGGCTGGACGCCCGTCTACGCCCATGTCAGCTCCCTCGCCGAATGGGACGACTACGAGTGGTCCTGGACCGGGACGCTGGCCGGGTGGGGACTGGACCGGGCCGGGGAGCCGGACGGCGCCGCGGCGCTGGAGGCGGCGGCGGCACACCGTGACGCCTGGCTGCACGGGTACCGCGGCACTCTCGGGTTCGTCACCCTGCTGCTGCGGCAGACGCCCCGCTGACCCCCGGCGGGCCCGGCGGAGGTCAGCGGAGGTCAGCGGGGGAACACCTCGAAGGTCACCGCCGGCCGGCCGCCGAAGCGCCGGCCCGCCGCCTCGGCCGCGCCGGTCAGGAAGGCACGGCAGTAGGCCGCCGGATCCTGGTCGGTGAGCGCCTCGATATAGGTGCGGTGCTCCATGAGCGAGCGGACCGAGCGCTCCAGACCTTCGGTCGCGTCCACCGCGTGCGTCGGCGTGGTGGAGCCGGCGACCGCGACCCAGCGGACGCCGTTCCAGGGTTCGAGGCCCTGCTCGGAGATCAGCTCGGGGAAGATCCAGCGGTTTCCGGCGTCCGCCGCCGCGTCCAGCACCGCCCGGCCCACGGCCCGGTGGTCGGGGGTGTTCCAGTGGACGCCGCCCCAGGTGTCCCGGTGGTTCAGGGTGATGAGCAGTTCGGGGCGGTGTCTGCGGACGGCCGCCGCGATGTCCCGCCGCAGTGCGGCGCCGTACTCGATCACCCCGTCCCGGTGGTCGAGGAACTCCACCGTGCGCACTCCCACGACCGCCGCGCTCGCCCGCTGCTCCCGCTCCCTGATCGGAGCGCACTCGGCCGGGTCGAGGGTGTCGATCCCGGCCTCGCCCCGGGTGGCGAGGAGATACGAGATCTCCCGGCCGCCGTCCGTCCATCCGGCGACGGCCGCGGCGCAGCCGTATTCGAGGTCGTCGGGGTGGGCGACGACGGCGAGCGCGCGCCGCCAGTCGCCGGGCATGGGCTGAAGCTGCGGAGTCGTGTCATCGGTCATGATCGCAGCTTAGGGACCTCAGGACGACGCCGTGTCAGACCTCTCCCCTGACCAGGGAGATCAGCCGGTCCAGCACCCGTCCGCCGCTCGCCCGCACCCCGTCGTGCTCGTACTCGTCGGTGACATAGGTGCGCAGCCCCCGGATGGCGCGGGCGGTGTCCAGCGAGTGTGCGGTGTCCACGTACATGTCGTCGTGGTAGACGGCGGCGGCGACCGGTACCTCGTTGGCCGCGAGCCGTCCGGCGTCGTACAGCGGGGTCCAGTCGGCACGGGCGGCGAGCAGTTCGGCGCACTCGCGCAGCGGGCGCAGCGCGGGGTCGGTCTCGAAGTGCCAGGGGTGGATGGTCTCCCCGGTGAAGAGCAGCGGTGCGTCCCCGTCGAGCGCGCGGGCGGCGTCGAACTGGGGGAATTCGCCCCGTACCCGTTCGGCGGACCAGGCGGTGGGCCGCCCGCCCTGGCCGTAGATCGCCTCGTGGAGCAGGGCGTACAGGGGGTGTCCGGCGAAGGAGAGCTGGGCCTGGACGGCTTCGCGGAAGGCGTCGGAGAGCTCGTGCCGGGCGCCGACCCGGATGAAGGCGTCCTCCAGGAGGTAGTGCAGCTGGTGGCTGCCGTCGCCGCCGCCGAGGAGGATACCGAGGGACTGGAAGGCCTCGGGGGTGAGGGTGTAGCCGCCGGGAAGGGTGGTCGGGTGCTCGGCGAGATGGGCGGCGATGCGGCGGGCCCGCGCCACATCCTGGGGGTAGCGGGCGTAGTGCGCTTCGACCTTGCGCTGGATACGGGGGTAGGCCGCCCGGTAGACGTCGTCGGCGTGGCCGTCGAGGGAGGGCAGACCGCCGGTGATGAACACTTCGCGCAGGCCCTCGGGCGCGGTGGAGAGATAGTGCGTGGCGCAGAATCCGCCGAAGCTCTGGCCGAGGACGCTCCAGGGGGCTCCGCCGGTGAGCTCGCGCCGGACGGTCTCGCAGTCGCGCACGATGCTGTCGGCGCGGAAGCGGGCGAGATGGGCCGCTTGGGCT
>NZ_VCLA01000165.1:18282-21112 GCF_009600885.1 Streptomyces jumonjinensis
TTCCGGTGAAGCGGCGGGCTCCGTGGCCGGGGCCGCCTTCCAGATAGACGAGCCAGGGCAGTTCGTCGGCGGCGCGGGAGGCGGCGACGACCTCACGGCCGTACAGCTCCAGCTGCTCGCCTCCGGGGTCCGTGTGGTCGAGGGGCACGGTGAAATACCGGTCGGTGAGCACGACCCCGGGCTGGCGGTAACTGGTCACGGGAACTCCTGTTCTGTACGGCATGCCCGCCCATGGGATCACACGGTGGATTCCATGGGCGGGCTCGGGTCGTACGAACGACGGGCCCGTCCGGTTCACCGGCCCGGGGTCACCGGGTCCCGGTCACTGGTCACCCGGTCGCCGGGTCCCGGTCACCTGGTCACCTGGTCACCTGGTCACCTGGTCACCCGGTCACCTGGTCGGGAAACTGTCCGCGGTCCTGATCCGGTCGCGGATCCAGACACCGGCCGGCTTCAGCGAGGAGGTTCCGGTCCAGGGACCGTTGCTGTTGCAGGTGCCCGGCTTGAAGACCGCGCCGGAGCGGCTGTCGTCGGAGTAGTTCCAGCTGGTCCAGCTGATCTTCTTGCTCGCCATCAGATCGAGATACCGCTGGGCCATGGCGAAGTCGTTGCCGCCGTCGCCCGTGTAGGTCTGGGTGCCGAACTCGGTCACGAAGATGGGGAGCTTGTCGGCGGCGCGGGAGAGGGTGTTGAAGTACTCGTCGTGGTGCGAGGCCGCGTAGAAGTGGAAGGTGTACATGATGTTCGAGGCGTTGACCGGGTTGTTCACGATCTCGGTCTCGTCGGCGCCGTCGGAGACTCCGAGGGACGACCAGGCGCGGGTGCCGACGAGGATCGGGGTGTCGGCGTCGTGCTGGCGGATGACCGGGATGAGCTGCTCGGCGTAGCTCTTCACCCGGGCCCAGGAGACCCCGCTGGGCTCATTGGCGATCTCGTAGAGCAGGTTCGTCTTGTTCGCGTGACGCTGGGCGATCTCGGTGAAGAAGGTCTTGGCGCGGGCGAGGTTGTGGTTCGGGTCGCCCGGGCTGAGCATGTGCCAGTCGACGATCGCGTACATCCCGCGCGCGGTGGCCTGCTCGATCATGGTGTGGACCAGATCGGTGAACTTGCGCGGGTTGGTCTCGTAGCCGCCCTCCTGGATGTACATGGAGATGCGCACGACGTCGGCGTTCCAGTCGTTGGCGAGCGCGTCGAGCGAGCCGCCTGTCACGCACTGGGGGTACCACTGGATGCCGTGCGTGGACATTCCGCGCAGCTGGATGGGCTTGCCGTACTGGTTGCAGAGCTTGGTGCCGCAGACGGTGAGCTGGCCGTTGACGCCGACGGGCGTGCCTCCGCCGCCGGGGGGCGCTCCTTCGGTGTCGGCGGTCAGGCTGTCGACGTTGGGGCCGCCGTTGGCGGTGGTGGCGGTGGCCTTGACGGTGTTGGCTCCTGCCTTGAGTTCAGCGGTGAGGGAGGCGGTGGTCCAGGTGGTCCAGGCCCCGGTGCCGGGGAAGGCCCGGTTGGCGGCGACCGTGGCTCCGTTGACCGTGATGTTCATGGGGCGGTTGGCGCTGGTGCCGTTGGCGAACCGGATGGCCAGGGAGGCGCTGCCGGCCTTGGCGGCGTTGACGGTCCACTCGACGCTGCTGCCGGTGGTGTTCGTGTAGTTGACGAAGCCGCTGCCGGTGTAGCCCCGGTGATTGGACTCCACCGCCCCCTGGGAGACGGTGGCGTTCTCCGCCTCGTACACGGTGGCGGCGGCGGACGTCGCCGGGCGTTCGGCGGGGGCGGGGGCGGCCGGAGCCGAGGGAGCGGCCGTGAGGCCGATGAGCAGGGCGGCGGCGGCGACCGTGCCGACACCGCCGAGCGGTCGTAGCCAGTTCCGTGGGGGCTTCATGAGGGTCTCCGTTGCCTGTTGGGGTTCAGACTTAGGGGTTCAGCCGGGACTGGAAGGAAACTTTCCTAACGAACTTTCCTCACGATGGAAGCAGTCTCGGCCAGCGACTGGCAAGGGTCATGACAAGAAAGATCGGCAGTCACCCGGGAACGTACAGCGCGCCCCGGACAACTCGTACAGTCCCGCCCGTGTGCGCTGCCGGGGCCGCGCTCCTAGCGTGGGAGGCATGATCCGGTTCGAGCAGGTCGGCAAGGTCTACCCGGATGGCACCACCGCCGTCGACGGCCTGTCCTTCGAGGTCGGCCGGGGCGAGCTGGTCACGCTCGTCGGCCCCTCCGGCTGCGGCAAGACGACGACGATGATGATGGTGAACCGGCTGATCGAGCCCACATCGGGCCGGATCCTGCTCGACGGCGAGGACGTCTCCACCGTCGACCCGGTGAAGCTGCGCCGCCGTATCGGCTATGTCATCCAGCAGGTCGGGCTCTTTCCGCACCGAACAGTTCTCGACAACACCGCGACGGTCCCCGCGCTGATCGGCTGGAAGAAGAGCCGGGCCCGCGCACGGGCGGCCGAGCTGCTCGATCTGGTGGGCCTCGACCCCGGCGTCTACGGCTCGCGCTATCCGGCCCAGCTCTCCGGCGGCCAGCGCCAGCGGGTCGGGGTCGCCCGGGCGCTCGCGGCCGACCCTCCCGTACTCCTGATGGACGAGCCGTTCGGCGCGGTCGACCCGGTGGTGCGCGAACGCCTCCAGAACGAGTTTCTGAGCCTTCAGGCCACCGTGCGCAAGACGGTGCTGCTGGTCACCCATGACATCGAGGAGGCGGTGCGGATGGGGGACCGGATCGCCGTGTACGGACAGGGGCGCATCGAGCAGTTCGACACCCCGGCCGCCGTGCTGGGGACGCCCGCGACCCCGTATGTGGCCCGGTTCGTGGGCGCGGACCGGGG
>NZ_VCLA01000165.1:21453-23769 GCF_009600885.1 Streptomyces jumonjinensis
ACAGCCGCCGCTGGCCGCTCTGGACGAGCCCGCGCGGTCCGCGGCGGCCCGGCTGCGGGCCGAGGGCGCGCGCTGGGCGGTGGTGGTGAGCACCCGGGGCGATCTGCACGGCTGGGCGTCGGCGGACGCCCTGGCCGGGGCCGGAGCGCGGGGCACCGTGGGGGACGCGGCCCGGCGCATGGAGGCGTGGGTCCCCCTCGGGGCGCCGTTGAAGAAGGCGTTCAGCGAGATGCTCCAGCATGACGCGGGGTGGGTCGCGGTGGTGGACGGGGCCCGGTTCGTGGGAGTGCTGACCCCCGCGAAGCTGCACGAGGCGCTACGGCGCTCGGTCGACGCGGACCAGCGCGGAGTCTCACGCGACGAAGTCGACTTCGACTCGGTGTCGGACGCCTAGAAAGTGGGCCTCCGCTGTGGACGCGCTATACGAGTGACCCTGGAGAGTCGACGCGAAAGGCGTGCCCTCGTACGGCGAAGTCCGATGCGTCCCCGTCGGTGCGAGTGTCGTCCGCCCACGTGATGAAGGCGCTCTCCGAGCTGCCGTCCACCGACGTCGCGGCGCAGACCTGGAATCGATCGCCGGTCGTCGCTACCGTGCTGACCTGGATCTTTTCACCGAGCGAACCCTGACTGTCCGAACAGATCTCTGCCATGACAACAGGGACGGTGTCGAATGTGGTTGCGCTCTTTTCCACCCAAGTGAACAGGAAGCGCCCGCCCGGCAGCGGCGCGAGAGCCGGCCACGAGCGGTTGAACCCTTTCGGATTGCCCACGCTCAAATTGATCACCTCCGTACCGTCCCCGTCCGCCTCGAAGACATTCGCCACCACGGTGCTCTGCGGGACCCCGAGATCACTTTCCGCGATCGTTTCGATGCTCGCGATGACAAACCTTCCGTTTTCGAGAAGCGTCATTGCATTGGCACCCGGGAAAAACCCGCGAGTTCTGGTGCAGATTTTCTCGCCTCCCAAGGGCGAGCCGTCCAAGTCGAAGACCCTGAAAGTGAGCCGGCCCCCCTCGATCCCCGAGGGGTCGTCAGTCCATGCGACGACGTACCTCCCGTCATCCAGCACCGTGGCGACGGGGCGCCGATGGAACCCTTCGGTGATGTTGGCGGTGAACTCGGGGCCGGCCTTGCGGCCCTCGTCGTCGAAGCGTTGGGCACGAATGCGCTGACCCTGGCGGGAGTCCGCCCAGGTGACGACGGATCCACCGTCGATCATGCTGGTGACGGAGGGACGATTCTTCGGGTCGATGTCGGTGGTGCTGACCTGGATCTCCGGTCCTGTCTTCTGGCCGTCCACAAACCTCTGCAATTTCACCTGGGGCAAAGGCGGAGGTATGTTGAAGGGCTCCTCGATCCACACTGCGACCACACTGAAGCCTGCGCGGACGACCGTCGGCCACTGCCGGTTCGTGTTGCTGTCCGACGGAGTTGGCGTGCTCACTGTGAGCTCTCCACCGGTCTTCGCTCCGCTCGACCTCAAGATCTGGCCCTTGATGCTGGAATCGCTCCTGTCCGCCCATACGGCCATGTAACTTGAGTCGCGCAATGAGACGACTGCCGGCTGGAACTGAAGACTGCGTGTCGTCGTATTGATCAGAAAATCACCCATGCCTGATCTCCACTCCGGTATCTCGTCGCTTGAGATGGCGAGTGCGTCGCTTGAGATGGCGGGTGCGAGGACAGCGGTCATAAAGATCGTGACATGGACCGGACTCCGACGCATCCGGAGTTCCTGTGTGAAGGTGCCACGTGCCGACCGGAACGGACCGCCCGCCGTGCCGTCGTCGAACGTCCTCGGCCGCGAACAGTTCATGGCCGCCCGCGGGGGGACGCGCGACGTGCCCGGGACGCCGTGCGGGCGTTTGATGCGCGCGGCGTCGGATAACGTGCGGGGTGTGCTGATCACGGAAGGGGACGCCGCGCCGGGAACCGCGCTGCTGATCGCGGCTGCGCCGGCCGGCAAGGGGCGTCTGGTGGACGCGAGTTCGGTGCTGCCCTCGCTCGCCGCGGTCCCCCCGAGCGCGCTGACGGGTACGCGGGCGGCGACGGTGGTGGAGCTGGCGGACCCGCTGGACCCGCAGACGGTACTGACCCGGATCCGGGCGGCGGCGGCTTCGCCGGGGCCGCTGTTCCTCTATCTGGCGGGGCAGCTCCAGCTCGACCGCAAGCAGCGGCGGGTGCATCTGGCGCTCGCCCGGTCCACCGCGGCGACCCTGCGGTACACGGGGCTGCCGTGGCACTGGCTGGCCTCGGAGCTGACGATCAGGCGCCCCGGGACGACCACGGTCTTCGTCGATCTGGTGGCGGATCAG
>NZ_VCLA01000166.1:0-7154 GCF_009600885.1 Streptomyces jumonjinensis
CGGCCCTGCGCGCGCTCCGGGCCGTGCTGCCTGCGCTGCGCGCCCCCGCGCGCAGGCCCCTCCCGCGCACCGCCGGGGGTGCTGCCGGGGGTGCTGTCGGACCGGGCCCGGAGCTGAGCGCACGGCTGCTCGCCGCGCTCGATCCACGGCTCGGGGAGGGGATGTACGCGGCGTGGCGCGGCGCGGCGGCGGCGGAGCCGCCGCTGCTGCGCGCGGTGCAGGCGCTGCGGGTGACGGCCGCGCCGTTCGGGGCGACGGCTCCGCTCAGATCCGTGACGGACGACCGCGGGCGGGTGATCCGGCAGACGGACTGGCCCCTGGGCGAGTCCACGCTCACCATGATGCGGGTGGTGTTCGACACCTCGGGCCGGGATCCGGTGCGGGCCGAGTTCCAGTACACGGAGAGCGGCTCCTCGGTGCAGCGGTCGGAGCAGCTGCCCGCCGACACCTCTTTCGCGCTCGGTCCCGGCCGGGTGTCGCTCCAGGCGCAGGCGGGTCAGGATCTCGGGCTGAGCCGGCTGGTCGGCCGGGCGGAGTACTCCCGGGAGCCGGGAGTGACGGCGCGGTTCGGGGCCGCGCTGCCGGAGGTGACGCTCGGCGTCTCCCGGCCCGCCGACGACGGGCGGGTCGAGGTGACCGTGCACAGCGGTGAACCGCTCGTCTGGCGGCTGTCGCCGGGCGAGCACCGGCAGGCCGCCCACGGCGGGTTCGAGGTGACCGTGCGGTACACGGGCGCGGGCGAGCCGCCGAATGTGGAGATCGGCGTCGCCACCCTGCCGGTGCGGGCCGACCGCCGGGTGCTGTCGCTGGACTCGGTGTACGACACGATCGCCGTCGGCAGCTGGGTCGCGATCGAGCGTCCCCGCAAGGGCGCCGAGGGCGGGGTGCCCGGGGATCCGGCGCTGGCGCTGGTGACGACCCGGGTGACCGGCGTGCGTACCGCCGCGTACACCGGGTTCGGCATCACGGGCCGGGGCAGCGAACTCACCCTGGCCGACCCATGGCTGGACGAGCACGATGTGCTGCTCTCCACGATCCGGGACGCCGTCGTGCACACGGGCGGGGAGACGCTGCGGCTCGCGGGTGAGCCGCTGGGCGACGAGGTGCACGGCCATGAGATCGAGCTGGCCGAGCTGTACCACGGGCTGGCGCCCGGCCGGCAGCTGTTGGTCTCGGGCGAGCGCACGGATGTTCCGGGCACATCCGGGGTGTACGCCGCCGAGCGGGCGGTGATCGCGGCGGTGGAGCAGTACGCCGATCCGCGGCTGCCCGGCGACCATGTCCACACCCGGCTGACCCTCACCGCGGATCTCGGATACCGCTACCGGCGTGACACGGTGCGCGTCCAGGGCAATGTGGTCGCGGCGACGCACGGCGAGAGCCGTGACGAGCCGATCGGCAGCGGGGACTCCTCCCGTCCGGGCCAGACGTTCACGCTCTGGCAGTCCCCGCTGACCTGGCTGCCCGCCGGAAATCCGCTGGGGGCGCTGCCGGTTCTGGAGGTACGGGTCGACGGGCTGCTCTGGCACGAGACGGACAGCCTGGCCGGGCGCGGCCCCCGGGACCGGGTGTATGCGACGGGGACGGCCGGTGACGGGCGTACGACGGTGACCTTCGGCGACGGGGTGCAGGGCGCGCGGCTGCCGACCGGGCACGAGAACATCCGGGCCCGCTACCGCTTCGGCTCCGGCCGGGCCGCCAATGTCGGAGCGGGCCGGATCACCCAGGCGGTCACCCGGCCGCTGGGGGTGAACGCGGTGACCAATCCGCTGCCCGCCACGGGCGGCGCGGACGCGGACGGGCCGGGGCTGACCCGGCGCACCGTTCCGCTCGCGGTCTCCGCGCTCGACCGGCTGGTGTCCGTCGCGGACTACGAGGACTTCGCCCGTTCCCGGGCGGGCATCGGCCGGGCCGTGGCGCGTGAGGTCTTCGACGGGCGGCGCACGGTGCTGCATCTGACGGTCGCCGGGGTGGACGACGTGCCCATCGCGGAAGATTCCGGGATGCTGGCCGCTCTGCGGTCCGCGCTCGCACGGTACGGCGATACGCGGCTCCCGGTGCGGGTGGCCGTGCGCGAACTGGTGCAGCTGCTGCTGTGGGCGCGGGTGAAGGTGGCCCCGGACCACAGCTGGGCGGTGGTCGAACCGCTGCTGCGGCAGGCGCTGCTGCGCCGGTTCGGCAGCGGGGAGCGGGAACTGGGCGTGCCGGCGCGGCTCTCCGATGTGCTGGCGACGGCCCACTCGGTCGCGGGGGTGGAGTACGTCGATGTGGACGTGTTCACCGGGGTGACGGCGGCCACGGCCGCCGCGCGGCTCGCCGGCGCGGTGGAGCCGTCGCCGCGCACCGATGTGGCGGCGCGGCTCGCCGCGTACCGCGAGGAGGTGCACCGGGTCACCGCCGACGGCGGCGAGAGCCTGACCTCGGTGGCCGCCCGTCATGGCATCCCGCTGGCGGAACTGCTGCGGCTGAACCCGGACATCACCGACACCCGGCCGCTGGCGAAGGGCCGGGCGGTCTCCGTCTTCCGGGGCATCCGGCCGGCGCAGCTCGCCCTGCTGTCCCCGGAGGTCGAGGAGGCGCTGGTGCTCACGGAGGCGCCGTCATGACGGCGGCCGGGGGCAGCGGCCCGGGGGTCCGTGCGGGACACGGGGCGGGCACGGCGGGCGGAACCGTCCGGGAGGCCGGAACCTGTCCGCCCGGGGCCGGAACCCGTCCGCCCGGGGCCGGGGCACGGGTCCGGAGCGCCCCCGGTGGGCATCACCTCTGTACGGCGCTCGCGGCACACATGGCGACGACTCCGCCCGGAAGGGCCGGAGAAGGGAAGGTGCTGTCATGAGCAGGGAACCGGACGGGCTGGCGGAGCTGCTTCCCCCATGGCACCGGCTGCGCGACGCCGAGGGCGGGGAGCCGCTGCGCGCGCTCCTCGCGGTGATCGCCGAGCAGCTGGACCGGGTGCGGGACGGCGTCGAACAGGGCTATGAGGACTGGTTCGTGGAGACCGCGGCGCCCTGGGTGCTGCCGTACATCGGCGACCTGGTCGGCTACCGGCCGCTGCCGGGGTACGAGCGGGTCCTCACGGCCGGGCTCGGCGGGCGGGGCGATGAGGCCCGCGACCGGCTCGCCGAGGCGCTCGCGCCGCGCCGCGACGTCGCCGCCACCGTCGCGTACCGCAGACGCAAGGGCACCCTCGCGCTGCTGGAGGAGCTGGCGGACTCGGTCGCCGGATGGCCGTCCCGGGCCGTGGAGCTCTCCCGGCTGGTCTCCGGCGCTCAGCCGGTGCGGCTGTACGGGTCGGGCGCCCCGGCGGCGAACGCGCGGCGGCTGGAGCGCGGCCGGCTCGTGGATCTGCGCGAGGGCACGGCGCTGGAGCTGGCGGGCGGCCCGTTCGGAACGGTGGCACGCTCGGCGGAGGTGCGGCGGGCGGGCTCGGCCCGGGTCCAGGGGGGCGGTTCCCCCGCGGGCGTCGGGCTGTTCGTCTGGCGGCTGAAGCCGTACCGCGTGACCCGGGCCCCCGCGTACTGCGTGGACCGGGCCCGCAGTCTCTACACCTTCTCGATCCTCGGCAACGACAGCCCGCTGGTGACCAGGCCGGTGCCCGAGCCGTCGGCCGCGCACATCGCGACGGTCGACCATGTGCCCGCGTACATCCGCCGCCGTCAGCTCGCCGACCGGCTCGCGGACTACTACGGCCCGGGCAGGTCCTTCACCGTCTGGCGCGACGGCGCGGACGAGCCGGTGCCGCTCCGGGACATCGTGGTGGCCGATCTGACGGACTGGCGCTACCGGCCCCGGCGGCAGCAGGTCGCCGTCGATCCGGTGCTCGGCAGGATCGCCTTCGGATCGCGCCGCGCGCCGCGGCAGGGGGTGTGGGTCACCTATCACCACGCGTTCTCCGCCGACATGGGCGGCGGCGAGTACCCGCGCGAGCGGGAGACGCCGTCCGGCGCGCGGCTCTACCAGGTCGGCCCGGGCCGGCCCTATGAGCGGATCATGGACGCGTACGCCGACTGGCGGTCCGACCGGGAGTCCTGGGAGCACGGCCCCGCGGGCATCATCGAGATCACCCACAGCGGGGCCTACCAGGAGCAGCTGGACTTCGATCTGGAGCCCGGCGACCGGCTGGAGCTGAGGGCGGCGGACGGCGCCCGGCCGGTGATCCGGCTGCTCGACTGGTACAGCAACCGGCCGGACGCGCTCAACATCCGGGCGCGGGAGGGTGCGGGCGAGCCGCCCCGGATCGTGCTGGACGGTCTGCTGATCACCGGGCGCGGACTGCATGTCAGCGGGCCGGTGGGGGCGGTGACGCTGCGGCACTGCACGCTTGTGCCGGGCTGGTCGCTGGAGCCCGCGTGCGAGCCGCTCTCGCCCGATGAGCCGAGTCTGGTGCTGGAGCGGACCACGGCGTGCGTCACCGTCGAGCACAGCGTTCTGGGCACGATCGAGGTGATCGGCGACGAGGTGTGCCACGATCCGCTGGAGATCCATGTACGCGACAGTGTGCTGGACGCCACCGGTCACGGCCGGGCGGCGCTCTCCGCCCCCGACTGCCGCCATGCCCACGCCGTGCTGCACGCGCATCGCACCACCGTCATCGGCGAGGTCCATGTCCACGCGGTGCGGATCGCCGAGAACAGCGTCTTCACCGGGGTGCTGCGGACAGTCCGGCGGGGCGTGGGCTGTCTGCGGTTCTGCTGGGTCTGCCCGGGGTCCCGCACTCCGCGCCGCTTCCGCTGTCTGCCGGACCCGGCGGACGGCGCGCACGCTCCCGTGGTGCGCCCGCTCTTCACCAGCGAGCGGTACGGCACACCGGGGTACGGGCAGCTGGCCGACGGCTGCGCCGGGTCGCCGGGCGGCTGCGGCCCGGCGGGGGGCTGCGTCGGCCGGGGCGCGGAGGACGGCTCGGAGCTGGGCGCCTTCCACGATCTGTACCAGCCCCAGCGCCTGGACAGTCTGCGGGCGCGGCTCGCGGAGTACACGCCGGCGGACACCGACGCGGGGATCTTCTGCGTCACCTGATCGCCCGGCTCCACCACTGCCGAACGGTCCCGCCACCCCGACGACCGCCTTCCACCGAGCACCGGTCCCGCCACCCGACCACCTCCCACCGAACGCCGAAGACCGATACACCAGAGGGGCTCCCATCCGATGCACGCAGACATCTCCCGTGTCACCTTCCGGCCGGACCGGCACTACTCGGCGGTGCTCGCCCAGCAGGGCCGGGTCCAGCTCGACGCGGACGCCAACGAACAGACCGCGATCCAACTGGCGGCGGCCCGTGCCCTCGCCGCCGATCTGATCGGGCGGCACGGCGGACCGCTCGGCGCCACCGGATTCGCGCTGGGCTTCGAGGGCCGGGGCCGTGAGCTCGACGATCTGACCATCGGGGGCGGCCGTTACTACGTGGACGGCATTCCGCTGGACGCGACCCGTCCGGCGCCGGGCACTGCGGTCCCCGACGAGGAGCACGCCTCCGGCGGGGGCGGCGCCCCGGCGGCACCGGCCACTGCGGCCACTCCGGCGACCTGGACGTACTGGGACCAGCCCGACGGCTATCTCGACCCGGAGCGTCCCGGCGACCGGCTGCCGTCCGTCTTTCCGTATCTGGTCTGGCTGAAGGTCTGGGAGCGCTCGGTCACCGCGGTCGAGGACCCGTCGCTGCGCGAAGTGGCGCTCGGCTCGGCGGTGTCCGACACGGCGGCCCGGGTGAAGGTCGTCTGGCAGGTGCTGCCGCTGGCGGGCTCGGAGCTCGCGGTGGCGGACGGGGCGGGCAAGGACGAGATCCGTGCGGCGTTCGCCGAGTGGGCCGCCGGGCAGGCCCCGACCGCCCGGATGGCGGCCCGCAGCGAGCGGCCGGGAACCGCCGACGACGACCCCTGCCTGGTGAAGCCGGACGCCCGCTTCCGGGGTCCGGAGAACCAGCTGTACCGGGTGGAGATCCATGAGGGCGGCACGGCGGAGCACGCGACGTTCACCTGGTCGCGTGAGAACGGCTCGGTGACCTTCGCCGTGGACGGGCTCGACGGTGCCTGGGTGGAGCTGGCCTCGCCGGGCGGCGACGAGAAGCTCGGTCTGCGGGTGGGCGACTGGGTCGAGTTCACCGACACGGCCGCGATCAGCCGCGGCGAGCCGCTGCCGCTGCTGCGGGTGGAGGAGGTCGATCTGCCGGAGAACCGGGTCAGGCTCTCGGCCGAGCCGGACGCCTCGGTGGGGCGGCGTCCCGAGCGGCACCCGTTTCTGCGGCGCTGGGACCACCGGCCCGCCGCCCGCCGCGCCGGCGGCGCCGGAGCGCGCCATGGCGCGCTCCGGATCGAGGAGGGCCGCTGGCTGCCGCTGGAGGACGGGGTGCTGATCTGGTTCGAACCCGGCGCGACCTACCGTCCGGGCGACTTCTGGACCGTCGCCGCGCGTACGGCGACGGGCGATGTCGAGTGGCCGGCGGACTCGGCCCGCCGGCCGCTGCTCCGGTCGCCGTTCGGCGTCGAGGTCCATTACGCGCCGCTGGCCTGGGTGCTGGGCGAAGGGTCGGTCTCCGATCTGCGCATGGCGTTCGGGCCGCTGGCGGGCCCGATCCCCGCGGCGGAGGAGCGGACCGGGGCCGTGGAGACGGGCTCCGCCACGGGGGCCGCGGAGCCCGCGGAGCCCGCGGGGGCCCGTCCGGCGGAGCGCACTGCCGAGGAGCTCTCGCAAGAACAGTCCGACGACTGAGGGAACACCGGAACGAAGGAGCACAGGACATGGCGACACCACTGTCCGCTGACAGATTGGTCAAGGCCCTGCGGGACGAAGGGCTGCGCGTGGTCGAGCACCGCAGCTGGCGTACGCACAACCGCAATCACAAAGGCCCCTGGGGGCCGGTCCACGGGGTGATGATCCATCACACCGTCACCACGGGCACCCAGCGGTCCGTCGAGCTCTGCTACAACGGCCACTCGACCCTCCCGGGGCCGCTCTGTCACGGCGTCATCGCCAAGGACGGTTCGGTCTACCTGGTCGGCAACGGACGGACCAATCACGCCGGGCTCGGCGACGCCGATGTCCTGCGCGCGGTGCGGGGCGAGTCCGCGCTGCCCGCCGACAACGAAGCCGACACCGACGGCAACCGCTATTTCTACGGCTTCGAGTGCGTCAATCTGGGCGACGGCGAAGACCCCTGG
>NZ_VCLA01000166.1:7164-7525 GCF_009600885.1 Streptomyces jumonjinensis
GGGGCAGAAAGAGCCCGGTCATCACCGCCATGGGCAAACGGCTGGTGGCGGAGGGCTGCGGCCGGTACGAGGTCGGCCCCGGGCCCTCCTGGGGTGAGGCCGACCGGAAGTCGTACGCCGCCTGGCAGCGCAAGCTCGGCTACGCCGGGAGCGACGCCGACGGCGTCCCGGGGAAGAAGAGCTGGGACAAGCTGAAGGTGCCCAACGTCTGAACATCCCGCACAGGTCCGGCGTGAGCACGCCCGGCGGGGGCGTGCCCACGGCGGACCCCGCGCCGGGCGGGCAGGACCGCCGCCCGGCGCGGCCAAGCGATGCCGCCCGGACCGTTCCCCTGGCCCCAAGGGGTGAACCGGGGACCCGT
>NZ_VCLA01000166.1:7535-7622 GCF_009600885.1 Streptomyces jumonjinensis
CGGCCGTCGAGAAGGCGTCGGCGGCGATCTGCCGCGCGTACGGCTGGTCGCAGCGCTCGGTGATCGGGCACAAGGAGTGGCAGCCGG
>NZ_VCLA01000166.1:8055-25799 GCF_009600885.1 Streptomyces jumonjinensis
CCGGACGGACCCCGATCTGATCCTCGCGCCCATGCTCACCGCCGTGGTCCCCGAGGACATCTGGTCCACCCGCACGGTCCTCATCGTCCACCCGGGGCCCATGGGCGACCGGGGCCCCTCCTCGCTGGACTGGGCGATCCAGGAGGGGGCGCAGGACTGGGGGGTGACCGTCCTCCAGGCCGCGGCCGAGATGGACGCCGGGGACATCTGGGCCTCCGTGCCCTTCCGGGTCGCCCCCTGCGGCAAGAGCGAGCTGTACCGGGGCGAGGTCTCGGACGCCGCGGTGCGGGCGGTCCTGCTGGCGGTGGAGCGCTACGAGGAGCGCTCCTACACCCCCGTGCCGCTGGACTACACGGCGGCGGGCGTCCAGGGCCGGGCGCGGCCGCCGATGCGCCAGGCGGACCGCCGGATCGACTGGCGGTCCGATGACACGGAGACCGTGCTGCGCAGGCTGCGGGCCGCCGACTCCCGGCCCGGCGTCCTTGACGAGCTGTACGGCGACGAGTTCTTCCTCCACGGCGGTCACCCCGAGGACGAGCTGCGGGGAGCGCCCGGCGCGGTGCTCGCCACCCGGGACGGGGCGATCTGCCGGGCCACGGTGGACGGCGCGGTGTGGATTCCCCGGCTGCGGGCCCGCCGCGTCCCCGGCGGGCCCGCGACGCTCAAGCTGTCCGCCGCCGCCGTGCTCGGGGAGCGGCTGGCCGGGGTGGACGAGGCGGAGGCGGATCCCCGGGCGGCGGCGGACCGTGACACCTGGTCGGAGATCCGCTACCGGGAGCACGGCAGGGCCGGGTTCCTGGAGTTCTCCTTCCCGGGCGGGGCGATGGACACCGCACGCTGCCGGCGGCTGCTGGCCGCCTACCGGGACGCGATCGCCCGTCCGACGTCGGTGCTGGTGCTGGGTCCGCGGCGGGACGTCTTCTCCAACGGCATCCATCTGGGCGTCATCGAGGCCGCCGCCGACCCGGCCGGGGAGTCCTGGGCGAACATCAACGCCATGAACGATCTCGTCCAGGCCGTGCTCACCACCACGGACCGGCTGACGGTGGCGGCGCTGCCGGGGAACGCGGCGGCGGGCGGTCTGATGCTGGCGCTGGCCGCCGACGAGGTGTGGTGCCGTGCCGCCTCCGTGCTCAACCCGCACTACCGGCTGATGGGGCTGTACGGCTCCGAGTTCTGGACCTACACCCTGCCCCGGCGGGTGGGGGCGGCCCAGGCCGCGCTGCTGACCTCCCGGACGCTGCCCGTGGGCGCCCGTCAGGCCCACTTCCTGGGGCTGGCGGATCTGGTGCTGCCGGGCAGTCAGGAAGAGTTCCGGTCGCAGACCGTGCGGCGGGCCGCGGAGCTGGCCGCGTCGGCGCCGCTGCCCGGCCGGATCGCGGTCAAGCGGGCCCGTCGCGCCGAGGACGAGGCCGCAGCGCCGCTGGCGGGCTACCGGTCCGACGAGCTGGCCAGGATGGAGCGGAACTTCTTCGGCGAGAGCGAGCCGTACCACGCGCTCCGCGCGGACTTCGTCCACTCCGTACGGCAGCTCACCACCCCGGAGCATCTGCTGGAATGGGCCCCGGCCCACAGCTGAGCGGGCGCCCGGGGCCCGCCCGACGGCAGCGTCTCCGTGGACGCGCGGGGCCGTTCGGCCGTCTTCCACACCCCCGGCCCGGATGTGGTCCCGGGTCCCTCCTCTCCCCGCGCGGACGGCTGTCCGCGCCGCTTCCGCTCACAGGGTTGCCCGTACTCCCCCGTCCTGATGCGTCCCGTTCCGTCCCGCCGCCCCGGGACACCGTCCCCGCCGTGATGCTGAGGGCATGGACGACTCGATGAGCCGCCGTCGTCCGGACGGCGGCGCCACAGGGGCTCGGGAGGCTCGGTGACAGTCATACGCGGGGGCGGGCCGGTCGTCATGGCGTGGTCCGCCGTGTCGCCGTTCGGGATCGGCGCGGATCCCTTCGGTTCGGGAGTACGCGCCGGAGTACCGGCCCAGGCCGGCCCCGGCGCCGGCGGCGGCCTGGTCCGCTCCGTACCCGGCTTCGACGCCCGTGCCCTGCTGGGACGGAAGGGGACCCGCTCGATGGACCGGGTCACGGCCCTCGCGGTGACGGCGGTCGGCCGGCTGCTCGGGCCGGACGCCTGGCGTCCGCCCGCCCCCGGCGGCCCGGTCGCGCTGGTGCTGGGCACCACCATGGGCAGCGCCCGGAGCACGATGGACTTCACCCGCGACTCGATCACCGGCGACCGGCCGCATCTGGTCGACCCGGCCCGCTTCCCCAACACGGTGATGAACTGCGCCGCGGGCCTGAGCGCCATCCGGTACGGGCTCAAGGGACCCAACGCCACCGTCGCCGGGGGCCGGGCCGCCGGACTGCTGGCGCTCAACTACGCACGCCGGCTCCAGCGCGGCGGCCGGGCGCATACGGTGCTGTGCGGCGGCGCGGAGGAGTACTCGGCCGCGCGCGGCTGGCTCCGGCGCCACGCACTGGGACCGGACGGCGACGGCGCCCCCGCCGGCGAGGGCTGCGCCGTACTGCATCTGGAGCCGTCGCACGCGCCGGAGGCGGGCGAGCACGGGCTCGCCGAGGTGGCGGCCCTGGAGTTCGGCGTCGCCGCCGGGCCCGGTGAGGTCCGGTCCGTACTGGCCGCCTGTCTGCGGCGTGCCCTGGCGAGCGGCCCGTTCGCCCCGTCGGACGTCTGGGCGGCGGCGACCGGCGGCACGGCGGAAGCGGGCGATCCGGAACGGGCGGCGGTGGCCGATGTGCTGGGCCGCACGCCCCCGGTGCGGATCTCCTGCGCCGATCTCGTCGGCGACACCTCGGCCGCCGCGGCCACGCTCCAGATCGCCGCGGTCCTCGCGACCGCCCGGCGGACCCCGGCCGCGGTGGGCCGCACGGCCCTGGTCACCTCCGCCGACCGGGACGGGACGGTCGGCTGCGCCCTGCTGCGGCTGCTGCCCGGCGCGGTACGCGGCTGGGGAGTGTCTTCAAAGTAGCGTCGTCCGCCCGGAGGGCGGGTCTGGCAACGCGGCGAGCGTGCGTGCCAGGGCACGGCAGACAGACGGGACTTTGAAGACACGACCTAGGGACCGGCGGCGCAGCCGCTCGTCGCACACTGAACGGCCCACCGAGGCAGGCCGCGGGCAGCGGCCTCACCCCCCTCTCGACGGGAGCCCCCCGTGACCGACGACACCACCTCCTGGGACGCCATCGTCGTGGGCGGCGGCCTCGGCGGACTGACCTGTGCCGCCTATCTGGCCGTCGCCGGACGCCGGGTCCTGGTGCTGGAGCAGCACGACCGGGCCGGCGGCAACAGCCATGTCTTCCGCCGTCGCCGGGTCTATGAGTTCGACGTGGGAGTGCACTACATCGGCGACTGCGGTCCGGGCGGGGTCGTTCCGGCGATCCTGAGCGGACTCGGCGCGGGCGACCGGGTGCGCTTCCATGAGCTGGACCCGGACGGCTTCGACCGGATCGAGCTGCCCGGACTGGCCGTCGACGTGCCCGCGGGATGGGCGGCGTACCGCGACCGGCTGCACCGGGCCCTGCCCGGGGACCGGGCGGGGCTCGACGTCTTTCTCGGCGTCTGCCGGGCGGTGGCCGGGGAGCGGCGCGGATCGCTGCTGGCGCCGGGCGGGCTCCCGGGCGGCGACTGGACGAGCGGCACGGCCGCGCTCCGGGAGTGGGGGCGCCGCCCGCTGGGCGAGCTGCTCGATCACTGCGCCCTCTCGGTCCGGGCCCGTACGGTGCTGGCGGCGCAGTCGCCCAACTACGGCCTGGGACCGGGCCAGGCGACGGTGTCGACCCATGCCACGGTCACCGACCACTATCTCCGCGGCGCGTACTACCCGGTCGGCGGCGGGCAGATGCTGGCCGCCGCCCTGGTGGAGGTGATCGAGGCGCATGGCGGGGAGCTGCGCACCCGCAGCAGGGTCGCCCGGATCGACATCGCCGGCCGGACCGTGACCGGGGTGACCCTCGCCGACGGGCGTTCGCCGGCCGCGCCCCTGGTGGTCTCCAACGCCGACTACCGGCGGACCGTGCTGGAGCTGGCGGGCCCCGGGCACTTCAGCGCCAACGTCGTCGCGCGGACCCGGGACGCGGCGATGGCGCTGCCGTTCGTCACCCTGTACGTGGGGCTGGACCGGGAGCTGCCGCCGCGCCGCGAGGCCAATCTCTGGTGGTACGACACGGATGACGTCGAGTCGCTGTACCGGGAGCTGGAGGAGGGCCGCCCGGCCGGCCGGGTGCGGTCGCTGTTCATCTCGTTCAGCTCGCTCAAGTCCCCGGGCGGGCACCGGATCTGCCCGCCGGGGCACGCCAACTTCCAGCTGATGACGCTCTGTCCGCGCGGATACGCGCCCTGGGGGGTGACCAGGGGTCCCGCCGAGGGGGGACGCTACCGGCGCGACGCGGCCTATCTCGCCCGGAAGGCGCAGCTCACCGAGGCGATGCTGCGGGCCGGGGAGCGCGCCATCGGGCCGTTCCGCGATCACATCACCCATCTGGAACCGGCCACCCCGCTGTCCCAGGAGCGCTATACCCTCTCCACCGGCGGCACCCCCTACGGGCTGGCCCGCTGGGGCGCTCCGGGGGCGCGGCCGAACACCGCGACGGGTGTGACGGGTCTGCATGTGGTGGGGCAGAGCACCCGGTACGGCAGCGGTGTCGCCGGGGTCATGACCGGCGGCGTCATGTGTGCGGCGGGCATTCTCGGCCGGGCGCTGATGCCCGAGGTGTACGGCGGCGCCGTGCTCGGGGATCCCGGGCTGCTGCCCGTACGGGGCGCGGGCTGGGACCCGCTGGCCGTCTCCCTCGGCAGACGCGGCGGGCGGTGACGAGACGCCGCCGTACAGCGTCTCACCGTCGCCGCCGTGGCTTCGGCCAGGATCTCCGGACGGCTCCGGCCCACTTCCTCGTACCGTGCTGTCCCCTTCTGTCCCACGCTGTCCCCCGCCTTGTGGGACACCTTCACGCTTCAACAGCATGGATGCCATGACGGACCACGGCACAGCCGGGGGACGCAGGCAATGAGCACGGAATGGGGGATCGGAAATGACCACGATCATCGATGAGCGCTTTGCGAGGATCCGCGAGATCGTCTGCGATGTTCTGGAGCTCGACGAGGACGAGCTCACGCTGTACGGGAGCTTCGTCGACGAGTTCGGCGGGGACTCGCTCCAGGCGATCGAGATCCTGTCGTCGCTGGAAAGGGCGTTCGGCATCGTGATCGATCAGTCCGAACTGGCCCGGATGGTGAATCTCTCGGCCGTCGCCGATGTGGTGGCCGAGTCCTTCGGGAAGCAGTGAGCACCCGACGGCCGCGCGGTACGGGGACGACTACGGGGACGACACGGAGCGGGGGCCCGATGGTGTCGGATGGAGCGGGAACGCCTCCTGGGGAGGCGGACCGGCGTGTGGTGCTGACCGGGTTCGGCGTGGTGTCGAGCCTGGGGAGCGGAGTCGCGGAGTTCACGGCCGGGCTGCGGGCCGGGCGCAGCGGTGCGAGGCCCATCACGGTCTTCGACACCGAGGGGTTCGCGCACGCGGTCGGCTGTGAGGTCGCCGATTTCACGGCTGAGCGGTGGATCAAGGATCTGCCGGTCGAGTCGCTGGGTCCGGCCACCCGGTTCGCCGTCTCGGCGGCCCGGATGGCCGTCGAGGACGCCGGGCTGGATCCGGCCGTGCTGCGCCGGCAGCACGGCATGATCTGCGTCGGTACCACCGACGGCGAATCCCATGATCTCGACGGGCTGGTGGCGACCGAGGTCGCCCATGGGCCCGAGGCGATGGATCCGGTGGTGGCCGGCCGTATCGGGGCCGCCCGGCTCTCCGTCGCCATCGCCCGGGAGCTGGGTCTGTCCGATGTCGAGGCGGTCACCATCCCGACCGCCTGCGCGGCGGGCAATTACGCGATCGGCTACGGCTATGACGCCGTGCGCTCGGGTGAGGTGGACTTCGCCCTGTGCGGGGGCGCGGACGCCATGTGCCGTAAGACGTTCGCGGGCTTCTACCGGCTGGGCACGATCGCGCCGGACCTCTGCCGTCCGTTCGACGCGGACCGCGCGGGCATCCTGACCGGCGAGGGCGCGGGGGTCCTCGTCCTGGAGAGTCTGCGGTCCGCGCTGGCCCGTGGCGCGCGAATCTATGCGGAGGTTCTCGGTTACGGCCTCAACTGCGACGCCTACCACCAGGTGGCGCCGGATCAGGGCAGTGTGGCGCGGGCCATGGGCCTGGCTCTCCAGGACGCGGGGATCGCGCCGCACCAGGTCGATCTGATCTCCGCGCACGGCACCGGGACCAGGGCCAACGATGTGACCGAGACCCGGGCCATCCGGGACGTCTTCGGCGACGACCCGCCGCGCACGGTCGCCGTCAAGTCGATGCTGGGGCACACCATGGGCGCGGCGGGGGCCCTGTCGGCCATCGCCTGTGCGCTGGCGATCACGCACCGGTTCATCCCGCCCACCATCAATCACCGCCGTACGGATCCGGAGTGCGCGATCGACTGTGTGCCCAATGAGGCGGTCGACGCGGATCTGCGGGTCGTCCAGAACAACGGGCTGGCCTTCGGCGGCAACAACGCGGTCGTTCTGCTGGGCCGTTACGACCCTCCGGGCCCGGGGACGCACAACCCCGCGGGCCCGGGGGCGTACGACCTCACGGGCCCGGGGACGTACGACCTCCCGGGCCCGGGGGCGACGGTACGGGCACGCCCCCCATCTCCTGCATCGGAGCATCCATCATGATCGACACCAGCGCGTTCGAGACCGGCGTGCGGATCCTGCTCACCGAGGAGTCCGCGGTCACGCTGACTCCGTCGTACGAGGGCGCCAACATCGGCACCTACCTCGGCTTCAAGCATGTCAACTATCTGGTGGAGAAGGGGGTCATCGAGCACTTCCGCTCGGCCGGGCTGCCGGTGGGCGAGCTGTACCAGCGCTTCGGGCTCGGGTTCGACGTGGTCTCTCTCGCGTCCCGGCTGCGCGGCGGACTGTACATCGACGACGAGGCGCTGGTGCGAGTGCGGCCGGTGGCCCCGGCCGCCGGCCGGCCCGCGCTGGCGTTCGAGGTGTCCCTCACCGTGCCGCGCGGCGGGACGGCCCGGCGGATCGTGACCGCCACGGTCCACGCCGTGCTCCGGCTGGACGAGGACGCCCGCCGGCTGCCCGACCGGCTGCCCGTGCCCGCGCCGCTGGCCTTCGCCACGGTACGGGAGATCGGCCCGGCACAGCCCGGTGCGGCCGTGCCGGGCCGGCCGGCTCCGCTGGTCTCCGGCGGCACCGTGGACCGGGATCCGGTCCTCGACGAGCTGCTGGCCGGGCGCAACGGCTACGGCTGGCGGATGCGTGTCCCCTATACGTACACGCATTTCTCCGAGCGGGTTCAGATGTCGGGCTATCTACGGCTGATCGAGGAGGCCAAGCACCGGTTCGTGGACGCGCGCGGCATCTCCGTCAGCCGGCTGCTGTCCGAGCGGAACTGGATTCCGCTGGTGACCGAGTCGCGGCTGGAGATCCTGGGCGAGGCCGGGATGGAGGAGGACCTCTACACCACCTACGAGGTCACCGGCATCTTCAAGAACCTCCAGTACACCTCGCGCATGGAGTGTCATGTCGTCCGGGGCGGCCGGCTGCTGCGGGTCGCCACCGGTGCCATCACCCATGGCTACGCGGTCGCCGAGAACGGCAACCGGGCCCGGGTGATCGCCTGGGACGACACCGTGGGGCGGGCCCTGCGCGGCGCCGTGGACACGGCGCGATGACCCGGCCCGTCATCTCCGCCTGGTCCGCCGTCTCGCCGTTCGGGGCCGGCAGCGCGGCCTTCGCGCACGGCGTCACGGCGGGCCTGCGGGCGGTGGCGCCGCTCGGCGCGGACGGCGGGCCGCTGCCCCAGACCCATGCCGCCCCGGTGCCGGACTTCGACGCCCGGCGGATACTCGGCCGCAAGGGCACCCGGTCGCTGGACCGGGTGGGCGCGCTGGCCCTGGCCGCGCTCGGGGAGCTGCTGGCGGGGGCCGGGCGGGTCCAGGAGATCGCCACCGGTGAGCGCGCGGGCCTGGTGCTGGGCACCACCCTGGGCAGTGCCGCGAGCATGATGGACATCACCCGGGACACGCTCACCCGGGAGCTTCCGTACTTCGTGGACGCGGCGCGCATCCCCAACGCGGTGATGAACAGCGCCGCCGCCCAGTGCGCGATCCGGCACGGGATCAGGGGGCCCAACACCACCGTCGCCGGGGGACGTTCGGCGGGGCTGCTGGCGCTGCGCTACGCGATGCGGCTGCTGGCGGCGGGCCGGGCCGGGGCGGTGCTCTGCGGCGGGGCCGAGGAGCTCACCCGGGAGCGGTCCTGGCTGGAGCACCACGCCCACCGGGGCGCGGAGCGCCCGCTCGGCGAGGGGTGCGCCCTGCTGCTGGTCGAGCCGCCGGCCGCGCCGGGATCGCCCGCCGCGCGCCGGGCGCTCGCCGAGGTGCTGGCCGTCGAGACCCGGACCCATGTCGGCGGCCCGCTCGCCGACGCCACGGCCGCGTGTCTGCGGCGTGCGCTGACCAGAGGCGGTGTCACGGCCGGTGAGCTGTGGGCGGTCTCGCCCTCGGGCGAGGCGGCGTGGGAGCGGGCGGTGGACGCGGAGTGCGCGCGGGGCGCGGGCGGGCGGCGGCCGGTGCGGCTGCCGGACGACACCGCCTGGGGCGACGCCGGGGCGGCCACCGCCGCCTTCCAGATCGCGTCCGCGCTGGCGGCGGCCGAACACGATCCGGCGTCCCGGGGACGCGTCGCCGCGATCACCTCCTTCGACCGGGAGGGCGTCCTGGCCTGCGCGCTGCTGCGGATCCATCCGTACGGGCGGATCCATCCGTACGGTACGAAGGCGAGGACGGACGATGACTGAGTCGACGGCGCGGGTCGCGCTGGTCAGCGGCGGGTCGCGGGGCATCGGCCGCGCGGTCGCACGGCGGCTGGCCGAGGACGGTTACGACATCGGCTTCTGCTACCGCGCCCGCGACGACCGGGCGCGGCAGCTGGAGCGGGAGATCCGGGAGCTGGGCCGGCGGGTCCTGGCCTGCCGGGCCGATGTCCGCGACGCGGACTCCGTACGGGCCTGGGTGAGCCGGACCGAGGACGAACTCGGCCCCATCGGGGCGGCCGTCACCTCCGCGGGCGTCACCAGGGACAATCCGCTGGTCCTGATGCGGGACGAGGAGTGGAGCACCGTCATCGGGACCAATCTGGACGGGGTCTACCACGTCTGCCGCGCGGTGGTGTTCGGGATGCTGAAGCGCGCCTCGGGGGTGATCGTCAATCTGTCGTCGGTCGCCGGGGTGCACGGTCACGCGGCACAGACCAACTACGCGGCGTCCAAGGCCGGGATCGACGGGTTCTCCCGCTCGCTGGCCAAGGAGGTGGGCCGCTACGGCATTCGCGTCAACTCGGTGGCCCCCGGCTTCATCGAGACCGATATGACCGGGGCGCTCAAGGACCACGTCATCGAGGCGGCGGTGGGGCGGATCGCGCTGCGCCGTCTGGGCCGGGCGGAGGAGGTCGCCGATCTCGTCTCGTTCCTGGTCTCCGACCGGGCCCGGTACATCACCGGGTCGGTGCTCCACATCGACGGCGGCATCTCTCTGTAGCGGGTGCGGCTTCCGCGCCCGCGCATCCCGATCCTCAGGAGGATCTCCCATGGCCCGAAAGCCGCCCGAGCGGCCCCGCTGGTACTTCTCGCTGCGCAGCCCGTACGCGTGGTTCGCCTTCCGGGACCTGCTGGAGCACCACCGGGAGGTGGCCGACGCGATCGACTGGCTGCCGTGCTGGGAGCCGGACCCGCCCACCGCGGGGCTGCTGGCGGGGATCGAGCTGCCCTGGGTGCCGATGTCCCGCGCCAAGAGCTTCTACGTCCTCAAGGACACCCGGCGGCTCGCCCGTGAACGCGGGCTGAGCATGAGCTGGCCGGTGGACCCGGACCCGCACTGGGATGTGCCCCATCTGGGATTTCTGGCGGCCGAAGAGGCGGGCCGGGGACGGGAGTTCGTCTCGCTGGCCTATCAGGAGCGCTGGGAGAAGGGCCGGGACATCTGCGACCGCGAGGTGATCGCCTCCATCGCCGGGCGCCTCGGTCTGGACCCGGGCGGGGTGGCGGACGCCTGTGACGACCCGTGGTTCCAGCGGGCCGGCGCCGAGCGGTTGACCAGGTCGTACCACGACGGGGTGTTCGGGGTGCCGTTCTTCATCCGGGGCCGGGAGCCGTTCTTCGGTGTGGACCGCCTCCCGGCGTACGCCCGCGCCCACCGCGAGGGCGGGCCCCTGCCCGCCCCCGGGGCGGCGGCTCGGAGCGGCGAACCGCTCGCCGGCCTCCTGCCCGCCGGGCTCGACTCCGGCCCCGGGGGCGGCTGCGGCTGACCGCCCGTCCGGGCGGCCGACGCTGCTTTGAAGACACGCACCGAGTACGTTCCGGGACGTTTCTCCGACAGGACCAGGGAGCGGGCAGATGGCGTCAGGCGTTGCTGGTGAGGGCGGGCGGCGGGCCGATTCCCTCGGTCCTGGCCCGTCCCCTGGCGTAGTCGCGGGTCAGATCGCGGAGCAGATACCGGCCCCGGGCCGCCGGTTCGATCAGATTCTCCGCCGCGATCTGGTTGAGCAGCCGACGCGCCTCGTCGCCGCCGACGCCGCCGATCACGGCGGCGCTCTCCACGGTGAACTCGGCCCGCCCGGCGAGCCCGAGGGTGCACAGCAGCCGCTGCGCCTCCGGGCTGAGCAGCCGGTAGGAGCCGTCGAAGGCGGCCGGGACCGTGTCCGACTCGTCCCCGTCGATGGCGAGCGCGGCCATCCGGTCGCCCCTTTCGAGTTCGGCCGCGTACTCCCGGATGTCCTGATCGGGGCGGTCGGCGAGGTTGGCCCCGGCGATCCGGAGCGCGAGGGGCAGCTGCATACACCGCCGGGCGATGCCGTCCAGGGCCCGGGCGCCGCCGGGGTCCACCGCGCGCCCGATGGCCTGGATCAGCATCCGGCGGGAGGCGGCGGGATCGAGCGGGCCGAGCAGCAGCCGGTGCGCTCCGTCCCGGGCCACCAGTCCGGAGAGCCTGTTGCGGCTGGTGGCGACCGCCAGACAGCGGGAGTCGCCGGGGAGCAGCGGGCGTATCTGAGCAGTGTCGAGGGCGTCGTCGAGGACTATCAGCACCCGCCTGCCCGCCAGCAGGGAGCGGTAGCTTCCCATCCGCGACTCCACATCGGCGGGGATGTCGGCCTCCGCCATGCCCAGCGCCCGGAGCAGAACGGCGAGGGCCTGCTCGGTCCGCATCGGGGCGCGACCGGAGCCGCGCAGATCGAGATGGATCTGACCGTCGGGGAAGTGGTCGGCGACCTGGCGGGCCCAGTGCACCGCCAGCGCGGTCTTGCCGACTCCGGGCATCCCGGAGACCGCCACCACCGGGACGGCGCAGCCGCGCCGCTCCAGCTGCATATCGAGCACGGCGAGGTCGAATTCACGGCCCACCAGGGCGGCGGGGGCGGCGGGAAGCTGCTGCGGCGGCACCGCCGCCCCCGGTGTCCGCCCGGACGGCCGCCGTTCGGACGGCGGCTGCTCGCGCGGCGTCCACGCGGACGGCGCCCGGCCGAACCACGCGCCCCCCGGCGCCGACTCGTCCGCGGCCGTGGACACGGCGGGGAACGCGGCCGGAGCCATGACGGAGGGCACGGCCGAAGACGCGGCCGGAGACATGGCTGGAGACACGGCTGGGGACATGGCGCACAGCCGCCGCCAGACGGTGAGCCAGACCTCCACCGATTCGGCTATCTCGCGCTCCCCCGAGCCCCGATAGCGCAGACACGCGGCGACATACGCCGCGACGAACTCCGAACGCGGCACCCGCCGTCCACGCAGCACGCTGGAGACCGTGCTGCGCGGCAGGGCGTCTATCTCATCGCCGTTGGCGGCCCGGGCGGTCCCCGCCAGCCGCTGAAGACGACGCAGAGAGGGCTGACCGGCCCAGAGCCGCAAGTCCCTCATGCACCGGAGGAAGTCATCGACCGATTCCAGTGCGCTCGGCTGTATATCCCGTAGAGATTCCTTACTCATTGCGATCCCCCTGAACATCCTGACCAAGATCCGGAGCCTCACCCCACCGGGCGGCCCCGTCAGACGACTTCACGATCGGTCTCCGCCGCTGCGGACGGATGACCGCTGAGCCGGACTCCCCTTCGGTCTCGACGCCTGTCGGCTGGTCAGAACCCACCGGCGACCGGTACCGCGTCCGTCCCCCCTGATGACCTTCACCACACCCTTGCGGGCATCAACAACTGTGAAGCCCACCGCCCCATCACGACAACCCAATTTCGTACTCTTCTCTGCAAGTTACCACTCATGGCACGTTAATGCCTCAACATGTGTTTATGGTCTCGACGGTCGGAGGCGGCGTCCGGCAGCGGGGCCGGACGCCGTCCTTCAGCCGCACCGAACCGGAGCCCGCACACTCGTCTAGTACTGTGTGAGGGTTATGACGACGTGCTGAAGGAGTCGCGATGGTGAGCGTCGCCGACCGCTCCAGCGGTCATGGACCGACGGCAGACCTGGCCGAACGCGTCCAGCGGCTGATCGAGCTGCGCACCCCTGCGGGCAGCAGACGCCCGTCGTACGACCAGATCGCCCGGAGCATCAACGACACCGCGGGCCGCAATGTGATATCGGGCGCCTACATCTGGGAACTGGCCACCGGCAAGACCACCAACCCCCGGATTCACCATCTGGAGGCGCTGGCGGGATGGGGAGGGACCGATGTCCGGTACTTCTTCGACGACGCCTACGCCTCCCGGGTGGAGCCGCAGTTGAATCTGCTCTGGCGGCTCAAGGCGAGCGGGGTGCTGAACGTGGCGCTGCGCGCTCAGGGCCTCTCCCACTCCAGCCGCGAGCAGGTCGGCACCATGGTCGATCATCTGCGCAGCCTCGAAGGACTCAAGGAACCGGACGACGCTCCGGACCTCCCGGCCTTCGACTGACCCGCGCCGGTAGCCTTGTCGGCCTGACGCCCGGAAGCCGGCTGACGGGCCACGGGGAGAGGCTGTCGCATGGGGTGGCGCGATCTTCGGGAGCAACGGGCGCTCCGCAGCGAGTGCAGAGCCAAGCTGAATGAGCTCGATCTGGTCCTGCCCGCCCCCTTCACCCTCGAATCCTTCCTCGACGACCTCCGGAGGCGGCGAGGCCGGCGGCTGATTCTCCATCCGTGGAACGAGACCCTGCCCGAAGGAGGTCTCTGCGGGGCCTGGCTGAGGACCAGCGACACCGATCATGTCTACTTCGCCGCCAACACCTCCGCGACCCATCAGCGGCATATCGTGCTGCACGAGATCGCCCATATGCTCTGGGGCCATGAACTCCTGCCGGACACCGCGAGTCTGACGGGCCTCTTCCCCGATCTGGACCCGCGGACCGTGCTCGACGCCCTCTCGCTGCACCGCACCGGATACGCCGAGAGACAGGAGCAGCAGGCCGAGATGACGGCCAGTCTGCTCGGTCAGGCGATCGACCGGCTCCAGGCTCCCCGCGGGCTCTCCGGCTCCCTCGGCCGGCTCCAGGACGCCCTGGGCGGAAGCGACGAACCCCCGGACGACCATCGGGAGCGGCGGTGAGGACCAGCGCGCTCGCCACCCTGCTGCTGTTATGGGCCGTGGTCCTCTGGCGCGCGCCCAAAGCGGTGCGATCCCCCCGGCAACGCCCGCTGACCACGGCCTTCGCGGCGCTGGCCGTGGTCGCGACCCTGGGCCGGGAGAGCGTGTCGACGCCGCTGGAGGAGCTGCTGGGCGTCTCATCGGCGGCCAGCCTGCTGAAGCATCTGTCCGGACTGATCGCCAGCGCGGCGGTGCTCGAATTCATCGCCCGGATGACCGGCCGCACCGAGACCCGGCGTACCCGGCGGATCCGCTACGGCCTCTGCGCCGCCGCCGGAACCACGATGTCCGCCGTCTTCCCCTTCGTACCGCGCGACGGCGGCAACAGCACCTTCCTCATCGAGAGCATCAGCGCTCCCCTCGCCCTCGTCTACTGGGTCGTCTGGCTCGGATATCTCGGGACCGCGCTGTTCCTGGCGACCGGACTGTGCTGGCGGCAGTCCCGGCAGGCGCCCAGGGGGCGGCTCCGCGCCGGGCTCGGCCTCATCGGCGCGGGCACGGTGACCGGGCTGCTGTACACGGTCAACAGGATGTCCTTCGTGGTGATGGACTACGCCGGACGGCGACCGCCGTTCTCCACCGAGGTGACGCTCCTGATCAGCGATGTGCTGCTGGATCTCGCCATGCTGTTCATCCTGCTCGGCACCACCCTGCCCGCGCGCGCGGTCGGCTCCGCCGCCCAACTGCTCCGGGACCGCCGGGCGCTGTGGGATCTCCACCCGCTCTGGCGCGACCTGAGCGAGGCCAATCCGGCGGTCGTCCTGGACGGAGCCGCGGGCCGGTGCCGTGAGCTGCTCCACTTCCGCACCACCCGGCTGCGCCTCTACCGGCGCGTGATCGAGATCCGGGACTGCGGCCTCGCGCTCCAGGAGCACATGGGGGCCCGGGCGGAGGCGGAGGCGGGCCGTATGGCGCGCGAGAGGGGCTTGACGGGTCCGCGGGCCGAAGCGTTCGCCGAGGCGTTCCGGCTGGCGTCGGCTCTCGCCGGCAAGAAGAACGGAATCCGCCGTACCGGCGTCTCCTCCGGTGACTCCCCCCGCCCGCCGACCGATATGACGAACCTGAGGGAGGAAGTACGCTGGCTCCGCCTCGTCGCCCGCGCGTACCGCGCCCTCGGCCCGCACGGCTCACGCTCGTCCGCACCCACTCGACACCAGCAGGGACAAGGTCATGCCCACCCTCCCTCCCGCACTCCCCGATGAAGCACCCGGCGCGTCCGGGACGGCCCGGAGCGCCGGCTCCGCCGAAGACGAGAGCCGCCGGGACGCCCTCGGCGGACTGGCGAAGGCGATCACCGACGTCTTCGCCCCGGGCCTTCTCGTCGTGGTCGTCCTGCTCGCGGTCGGCTGGCACAGCACACGGAGCCTCACCGGCGTCGCCTGGGGATTTCTGGCCGCGTTCTTCTGCGGGATCCTGCCCTACGCGTTCATCATCGCCGGGGTGCGGCTCGGCCGGCTGACCGATCTGCATCTGCGGGTCCGCCGGCAGCGCTTCGTCCCGCTCGCGGTGACCATGACCTCGGTCGTCGCCGGAATCACCGCCCTGACCGTGCTCGACGCCCCGCGCGAGATCCTCGCCCTGGTGGCGGCCATGCTCGCCGGGCTGGCGGTCACCCTCACCGTGACGAAGTGGTGGAAGGTCTCGGTGCACACGGCGGTGGCCGGGGGCGTCGTCGCCGTCCTCGCCCTCTCCTACGGCCCCGCCCTGGCCTGGTGCTCACCGGCGGTGGTCCTCATCGGCTGGTCCCGGGTGCGGCTGCGCGACCACACCGTGGCGCAGACGGTGGTCGGCGCACTCATCGGCTCCTCGATCGCCGCCGGCGTCTTCGCCCTGCTGAGATGAGGACGCGGCGGGGCGGCGCGATCCCACCGCGCGCCGGCACCGCTCTGGAACACGAGGCTCCGCAACCTCCTCGCAACGTCCTGGGGCGTTGACTGGCAACCGCATCGGTGGCGGCGCAGCGGCCCGTACCTCGGGTCGGTCACATGGCGCGGGCGGGGGCCCGGGGCGGAGTCGGCGCCGCTCCGGGCCCCCCGGTCCAACGGCTCCCTTCAGTGCTCTCCAGGCACCGGCTCCAGCACGAAGACGGGGATCTGACGGTCCGTCTTCTGCTGGTAGTCGGCGTAGTCGCCGTACGCCTCGACGGCGCGCGCCCACCACTCGGCCTTCTCCTCGCCGGTGACCTCGCGGGCCCTCATGTCCTGGCGCACGGTGCCGTCCCGCAGCTCCACCCGGGGGTCGGCCACCACATTGTGGTACCAGACCGGGTGCCGCTCCGCGCCGCCGGCGGAGGCGACGATCGCGTACCGGCCGCCGTGCTCCACCCGCATCAGCGGCGATTTACGGATCCGGCCGCTCTTCACCCCCCGGGTGGTCAGCAGGACGACGGGCAGACCCCGCAGTGTCGTGCCCTCGGTGCCGCCCGAGCTCTCGTAGAGCTCCACCTGTTCCCGTACCCACTGTGTGGGGCTCGGTTCGTACTCGCCCTCAAGAGGCATGGCGTCCATCCCTTTCCCAAAGACCGTCACTGACTCCGGCTCTGAGATCAACGCGCCGGAGCCCTGTCATCATCCCCCGGACACGGGTGCCCCGGCGCGGAGTTCGCGGTGTGCCGTCCGCCGGATGACGGCCGTCTCCGGCCCGCCGCGCGGGTCCGGTGCAACGGTGTCGCAACCCTTTTGGTGCTGTGCTGCGCGGATGGCCGATTCCCCACGAGTGGAGCTGACCCCGGCAGCCGCCGATCTCCTGCGCCGGCTGCGGGCCGCCCACGGTCCCCTGATGTTTCATCAGTCCGGTGGCTGCTGTGACGGCAGTGCGCCCATGTGCTACCCGGACGGGGAGTTCCGTACCGGGCAGTCCGACGTCCTCCTCGCCGAGCTGACCGTCGAGGGGATGGCGGAGAACGTCTCCTTCTGGATGTCGAAGTCCCAGTACGCGGTGTGGAGCCATACCCGGCTCGTCGTCGATGTGGTCGAGGGGCGCGGCAGCGGCTTCTCGCTGGAGGCTCCCGAGGGGGTGCGGTTTCTGATCAGGTCCCGTCTGATCGACGGCTGACGGAGGGTCGCGGCGGTCGCGGAGGTCACGGCGGTCCTGCGCCGCGTCAGGGACAGAGCCCTCGTGCCGCGTCAGGGATGGAGGCCGCCGACGACCTCGGCGGTGGCCGCGACCCCCTCGTGGATGGTGGGCGCCATGCTGGTGCTCGCGAGAAAGAAGCCGAGCAGCGCGCAGACCAGCGCGTGCGCGAACTTCAGCCCGCCGTTGCGCAGAACGATCACCGCGAGCACCACCAGGAGCAGTACCACCGAAATCGAAATGACCATCGCCAGCCTCCTTCACCGCGCCGGATTCGCGGCATTCGGCCGTAGTCTGGCGCAGCCGGGGGCCCGTACGGCCGTCTGGCGTGTCCGCCGTACGGGTGGTTGGGCTCGCGAGGTCCGTCCGGCTATGCGTCGTAGGCGCGCAGGAAGCGCTCCAGGCCCGCGAGATCGTCCGAGTTGAGATGGTCGGTCCCGGCGGCGAGCAGCTCGTGCCAGAGCGCGTCCCGGGCCGGTCCCGGGGTGTCGGGGACGGCCCAGAAGCGGACGCGCCGCCGGTGTGCGTGGGCGGTGGCGACGAGGGTGCGCAGCTTCTCCCGCTCGGCCGGCGGGAACTCACCGGAGCCCTGCCAAGTGAAGCTGTGGTTCCAGTTGCTGGAGATCAGCGGGATGAAGGAGGCGGGGGCGGGGACGGAGGCGCCGAGGTCGTCCAGGCGGCCGTCGTAGAACGCGTACCGCTGCCGCTGCGCCTCCATGGGCGCGCGGGCCGCGCGGTCGCCCGAGACGACGGGGGTGACGGCGCGGAGGCGGACGCGGCCGTCCGCGTACTCGCTCAGCATCCGGCGGTACCGCCTCAGCAGCCGGTCGAGCTCTTCGTAGCAGGCGGCGCCGTCCGCCTTGATGTCGATCAGCAGTTGTACGGGGCGGTGGTAACCGGGGTGGACGAAGCCGTGGCCCGCCCGCACCCGGGCGAGGAGCGGATCGAGATAGAGCGAGGCCAGGGTGCGGGCGGGGTCGAGTTCGGCGGGGGTGTGGGCGACGAGGAGTTCGCCGTTCACCAGGAA
>NZ_VCLA01000167.1:0-42811 GCF_009600885.1 Streptomyces jumonjinensis
TCCCACCAGGCTCGGTCGACCGAATTCGGATCCTGGAGGTACTGCTGGTAGATCTCGTCGACGAGCCACTCATTGGGCCCGAAAGCGGCAGCAGGATCAATGCCCTGCCCGCCCTGGTCGGTCGTGGGGGCACCACCCGGCCGGAGGCTGGGCGAGCTGGAGTTACTGGGGGACTGAGACGACACGGCGGCAACCGCCCTCTTCCGCTTCACAAGGTGATGGACAGCGGGAATCAAGGCTACGCCTCCCTGGCCGAGAGGTGCAGGCCAGGCGGGGCCACAGTCGCGCAAGTCACACCGAAAGACGGGTTTCGGGGGCGGGAATGGCGGGAAATAAGCACGGTTTGCCCACGCCGCTGGTATGACACACCGCGCGGCGGCTCCCGACAGGCGTTCCAGCCCGTCGCATCGGGGCTGCCTCCGTCGGATTACGGATAGAAGGGTCGCTTCCGATTCGAACCCTACGTCAACCTCGCGGCGAGGGGAGTCCCGGCAGAGTCACCCGGATCCGGCAGCCCCGCGCCGATTCGGCCACCCCGATGCTCCCGCCGTGCAGATCGACGGCCCAGCGGGCGATGGCGAGGCCCAGCCCGGTGCCGCCGTCGCTGCCCTTGCCGTGCGGCGAGCTGACCGCACCCCGGTTGAACCGCTCGAAGACGCGGTGCCGCTCCTGCTCGGGGATGCCGGGCCCTTCGTCCACCACTTCCAGGTCGAGCGACTCGGGGTACGGGCCCCGCCGGGCCCGTACCGTCACCCGGCCGTGCGGCGGGGAGTGCTTCACCGCGTTGTCGATCAGATTGGCCATCACCTGGTGCAGCCGCTCCGCGTCCGCGTGAGCGGTCAGCTCCGGCGGCGACACATCCAGATGCAGATGCACGTCCTTACGGGTGTGATGGCCCGAGCCCGAGGCGAGCCCGCGCCGCGCGGCGGCCAGATTGGACTCCTTCAGCACCCCCGAGAGATAGGGCCACACCTCGAAGCGGCGGGCGCGCAGCGGCACCACCCCGTTGTCCAGCCGGGAGAGGTCGAGCAGGGTCTCCACCATCCGGCCCAGCCGCTCGGTCTGCCTGAGCGCGGTCCGCATGGTCTCCGGATCGGCGGCCGACACCCCGTCGACAACGTTCTCCAGGACCGCCCGGAGCGCGGCGATCGGGGTGCGCAGCTCATGCGAGACATTGGCGACCAGCTCCTTGCGGTGCCGGTCCTCGGCCTGCAGATCGTCCGCCATCCGGTTGATGGTGCTGGCGAGGGCGCCCAGCTCGTCGCGGCGGTCGGCGCCGCGCACCCGGCGGGTGAAGTCGCCGTGCGATATCCCCTTGGCCACCGTGTTCATCTCGTCCAGCGGAGCCGTCAGACCATGCGCCACGAACTGGGTGATCAGCAGCGTGGTGATCACCGAGAAGACGGTGATGAACCGCAGCTCGGTGGAGGTGTGCAGGGCGACGACCAGTAATCCGGTGGTGATGAAGACGGAGACGACGACCAGCGTGCCGAGCTTGGTCTTGATCGAGATCAGGACGGACCTCCTGCGCCCGTTCCCCGGGGACCGGGTCATGGCGCGGGGGTCTCCAGGGCGTAGCCGACGCCGTGGACCGTGCGGATCCGCTCCGCGCCGATCTTCCGGCGCAGGGCCTTGATGTGGCTGTCGACGGTCCGGGTGCCGGACGCGTCGGCCCAGTCCCACACCTCGGCGAGCAGCTGCTCCCGGGAGAGCACCGCGCGCGGGGTGTTCGCCAGACAGACCAGCAGATCGAACTCGGTGGGGGTCAGATGGACGTCGTCGCCCCGGACCCGCACCCGGCGCTGGGCGTGATCGATCTCCAGCTCGCCCAGGCGGAGGATTCCGCTGCGCGGGGTGACCGCGGCGAGCGCGGCCCGCTCGACCCGGCGCAGCAGCACATGCACCCGGGCCGCCAGCTCCCGCATGGAGAACGGTTTGGTCATGTAGTCGTCGGCGCCGACGCCGAGCCCCACGAGCATGTCGGTCTCGTCGTCCCGCGCGGTGAGCATCAGCACCGGGACGGGGCGCTGGGCCTGCACCCGGCGGCAGACCTCCAGGCCGTCGAAGCCGGGCAGCATCACGTCCAGGACCATCAGATCGGGCTGCCACGCCTCGGCCGCGTCGACGGCGGCGGGGCCGTCGGCCGCCGTCTGCACGAGGAAGCCCTCGGCCCGCAGCCGGGCGGCGATGGCGTCGACGATGGTCGTGTCGTCTTCGACGACCAGCACCCTGCGCTGGGCGCCGGCCGTGGCCGCGACGCCATTGTGGGTGGTGTGTACCTGTTCCATCGCCCGCCCCTGTAAGCGCTATCGCTCGTTGTGTGCTCGTTGTAGATCGGTGTGTAGCTCAGCAGCGTAAAGGCAGTTGGAGGGTCCGGGCTACGCGGGTTCGACGGCGAGATGGACCACGTCAGGTACGCCTCGGGCAACCTGGATCTCTTCGGTTCTTACCCCTTTGAACCCGGCATTCCGCAAGGTCTCTTCGAAAGCGGGGGACGGTTTCGCGGACCATACGGCGAGTACGCCGCCGGGCTCCAGGACCCTTCTGCACAGGGCGAGTCCCGTGGGGGAGTAGAGGTCTCCGTTGTCCTCGGTGACGGTCCAGTCGGGGCCGTTGTCGATATCCAGACAGAGGGCGTCATAGCGGTCGTCCGTGTCGCGGAGATGGGTGAGCAGATCCGTGCTCAGGATCACGCTCCTGGGGTCGGCGAGCGCGGCGGTGGAGATCGGGGCGAGCGGGCCGGAGAAATGCCAGTCGATGATGGCCTGTTCTCGCTCTACAACGGCGATATGTCGCCAGTGCGGGTTTGCGGCGGCGTGCGCGAGGGAGAAGCCGACGCCGAGGCCGCCGAGGAGGAGCGAGGGGGGTCGTCCGCCGTTGGCGGCGAGGGCCGCGTAGGCGGCGTCGACCAGATGCCGCTCGGAGCGTCCGTCGGAGGTGTCCATGAGGAAGCAGCCATTGGCGATGATCTCGTGGTGCTCGCCGCGGCGGCGGAGGACGACCTCGCCGTGGGGGCCGTGGCGGTGGTCGAGGATGACGGGTGCGTCGGATGACATATGACCTCCGGTTCGGGCAGCTCTGCCCGCTGGGCGTGGGGGTCATGGTGGTCGGCTGGGGGGCTCGGGGCGACTGGTTTTGGACTTTCGGGTGGGGGTGCTGTGGGCTGCGCGGTGGGCTGGGGTGCGAGGGCCGCTCCGGGTGCGGGGCTCCGGGGGCCTGGGCTGGGTGCGGTGTGCTGGGGTCCGTGGTCCGCTCCGGGGTGGTGCCGGGACTCATGATTTACGGCGCGTTTCCAGTCCCTGTTTGATGGCGGGCCTCCTTTGCGCCACAAAATCACGTTTTACGTCCCGGCACCACCCCTGCGCGGCCCCCTCCCATGAAGTCGAAACCGCCCCGCCCGGACCGTGTGCCGGGCCGTGCGGCCCCTCCCGCCGCGGTCACCACCGGTCCCGGTCGATGTGAAGCGGCCGGCCCAGTCGCTGGGGAGGGCAGCTCCCTCCCGCCGTCGGCGGGACTGGGCCGTGCGCGGTGCGGTGAGCTGTGCCCCGTCCGTCGTCAGGAGCGCCTTATGGGGTTCGGGGTTCTGTCAGAGGTGGTCGGGGCGGGGGCCGCGGTAGGCGTGGAGGGCTGCTCCGGCGGCGAAGAGGGCCGCCGCCGTCACCCACGCGGCCGTCGCCCGGTCCGGCTGCACCGGCCACGCCCACACCGTCGCCCCGGTGCCGCCCGCCGTCCGCGCGGCGATGAACGCCGTGCCCAGATAGGCGGTCACCGGAAGCCAGCTCAGCCGCGCCCCGACCAGTACCGCCGAGATCGCCGTCGCCCCCACCGTCCCCACGGTGTTGCGCGCCATCACCGAAGCGCCGGTGCCCGTCGTGCCCGACGCCGCCGCCAGGGCCAGGGCGGTGGCGGCGAGCGCGGTCAGGGCGAGCAGATGGGTCAGCCTCCGCGGCCACCAGGCGCGTACCGCCGTACGGTCCAGTTCATCGGCGTACGCGTACAGACTCGTCCCGATGACGGCCGCGGCCAGCATCGGGCAGATCGCCTCCATGGGCAGGCCGAAACCGGGGTCCCAGGAGCCGCCGTCCGGGCGGGAGGCGCTCCAGGCCAGGAGGAGCGCGATGGCGGGCGGTGCCGCGATCGCGCCGGGCAGTCCCCGGGAGCGGGCGTACAGCAGGGGTCCGTTCAGAGCGGTCACAGCGCGGGCACCTCGTCCATGTCGCACGTCCCGACGGTCGCGAAATAGTCGGAGAGCCACTGTCTGCGCTCCCCCTGGTCCATCGCCCGCAGCCGTCCGGAGACGGCGTCGAGCGCCTTCTGCTCGGCCTTGATCGAGGCGACCCTTTCCGTGTCGCCGACGGCTCGGGCGTGCGACAGCTCGTCGAACTCCCACGGGTCGGGGGCGAGCCACTCCTCCACCGCCGTGTCGATCCGGCTGACCCGGTTGTCCTCCAAGCGGGCGTCGCACCCGCCGTCCATCGAGGGCAACAGCGCCATGGCGGCCTCCCAGGCGTACCGCTCCGGGTCGGCCAGCCGGCCGCGGACGACGGACTGGCCGTACGGGGTCAGCGAGGGGAGATGGGCGTCGGCGGACTTCGGCCCCCAGTCCAGATCCGTGAAGCGGGCGGGCAGATTCTCCACCCCCTCCAGCCGTGCGTTGATGTCCGTGAGCGCGTTCTTGATCTGCGGCAGCAGCCCCGGGTAGTCGGCGCGCACACAGATGGCGGGCCGGACGGACTCATCGCAGATCTGCCGCTGCGTCAGCGGGTCGGGCCGGTACATCCGCTCACCGTTCTGCATCAGCAGCGCACCCGCCGTCAGCGCGACCGCCAGCGGCAGCAGCGCGGTCCACCGGCGGCGGGCCGTGTACGCGAGGACCGCGGCGGCGGCGAGACCGCCCGTCCATCCCGTCGTCGCCAGCGGCTGCCACCACACCGGGACCGACTCGGCCAGCAGATGCTCCGGCGCGACCGGGACCAGATGCCGGGCCGCCGGAGTCTCGCGGGCCGTATTGGGCAGCAGCCACAGCACGACATACGCACCGGCCGCGAACGCGGGGGCCAGCAGCCGCCAGCGCACCAAGGCCCCCGTGACATGGCCGATCAGGGTCATCGAGACGATGAACACGACGTCCGTGAGCGGGACGGTGAGCCGGGGCGTGCCCGCCGAGGTGTAGGGCCAGGTGGCGAGCAGCGCGGCGGCGGTGGCGGTCAGATAGCCGGCCGTCGCCCAGAGCGCTGTGGGCAGCGCCGCCGTCAGCAGCCGTGCGAGCGGCCCTCGGACCGCGCCCGCCAGCAGGTCGTGGGTGCGCCGCCGGTGCTCCCGCTGGCCCTGCCAGCAGCCCGCGGCGCCGGCCAGCGGACCGATGATCACGATGGCCGCCAGTTGCAGCATGGCCTGGGTCTCGCCCCAGCTGCCCTGCCAGCTGTCGGCCTCGGTCACCAGCAGGAAGGCGAGCCCTGTCAGGGCCGCGGCCCCTGCCCAGGGCGCGGATCCGCGCAGCAGCTCACCGCGGGCCGGGTGGGCGCGGCGCGGGGCGGGCGGTTCCACGGCGGGTGGGCGGGACTCGGTGCGTACGCCGCTCATCGCTGCGCCCCCGTACCCCAGCTGGAGCGGGTCCGCTGGTCCCGGCCGGTCGTGGTGCCCCGGTGGCTTCGGAGTGCGGCGGTGTACCCCCGTTCGATCGGGCTGGCGCCTTCGTCCGGGGACGCCTCGCCCAGCCGGGTCAGCTCCGCCGTCGTGCCCCGGTAGGCCACCCGGCCCGACTCGATCAGCGTCACTTGCTCGCACGCCGCGGCCACATCCTCGACCAGATGGGTGGAGACGATCACTGTGGAGGTGCGTCCCACGTCCCGGAGCAGTGCTCTGAATTCGACGCGCTGCTCCGGATCGAGACCGGCTGTCGGCTCGTCCAGCAGCAGCAGCTCCGGTTCGTTCACGATCGCCTGGGCGATGCCCACGCGGCGCACCATCCCGCCCGAGAGCGTCTTCACCTTCGCGTCGATCCGGTCCATGAGCCCCACCCGGTCCACCGCGCTCTCCACGGCGTCCGCCACCGAGGGCGCGGGCATCTCCTTCAGCCAGGCCATGTACGAGACGAACTCCCGCACCGTGAACCCGGGGTAGTAGCCGAACTCCTGCGGCAGATAGCCCAGCCGCCGGCGGATCAGGGGCCGGTCCCGGTGCGCGGAGGCGTCGTGGCCCAGCAGTTCCACCCGGCCCCCGGACGCCGGCGCCACGGTGGCCAGGACGCGGATCAGCGAGGTCTTGCCCGCGCCGTTGGGGCCGAGGAGACCGTGCACCCCGGTCCCGAAGTCCAGATCCACCGCGTCCAGCGCCACCGTCCGGCGGTGCCGGACGGTCAGCCCGGTCACCCGCACGGCCTCGGGGGCGTTCTCCGCTGTCGTCATCACACGCTCTCCAGATGGTCGAAAGATGATCGGCGTACGGCGAGCAGTCCCGCGCACACCACGGCCGCGGCGGCCCAGCCGGCCTGGGCGTCCGGCCCCGAGACCAGGCGTGCCGCCTCGGCGGCCAGCGCCGGCGGACCCGCCAGGGGCGCGAGCACGGCCATGACCCAGGCGCAGGCCAGCACGGTCGCGGCGATCCGGCAGCCGGTGTACGAGCCGAGGGCCAGCGCCGCGAGCGTCAGCGCCAGGCCCGGCAGCAGCCAGGCCGCCGCGCCCGGCGGCCCCGCCGGGTCCGGCAGCAGCGCGCTCGCCACCGCCAGCAGCGGCACGCTCACCGCCAGTACCGCCGCCGTCCGGATGAGCAGCAGCCGCAGCCCGCCGTACGGGGTCGCGGCGGTGATCTCGTGCATCGGATCGGAGTAGCGGCCGTACGACAGGGCCACCCCGGCCAGCGGCACCGCGGGCGAGAGCGCCAGCAGCAGCGGCCGGGCGCCCTCGAAGCCCACCCCGTACGCCAGGAACAGGGCGCCGCCGATCACCGCGGCGAGGGACAGCAGCCAGGCCCCGCGCACCGCGGGTCCGGCCGCCCACATCATCCGGGCGGTCCACCGCACCGGGGCCGCGGCGGGGGTTCTGCCCGCCAGGACCGTCGCGCGGATCTCGGCGATCACGAGCCCCGCGGGGGACCGCTGCACCGCCGTGGAGACCCGGACCGCGCAGGGGCCGCAGCTCTCGATGTGCTTCTCCAGCGACCATGCCTCCGGCTCGGCGGCCGAGCCGGAGGCGTACCGCTCGGCCATCGGCCCGCTCACATGCCAGGCGCTCATGCCATACCTCCCAGCGGGTGGGTGTCGGAAGCGAGCTGGGCCAGTGCGGCGCGCAGCTCGCGGCGGGCGCGCAGGGCCCGGGTCTTGACGGTGCCCTCGGGGATGCCGAGCAGCCGGGCGGCCTCGCGGGTGGTCAGCCCGTCGATGACGGTGGCGCGGAGCACCTCGCGCAGTTCGGGGGAGATACGGTCCAGGGCCGCGCCCACCTCGCCGTACTCCAGCCCGGCGAGCACCCGCTCCTCGGCGGAGGGCGCGGGATCCGGCGCGGGCTCCTCGCGCAGCGGCCGGTCCGCCCTGGCGCGGGCCCGCTGGGCGTCCACCAGCCGGCGGGCCGCGATCACCCAGAGCCAGCCGCCCGCCTCACCGCCGCGATGGGAGCGCGCGGACCGCCAGACCGTGACGAAGGTGTCCTGGAGGACCTCCCGTACGGTCTCCGGGTCCGCGCAGCGGCGGGTGAGCCGGGCGTGCAGCCAGCCCGCGTGCCGGTCGTAGAGCACGGCGAGCGCGTCGGCGTCCCCCCGGGCGACGGCCCGCAGCAGCGCGGCGTCGTCCCGTTCTCCTCTGTCCTCCCCCGTGGGAAGGTCCCCTCTCGCGGGGCGCATCCATTTCACATTCGATCTATCGAAGGGGGGCGCCTGTTCGGTTCTCGGGCCGTCCCGCACATGATCGCTGAGAGCGAACAGCGGTCGGGGAACATCTGTGGGCTCCCATGCATTGAGTCCACATAGCTCAACTTCACTGCCTAAGGGGAGATCATGGCTGCTGAGTCCCAGACGTTCACACCGCTCACCCTGCCCGTGCTGCCGCTCGACGACGAGGTCGTGCTGCCCGGAATGGTGGTGCCCCTGGACCTGACCGACACCGAGGTCCGGGCCGCGGTCGAGGCCGCCCAGGCAGACGCCCGTTCCACCGGGGCAAGCAAGCCACAGGTGCTCCTTGTTCCACGGGTGGACGGGAACTACGCGGCCATCGGCGTGCTCGGGACCATCGAACAGGTCGGCCGGCTCTCCGACGGCGACCCCGGCGCGCTGATCCGCGGCCGGGACCGGGTGCGGATCGGCGCGGGCACCACCGGCCCCGGAGCCGCCCTCTGGGTCGAGGGGACCCGCATCGAGGAGCAGATCCCCGACCCGCTGCCCGGACAGATCGCCGAGCTCGCCAAGGAGTACAAGGCGCTCGCCACCGACTGGCTCAAGAGGCGCGGAGCCTGGCAGGTCGTGGACCGCGTCCAGCAGATCGAGGACGTCTCCCAGCTCGCCGACAACGCGGGCTACTCGCCGTTCCTGACCACCGCCCAGAAGATCGAGCTCCTGGAGACCGCCGACCCCGTCGCCCGGCTGCGCCTCGCCACCGACCAGCTGCGCGAGCACCTCGCCGAGCAGGACGTCGTCGAGTCCATTGCCAAGGACGTCCAGGAGGGCGTCGACAAGCAGCAGCGCGAATTCCTGCTGCGCCGTCAGCTCGACGCCGTCCGCAAGGAGCTGCGCGAGCTCAACGGCGAGTCCGAGGGCGAGGAGTCCGACGACTACCGGGCCCGCGTCGAGGCCGCCGAGCTGCCGGAGAAGGTCCGCGAAGCCGCCCTCAAAGAGGTCGACAAGCTGGAGCGCGCCAGCGACCAGAGCCCCGAGGGCTCCTGGATCCGCACCTGGCTCGACACCGTCCTCGAACTGCCGTGGAACAAGCGATCCGCCGACGACGCGGCCGAATACGACATCCAGGGCGCGAAGACCGTCCTCGACGCCGAGCACGCGGGCCTGGAGGACGTGAAGGAACGGATCACCGAATACCTCGCGGTCCGCAAACGACGCGCCGACCGGGGACTCGGCGTGGTCGGCGGACGGCGCGGCGGCGCGGTGCTGGCGCTCGTCGGCCCGCCGGGCGTGGGAAAGACCTCGCTCGGCGAGTCCGTCGCGCACGCCATGGGCCGTGAGTTCGTCCGGGTCGCCCTCGGCGGCGTCCGCGACGAGGCCGAGATCCGCGGCCACCGGCGCACCTACGTCGGCGCGCTGCCGGGCCGGATCGTCCGGGCGATCAAGGAGGCCGGGTCCATGAACCCGGTGGTCCTGCTGGACGAGATCGACAAGGTCGGCTCCGACTTCCGGGGCGACCCGGCCGCCGCCCTGCTCGAAGTCCTCGACCCGGCGCAGAACCACACCTTCCGCGATCACTACCTGGAGGTCGAGCTCGATCTGAGCGACGTCGTCTTCCTGGCCACCGCCAATGTGCTGGAGGCCATCCCGGAGGCCCTGCTCGACCGGATGGAACTGGTCAGGCTGGACGGCTACACCGAGGACGAGAAGGTCGTCATCGCCCGGGACCATCTGCTGCCGCGCCAGCTGGAGCGGGCGGGCCTGGAGAAGTCCGAGGTCGTCCTGGAGGAGTCGGCGCTGCGCAAGCTCGCGGGCGAGTACACCCGTGAGGCGGGCGTACGGAACCTGGAGCGGTCCATCGCCAGGCTGCTGCGCAAGGTCGCGGCCCAGCACGAGCTCGGCGACCGGGAGCTGCCCTTCACCATCGGCGCGGAGCAGCTGCGCCCGCTGATCGGCCGGCCGCACCATGTGCCCGAGTCCGCCCAGGACCCGGCGGAGCGCCGGACCGCCGTGCCCGGCGTCGCCACCGGACTCGCGGTCACCGGAGCGGGCGGTGACGTCCTCTACGTGGAGGCGTCGCTCGCCGACCCGGAGACCGGCGCCTCGGGGCTGACCCTGACCGGCCAGCTCGGCGATGTGATGAAGGAGTCGGCGCAGATCGCGCTGAGCTTCCTGCGCTCGCACGGCGCGGAGACCGAGCTCCCCGTCGCCGACCTCAAGGACCGGGGTGTGCACATCCACTTCCCGGCGGGCGCGGTCCCCAAGGACGGGCCGAGCGCGGGCGTCACCATGACCACCGCGCTGGCGTCGCTGCTCTCCGGGCGGCTGGTCCGCACCGATGTGGCGATGACGGGCGAGGTGTCGCTGACCGGACGGGTGCTGCCCATCGGCGGGGTGAAGCAGAAGCTGCTCGCCGCGCACCGGGCGGGCATCACCACCGTGGTGATCCCCAAGCGGAACGAGCCCGATCTGGACGATGTCCCGGCGGAGATCCTCGACAAGCTGGAGGTCCACCCGGTGACGGATGTCCGCCAGGTGCTGGAGATCGCCCTCGCCCCGGCGGAGGTGGCGGTTCCGGCCGCCGCGTGAGCCTCGCATGACGGCCGTCGCGTGGGCCTCCCGTGACGGCCGTCGCGTGAGCCTCGCATGACGGCCGTCGCGTGAGCTGCTCCCTGTGAAGACGGACCCCCGGTGTTCCCCGCGCCGGGGGTCCGTCGCGTCCCGCCGTACGGAACCGCGGGCATGGGCTCCGTAACGGCCGTACGGAACCGCGGGCGTGGGCTCCGTAACCGCCGTACGGAACCGCGGGCGTGCGCTTCGTAACGGCCGTACGGAACCGCGCTGATCACCCGTCCGCCACAATGGGCCCATGGACACCAACGCCCGGTCGGCCGGGGGCCGGCCGCTGCGCGGCGACTGCGGGAACTGCTTCGGGCTGTGCTGCGCCGCTCTCCCCTTCACCGCGTCGGCGGACTTCGCCGTCACCAAGAAGGCGGGGGAGCCCTGCCGCAATCTGGACGACGGCTTCCGCTGCGGCATCCACACCCGGCTGCGGCAGAGCGGTTTCCCCGGCTGCACCGTCTACGACTGCTTCGGCGCGGGCCAGCAGGTCTCCCAGATCACCTTCGGCGGCACGGACTGGCGGCAGGCCCCCGAGAGCGCCGCGTCGATGTTCGCGGTCTTCCCCGTCGTACGCCAGCTCCATGAACTGCTCTGGTATCTCGACGAGGCGCTCACCCTGGCCCCCGCCCGCCCGCTGTACGGCGGGCTGAGGGAGCTGCTGACCCAGACCGAGGAACTGACCCTGCTCGGGCCCGAAGACCTGGCCGGTCTCGATATGGGCGCGCACCGGGAGCGGGTCAACGCGCTGCTGCTGCGGACCAGCGAGCTGGTGCGGTCCGGGCGCGGCAAGCGGGGGAGGAAGGACCGCAGGGGAGCCGATCTCATCGGGGCCCGGCTCAGGGGCGCGGATCTGCGGGGGGCGAGCCTGCGCGGCGCCTATCTGATCGCCGCCGATCTGACCGGCGCCGATCTCCGCGACGCCGACCTCATCGGGGCCGATCTGCGGGACGCCGATCTGTCGGGCGCCGATCTGACCGGCGCGTTCTTCCTCACCCAGCCGCAGCTGAACGCGGCCAGAGGCGATGCGGCGGCCAGACTGCCCACGGCGCTGGAACGCCCCGCGCACTGGTCCTGACCGGGGGGCCGGTCCTGATCCGAGGTCAGCGCGGGGCGGTCCTGGCGCGGGTCCGCCGGTGATCAGCCGTTCGCGAGGGCCACGACCCGGTCGTGCGCCCCGTTGAACTTGTCGTGATCGCCGACGATCGGCCCGGACGAGGTGTACTGCCACATGGTGTGGAAGTCCCAGCCCGCCGGGAGCGTCCCCGGCGTGGTGTTGTAGCGGGCGATCCACAGCGGGGTGTTCGCCGCGAAGCCCGAATAGTTGCCGGTGCACTGCGTCCACCAGCTGGTGGCGGTGTAGATCACCGCGTCCCGCCCGGTGCGGGCCTTGTACCGGTTCAGAAAGTCCCGGATCCAGGTCACCATGCCGGACTGCGACTTGCCGTAGCAGGCGTCGCCGTACGGATTCCACTCGATGTCCAGCGCCCCCGGCAGGGTCTTGCCGTCCTTCGACCAGCCGCCGCCGTTGTCGGCGAAGTAGTCCGCCTGAGCGGTGCCGCTCGCCGTGTCGGGGGTCGCGAAGTGGTAGGCGCCCCGGATCATGCCGATGGTGTAGGAGCCGGTGTACTGCTGGGAGAAGTAGGGATTCTTGTAGTAGGTGCCCTCGGTGGCCTTCACATAGGCCCACTTCACACCGCTGTTCCACAGGGCGGACCAGTCGACGCTGCCCTGATGGCTGGAGACGTCGACGCCTTCGGTCTGGGCCGCGCGGTCGGCGGGCGGCAGACCTCCCTGTCCGTCGTGTGCGATCACGCCCATGCCCAGATAGGCGGAACCGCGTGGGGGGATGTCGGATGCGCCGGCGGCGCCAGGGAGGGTGAAGAGGAGGGAGAGGACTGCGAGGAGAGTTCCGGCCGCTGCCATCAACGAGCGGCGGGGTCTCCCCGGCAAGGTGAAGGGAATGTTCGTTCCGGATCTGTGCACGGTCATAGCGTGCCTCCGAAGCCCCCCGGCGGGGGGATGCGACGAGGTGACGGCATGCCCTGATGGAGCAATATGGTGTGAACATGCCACACATGACGCTACGCGCGGAGAAACCGCACTGGAAGGGCAGCGGGATGCCGCCGTTGGTCTATGCCTGCGAAATACTGAGCGAGCTGCGGCAATGAGTGCCGGTGGCGAAAACTTTCACGGTTCCGGAAAGCGCACAAGGGGTGCTGACGTGCACAGAAGCAGTACGGGGAGTGAGGCCGCCCCCCGGCGTGAGAATGGTGTGGACCACGTATTCCTCGCGCTGGAAAGGGAGTTGGCGGTCTTCCACCGCCGGGCCAGGGCGTCGTCCGGTGAGATGGCCCGCCAGCTCCACCCCGATCTGGAGGCCGCCGCCTACGGATTGCTCGTACGGCTGGAGGAGTCCGGAGCGCTGCGCGCCACCGATCTCGCGGGGTATTTCGGCGTCGGCAAGGCGACGATGAGCCGTCAGCTGCGGGCGCTGGAAGAGCTGGGTCTGGTGGTGCGGGAACCCGATCCGGCGGACGGCAGAGCATCACTCGTACGGCTGACCGAAGAAGGTCTGACCCGATTCCGCCGAGTGAGGGACGCGCGCCGCGAACGCTATGTCGCCAAGCTCGCCGGGTGGGACCGCGGGGAGATCGCGGAGCTGGCCCGGCTGCTCCACCAGCTGAACCGCCGCGCCGAGGACTGATCCAACGGCACCCTGGCCCCGGCCCCGGCCCCGGCCCCGGGGCCAGGGGGCGTGATGGCCGTGGACGCGAAGCCCTGGGCGCCCCGGCGCTCGGGGCATCGCGCCCCCCTGAGTGCTACAGCTCCGCGAACACCGCCGTCGCGTCGTCGTGGAGCTTCCAGCGGATCGCCTCCGCACGCTCCCGCGCCGCCGCCGACTCCCTCTCCCGCACCCGGTCGATCAGCCCCTGCGCCCCCTCCTTGCGCAGCACCCCCACGGTCTCCGTCCAGTCGCCCGCCCCGAACATGTCCACCCAGCGCGAGGCGCCGTCCGTCAGCGCGGCCACCGCGCGGACCCCGGCGCGCGGGGTGCGCCCGGTCACCGCGCGGGCGGCGACCGACGGGTCCGCCGCCGCCGTGAAGAAGCCGCCCTCCGCGTTGCGCAGCGCGTCCGCCGAGGCATGGGTGCGCAGCGCCTCCCTCGGCAGCCGGTCGAGCCGGTCGTCGAGCACCGCCCGCACCCCGCCGTCCGGGGATTCGATCAGCAGCGCCGAGTCCGAGAGCACCAGATGCTCCACCTCGTCCGCGGGGCCGCCCCAGCGGACCACGACCACCGTTGCCTGCGGAGTTCGAACGTGAGAAAGGTCACAGCTTCCGCGATGCGCGTCGGCGGTGCGCCGGATTGCCGCGGAGAGAATCCCGGCCAGTGACATATCCGGCCGAGAAGCGGACAGTTCGACCAGTGCACCCCCAAGCCGGGCGGTGAACCAGGGGACCGGGTGCTCACAGCCGTAGTCCCCCTCCGGTGGAGTCACCCCGTCCAGCACCACCAGTGTTCCCCCCTGACCCGACGCGGGCAGGGCAACGGATGCCCAGTCCTCGTTGGGCCGTTCGGGTGAACCGGGAGAAGTGGCGAGATCCATGCGCATGGACTCCAGTCTGCATGACACGTTCACGCCGTCTGCACAGATTCGGAATCACTCCGTAGGGCCAGGTCAGGGGGTATTCATAAACCCTGACGGACCATCGGACGGAGCTGCGGGCGCGCATCCTGCCAAAGCCCGGCCGGAAGATCCAGTCAGCCTCCCCGGAAAGGCCCCGTTGGCAACCGAGAGGAGTTGTTTGCCAACTCCCCAGTGATGTTCACTCGTTCAGGTGGCGGAGCGGCCGATGCGCGCCCCCCTCCCAAAAGCACTGGAATGGTCTTATGTCGTGCCAGGGGTGGGATCACGTGTGTGACCGGTCGTCATCTCTGCTTCACGGTTCAAAGGGTGGACGAGTCAAGCAGGATTGCGAGCACCGGTGCAGAAGAAGCGGCCTCAGGCCCCTCAGGTCCCTGAGACGTATCCGGCACAGGGCCCCTCGCCGGTCCCTGTCCCTGTCGCGGGCGGCCGTGCCAAGCGCGTACGGAACCGGCTGGTCATAGGAGTCGCCGTCGTCAGCCTGGTCGTCATCGGCGCGGGCGCCCCCGGGATGCTGGCCCACTCCAGGGAGCTGAGCGAGTCCCAGCGCCTGGTCACCCTCGCCGAGCTCAACCGGCAGGCCGTCACCCTCGCCCACTCGCTCTCCGACGAGCGCGACGAGGTCACCGCGTACATAGCCGCCGGGCGGGACGGACAGAGCGGCGCGAAGAAGGACCGGCGCGAGCTCACCGAGGCCCGCAGCGCCCGGGTCGACCGGCAGATAGACGAGATACGCGGCTCCCTCCCCGGCGACCGGGCCGAGCTGCGCCGTGAACTCGCCGCCGTGCCCTCCCTCCGCCGTGCCGCGCTGACCGGCAAGGGCTCGGCGATGGACGCCCACCGGGCGTACAGCGACGTCGTCGCCTCGCTGCACGCGCTCGCCGACGAACTGGCCGACAAGACCCCGCCGCGCGCCCCGGGCGCCACCCGGGCCACCCGCGCCACCGCCGAGCTGAGCCTCGCCGTGGAGCAGGCGTCGGCCGCCCGGGGGCTGCTGCTCGCCGCGCTCGCCGTGCCCGTCCCGCCGGCCGAGCAGACCCATGACCAGGTCACCGGGCTCCCCGTCGAGGAGGAGAGCGAGGAGGGCAAGGCCGCGGCGGAGACGCGCGACACCCTCAGCGCCGCCGCCCAGCAGGCCCGGGTGCGCGAGCTCGCCGCCCTCGCCGACTTCGACCAGGCGGCCGGCAAAGAGGCCCGTGACTCCCTGGCCGCCACCGTCACCGGGGGCGAGGTCAAGTCCGCCGAGGGCTATCTCGCCAGGCTCACCGACCAGCCCGCTCTCTCCGAGGACGAGCTCGGCACCGGCCCGGAGAAGCTGGAGGCCGCGCTCACCGCCCGGATCGAGCAGATGCGCGGCGTCGAGTCCTCGCTCGCCTCCGAGCGGATCAACGCCCTCGAAGCACTCCGTGACGACGATGTCACCGCGCTGGAACTCCAGTTCGCGCTGGTCGGCGGATTGGTGCTGCTCTCCATCGGGATCTCCGCCGCCGTCGCCCGTACGCTCACCCGGCCGCTGGCCGTCCTCCGGATCGGCGCGGCCCGTCTCGCGGGTGCGCCCGAGTCCGGGGAGCCGGTGGGCTTCACCGGCCGCAACGATGAGTTCGCCCAGGTCGTACGGTCCCTCAACACCCTCCAGGGCAGGGTTCGCGAGCTCGCGCTGCGGGCCGAGACCCTGGAGAGCGAGCGGGCCGAGGCGACCGGCTCGCGCGACACCCTGGCCGCCAAGCTCTCCGCCGCCCGCGCCGAACTGCGCGAGAACACCGCCGGGCTGACCGCCGAGCTCGACCGGCTGCGGCACACCGTCGACCACACCTTCGTCAATCTCTCCCTCCGCACCCTCGGCCTGGTCGAGCGCCAGCTCGGGGTCATCGAGCGGCTGGAGGAGCGCGAGCAGGACCCGGAGCGGCTCGCCACCCTCTTCAAGCTCGACCACATGGCCACTGTCATGCGCCGCCACAGCGAGAATCTGCTGGTGCTCGCCGGAGCGGAGCATGGTCATGGACATGTGGGCCCGGTTCCGCTGGTGGACGTGTTGCGCGCGGCCGTCAGCGAGATCGAGCGGTACGAGCGGGTCGTCATCCAGTCGCTGCCGCCGCATGCCCAGGTCGCCGGGTTCGCCGCGGACGACCTCAGCCATCTGATCGCCGAGCTGCTGGAGAACGCGACGTCGTTCTCGCCGCCGGACGCCCAGGTGGAGCTGTCGGGCTGGCTGCTGGAGAACGGCGAGGTGATGCTCTCCGTCCAGGACGCCGGCATCGGGATGACCGCCGGGCGGCTCGAAGAGCTCAACGCCCGGCTGGAGGACCCCCAGGCATACGAGGCGGCTCCCGCCGCCCGGGACGCCGAGGGGCTCGGACTGCGGGTCGCCGGACTGCTGGCGGCGCGGCACGGGGTACGCGTACAGCTGCGCGAGCAGAAGCAGGGCGGGGTCGCGGCGGTCGTGGTGCTGCCGCAGGGGCTGCTGCCCAAGGAGCAGCCGGCCGACGGCGGGCACTCCATGTCGGACAGCTCCACCCAGGTCCAGCTGCCGGGGTCGGTCGCCGAGGTCAACTCCAACGCGCTGCCGAGCAGCCCCCGCCAGCCGCTGCCCGCCCGCGAGAACGCCGCACTCGTCCCGGACGGTGCGTCCGATGAGCCCGCCGGGTCCGCCGATCCGCTGGTGGCCGCGGCCGAGGCCGCCGTACACGCGGCGGAGGCGGAGGCCGAGGCGGCCGACGCTTCGCAGGCCGACGCTTCCGAGGCCGACGAGCAGGCGGCCGACGTTTCCGAGGCGCACGAGCAGACCGCCGACGCTCCGGCCGCCGGGACCGCCGCCGGGACCGACACTGGGACCGCCGCCGGGATCGACGCCGGGATCGACGCCGGGATCGACGAGCCCACCTTCGAGATGCGGCTGCCCGAGCCGCCCCTCCCCGAGCGGGCCCGGCGGGAGCCCGCCTCCTCTGACACACACGACGCACACGCCGCACATGACGCACACGCCGCACCCGGCGTACCGGACGCGCCGGATCCGTCCGGCGCGACCGAGCACCACACCACCGCGGGCCATCGGCCCGAGGAGGAGTCCGCCCGGGCCGGGGAACCCGAGCGGGCCGCGCGGTCCGAGCCGGCGGCGGGAGCCGCCCCCGTCTGGGACCGCGTGACCGACAAGGGCCTGCCCAAGCGCACGCCCAAGGTCGTCAAGCCCGCCGCCGCGCCTGGGGAGCGGTCCGGCAGCATCGACGCCGACGCCCTGCGCCGCAGGCTGGGCGGTTTCCAGCGGGCCGCCGAGAAAGGCCGCGCCGAAGCCGAGGCGGAGATCGCGCGCACGCCAACCGAAGAAGCGGGGGACACAGTCGAGGAGGCACGCAGTTGACCGCGACCGGCACGTTCGGCCTGAGCAGTGAGGCCCGCAATCTGCACTGGTTGCTGAGCAATCTGGTCGAGGAGGTGCCTGGCCTGCGCTCGGTCGCCGTCGTCTCGTCCGATGGACTGCTGCTGCTGTCCTCCGACCCGGCTCAGAACATCGCCCCGGCCAGCACCCCTCAGGAGGGGCCCAAGGGCTCCAGCGCCGATCTCGCCACCATCGTCTCGGGCATCGGCAGCCTCACCATAGGCGCCGCCCGGCTGATGGACGGCGGCGGCGTCAAACAGACGATGGTCGCGATGGAGGACGCCTGCGTGTTCATCATGTCGATCAGCGACGGCTCGCTCCTCGGAGTGCAGGCCCAGGCGGACTGCGACATGTCCGTCGTCGCGTACCACATGGGACTGTTCGTGGGCCGCGCCGGCCATGTGCTCACCCCCGAACTCCGCAGCGAGCTGCGCCAGTCGCTGGAGGGCGCGCAGTGACCCCCGAACCGATCCCCCCGAACTCCAACTCCACCACCCCCGCCGGGCTGCCGGTGCGCGGCGAGAACCGCCGCCCCGCCCGGGTGCGTCCGTACTCGCTCACCGGCGGGCGTACCCGCTTCGGGCATGTGCTGCTGGTGGAGACCTTCGTCGCGGCGCTGGAGGCCCCTGCCGAGCGCAGAGAGCTGCCCCAGGGTGATCTCTCCAGCCGGGTCATGCCCGAGTTGCGGGCGATCGTGGAGCTGTGCCGCAGAATGCGTACGGTCGCCGAGATCTCGGCGATCCTCAAGATGCCACTGGGCGTCGTCAGGGTGCTGCTCAGCGACCTCGCCGACCAGGGAAAGATCCGTGTATACGGCACCGGGCACGCCCCGGGACGCCCCGAACGCGCACTGCTGGAAAGGGTGCTGAGTGGACTCCGCCGCCTCTGACACGCTCGCCTCTGACATGTCCGCCTCCGATCAGTCGGCCGCCGACCGGTCGACCTCCGACCGGTCGACCTCCGATCGGTCGGCCGCCGACCGATCCCGGCGGGATCTGCCCGAACAGAGGCACAGCCCCGCCGATGAGGGACTGCGGGCCTGGCAGCTGGATCACACCCGGGCCCCCACCGCCGCCAAGGTCGTGGTCGCGGGCGGCTTCGGCGTGGGGAAGACGACCTTCGTCGGCTCGGTCTCGGAGATCACCCCGCTCCAGACCGAGGCGCTGATGACCCAGGCGAGCGAGGAGACCGACGATCTCTCCTCGACGCCCGAGAAGCTCACCACGACCGTGGCCATGGACTTCGGCCGGATCACGCTCGACGAGGATCTGGTGCTGTACGTCTTCGGCACGCCGGGACAGCAGCGCTTCTGGTTCATGTGGGACGACCTGGCGCGCGGCGCGATCGGGGCCGTCGTGCTCGCCGACACCCGGCGGCTGTCGGACTGCTTCCCCGCGCTCGACTACTTCGAGAGCAGCGGGCTGCCGTATGTCGTCGCCGTCAACCACTTCGACGGATCGGAGCTCTTCGAGACGGAGGACGTGCGGGAGGCCTTGACCATACCGGCGCATGTGCCCATCGTGATCATGGACGCGCGCAAGCGGATCACTGTGGTCGAGTCACTGCTCGAACTGGTGGCCCACGCGCTCGAAGCCACCCCCGAATAGCCGCCCCCCACGGTCCCCAACGCTTCGTCCAGACGAAAGAGACTCCCCGGATGCGGAAGATACTCATTGTCGGAGCCGGTCAATCCGGTCTTCAGCTCGCCCTCGGCCTCCAGTCGAAGGGCTACGAGGTCACCCTGATGTCCAACCGCACGGCTGACGAGATCCGCACCGGGCGGGTCATGTCGACGCAGTGCATGTTCCACACCGCCCTCCAGCACGAGCGCGACCTCGGCATCAACTTCTGGGAGTCCCAGGCGCCGAGGATCGAGGGCGTCGGGGTCTCCGTCGCCGCGCCCGACGCGAGCAGGGCGATCGACTGGGTCGGCAAGCTGGACGGCTACGCCCAGTCCGTCGACCAGCGGGTGAAGATGGCCGGCTGGATGGAGACCTTCGCCCAGCGCGGCGGACAGCTCGTCATCCACGGCGCGGCCGTCGGCGACCTGGACTACTTCTCGCGCACCTACGACCTGGTCATGGTCTCGGCGGGCAAGGGCGAACTGGTCTCCATGTTCGCCCGGGACGCCGCCCGCTCCCCGTACGACGCCCCGCAGCGCGCGCTCGCGGTCGCCTATGTGCACGGCCTCGGGCCGCGCCCGGAGCACCCCGAGTTCGACGCGGTCCGCTGCAATCTGGTCCCCGGCGTCGGCGAGCTCTTCGTCATGCCGACCTTCACCAACTCCGGCCGCGCGGACATCCTCTTCTGGGAGGGCGTCCCCGGCGGTCCCCTGGACGCCTTCCAGGGGATCAAGGACCCCCAGGAGCATCTCGCGCTCACTCTGGAGCTGCTGAAGCGTTTCCTCCCCTGGGAGTACGACCGGACCGCCAAGGTCGAGCTGACCGACGCGGGCGGCACCCTGGCCGGGCGGTACGCCCCGACCGTGCGCAAGCCCATCGGCCGGCTGCCCAGCGGCGGGCTGGTCCTCGGGGTCGCCGATGTGGTCGTCGCCAACGACCCGATCACCGGCCAGGGCTCGAACTCCGCCTCCAAGTGCGCGGCCTCGTATCTCGCCTCGATCGAGGCGCACGGGGACAAGCCGTTCGACGGGGAGTGGATGCAGTCGGCCTTCGACCGCTACTGGGAGACGGCCCAGCACGTCACCAAGTGGACCAACGCGATGCTCGCGCCGCCGCCGGGGCATGTGCTGAACGTGCTGGGCGCGGCGGGACAGCTCCAGCCGGTGGCGGATCGTTTCGCCAATGGTTTCAACGACCCCTCGGACTTCGAGAACTTCTTCTACGACCCTGAGCTCGCCGACGCCTATCTCGCCGAGGTGAGCGCCGCGTCCGGGCCCTCGGAGGACTCCCCGGCCTCCTGATCGCCCGGCTCCGCCGCTCGTGACCAGCCGGCGTCCGAACCCGCCGTGGCCCCTTCGGGGAGCTGCGGCGGGATATAGCCGTCCGCGCGCAGCGGGCTGCTCTCCGGGTCCGGGCGGACCGCGCCGAGCAGGGGATTGGCCGCGATGGGGGAGACCTTGACGGTGGTCCCCGGGCGCGGGGCCTGCACCACCATCCCGCCGCCCAGATAGATCGCCACATGGGTGGCCCCGGGGAAGTACACGACCAGATCGCCCGGCCGCAGTGAGCGCAGCGGCACCCTCGGCAGCTGCGCCCACTGCTCCTGGCTGGTGCGCGGGATCGCCCGGCCGGCCGCCGCCCACGCCTGGGAGGTCAGCCCCGAGCAGTCGTAGGAACCCGGCCCCTCCGCGCCCCAGAGATACGGCTTGCCGATCTGCTCCACCGCGTACCGCAGGGCCGTCGCGCCCTGCGCGGTCGGGGTCCGCTCGCCGGCGGGGGCTCCGTGCGCGATCACGCTGTCGCGTACTCCGGGCGAGGTCAGCGCCGCGATCTGGGCGGGGGTGAGCGACGCGAGCAGCTCCTCGACGGCCTTGAGCCGCTCGGTGGCGGCATCCCGCGCCCGCCGCTGTCCGGCGGCGAGCGACTGCTCCCGGTCGAGGGCTTTGCGGGAGGCGCGCGCCAGGTCTGTGGCGTGGTGGGTGTCCTTCTTCAGCCGGGCCGTGGTGGAGAGCCGGTGGGCCGCCGCGCGCTCCATGAGACGGCCTTCGTCCAGCGCCCGCCGGGGGTCGGGGGAGAGCAGCAGCCGCAGCAGGGAGGAGAGCTCGGAGTGGCCCCGGTACTGCTCGCGCGCGAGCTGCCCGGCCGCCGCCCGGCTCTCGTCGAGCGCGCCCCGCGCCCGGGTCAGCTCCCGGCCGAGCCGCGCGGTCTCGGCACGCTGGGCCGTGAGGCGGCGCTCGGCGGCGAGATGGGTCTCGCCCGCGTCCTCGGCCTGGCGGTAGAGGGTGCGCAGCCGGGTGAGAGCTTCGACGACGGTGGTGCCGGCACCGGCACCGGCACCGGTCCCGTACGGCCCGGTCCCGTACGGGACGGACGGCGCGGCACCGCTCTCCGCCGCCGTGTCCTCGCGGTCGAGGAGGGCCGCCATCCGCCCCACCGGCGCCAGCGCGAGCCCATGTGCCGCTGCTGGGGCCGTCCCCGCGCTGCCCGGCACGGCTGCCATCACCGTGACCGTCACCAGCGCCGCCGTACACACCGTACGCGGCAGTGCGCCTGACACCTCATCACCTCCGGCCGGACGGCGGCCCGTCCGGCCGGGCCGCCCCTCGCGCAGATCGTGAGGGTGCGCGACCCGGGCCGCCCCCTGGGTGGCCGAAACGGCGCAATAAAGTCACCCATGCCGGGAGAGCCCGGCGGGCTACGGCGTGTCGGCTCGCCCTCCCGGCTTCGACCACGGCCACTTCAGCTCGCGGCGCTCCCGGCCCTCGGAGACGTAGACGTACTTCCAGCCGCGCTGGAGATGGAGCCGCTTGGTGTGGCCGTGGGGCTCGCGCCGATAGGCATGGACGGTGGGCGGAGCGCCGTCGTCGCCCGGCACGGGGATCTCGTACCACTTCGGCGGATGCCCGGTGGGCCCGACGAGCACGGGCAGTACCTGTCCGTCCAGCGGGCCGCCGGTGAAGGGGGTGTTCTCGCTTCTCACACAGGCCAGTGTCACCCAGCCCGCACGGTGCGGCAGCCGCCTGACTGCGGGAGGGGGCCGGGTGGCCCGGCATCCGGGATGGGCGAGCGTTCGATTCTCATGGGAGTGGTCCGTGCTCCCCAGCGACTGGGCCCGCTTCGTACGGCCGGGATCGGCGGCGGGCGGTTTCGACCTGCATGGGAGGGGGCCGCGCAGGGGTGGTGCCGGGACGTAAAGCGTGATTGTGGCGCGAAGGAGGCCCGCCATCAGACAAGAGCTGGAAACGCGCCCGTAAATCATGAGTCCCGGCACCACCCCGGAGCGGACCCCGGTCCCAGCACACCGCGCCCAGCCCCACCCCGAAGCCCCCGGAGCGGACCCCGGACCCCAGCACACCGCACCCAGCCCACACCGCACCCAGCCTAAGGAACGTCGCTGCGCCTTCCGGTGAATCCGGCGCGGTGGACAGGCGGTGGGACTGTCGGGAGCGGGATCGAACCACCGACAAGGGTGCACGATCGGTTTCATCACGCCAGGGATGTCTTACGTGGTCAGACCCGTGCGTTTCGCCATGACCAAGAGGTCCGGCCTGGCACGCTGATGCAAAACGAAGAGGACCCTCAGGACTTCTCGGCTCATAGGATGAATCTCCGCCATCTGTGGAGAAATCGCGAATGCTTCCTTGAGTGCCGCCTCTGCACCGGTAAGGTCATTTATGGCTAGATGGGCCCGAGCCCTGTCGATATGAAAGCGGCCGACCCTGCCGCGCGCTAGACCGACAGGCATCTTCTTGACCATGGGTGTAGCCATCTCCACGGCCTTGCCGGGTTGTTTCATCTCTACATGGGCGGCCAGCTCATATAGTGCCGTGTTACCAGGGCCAAATGTCAGATTGTGCAGGAGCATGTCTTGGGGCATCTGCTCTGCCAGAACCTTAGCCCCACGCAAATGCGCTTGAGTGGCATTCTTGTCCTTGTGTCTGGATGCAAGAACGACGCCACGAAGATGGAGTGCGCCAAGTACCACCACAGCTTCGCACCCCATAGGCTGTGCGCGCTCGTACTGGCTGATGGCCCGGTCGACGATAGCCAGACCGTCAGCGTATGCCCCCGCGCTCTGATGTGTTCCCGCCTCATTCCATGAGGCGGCAGCCTCTGCTCCCGGATTCCATGTCCGTACTGCGGCCCACTGCTGGCGAGACACGATCATGTCCGCCAGGTCCGGTTCTGCGAAGCGGTGGGCCACCGTGTATGCGCACCCGTACAGGTCCGCGACTTGTCCCCACGCGACAGCGTCGCCTCCCGAATCCATAGCCGTTGCCGTCGCCTGCCCCAACAGCTTGGGAAGCTTGTTGAGAAGCTCTAGATATCGCGTGCCTGCGCGCAACTCAGCTGCTTCTCTGAGTCCCGCCGCGAGTTCATCAGGGGAGGGGGTGGCTTCTGAGGGAAGAGTGTGCCTTCGAACTGCCCCGCGCAAGTCGGTAATCAGATCGGATTGTTCAGATGGATCAGAGAAGGGTGCGCCGTGGACACGTGCCGTAGTAACGCGCAACGCTTTAGCCGCTGACGCAACTATCGGGGGTGTGGCAGGCCGGAGGCCGGTCTCAATCTTGCTCAGGTACGAGACGGTGATACCCATCTCCTGTGAGAGCCGGGCCTGACCGACCCCTCTTGCTTTCCGTAGAACCGCGATGTTCTCCCCTGCTGTGGGCTTCTTCTCCATAGCGTCACCCTTCCACGCTCAGGGCATGACCACACCGCAACTGGTCGGAGGCCAAGCAGCGTTGTGCAAGTTCTGTGTCCTGGGCCGCCGACCCGGGCGGTACCGGGTACCCGGTACCGCCCGGGGAGTGGTCCCGTCGTCGTCCCGGCATGATCGGCCGGGGGCGGGGGGAGGGCTGCGTACATGGTCACGCTGCCCGATGGACGCCTCGTCCCGCCCCCGCACTCCGATGAACGCACCCAGCTCGAATCCTGGCTGGACTTCCACCGCGAGACCCTGGCGCTCAAATGCTCCGGACTCGACGACCGGCAGCTCCGTGAGACCTCCGTGGAGCCGTCGCCCCTGACGCTGCTGGGGCTGCTCCAGCACATGACCCATGTCGAACGGAACTGGTTCCAGATCGTCCTCGCCGGCCGTGACATCCCGCCGGTGTACACACCTGAGCAGCGCGGCGGCTTTCTGCTCGACGCGGACCGGGACTCCGGCCAGGTCATCGCCGACTGGCGGGCGGAGGTGGCCCGCGCCCGCGAGGCGACCGCCGCCGCCTCGCTGGACGACTGCGGCAAGCTCACCGAGGCGCAGGCCCGGTTCGCCGGTGAGTCGACGGCGTCGCTCCGCTGGATCCTGGTGCACATGATCGAGGAGTACGCGCGCCACAACGGCCACGCGGATCTGATCAGGGAGCGGATCGACGGCGTCACCGGCATGTGACACCGGGCGCACCGCTCTCAGGGGCGGCCCACGCCGGGGCTACGCAGCCGGGACGCCTCTTCCGTCAGCGGGGCCAGCGCGCGGGCCAGCCGCCCCACCCGCCCGTCGCCGTGCTCCAGCGCCAGCAGTCCCCGTACCGCGCGGGCGGTCTCCGCGTCACCGGCGGCCGACGCGGCCAGCAGGGCGATCAGATGGTCCACCAGCCAGTCCCGCAGCTCCGGAACCGATGGCCGCTTCTCCTCGTCCAGCCAGATCAGGGACGCCGCCTCCACCGCCGCGATCCAGGTCCGCACCAGCATCCGCAGCCGTGCGCCGTGCGGCTCCGGGCCGAGATGGGCGAGGATCTCATCGGCCGCCGCCCGGCGCACCCCGTCGACGATCGTCGTCGTACGGGAGGTCACCGCCACGCTTCCGCCGCGCAGCAGCGCGCTGAACCCGGCGTCGTGCCCGTCCACGAAGGCGAGATAGCGGTCGAGCACCCGGGCCAGCCGTTCGGTCGGCGGTCCGCTGGGCGGTTCGTTGAAGCAGCGTTCCAGCTCGTCCGCCGCCGAGCGCAGCGCCGTCTCGTACAGCTGCTGTTTGCCGCCGGGGAAGTAGCGGTAGACCAGGGGCCGGGAGACCCCCGCGGCTTCCGCCACATCGTCGAGCGAGACGTCTTCCGGCGGCTGGTGCGCGAAGAGCCTCAGCGCCGCCGCCAGAAGTTGCGTACGCCGTTCCTCGACGCTCAGCCGTCGGTAGGCACGGGCCGCTGGAGCGGGAGTGGTCATGCCCGCAGCGTAACGGCACGGGCGCGGAACCGGCCCGGACGAGCGGGGTGTTCACCCCGCCCCGCGCCGCGCCTTCGGCCGGCGGTGGTCCGCGCTGGGCGGCGGCGCGGCACCGTCAGGCGATCAGGCGATCAGGCCGGAGCTCCGCCACAGTCTGCGGCCGGGCCCCCTCAGCACCCCGATGTCGTCCAGGAAGTCGGTCAGCCGCTTCGCCCCCGAACGCATCACCTCCCGGCGGTGTCCGCTGGCGCGCACCTGGGCCATGGCCTCGCGGCGGTCCAGGCCCACCCGGGTGTACACCTCCGGGCTGATGAAGCAGATCGAGAACACCCGGGCCGCCTGCCCGGAGCTGATCCGGGTGAGCTCCCGCTCCCAGCGCGGCGCGGTCACCATCTGGCGGCGCAGCTCCTCGCGGGCGTAGCGCACATGGCGGGCCTCCTCCACCACATGGATCCGGGTCGCTCCGCGGATCAGGGGCTGGACCCGCTCGTCGGGGAAGGTCAGCCGCTGCATCCAGTCGAGGATCTCCTCGCCGAGGAGGGTGGCGGCGAAGGAGCCCGGTGTGGTGGAGACGGTCTTCAGGATCCGGGCGAGATTGTGGTGGACCCGGGGCACGGGGTAGGCCGGGGTGCCGCCCTTCTCGATCAGCCGGGCGAACATCATCGAGTGGCGGCACTCATCGGCGATCTCCGTCAGTGCGTAACGGACGTGATGGCTGGTCACGGGCTTGTCATAGATGTGCCGGGCCAGCAGCTGCATCAGGATGATCTCGAACCAGATGCCGAGCGTGGCGAGCGAGGCGGCCTCATGGCGGGCCAGCTCCATCCGCCGCTCCTCGGACATCCGGTTCCAGAGCGGGGTGTCGTAGAGGGAGACCAGCTCCGGCGGCCAGAACCACTTCCCCTCCGCATAGGGGGCGTCCCAGTCCAGCTCCCGGTCGGGGTCGAAGGAGTGGCGGGCCGAGGACTCCAGCAGCCGCTGGGCGACCTGCTCACGGTCCCGGAGCGGGCCGAGGGCGTCCCGCAGAAGCCGTATGTCAGGGTCGGGCACTGTGGTCATGGCGGAGTACACCTCAGTCGCGGTCGTGTGGACACCCCTGATAAGACCCTCCTTATGAGACTCTCCGTCAGTAGACTCGTCAACACCTCGAACGCGACTTGTTGACTCCGCGTCTATCGAGTGTGAACCTGCCGTCGGTACGCTCAACATGCCCTGCGTTCACGGGATATGAGGCGAAGGAGTCGACCGTTGTCGACCTACGAGCGCTATACGAGAGCCCCCGAAACCCTCGACTGGCAGGTGCCCGCATCGGGCAGCGCCCGCTTCAGCTGGGAGTACGACGAAGGCCGTGACCAGCTCCTCGCCCTCTACCAGAAGGGCAAGGACAAGCAGTGGGACGGCGCCAAGCGCATCGACTGGGAGCTGGAGGTCGATCCGTACGACGCCCTCGGCACCCCTGACGAGGCCCTCAGCATCTACGGCTCCCGCTACTGGGCGAAGATGAACGCCCGGGACCGGGCGGAGTTCCGGCGGCACGCGTCGTCCTGGCAGTTCAGCCAGTTCCTCCACGGCGAGCAGGGCGCGATGGTGTGCGCGGCGCGGATCGTGGAGTCCGCGCCCGATCTGGACGCCAAGTTCTACTCCGCGACCCAGACCATGGACGAGGCGCGGCACGCCGAGATCTACGCCCGGTTCCTGCACGAGAAGATGGAGATGCTCTACCCCGTCAACGACAGCCTTCAGGAGCTGCTCGGCGACACCCTGCGAGACTCCCGCTGGGACATGCCCTATCTCGGGATGCAGGTCCTCATCGAAGGGCTCGCGCTCGCGGCGTTCGGAATCATCCGGGACCTCACCGACAAACCGCTGCCCAAGCAGATCCTCGCGTACGTCATGCAGGACGAGGCCCGCCATGTCGCCTTCGGGCGGATGGCGCTGCGCGACTACTACAAGGAGCTCACCGACGCGGAGCTGCGCGAACGCGAGGAGTTCGTCATCGAGGGCTGCCATCTGATGCGCCACCGGCTCAACGGGGTGGAGGTCCTGGAGAACTTCGGCGTCCCGCGCGCCGAGGGGCAGGAGATGTCCGAGCGCTCGGAGTATCTCCAGCTCTTCCGCAGAATGCTGTTCAGCCGGATAGTGCCCTGTGTGAAGGACATCGGGCTGTGGGGCGAGCGGCTCCAGAAGGCCTATGTCGACATGGGCGTCTTCGAGCTCGGCGACGCCAATCTCGATCTGCTGATGGCGCAGGACGAGGAGATCGCCGAGCAGCTCGACCGGGAGCGGTTCGCGGCCGAGGAGCGGGCCAGGGTCGCCGAGGTGACGCAGGCGATCGCGGAGGGGGCCGAGGCCGCCGGATCCCCCTGATCCGCCGGGCGGGCCCGCCCTCACGGGTTCGGCCGGGCCGGCCTCAGCCGAACCCGTGGGGGCGTCACATGTGCGAGCAGTGCTCACCCGAATAGGGGGCTTTGGTTTATTTCTCCTGGGTACGCTGGCCGTGTCGGACAGACTCCATCGCATGGGAGTGATCATGACCGCCGCCCGCGAACCAGCGCAGGACGAGTCCTTCTCGTTGCCCCGCCCGCCGGCCGGGGGCTGGACGGCGGACGACCTCGACGAGCTTCCGGACCTTCCGCCGCATACGGAGCTGATCGACGGGGGCCTCGTCTTCATGAGTCCGCAGACTCGCTTTCACACGCGCACCATCCACCATTTGGTGGGCGCGCTGACGGCTCAGGCTCCGGAGGAGTGGGAAGCGATCGGGGAGATGACCGTCAGGCTGGACAGGAGGAATCGTCCTGAGCCGGATGTGATGGTCGTTTCGGTGGAGGCGGATACCGGAGCCCGGCAGACCATGTTCGAACCCGAGGACGTCCTCCTCGCCGTCGAGGTGGTCTCCGCCGACTCCGAGGAGCGCGACCGTGAGGTCAAGCCGTACAAGTTCGCCAGGGCGGGCATTCCCCACTTCTGGCGCGTCGAGGAGAGCGAGGGGCTTCCGGTCGTCCACGTCTTCGAACTCGACCCCGCCACCCGGTCGTATGGTCTGACCGGTATCCACCGCAAGCAGCTCACGGTGGACCGTCCCTTCCCTCTGGACATCGATCTCACGGCCGTGTATCCGCGCGGCCGGCGCGGCAGCGGCTGATCCCGGCTCGCCGCCCGGGGCCGCCGCTCCGGGCCGTTGGCCGTTACGCCCCCGGCGGCGGGAAGCCCGTCCGCAGGGTGAACGCCTCCGGGGTCGGGCCCTTCTCGCGGACCAGTAGCAGCTTCTCCTCGGCCTCGCGGACGGTCGGCCGGTGCCCCAGCGGGACCCACCACATCGTGGACATGACCTCCTGGACCCGCTCGAAGAACTCATAGCGGCGGCTCAGCAGCTCCCGGTGGAGCCCCTGGTACATAAACGCGGTCAGCGCGTCGGCGTTCCGCCACACCGACAGATTGACGAGCAGCCACTCGTCGCCGAATATCCGCTGGTCCGTCGCGTCGCCCCGGTCGTCGTCCTGGAGCCGCCAGCGGAAGCCGTCGGCGGCCTCCGCCACCGCGTTCACCGGGTCGAGACCATCGGCGAAGTCCTTCATCTCCGGCGCGTCCAAGGGGTATTTCATCCGGGCGATGTTCACCTGTGCGAGTTCATAGGAGGTCATGTCCGCACGGTAATCGGACGGTGTCCGGAAGCTCCTCCTGTTTTCACCGAAGGGGCCGGGACGGGACGCGGGCGGCGCGGGACGCGGGCGGGACGTGGGCGGATCCGGACTCGGGCGGCGCGGCCTCACTTCCGCAGGGCCGCCGCCATCACGCTCCGGGCGATCGGGGCCGCGCTGCCGCCCCCGCTGACCCGGCTGTCCTCCGCTTCCGCGTCCTCCACCACCACCGCGACCGCGACCGCGGGCTGCGCCGCGCCGTCCGCCTGGGCCCAGGAGATGAACCAGGCGTACGGGGTCCCCGAGTTGTCCAGGCCGTGCTGGGCGGTCCCCGTCTTGCCGCCGACCGTCGCGCCCTTGATGGCCGCCTTGGCGCCGGTGCCGTCCTCGACCGCCCGCACCATCAGCCGCTGCAACTGCTGCGCCGTCGAGGGGCTCATCGCCTGCCGGTACGGACGGACATACGTCTGGGCGACCGTGCGGGCGCCGCCCCGCGCCGTCGTCCGCTCCACCAGATACGGCTGCTTCAGCTCCCCGCCGCCCGCCACCGCCGCCGACACCATCGCCATCTGGAGCGGGGTCGCCGCCGTGTCGAACTGGCCGATCGCGGAGAGCGCCAGCTGGTCCGGCGACATCCGGGTGTCGAAGTTCGACGGCGCGACCCAGGAGGGGATCCTCAGCCCATGGTCGTTGAAGCCGAACCGGCTCACCGCGTCCACCATCCTCCGCAGCCCGATCCGCACCCCCAGATCGGCCATCACCGTATTGCAGGACCACTGGACGGCGTACGCCAGCGAGGCGTTTCCGCAGCCCTTCGCCGTGTCGGGGAGCGAGGTGCGGGTGCCGGGCAGCACATAGGGATCCGGGGTCCCGGCCGGTGCGTCCACATCGGTGACCACCCCCGAGTCCAGCGCCGCCGCCGCTGTCACGATCTTGAAGGCGGAGCCCGGCGGATAGGTCTGCCGGATCGCCCGGTTCAGCATCGGCTGGGTGGGCGACGCATTGAGCCTCGCCCACGCCGACTTCACCTCGCGGCCGGTCCCCGACAGCACCCCCGGATCGTAGGAAGGGCTGCTGACCAGTGCCAGCACCCGGCCGGTCGAGGGTTCGAGCGCGGCCACCGCCCCCCGCCGCCCGCCGAGTCCCTTATACGCCGCACGCTGCATCGCGGGCTCGATGGTGGTGCTGACGTCGCCGCCCGCCGGTCTGCCGCGGCTCAGCTCATGCCAGAAGGGGAACGCCCGCAGCAGCGGATCACGGCCGGACAGCACCGGGTCCTCGGCGTCCTCCACCAGCGTGGTGCCGTACGTCTGCGAGGAGAACCCGGTCACCGGCGCGTACAGCGGGCCCTGGGCGTAGGTGCGTTCGTAGCGCAGCTGCTGGCCGCTGTCCCGGGAGCCGGTGACCGTGCGGCCCGCGACCAGGATGTCGCCGCGCGGCTCGCCGTAACGGGCGATCGCCGTACGCCGGTTGGCCGGATTGCCGTCCAGTGACCCCGCGTCCACGATCTGCACCCGTGCCGCGTTGACCAGCAGCGCGGCCAGCAGCAGCAGACAGAGCGCGGCGGCCCGCCGGATGCAGCGGATCACCGGCCCTCCCCGGCGGCGAGACCCTTCCCGGCGGCGAGGCCCTCCCCTGCGGCGAGGCCGTCTCCGGCGGCGAGCACCAGGGGCCCGGTGGGCTCGGGGTGTGGACGCCGGGCCGAGTCGCTGACCCGGATCAGCAGCGCCACGATGATCCAGTTGGTGACGACGGAGGAGCCGCCCTGCGCCAGGAACGGCATCGCCATGCCGGTCAGCGGGATCAGCCCCGTCACCCCGCCGGTGATGACGAACACCTGGAGCGCGATGATCGAGGCCAGTCCCACCGCGAGCAGCCGCCCGAAGGGGTCGCGCAGACAGAGCGCGGATCTGTAGCCCCGGGCCACCAGCAGCGCGTACAGCACCAGGATCGCGGTCAGGCCCGCCAGCCCCAGCTCCTCCCCGGCGGTGGCGAGGACGAAGTCGGACTTGGCGGCGAAGCCGATCAGGGCCGAGTGGCCGAGTCCCAGACCGGTCCCCAGGAGTCCCCCGGCGCCGAACGCGAACAGCGCCTGCGCCACCTGGTTCGGGCCCTGGCCCGCCGCGATGCTGCCGAAGGGGTCGAGCCAGTCGGTGACCCGCCCGTGCACATGGGGCTCCAGAGCGCCGACCGCGAACGCCCCCGCCGCCGCGAGCGTGAGCCCCACCGCGATCCAGCCGGTCCGGCCGGTGGCGACATAGAGCATGATTACGAAGAGGCCGAAGAAGAGCAGTGAGGTGCCGAGGTCCCGCTCCAGCACCAGCACCCCCACGCTGATCAGCCAGATCGCCACGACCGGTCCCAGTACCCGGCCGGTCGGCAGTTGCAGCCGCCAGATCCGGCGGCCGGTGACGGCGAGGGTGTGGTGATTGGCCGCCAGATACGCGGCGAAGAACACGGCCAGCAGGATCTTCGCGAACTCGCCCGGCTGGAAGGAGAGCCCTGCGGCCCTGATCCAGATCCGTGCGCCGTTCACGGCGGGGAAGAAGATGGGCACGGTCATCAGGACCAGGGCGGCGGCGACCGAGAGATACGCGTACCGCTGGAGCACCCGGTGGTCGCGGATGAGCAGGACGACGACGGTGAACAGCCCGACCCCCAGCGTGGACCAGACGAGCTGGGCGGGGGCGGCGGCCTCACCCGGGGTCGCCAGGTCGAGCCGGTGGATCAGCACCAGGCCCAGCCCGTTGAGCAGGACCGCGATCGGCAGCAGCAGCGGGTCGGCGCAGGGGGCGCGCAGCCGTACGGCGAGATGGGCGAGGAGGGCGAGCGCGCCCAGGCCCGCTCCGTAGCGGGGCATATCGCTCGGGACGGTGTGCTCCCCGGCGAGCCCGGCGACGGTGTAGCCGAGGACGGAGATGAGGACGGCGCCGGCGAGAAGACAGAGCTCGACCCCGCGCCGCCGGGCGGTGCGGGGGGCGGGCGGGGGAGCGTCCGCCGTCCTCGTCGTTGCGGTCATGCCACGCAACGTAGCAAGAGCTAAGTCTTATGTCCCTTATGCTCCTTGCGTTCCCGTGTCGGGGTGTGGGGTCCGGGGTGGCCTCGCCGGGGGTGCGCGGTCCGGGCGGGATCCCGCCGGGGCACCGGCCCTTTACTGGCCGGATCCCCCGCCGGGGCGTCGGGCTTTGCCGGGGCGGATTCCCGCCGGGGCCGGTAGGCGCCTGCGGCCCCGCCGGGGTGTGCGGTCCCGACCGGATCTCCGCTGGGGCGTCGGGCCTGCCGGGGCCGGATTCCCGCCGGTGACCTCGCTGGGGCGTCGAGCCCGTGCCGGGGTGTACCTGCCCGCGACCCCGCCGGGGCGTCGGCCCCGGCCCGAGCCGGATCCCCCCGGCGACCCCGCCCGGGTGGCAAGCCCCCGCCGGGGTCGCCTCCGCGCCGTCACGCCTGAGGGCATCCGGGCGGCGGCGGGGACGCCGGAAGCTCCAGCCGGGCCACCGCACCGCCGCCCGCCGGACCGTCCGCCGGATTGCTGAAGCGCAGCACCGCCCCGATCACCGCCGACTGCCCCGCCGCGATCGTCAGCCCCAGACCGTGCCCCTTGCTGCCGCCCTCGGTGCGGAACCGCGCCGGACCGTGCTCCAGCAGATACGCCGGATAGCCCGGCCCCGCGTCCGCGACCGTCACCACCCGCCCGTCCACCGTCAGTACCACCGGCGCCCGCCCGTGCTGGTGCGCGTTGGCGATCAGATTGCCGAGCACCCGCTCCAGCCGCCGCCGGTCCGTCTCGACGCAGGTGTCCCGGACGATCCGCACCTCCGTGTCCGTGCCCGACGCCCGCACCACCCGCCCGGCCAGCGGCCCCAGCTCGTGCACATCCAGATCGACCCGTTCGCTGCCCGCGTCCAGCCGGGAGATCTCCAGCAGATCCTCGGTCAGCGACCGCATCGTCCGCACCCGGTCCCGGACCAGCTCCGCCGGCCGGCCCTCCGGCAGCAGCTCGGCGGCGGCCGTCAGCCCGGTCAGCGGAGTGCGCAGCTCATGCGCCACATCGGCGGTGAAACGCTGCTCGCTCAGCAGTTTGCGCTGCAACGACGACGCCATGGTGTCCAGCGCGGCGGAGACCGTGGCTACCTCGTCCTGCGGGCGCGTGGGGTCCTCGGTGCGCGGATCGCGCACCCGGGCGTCGAGATCGCCCGCGCTGATCCGCCGCGCCACCTGCGCGGTCAGATGCAGCCGCCGGGTGACCCGGGTGACGGCGAACGCGCCCACCAGCAGCGTCGCGCCGATCGCCAGCACCGACGAGCCGACGATCGCCCGGTCGAGACCGGTGATGGTGCGGACGCTGAGGGAGTAGTCGATGTACACGGCCAGCGCCCGGCCGTCCGCCGGGCCCGCCGCCCACATGATGGGGCGGTCCTGGAAGGTGCTCACCATGGTGCCGCGCTCGCCGCCGACCGCGAGCTCCCGCAGCGAACCGGGCAGCCCCGGCGGATCCACCCCCGCGTACGGCGGCAGCGGCTCGCCCGCCTCATACGCCTCGGTGACCTCCGTCAGCTTGCCGAGCGCCTTCTCCCGCGACTGGCTCACCGTCTGCGCGGTCACCGCCGCGTGCACCAGCGCGCCCAGCAGCGCGGCCAGCGCGCAGCACATCACCGTGATGAAGAGGGCCGCCTTCCAGGTGAGGGTGGCGGTCCAGCGCGGCAGTCGCAGCCAGCCGGGTCTGCGGCGGCGGGGACGGGGGGCCCTCACCGGTCGTCCCCGGGCCGCGGGAGCTCGGCGGCCCGGGGCCGCACCCGTACGATCTCGTCGCTGGTCGGCAGCATCGCCCGGTGCCGGCCGTCCCACGACCAGGTCGTGCGGTACTCGTACCCGGGGATGCCCGCCGAGACCGAGCGCAGAATGATGTCCCGGCCCGCCAGGTCCACGCTCACCAGCTGGTCGGAGGTGGCCATGATCCGTGTCAGCCGGCCGTCCTTCTCCGGCATGTAGCAGCGCACCGCCGTCTGCTGCTCGGGCATGGTGACCCCGATGATCAGCTCCTCGCGGCCGTCGCCGGTCACATCGCGGTGGTACGGCGTCAGCACCGGGCAGGTCTTCGGCTTCTCCTCGCAGGTGCGGAGCTTGGCGGTGGTCTCCTGGTAGAGACCCTCGATCCCGGACCGGCCGTCGGGCCCCGCGCTCTTCTCCGCGTTCAGCACCGCGACCGGATCGAGCCCGCGCACCCCGGACGCGGGCACCTTCACCCCCGGGACCAGCGCGGTGTCCGCCTCGCCGTAGTCGTACGGGGGAGAGGTGACGGGCGGCAGATCGGGCCACAGCCGCACCGGGCCGGTGGCCGTGGCGGTGGGGCCCGCGCTCTGCACCATGCCCGCGTCGCCGCAGCCCGCCAGCAGCACGGAGGCGGCAGCCGCCAGCGGAAGGGCGTACAGCAGTCGGTGGGAACGCGAGTGCAAGGTTCTCCTCGCCGGGCGGGTGGGTCTTGCCCGCCACCCTATGCGCCGGGGCCGGGTGAGCGCCGCCGCCTCAGCGCTGGTACGGATTGCCCCCCGGCTGCTGCCCCTGCTGTCCGTACGGGCCTTGCTGTCCGTACGGGCCCTGCTGTCCCTGCTGTCCGTACGGCCCCGGCTGCCCGGAGCCGCCGAGCCCCGGCACGCCCGCCGCGCCCGCCGCGCCTGAGCTCTGCGCCAGCAGCTGATCGGACTGCTGCTGGGTCAGCTTCTGCTCCGCCCCGCAGAAGGTGCACTGGGTCCCGTACTTCGTCGAGACGGGGAAGAGCGGCACGAAGAACAGCGTGAACTTGGTGACCCGCTTCCGGAGCGCATGCGCCGAGGGGTTGCCGCAGCTTCCGCAGACGAGGGTCAGTATCGCCAGCTGATGGAGGTACCCCTTGGTACCGAAAATGATCATGTATTCGGTCTCTCCCTGGTCAGCGCCCGCCGGCACAGGGCCAGCAGCCTCTCGTCCCTCACGATGTCATGGCTGCCGTATCCGCCGTCGATGGCATTGTGCCGCCGCACCCGGGACAGCTCCGCGCAGAGCGTCCGCTCCGCGCCCTCGGCGTACGCGGCCACCGGCCGCCCGCCGTCGCCCGATGGCTCCGCCAGCCGCTCGGCGACCGGCGCCCGGGTGAACGGCAGCGTCTCCCAGGCCGCCATCAGCAGCGGCCACCCGGGATCCGCCGCGCCGGTCACCCGCCAGAGCGCGAGCGCCGCGTCCACCCGGGTCCACGGGTCGGAGGAGCGCAGCAGCAGCCGCAGCTCCGGCGCGGCCTCCACCGCGGCGGGCCCCATCGTGCCCAGCGCCGAGGCCGCCGAGCGCCGGGCCCCGGAGTCCAGCGCGGCGAGCGCGGTCCGCAGCGCCGGGAGCACGGCCCCCGCATCGCCCTCCACCGCCCACAGGGCCGCCGCCGTCCGCGCCCCGAACGCCCCCGACAGCGAGCCCGAGCGGGCCGCCCCCGCCAGCAGCCCCCGCAGATCGGGTATCGCCGCACGGGCGGCGGGACCGAACGCGGTGAGCGTCCGCAGCACCAGCTCCACCACCCACTCCCTGCGGTACTCGGGCGCGCCCCGCAGCACCCGCAGCACCTCCGGGAGCGCTTCCACCGCGCGCACCGCCGACAGCCCGGACAGCAGCGGCCCGGCGACGTCGTAGAGCCGGTCGTCCAGCTCGATGCGGGCCAGCCTCCCACGCAGCGCGGGAGCCAGCGGGGCCGCCGCCGTGCCCAGCCGGTCCAGCGCGTAGCCGAGATCCTGGGGGGCGTCGGGCAGCTCCAGCAGCCGGGCGAGCACGGGCACCGCCCGTACGTCCCCCGTACGCGCCAGGGCCGCCACCGGGTTGCCCAGCATCCGGGGGCCGCCGGCCCACTCCCGCACCCAGCAGCCGGGCTCCGCGGTCACCAGATCCGCCAGCGCGTCCGCGGCGGGCGCGGCCAGCCCGAACAGCTCGCCGAGCGCCACCGCCGCCGCGTCCGCCAGCCGGGGCTCGGGGTCGGCGAGCTGCTCCCCGATGAGGGCGACCAGCTCGCCGTACTCCCCGCGCCAGGTCCGCAGCAGCCCGCTGCTCATCCGCACGGCGTCGATCCGCTGCCCGCAGTCGGGGCTGCACAGCTGATCGGCGAGGAGCGCGGTCCGGTCCGCGACCCGGTCCCCGAGACCGGAGTGGAGCGTCCGCAGCAGATCGCCGGTCCAGGGGGTGGGCCGTGCGGCCCCGGGGCAGCCGGGCGGCGGTCCCGGCCGGGTGCTCACCGGCCCGGCCCGCAGCTCGCGCAGCAGCCCTATCACCTCCGGCACCACATCCACGGGCAGCGCCTGCGGCGAGCAGCGGGCGAGCTGGGCGAGCGCCGAGAGCCGCAGCCCCGCGTCGTACGAGCGGCTGCCGGGGCACTCCTGCGCGGTCGCCGCGGAGCCGCCCGGGCCGCCCGGGCCGCCCGGTCCGCCCGGTCCACCCGGTCCGTCCGGTCCACCCGGTCCGTCCGGGGGCGCGGGCCCCCGGTGGCCGCGCGGGGCGGGGTCCTGCGGCCGGGGGTCCACGCCGTGCGTGCCCGGGGGCCCGGAGGCCGCGCCCTCCGGCGGCGGGCCCGGCTCATAGGGCATCCGGGCCAGCTCGATCAGCCACTCCACCACCTCGGACGCCAGCGAGCGGTGCCGGAGCGCTATCCGGCCCGCGGCCTCCACACAGGCGAAGCGCACCTCCGGGTCCTGCTCTATCTTCAGCCGCTCGCGCAACAGCCCGAGGACCAGCTCCGGTTCGTTGTGCAGCGTGGCCAGGGCGAGCGGCACGGCGAGCCGCACCCCGCGATCGTCGCAGTCGATCAGCGCGAGGAAGACGTCCGCGCCCGCGGTGACCGCCGACGCCGCCATCGCGTAGTTCGCCGCGTACTCGAACTCCTCGTCGTCCGGGTCGAGCTCGTCGTCGCCGTCCAGATCGATGCCGCCGATGCTGGTGAGCAGCTCGACGATGCCGCCGCGATCCTGCACGGCGGGATCGGCCGCCAGCTCGACCAGAAACGGTATGCAGGCGAGCGTCGCGTCATAGACGTCCCCCTGGTGGTGCACCGTCCCGTACATCCCGTCGAGCGCGGCCTCACGCTCCGCCGCGTCCTCGGACGCCAGCCCGCGCAGCATCTGAGGCACATCGTCCGCCGGGCCGTAGGCATGCTCCAGCGCGGCCCAGTCGACCTCGTCCATTCCCCCGAACACGCCGCCCCCTCCCAGAACCGTGCGCATCCTCTCCGCGCCTGAACCATGCGTCGGAACCGTGCGCTTGGGATGAGTCTGCACCACACCCCGGACATCGCGGGGTTATTGCCCGCAAGGCCCCGCGCCTGTTCCCATGGGCGGTGGTTTCCGCGCGAGATCGGGGGGTGAGGGCATGACCCGTTTACGGGTCGCACCGGCCTATGGACAGGGCCGCTGCCGGCTGTACGTCAGCCTGCCGGACGGCCGGCATGTCGCCTGGTACGACCGGTCGGCCGCAGGGGACTTCGGCCCGCCGGGCGGCGGCGGTGGCGGCGACGACGGAGCGGATCACGGCCCGCCCGCCGGGGACGCCCTCCCCGACGGCGGGCGCGTCTGTCTGGTGTACGAGCGGCACCGGGAGGCCGTGCTCGCCGCTCTCGCGCCCTATCTCACCGGGGACTTCACCATCGGCCCCCCACCCGTCCCCACCGCCGCCGAACTCGCCGGGCTCACCCTCCACCCCGACGACGACCTCGCCCCCAACCGCCCCGGCGAGGCCCTGCACGGATCGCTCGGCCGCGCCGCCCCCGCAGGCCGGCTCCGCCGTGACCCGCTGCGCGTCCAGCGGGCGCAGCTCGCCGCCGAGGAGCTGCTGGGGGCGGGGCTCGATCTGCTCGTGGACGCGGGCTGGCGGATTCTGCACTCGGTGCCCCTCCCCGGGGCCGACCGCGTCGACCATCTGGCCATCGGCCCCGGCGGGGTCCTGGCCGTGCACACCCTCGCCGCCCGTCGCCTGCGGGTCCGCGTCCAGGGCTCCGCCGTCCGGGTGGGCCGCGCCGACCCCGTTCCCCTGCTGCGGCTGACCCGCCGCCGCGCCGAACGGGCGTCCCTGGCCCTCGCGACCGCCGTACGCCCCGTGCTCGCCGTGGTCGGCGCGGCCAGGCTGGAGACGTACGCCGCACCGTCCGACGTACGCCTTCTGCGGGAGACCGGGACGCCCGCGCTGGCCCGGCTGGGCGGGGTGCACAAACCCGCTGACATCGAAGCGCTGTACACGGTGGCCCGCGACCGCCGCACCTGGCTGCGGGCATGAGGGCGCGGGCCCCTGCGCGCCGGTGATCCGCCGTTCCGCCGTTCCGCCGTTCCGCCGTTCCGCCGTTCCGCCGTTCCGCCGTTCCGCCGGGCGACCGGGCGCCGTCATGGCAGCGGCCGGGCGCGGGCCGGGTCGGTCAGCGGGGCCAGGAGATCCCCGTGGCGGTCGAGCCGGGCCGCGATGTCGCCCAGTTCGAAGGCGAGATCCCGGCCTTCCGCGATCTCCTCCCAGGTGACGGGCGTCGATACGGTCGGCCGGGCGCGGGCCCGCAGGGTGTAGGGGGCCGCGGTGGTCTTCGCGGCGGCGTTCTGGCTGTGGTCGACGAAGACCTTCCCGGGCCGCAGCGCGCGGGGCATCCGGTGCACCACCAGCCGGGGCAGCGCGGCCTCCCCCTCCACGGCCAGCCCCCTGGCGTACGCGGAGACCTCGCCGGACGGCGTCGGCTCGATCGGCACCAGCACATGCAGCCCCTTGGACCCCGAGGTCTTGGCGTAGGCGCCGAGCCCGTCGGCGGCGAGCCGCTCGCGCAGCCAGAGGGCGACGGTGCGGCATTCGGCGATGCCCGCCGGGGCTCCCGGGTCGAGATCGAAGACCATCCGGTCCGCGACGCCGGGCGCGTCCGCCGTCCACTGCGGGGTGTGGAACTCCACCACCAGATTGGCCGCCCACATCAGCGACGGCAGATCGTCCACCACGATCTGCCGCGCTCCCGGGTCGTCGGAGTGCGGGACCGGGGCGGTCCGCACCCATGACGGCGTGCCGGGCGGCGGGTTCTTGGTGAAGAACAGCTGTCCGCCGGGCCCGTCCGGATAGCGGAGGAAGGAGACGGGCCGGTTGCGCAGATGGGGGAGCAGGGCGTCCGCCGTGATGGCGTAGTAGTGCAGGATCTCGCCCTTGGCGGTCCCGGTGGCGGGGTGGATGACCTTGTCGAGATTGCTGAGCGGCAGCCGCCGCCCCGCCACCTCTGTGATCGGCGTCATACGATGAGAATCCCACGAATGCCGAAATCCCGGACGAGAGGGATCAAAGGTGCGATCCATTTGGAACGGCGCTATCTCCTTCGGTTTGGTCAGCATCCCGATCAAGCTGGTGAACGCCACCGAGAGCCACTCCGTCTCCTTCCGGCAGATCCACACCGCGGACGGTGGCCGGATCCGCTACCGCAAGGTCTGTGAGCTGGAGGAGAAGGAGGTGCCGACGGCGGAGATCGGCAAGGCGTACGAGGAGGCGGACGGCTCCGTCATCCCGATCACCGACGCGGATCTGGCCGCGCTGCCGCTGCCCACGGCGAAGACGATCGAGATCGTGGCGTTCGTGCCCGCCGCGTCCATCGACCCCCTCCAGATGGACGCCGCGTACTACCTCTCGGCCAACGGGGTTCCGGCAGCCAAGCCCTACACCCTGCTCCGGGAGGCCCTCAAGCGGAGCCAGAAGGTGGCGCTGGCCAAGTTCGCGCTGCGCGGGCGGGAGCGGCTGGGGATGCTGCGGGTGGTCGGCGATGTGATCGCCATGCACGGGCTGCTCTGGCCCGATGAGATCCGCAGCCCGGAGGGGGCCGCCCCGGAGATCGAGGTGTCGGTGCGGGAGGCGGAGCTGGATCTGGCGGACGCGTTGATGGACACCCTGGGGGAGGTCGACATGGACTCCCTCCACGACGATTACCGGGAGGCGGTCGAAGCGATGATCGCCGCCAAGGCGGAGGGCGGCGCGGCCGTCTCCGGGACGGCCCCGGCGGAGGGGGCGGGCGGCCAGGTCATCGATCTGATGGCCGCGCTGGAGAGCAGTGTGAAGGCGGCGAAGGAGGCCCGTGGGAGCGGCGGACCCCGTGAGAGCGGCGGACCCCGCGGGGGCGGCGGACCTCGCGAGGGCCGGGTCGCCGAGGTGACCTCGATCGGGGCCCGGAAGGCGGCGCCCGCGAAGAAGACGGCCTCGGCGAGAAAGGCGACCGGCGCCGGCGCGGGGGGCGCGAAGAAGACGACGGCCCGGACCGCCGGACGGAGCGCCAAGGCCACAGCGAAGAAGGCGACGACGGCGACGGCGACGGCGACGGCGACGGCGAAGACCGCGAAGAAGACCGCGAAGTCCTCCTCCCGTAAGCACGTCTCCTAGCTGTACCGCCCCGGGCGGCGCGGGTTCCCCTACGGTGCGTACTCCCGTACGGAGGGACCGCCCGGCGGCGCGCTCCGGAGAGGGGCCAAGAAAATTGCAGTCTCCGCATTCTTGCAGGGACTGCAAGCATGCGGTTACCGTCGATCATGTGACGACGACACGCCGAACCGGCGCAGCCCAGCCCGCCGGGCTGCGGGAGCGCAAGCGCAGAGAGACCCACCGGCTGCTGGCCGCCACCGCGCTGCGGCTGGTCGCCGAGCGCGGGCTCGACCGGGTGACCGTGGAGGACATCAGCGGCAGCGCGGGCGTCTCGCCGCGCACCTTCTTCAACTACTTCGCCTCGAAGGAGGACGCCCTTCTGCTGCCCTACCCGGATCACGCCGAGCGCTCCGCGCTCAGCGTGGCGCGGGTCGTGTCAGCGCCACCGTCGCTCAGCCCGCTCCAGGCCGTCGTCCGGGCCTGGCGGGAGGACCTTGAGTGCATCGACGCCGACCGGGAGGAGTGGGTGACCCGGCTGACGGTGATGACCGACCATGTCTCCCTGCTCTCCCGGCTGATCGCCCTGGAGGCCGACGACGAACGGCGGATGATCGAGGCGCTCACCCGGCGCACCGGACTGCCCCCGGAGGACCCCTACCCGGCGCTGGTGTACTGCGTCGCCGAAGGAGCGGTCCGCTCCTGCCTCGCCCACTGGCACCGGATCGGCGGAGCCCGTTCGGTGGTCCGGCTCGTCGAAGAGGCGGTCGACGCCGTCGCCGAGGGCCTCCCCGTACCCGATTGACACCCGACCGGCGCCACGGGCGCACGGAGCGGCGCCCGGCCGCTGCCGCAGGCGGCGCCAGAGCCTCCGCAGCGGCACCCGGCCGGCGTGCCAAGCCCCCGACAGGACAGCGAGGAGAGACCAACCATGGACACGGCCATAGTCATCGGCGGCGGCCAGGGCGGGCTGGGAGCGGCCTACGCCTTACGCAACCAGGGGTTCAGACCCGTCATCCTGGAGGCCGGCGCGGAGCCCGTGGGCTCCTGGCCCCGCTACTACGACAGTCTCATCGTCTTCACCCCCCTCCGGTTCTTCGCCCTCCCCGGAATGCCCCCGGCGGGGGACCCCCGCCACTTCCCGTCCCGTGACGAGGTGGTCGCCTATCTGCGCCGCTACGCCGCCCACCTCGACTGCGAGATCCGCACCGGGCAGCGCGTCTCCTCCGTCGTCGCCGACCGCGACGGCTATACGGTCGCCACGGAGGACGGCTCGCTCTTCCACGGCAGCGTGGTCGTGGCCGCCACCGGGACCTTCGCCAACCCCCACCGGCCCGAGCTGCCGGGGCTCGCCGGGTACACCGGGAAGGTGCTGCACTCCGCCGAGTACCGTTCGCCCGCCCCGTTCGACGGGCAGCGGGTCGTGGTCGTCGGCTCGGCCAACTCGGCGGTGCAGATCGCCTATGAGCTCGCCGACCGCGCGCGGACCACCCTCGCCAGCCGCAGACCCGTCAGATTCACCCGGAGCAGGCTCTACCCCGGTGACGGCGCTCCGGTGTGGAAGCTGCTGGAGGCGATCGGCCGGCTCCCCGTGGGCCCGCTGCTGCCGCCCCACGGCTCATCGTTCAATGTCGTACCCGACTACGACGGGAAGTACCGCACGGCCATCGAGGAGGGCAGACCGGACCGCCGGGAGATGTTCACCGGCGCGGACGGCACCGAGCTGCGCTGGGCCGACGGCCGCAGCGAGCATGTCGACACCGTCGTTCTGGCCACGGGATACCGCCCGGCGCTGGAGTATCTGCGCCCGCTGGGGGCCCTGGACCGCCGGGGGACGCCCCGGCAGCGGCATGGACTCTCCACCAGCCACCCCGGGCTCGCCTTCATGGGCCTCGAAGGGCAGCACACCATTCTGTCGACCGCTCTGCACGGTGTGGGAGCGGACGCGGAGCATGTCGCGCGCACCCTGCGGCGGCAGGTGGCCAGGAGTACGCCCGCGCTGCTGGCCCGCCCTCGCGCCCGCGCCCGGGCCGAAGTGACCGTCTGAGCCCCCCCGGGGCGTACCGCGCGGCGGCCCCCCGGACCGTGAGATCCGGGGGGCCGCCTTCACTGCGTACGGCGAGCGGTCTACTTGCCGAAGTAGGCGTCGTAGACGGTCACCGATCCGGTGTTGCCCTTCTTGTCGGTGACCTTGGCGCGCAGGGCCAGGGACTTGCCCTTGGCCGGGTTCTTGACGCTGACCTCGCCCTTGGCGACGGTCAGCTTCTTCCAGCTCTTGCCCGCGTCGTACGAGACGTGGACGGACAGGGACTTGAGGCCCTTGCCCGCCGCCGGGCCCTGGACGGTCACCGGCACGGACTGCGTCCTGCCCGCCGGGGCGGTGCTGTCCAGGCCGACCTTCGCGCCGAAGCGGGCCGTGGAGACCGGCAGCTTCGCCAGCTTGCCCTCGGCCGCCCTCTTGGACCGGAAGGTCCACTCGGCGTCGATCCGGCTGGCGGCCTTCGACACGTCCGCACTCCGCCTGACCGAGGTCGCCAGCGTGTATCCGGCGTCGCCCGAGCCGACCGTGAA
>NZ_VCLA01000167.1:42821-53477 GCF_009600885.1 Streptomyces jumonjinensis
GCACGCCCCGGGGAGCCGCCGCGGCCGGGGACGCCGAACCGGCCACGGCGGCGCCGCCCGCCGCCAGCACGGCCGCACCGGCCAGCACGCCCCGGCGGGTGACCTGGGAGGAAGGAGGCGCTGCAACGGGGTCGAGGCACATGGGCATGGCTCCTTCGAGGGGTGCGGCATGGGTCCGGGGCCCGCCGGTGACGCCGGGCGGCCGGTACACGATGGCGAGGACGATAACCGCACGTGGATCTTCATTCAACCTTCTATGCACGAATCCGTGCAGGGGGAGAATGGTGCGGTGATCGATGACCGCGATGAGGGCGGGCCCGGGACGGGCGGGGACACGGACGGCGGCGGGGCCACCGTCGCCGCATGGCTCGACGGTGTGACGGCGGGCGTCCCCCTGGGCCCCAAGGCCGCGCTCGTCCGCCAGGTACTGGCCACCCAGCCCACCTACTGCTCGTACGCCACCGCCGCCGAGGTCGCGGTGCGCGCCGAGGTGAACCGGGCGACGGTGGTCCGGTTCGCCCAGAGCCTGGGCTATCCGGGCTGGCCGGGGCTCCAGGAGGAGTTGCGGGCGGTGTATCTCACCCGGCGGTTCGACCCCGGAGCGCCCTCGGCGGACGACGGCGGGCTGCTGGCGTCGTCCTTCGCGCGTGACGCACAGAATCTGCGCACCCTGGAACGCTCCTTCGACTTCGGCGCGGCGCGCGGCGTCGTGCGGGCCGTCCGTGAGGCCCGCCGCACCCTGGTCGTCGCCTCCGGCACCCATGGAGTCCCCGCGCAGGCGCTGGCGATGGTGGCCGCCAGCCGTGGTCTTCCTGTGACGTACGAGGACCGGGGAGGGCCGCATCTGGCCAACTCGCTGGCGGGGCTGGGCGCCGGGGACTGCCTCGTGGCATGGAGCTTCTGGCAGCACTACCGCTCGACGACGGCGGCGCTGCGCGTCGCGCGCACGGCGGGGGCGGTGACCTGCGTGATCACCGACACCCGCCACTCCCCGCCCGCGCGGGAGGCACGCCATGTCCTGGTGGTGCCCACGGAAGGGGTCGCGAACATCCAGTCGATGACGGTGGCGACGAGTGTGGCGTACGGTCTGCTCGCCGAGTTGACGGCGACCGACCCGGCGGCGAGCCGGCAGGCGGCGCGGCGGGTCTCCGGGGTCTGGCGCGAGCTGGATCTCTTCGCGGACGACGCTACCGGCACGGGCGGGCGGGGCGGCGGAGACTGACCCGGCGGCAGCCGGCGGGCCCGCGTCCGGCGGCTTCGCGCCGGGTCCCGATCGGCGCTCTCCTGCTCTACAGGCCGAGGACGGCCGGGGCGTTGGTGTCGAGGATCCGCCGGACCTGCTCGGGCGGGAGGCCGGAGTGCTCGACATAGGCGACGGCGGTGCGGAAGAGGTCTCCGGCCTCATAGGGGAAGTCGGTCCCCAGCAGGATCCGGTCCGCGCCGAAGCTCTCCACGGCGGCGCGCAGCGCGGGCACATGGCCGTGCCCGACGCTGTCGTACCACATACGGCGCGCGGCGGTGCTGGGCTTCTCGGGGGTCTCCGGGGCCTCCCAGCCGTACTGGTTGTCGGCGCGCTGGAGCAGCATCGGCAGGGCGCCGCCCAGATGCGAGGCGATGATCTTCATCCGGGGGTAGCGGCTGGGGATCCCGGCGAGGATGAGATGCATGATCGCGATGGTGTCCTCGATGGGCGCGCCGATGGACCAGGTGAGGTGATGGTCGGCGATCAGCGGGGTGCCCGCGCCGCATCCGGCCGGGTGGACGTAGAGCACGGCCGACCGCCGGTCGAGTTCGGCGAAGAGGGGCTCGAAGGCGGGGTCGGCGATCGAGCGGTCCAGGACCGAGGTGGTCGCACACGCGCCGGCCATACCGAGGTCGTCCAGGGCCCGGGTCAGCTCCTTGAGCGCAAGGTCGGTGTGCGGCAGGGGCAGGGAGGCGAAGGCCAGAAACCGGTCGGGCCACCGCCGTACGGTCTCGGCGTACTGGTCGTTGATGAACCGGGCCGCGTGCAGGGCCTGCTCCGGGTCGGCGAAGTGCGGTGACTGGGGCGGGGCCGAGAGCACCTGATGGGTGACGCCGGCCGAGTCCATGAGGGCGAACCGCTCCTCGATCTCCCGCTCGCCCAGTCCGGCTCCCGTCCCCCGCTGGGTGGCGGTGTCGGTCTTCCCGTAGCCGTCGAGCAGGTCGAGATAGTCGTCCGTCCAGACATGCGCGTGCACGTCGATCCTCATGGGTCTCTCCTCGCCGCTGCCGCCCGGCCCCCGGCCCGGGGCTGTCGTCACCGGGCCAGTCTCGGCGATCATCCGCCTCCGTACCGGGTGTGCGCGGCCGTCGGGGTGACGGCGGAGCCCGGCGGAGGCCGCGCGTCCGGCACCGCTCCCGCGTTTATCGCCTGTTGATCATCGAGCAACAGATCGTCCCTACCTTTCCGGATGTCCGGCGGGCTCCACCACCGGACGTACTCGACAAGGAGGCAGCGACGATGCGACGCGGAACAGCTCTTCTGACCACCGGGGCGGCACTGGCGGCCACGGTGCTGGCCGGACTGAGCGGAACGAGCGCCACCGCTCAGCAGAGCGACAAGGCGGCCGTCCTGGCCGATGTGCTCCCCGCCCAGGATCTGCGGAAGATGACGGAGCAGCGGCCTCTCGTCGCCGCCGCGAGCACCATCAGAAAGGCGGTGGACCGCGGGCGGTACGCGGGCTTCACCGGCATCGGACTGGAGCGCGACGGGGTCGCCCTGTGGTGGAAGGGCGAGATACCCGCGAAGGCGCAGCGGGCGATCGACGAGGCCCGGCGCACCGCCCCGGTGCGGATCGCCGAGGCGCGTTACTCGCTCGCCGAGCTCAGGACCGCGTCCAAGCGGCTCCAGTCCCAGCTGAGCGAGGACCCGTCCCTGGGCCACACCGTGAAGATCCCCACCGACGGCAGCGGTCTGGTGCTGGCGGCCGACCGCGACGGGGCCCCGGCCGGCGCCGCCAAGGCCGCCCGGAGCACCGCGGCGAAGACCGCCGGGGTGCCGGTCACCACGGTCGACGAGGAGCGGATGGTGGAGCGCTCCCGGGACAGGGACTCCTCCCCCTGGTCCGGGGGTTCGCTGCTGCTGAACAACGGCGCCCCCAACTGCACGGCGGGCTTCGGCGTGCGGGACGCGGCGGGCGCCCAGTACATCCTGACCGCCGAGCACTGCGGCAAGCCCGGAGACCGCTACACCAACGGCGCCGGCGCGTACATCGGCACCCCTGGGCGGGCCCACGACCCGCACGACATCATGCTCATCCCCACCTCCCAGGTGGACAACTTCATGTACACGGGCGGGCGGAACGATGAGCGCGGTGTCCGCGTCTCGGGCTGGGACTATGTCTTCCCCGGCGAGTATCTGTGCCAGTCCGGCGTGACCAGCGCGGGCGCGACGGGCGGCCCGGTCTGCAATCTCAAGGTCCTCTTCTTCTACAACGACTCCGAGGACCTGGTGGAGGCGGAGCAGATGAACGGCCAGATCTCGGCCCGGGGCGGGGACAGCGGCGGCCCGGTCTACTCGGCGTCCGCGAACGGCGGCGCCATCGCCAAGGGCACGGTGACCCGCTCGGCCGGCGCCCGGATGGGGTTCCAGGACTTCGCCACCGCTTCGCGCGACTTCGGCGTATGGATCAAGAACTGACGCCCTGCTGAACCGGGGCTTTCGCTCCCTGGCCGTCCGCCCCGTGCCGCCCCGGCACGGGGCGGACGGCCGCCGCGGCCCGCGCCGGGGCGGCCTGTACCGACCGCGCTCGACGGTGCCCGTCCCACGGGCCGGAGACTTCCGCGGGGGACGCTCCCGCCGGGGGTCTGGGCCCGCCGTCGGCGTTCCTCGGCGAATGTTGCCTGGGTGTTGCCGGGTTGTGGCGATATCGGTGTGCGCCTTCCCTGTTCGATTTTTCGGTCGTTACCGTGCTCAGCGGGCGGGCACCGCGGCGGATCGCGACGTTCCGGGCTGTGCCTCCCCGCCGTTCGACGATCCTCGTTCGCCACGTTCAAAGGACGCGCCATGAGCCAGCCCATCGACGAGGTGGCCGCCGGTCACACCCCCGACGGCAGCGCCGCCGCACCCCGGCCGGGCTGGTCCTTCGAGACCAAGCAGGTGCACTCGGGCACGGCGCCCGACCCCGCCACCGGGGCGCGGGCCGTGCCGATCTACCAGACGACGTCGTTCGTCTTCCGCGACACCCAGCACGCCGCCGATCTCTTCTCCCTCGCGGAGCCGGGCCATATCTACACCCGTATCCACAATCCGACCACGGACGCCTTCGAGCAGCGCATCGCCGCGCTGGAGGGAGGCGCCGCGGCGGTGGCCCTCGCCTCCGGGCAGGCCGCCGAGACCCTGGCGATCCTGACGCTGGCGGGCGCGGGCGACCACATCGTCTCCAGCACCTCTCTGTACGGCGGGACCTACAACCTCTTCCGGCACACGCTGCCGAGGTTCGGCATCGAGGTGTCCTTCGTCGACGACCCGGACGATCCGGACGCCTGGAGCGCCGCCATCCGTCCCACCACCAAGGCGCTGTTCGCCGAGACCCTCGGCAATCCGCGCGGAAACGTCCTCGACGTCCGCGCGGTCGCCGACGTCGCGCACGCGGCGGGGCTGCCGCTGATCGTGGACAACACCGTGCCGACGCCGTATCTGCTGCGCCCGATCGAGCACGGCGCGGACATCGTGGTGCACTCGGCGACCAAGTTTCTCGGCGGGCACGGGACCACCCTCGGCGGTGTCGTGGTCGACGGCGGAACCTTCGACTTCGCCGCGCACGCCGACCGCTTCCCCGACTTCAACGAGCCCGACCCCAGCTACCACGGACTGCGGTACGGGCCGGACCTCGGACCGGTCGCCTTCGGGGTCAAGCTGCGGGTCCAGCTGCTGCGCGACCTCGGCCCGGCCATCGCTCCGCACTCGGCGTTCCTCCTGCTCCAGGGGGTCGAGACGCTCAGCCTGCGCATCGAGCGGCACAGTGCCAACGCCCTCGCGCTGGCCCAGTGGCTGGAGCAGCGCGACGAGGTGTCGGCGGTCCACTATCCCGGTCTGCCCGGCAACCGCTGGTACGAGGCGGCCCAGCGCTATCTGCCGAACGGAGCGGGCGCGGTGCTCTCCTTCGAGCTGCGGGACGGCGTCGAGGCGGGCAAGCGGTTCGTGGACGCCGTGGAGCTCTTCAGCCATCTGGCGAACATCGGCGATGTGCGGAGTCTGATCATCCATCCCGCCTCCACCACCCACAGCCAGCTCGGCCCGGAGCAGCTCGCCGCCACCGGAACGGCACCGGGACTCGTCCGGCTCTCGGCGGGCATCGAGAACATCGCGGACCTCAAGGCCGACCTGGAGAGCGGATTCCGCGCGGCCAAGGGCGCCTCCTGAACACCGTGACCCGGGCCGCCGGGCCCAGCGCCCTGCTGCCGCCCGCAACCGGGGGCTGGCAGGAGGGCGACCCGGTCGGCGGGCGCCGATGGGCCCGGCTGGAACAGCCTCTTCCGCTGGAGGCGGGCGGTGAACTCCCGGGCGTGCGGATGGCCTACGAGACCTGGGGCCGGCCGGCGGCCGACGGCTCCAACGCGGTCCTGGTGCTGCACGCGCTCACCGGTGACAGCCATGTCGCCGGTCCCGCCGGTCCCGGTCATCCGACCCCCGGCTGGTGGGACGGGCTGATCGGGCCGGGCCGGGCCCTCGACACGGACCGCTGGTTCGTGGTCGCCCCCAATGTGCTGGGCGGCTGCCAGGGCAGTACGGGACCGTCGTCGTTCCGGAATGCCGGAGGCGATGGAGACGGCGGAGACGGCGGAGGCCACGGAGGCCGCGGAGATGGCGGAGATGGCGGAGGCCACGGTGAGGCGGCCGTCCAGGGCCGCCGCTGGGGCGGCTCGTTCCCCTTTCTCACCACCCGTGACCAGGTCGCGGCCGAGGCCCGGCTGGCGGATCTGCTCGGCATCCAGCGCTGGGCGCTGGTCATCGGCGGCTCGATGGGCGGCATGCGCGCCCTGGAGTGGGCGGTGTCCCACCCCGATCGCACCGAGGCACTGCTGTTGCTCGCCTGTACGGCCGCCGCCGGCGCCGAGCAGATCGCGTGGGCCGGCATCCAGCTGCACGCCATCCGCTCGGACCGCAACTGGCACGGCGGGAACTACCACGACGCGGGCCCCGGCGGGGGGCCGTACCAAGGGCTGGGTGTGGCCCGCCGGCTCGCCCATGTCACCTACCGCGGCGAAGCCGAGCTCGACAGCCGCTTCGGACGTGCCCCCCAGGGCACGGAGAACCCCTGGGAGGGCGGCCGTTACCAGGTGGAGTCCTATCTCGATCACCACGCCGCCAAGCTGGTGCACCGTTTCGACGCGGGCAGCTATGTGGTGCTGACCGAGGCGATGAACAGCCATGACATCGGCCGGGGCCGCGGCGGCACGACCGCCGCGCTGCGCCGGATCAGCGCCCGTACGCTGGTGGCCGGGGTGGAGTCCGACCGGCTCTACCCGCTGTCCCAGCAGCACCGTCTGGCGGCGTCCATCCCCGGCGCCGACCGGCTCAGAGTCATCGAGTCCCCCTACGGCCATGACGGCTTCCTCATCGAGACCGCGCAGGTCGCCTCTCTCGTACGCGAACTGGCCGGGGACCCCGCGGGCCGCTGACCGCGACGGCGTCCACCGTGACCGCGACAGCGCTTCACCCGTGACGATTCCAGCCGCGCTCCAGCCCGACCGTCGCGGCGGACACCGTCGCGACAGTAGAGTCATCCTGACATGTACATGCGCATCACTCCGGCTGGTCCATCCAACTGAGGAGTCCCATGAACGTGTTCAGAACGGGGCGCGCGATCGCTGCGGGCATGCTCGCCGTCACGGCGCTCACCACCCCGGCCGTCGCCGACTCCCGCGCCGCCGAGCAGCCCGTCAGGGACTGCATCGTCATCGCCGACTCCGGCACGGCCACCTGTTACGACACCAGGTCGCAGTTCAACAGCGCGCTCGACCGTCTCACGTCCTCCCGCGGCAGCCGGCTGGCCGAACTCAGTTACCTCTACAGCGATGCGAACTTCCAGGGGTACCAGATAGCCTTCGCCGGCACACAGGGCTGCTTCTTCCGCTACCCCGAGTTCTCCAATCTGAGCACCATCGGCTGGAACGACATCGCCAGCTCCGCACGGGGCACCGCCAGGTGCAGCGCGGCCAGCCTCTACGAGCACGCGGGATGGTCCGGCGCCTGGCACTGGTACAACTCAAGCGCCTCATGGCTGGGCGACTTCAACGACAGGACCTCCTCCATACGGTTCGGCTAGGACCTGTCGCCCGGACCGAACCGGCTCGGCTCGGTGGAGCGAGACCCGGCCGGGGCCGCGAGAGAGGAAGCCGCCCCCGCGACACATCGCCGCCCCGGAACCGCCCGTACACCGCCGGACCCGGCCCGACCGGGTCCGGCGGTGTACTACGCTCCCCACCATCCGAGCGACCCCGGGGAGATCCGTTGACAAGGCTGCGCTGTGCCGTTCTGGACGACTATCAGGACGCCGCGCGTTCCCTGGCCGACTGGCCGAGGATCGACACCCGGGTCGAGACCCGTTTCCTCACCGCGCATCTCGCCTCCCATGACGCGCTCGTCGACGCCGTCGGCGACTGCGAGATCCTGGTCGTGATGCGCGAGCGCACCCCGTTCCCCGCCGAGCTCTTCGCACGGCTGCCCCGGCTGCGGCTGCTGATCACCTCCGGGATGCGCAACGCCTCCCTCGATCTGGCGGCGGCGGCCCGGCACGGCGTCACCGTCTGCGGCACGGCCAGCAACTCCGAGCCGCCCGCCGAGCTGACCTGGGCGCTGATCCTGGGCCTGGCGCGTCATATCGTCCCCGAGAACAACGCCCTGCGCTCGGACGGTCCCTGGCAGCGGACCGTGGGCGCCGATCTGCACGGGCGGCGGCTCGGGCTGCTGGGTCTGGGCAGGATCGGACAGAAGGTGGCGCGGGTCGGCTCGGCCTTCGGGATGGAGGTGCTGGCATGGAGCCCCCGTCTCACCCCGGAGCGGGCCGCCGAGGGCGGAGCGGTCTTCGCGTCCTCCAAGGAGGAGCTGCTGGAGCGCAGTGACGTCGTCTCCATCCATCTGGTGCTCGGCGACCGGACCCGGAATCTGATCGGCGAGGCCGAGCTGCGGCGGATGCCCCGTACCGCTTATCTGGTGAACACCTCACGGGCGGGGATCGTGGACCAGACCGCGCTGCTGACGGCGCTGCGCGAGGGCTGGATCGCGGGCGCGGGCGCGGACGTCTTCGAGACGGAGCCGCTCCCCGCCGGGGACCCGCTGCGTACAGCCCCCGGCTTTCTGGCGCTGCCGCATCTGGGCTATGTGACCCGGCGCAATTACGAGGGGTACTTCCAGCAGGCCGTCGAGAACATCGAAGCCTACCTCGCGGACAGCCCGGTGCGCCTGCTGAGCTGAGGTCACCGGGGGCGCTCCGCCCGCTCGCCCGGGGCCCGTGCTCGACGGTTGGCGGCCGTTCGTGGATCGTTGGGCACGGGGGGCCCGGAGCGGACACAGGAGGTATGGGGTCGAATGATGGTGACCGCGTTCAGCACGGAGGACGTACCCGCTCGCGAACGATTCGCCTACTTCGAGGCGTCGGCGGCGCTCGGGCATGTGCCGACCTGCATCCGGAGCGAGCGGGAGGACGACTTCCGGGCCTCCATGCGCGTTCTGGAGCTGGGGGACCTGCTGCTCTCCTCGCTGACGTTTCCCCGGCTGACCTGCGTCCGCACGCCCAGGCTGATACGCCAGTGGGATCCGGAGGTCTATGAGGCGCACTACATGGTCCAGGGCGCGGGGGGCGTCTCGCAGGCCGGGCGCGAAGCGGCGATCACCTCCGGGAAACTGGTGCTGGTGGACAGCTCCGAGCCGCACCAGGCGTGGCTGACCGCTGATACGGACACGCTGTCCATGCTCATCATCCGCGTCCCCCGGACCCTGCTGCCGCTGCCTCCCAAGGAGGTACGGCGCGCGGTCGCCCGGCCCGTCGATCTGACGCGGGGCATCGGGGGCGCCTTCCACCGCTGGCTGACCGGCATCGAGACGGGCAGCCATGAGTTCACCGCGTCCGATGTCCCCACACTGGCCTCGGTGACCGTCGATCTGCTCGCCTCCCTGCTCGAAAGGGTCCTGGAGACGGAGGGCGGGGAGACGACTCCCGAGACCCGCGGCCGGGTCCTGCGACTGGAGGTCCAGGAGTTCATCCAACAGCACCTCGGCGATCCGTCGCTCTCCCCCGCGACGATCGCCGCGGCCCACCGGATCTCCGTCAGCTATCTGCACAAGCTCTTCCACGAGCAGGAGCTCACCGTCGCCGGGTGGATCCGCCGGCGCCGTCTGGAGCAGTGCCGGCGTGATCTGGCCGATCCCGGGCTGGCCCGTCGCCCCATCCACGCCATCGCCGCCCGCTGGGGCTTCACCAGCAACGCCCATTTCAGCCGTGCCTTCCGCACCGCGTATGACATATCGCCCCGGGAGTACCGCCGGTCCGCCCTGAACAGCCGGAGTGTGCACGGATCGTCAATGACAGTGCCCGGACGGTCAACGACATCCTGACCTCCGCCCCTTCATGCTTGGGGTACGCAGTCGGCGCGGGAACGCCGCCGGGAGCCGTCTCCGAACCCCACCGGAAGGCGTCTGCCGGTCCGCCCGGCTGCGGTGAGCTTCGCCGGGCGGGATGTCGGCAGGCCCGTACACGGCCTGATCCGGGGAGAGCGCCCGCCCGGCGGAGGAGGACGGTCCCGGGCGGCGGGGCGGCGCGGGGGAGCGTGCCAGTCGCCCGGGCCCTCCCCGCCAGGACCGGCGTGCCGCCGTCCGCCGCCGTCCGCCGCCGCCGCCGGATGGGAGGGCATCGGGCCCAAGGTGATGGACGCCCTTCGGCGCGGGATCACAAAAAGCACAAAAGCCACAGGTAATCTCGGCTCATGGCTGACACTTTCGACCACGCCCCGCAGGTATGGACCGCGGGCAGGCTCCGGGAGGCGCTCTCGGCGCTCCCCGATGACACCCCCATCCACGTAGGCGTCGCGGACGAGCCCGGAGACTTCGGCGGGTACAGCGAGTACTCCCTGGTCGACCTGGAGCCCGTGGAGAAGGACAGCGCCGGGTCCGGTCCCGGCGTCACCCACGTCGAGTACACCCTGCTCGCCGACTACAAGGCCGGGCAGTACTACCGCGATCCCGTGTGACCCGCCGCCCGGGCCCGCCCGGCCCGGCCCCGCCGGAGACGTCTCCGGCGGGGCCGGCGGGTCACCGGCGCTTCTTGGTCTTCCTCTTCTGCGGCGGAGTCCACTCGCCCCGGTGGAGCTGACAGCGGGAGTAGCCGATCATCGCCGCGTTCCGGCATGGCTGGCCCGTCGTGGTCTGAGTCGATCCGCATCTGACCTGCTTGCCCATGGCTCCTCCGCCGCTGGTCGGTAATGTGCCAGGAGAATCGTCGCCGCGCGGGGAGGACCATCGCCCGGATATCGGCTGGGCGCGGCTGATTCCCCGTCTTCCGGGACCGGATACCGCCGCGACTGCCTGAGCCCCCGAGCCCCTGAGCCCCGGGACAGCGCGGCGGCCCCCCGGACCGTGAGATCCGGGGGGGGCCGCCTTCACTGCGTACGGCGAGCGGTCTACTTGCCGAAGTA
>NZ_VCLA01000167.1:53487-85092 GCF_009600885.1 Streptomyces jumonjinensis
CGACCGGAAGGTCCACTCGGCGTCGATCCGGCTGGCGGCCTTCGACACCTTCGCACTCCGCTCGACCGAGGTCGCCAGCGTGTATCCGGCGTCGCCCGAGCCGACCGTGAAGGACTCGTCACCGGTCAGCGGGTCCTTGTTCTCCCCCACCTTGGTGTCGCCCTGGTGCAGCGTGGTCTTCACCGACGAGTACAGGGAACCGCCCGGATGCCCCTGGCCGTCGGCGAACACCGGCAGCGAGCCGTAGATCTCATCGCCCTTGCGGTAGACGCCCATGCCGTCGCCGACCGCAGGGCCGAAGACACCGGTGTTGAACGTCTCCTCGTATGTCCTGCCTCCCTTGTAGCCCTTCGGACCACCGCTGTCGTACTGGGCTTCGTGCACCGGGAAATCGTCGGTGCTCTTGGCGTCGTACTGCGCGTATCTCATCTCCCAGCCGGCCCCGGTGCCGGCCGACGTCAGCTGGAAGGTCCGGGTGCCGGGGGTCTTCTCGCCGTGCAGGAGCATTCCGCCGATGTCGTTGCCGGCCGCCTGGCCGGTGAGGATGAGATCAGCCCGCTTGTCCTTGGCCGGGCCGCCCAGTCCCAGCTTCACCGTGGCCAGATCGCTCTGCTGGAAACGCTTGGTGAAGCCGGTCGAGAGCCGCTCGACTCCGTCGCCGGTCACGGCCAGATAGTCGACGCTCCCCTTCGACCAGCGTGCCGCCCATGCCTCGGACAGCGAACCGTCCGTGATCCGCGGACCGAGGTGCGCGGTGCGGAAGTTCTTGAACGAGGACGGATAGCTGACGTTGCTGACCCTGTCATCAGGGGTCCGCCCGGTCATCGAGTACCCGGCCCAGGCGGATTTGATCCTGGCCTTGGCGTCCGGGATCGTGAACTCGACCGACTTGGTCTTCCGGGCGTCGACGGTGACCGTGGTGTTCTTGTCGATGGTCAGCTGAGGCTGTACGAGCTGGTCCTGCCCCTTGCCGCCGCCCCGCGGGTCCGCGTCGAGGCTGGAGTGGAGGATGAACACTCCCTTGGGGACCCGGACCTTGGCGACACCGGACTTCTCGGATTCGAGATCGACGAACCGCGGGCCGACGCCCGTCCGCCGCATCAGATCCGTCCGGAAGTCGCCGTTCGGGCGTCCATCCCGTCCGATGTGCTTGACGGTCAGCTCGTAGGACTCCACCTCGCGGTCCACCGCGGCGACCGTACGCACGGACTGACCGCCACCGGTGGCGGTCACGGTCGCGGAGTAGTGGCCCTCGATCGCGCCGCCGAGCCGGGTGTCGGCGGTCAGGTCCACAGAGGCGGTGCCGCCCGCCGGCACGGTCACGGTCTCCGCGCCCAGGGTGAAGAACCCGGCCGCCGCGGGCCTGCCCTCGGGGTCGGTCGCCGTCAGCTCCAGAGCGAGAGTGACGGCCTCGGCGCCGAGGTTGCGGTAGGTGAGCTGCTTGGTCATGGGCTTGTCATCGGTGTGCGGCCAGCGCTGTGCGTCGAAGCCGACCGAGACCGGGTCGGCGATCACCGTCTGCTCGATCGCCCGGTCGACGGAGATACGCCCGGCGCCCTGCTCGAAGGCCGTGTACGGACCCGCCTCGGCCGACCCGGTGAGGGCGCCCTTCAGCTCCTTCGCCCGCCAGCCGGGATGCCGCTGCTTCAGCAGAGCGGCGGCCCCGGCGGCGTGCGGGGTGGCCATCGAGGTACCGGTCATCGACCGGTAACCCGGCAGGCCCACGTCCTCGCCGCCGGTGCCGCCGGCGGCGCCCGCGGCGACGATGCCCACACCGGGGGCGGTCACATCCGGCTTCAGCCCGCCGGTGCCGGCCAGAGGTCCCCGGCTGGAGAAGTCGGCCAGCTCGTCGTCCCGGTCCACCGCGCCGATCGTCAGCGCGCTGTCCACGCTGCCCGGCGAGCCGACGCTGCCGGCGCGGGGGCCGTTGTTGCCCGCCCCGACGACGAACAGAACGCCCGTCTCCTCCGTCACCTTGGCCACATGGGCTTCCACCGGGTCCAGCTCGGGCGTGTCGGTGCCGGAGAGGCTGAGGTTGACGATGTCCGCGCCCCGCGCCACGGCCCAGTCGATGCCCCCGATGATGCTGGACTCGGTCCCCGATCCGGTGTCGCTCAGCACCTTCCCGGAGAGGATCTTCGCTCCGTACGCCACGCCCTTATGGGCCCCATTGGACTTGGCGCCGGTGCCCGCCGCGATCGACGCGACATGAGTGCCGTGCCCATGACGGTCCTTGGTCTGGGGCGACGAGGAGAAGTTCTCCTGCGCCAGCACCTGTCCCTGGAGATCCGGGTGGGTGGCGTCCACACCCGTGTCGAGCACGGCGATCTTCACCCCCGTGCCGTCGACCCCGTCCGCCCAGAGCCTGGGCGCGCCGATCTGGGCCGTGCTCTTGTCGAGCGTGGCCTGGACGACGCCGTCCAGCCAGATACGGCTGACGCCCTCCGTGACGGAGAGGGAGCCGCCGGCCGAGGGCCGGGTGAGCGCCCGCCACAGCTCGCCCGCGTCCCGGGTCGGGGTGGTGACGGCGTCGGCGGCGGCGTCGTCGGCGGCGTCGGCGGCGTCGGCCTTGGCCTTGGCACCGAGCCGGACCTCTGTGCCGCCCACGGCACGGACCTCGGCACGGGCCGCCTTCGCCGAACCGCCCCGATAGGCGACGATCACCTTCAGCCCGTCGCGGTACGCCTCCCGGCTCGCGGCACGGCTCAGCTCGGTGACGTCGAACAGCCGCCGGTCGAGGACGCCTTCGGAGACCAGCCGGTGTGCGTCGGCCGGTATGACATGGGTATGTCCGTCCACCGTCCGGGTACGGAAGGAGATGCCGTCCCGGCCCTCGGCGGGCTCCAGCCGGACGAACCGGCCCACCGCGTCGACCAGGACCCGGTCCCCCGTGATGAGGGTCACCCGATGCGCCACGGGTCCGGGGCCGGGGGCCCCGTCCGCGGCCGGGGCGCCCACAGCCTTCGTTACGTTCCCGCGTTCTCCCGCCGCTACCGGGCCGGTCATTCCCGCGGACAGGGCCACGGCCGCCGCGACGGCGATCGTGGACACGCATGCCTTTTTCACTTGTCTGCGCAAGTCTCCCCCTGGAGATCAGCAAAGACGACGAGCAGAACTCGTCTATCCGTCCGGGGAGGTGGTCATGGATACGTATGGTCATATCCGCTCCCCGGATGACGAAGTATGCATCCAGGGGAACGAGGACTCAACGGTGGGGCAGAAGTCATTAGTTGGGGCTGAAGTGAACTCAGTGAACACTGATTCACAGAGGGCGCCACGAGCGACCGGCGTCCCCTCCCTGCCGGAGCGGTCGCCCACGGGCGCCGCCGACCCTGCGCGGGAGATCCGAGGGCGCGGTTTGTCCCGCCCCGGTCCTGGGAAGATGCCGCCTGTCCGGACGCCCCCTCGGCCTCGTCCTCGTACATGTCCACCCGTCCCGCGCACCGACCACCGACCACGACCACCGCGAGGTGAACAGCCATGACCGTGTCGCGGCTGCGGCACATCCCCGGAATCACCGTCGACGCGATCGGCGACGCCGCCGACGCCGCCCGCGATCCGGAACTGCTGCGGCTGGAGAACCTCGACACCGACATCCGGCCCCCTCACGTCGCCCTCGACCTCACCCGGCGCGCGATCGACGACGACGACGCGAACAGCTATCTCCCCTTCCACGGCCATCGGGCGCTGCGCGAAGCCGCCGCCGCCCATGTCGGCGCGATCACCGGCCGCCGCTATGATCCGGCCACCGAGTGCGTGGGCGTCGCGGGCGGGCTCAACGGCGTGCTGAACGCGCTGCTCGCCCTGGTCGAGCCCGGTCAGGAGGTCGTCGTCGGCGATCCCGTCTACGCCGGGCTGGTCAACCGGATCCGTCTCGCGGGCGGGGTGCCCCGGCATGTGCCCTCGACCCCGGGCCCGGACGGCTGGCGGACCGACCCCGGGGAACTGGCCGCCGCGGTCGGCGCGCGTACCGCGGCGGTGCTGGTCATGAGCCCCTCGATGCCCACCGGAGCCCTTCTCGGCGACCGTCACTGGGACGCGCTCGCCGAGGCGGTGGCGGCCCATGACTGCTGGCTGCTGTACGACGCCGCGATGGAGCGCATCCGGTTCGACGGGCTGCCGCCCGACCACCCCGCGTCCCATCCCGGTCTGGCCGACCGCACGATCACCGTCGGGTCCGCCTCCAAGGAACTGCGGCTCATCGGCTGGCGGGTCGGCTGGGTGGTGGGCCCGGCGCGTATCCTGGCCGACATCAAGCTCGTGGGCCTGACGAACGTCGTCTGCCAGGTCGGCATCGCCCAGCGGGCCGTCGCCGCCGCGCTCGGCCATCCCGACGCGGACGCGGACGTCGCCGCCGCCACCCGCGTATGGCGGCAGCGCTGTGACCTCGTACTCGCGGAACTGGCCGGCTATCCCTGCGTCCGGCCCCACGGCGGCTGGTCCCTGCTCATCGACACCAGGGCCATGGGCCTCGGCCCGGCCGAGGCGTCCGCGCTGCTCTTCCGGCGCGGCAAGGTCGCGGCCACCCCGATGGCCGGATGGGGCCCCCAGGGAGCGGGCCATCTGCGGCTCGTCTTCGCCAATGAGCCCGTGGAACGCCTGCGGGGCCTGGGCGACCGGTTCCGCGCGGCCTTCGGCTGACTTCTCGACGGGCGCGCTCTTCGGCTGACTTCCGGACGGGCGCGCTCTTCGGCTGCCCTGAGCCGGCGCGCGGGCGGCGACCTTCACACTTTCCGTGCCGGTCGGTCCGGGAACTCGCCAGACGCCCCCTCGCGGCATCGGGGGCCCGGCGCTCGACCAGCCGGACAGGCCGAGGCCACGGCTATAACGCGCCAAGCGTCAGCAATGCGCCAGTGTTTACGAGTCGAGCACCGGACTTTCACAATCGCCGATAAGGTCCACAACCGAGGAGTAGCCGGGAGCACACCCAGGGGAGTGTGCGGCATGAGTTGCCCGGCTGCACGCCTGCGCGTCATCGGACCCCTGGGGCCCTGGAGACCGCGGGCGAGGGGGTCCTAGGGGGGCTTCGTGCTGTTATCGGTACTTGTTGTTGCCATTTCCTTGGCACTTTTCTGGATGGCGGCGTTCACGCTGTGGTGGCAGATGCACGCCTGGCGTACGCCCGAGACGCTGGCCGCGACCAGCTTCGACCGGCCCGACAGCGATGTCGGGCTCTCCTTCTCCCTGCTGCTGCCCGCCCGGCATGAGCAGGCGGTGTTGGAACACACCATCGAACGGCTGCTGGAGTCCACGCACTCCAACTACGAGATCATCGTCGTCGTCGGCCACGACGACCCGGAGACGGCGGAGGTGGCCGAGCGCGCCGCCCGCAACGATCCACTGCGGGTACGGGTCATCACCGACACCCACGAGACCAAGAACAAACCGAAGGCGCTGAACACCGCTCTGCCGCACTGCCGCGGCGACATCGTGGGCGTCTTCGACGCGGAGGACCAGGTCCACCCCGAGCTGCTCGCCCATGTCGACCACGCCTTCACCACCACCGGCGCGGACGTCGTCCAGGGCGGGGTCCAGCTGATCAACTTCCACTCCAGCTGGTACAGCCTCCGCAACTGTCTGGAGTATTTCTTCTGGTTCCGCAGCAGGCTCCACCTCCACGCCCAGAAAGGTTTCATCCCGCTCGGCGGCAACACCGTCTTCGTCCGCACCGCCGTGCTGCGCGAGGCCGACGGCTGGGATGCCGACTGTCTCGCCGAGGACTGCGATCTGGGCGTACGGCTCTCCTCCGCCGGCAAGAAGGTCGTCGTCGCGTACGACAGCGGGATGGTCACCCGCGAGGAGACCCCCGACACGCTGATGAGCCTGCTCAAACAGCGAACCCGCTGGAATCAGGGGTTCCTTCAGGTGTACCGGAAGCGGGACTGGCGGCAGCTCCCCACACGGAGACAGCGCATGCTGGCCCGCTACACCCTGATGACTCCGTTCCTCCAGGCGTACTCCGGGGTCATCATCCCCGTCAACGTCGTCATCGCGCTCTTCCTGGACGTTCCCGTGGGCGCCGCCATCGTGACCTTCCTGCCCCTGGTCACCGCCATGGTCACCTTTGTCTTCGAGGTCGTGGGACTGCACGACTTCGGCAAGCAGTACGGGCTGCGCGTCCGGTTCACGCACTATCTGAAGCTCATCATCGGCGGCCCCTTCTACCAGGTGCTCCTGGCCGGCGCGGCGGTGCGCGCGGTATGGCGGGAGCAGCGGGGGCGCAATGAGTGGGAGCTGACCAGCCATGTCGGCGCGCATCTCACCGAGACCCGAGAGGACGCAAGCCGGTGACGACGATTCTGCCCACACCGGAAGAGACCACACCGACCGGGGCGCCGGGCGGGGCCCCGCCCGGCGCCCTGACCGCACCGGACTCCCCCACCACGCTCGTGGAACGGCCGGCCGGCGCTGCGACCACGCCCGGCGCGGACCGGCCCCGGGCCGATGTCCGGGTCCGGGTGCTGCCCCGGCCCGTCATACGGTTCCGCAGCTCCAGACCCGATCTGCTGCTCTGCCTCGGGCTGCTGACGGTGATCCTGGCCGTCCAGGGCTGGAACATCACCCACTTCCCGACCCTCAGCGACGACGAAGGCACCTATCTCGCCCAGGCATGGGCGGTCCAGCAGGGCGAGGGGCTCGCCCATTACACCTATTGGTACGACCATCCTCCGCTCGGCTGGATACAGATAGCCGGGCTCACCTATCTGCCCTCGGTCATCGCCCCCGAGTCGATGACCGTGGCGACCATGCGCTTCGCGATGCTGGCGGTCAGCGCCGCCTGTGCGGTGCTGCTCTATGTGCTCGCCCGGCGGCTGTTCCTGCCCCGCTGGTCCGCCGCGCTCGCGATGGCGCTCTTCGGGCTCTCCCCGCTCTCCGTCGTCCTCCAGCGGGAGATCTTCCTCGACAATCTCGCGGTGATGTGGATGCTGCTGGCGTTCTGCCTGGCCGCGTCGCCCAGCCGGCACCTCTGGCACCACTTCGCGGCGGGGCTCGTCGGCGCGGTCTCGGTGCTCACCAAGGAGACCATGCTGGTCGTGCTCCCGGCGCTGCTCGTCACCATGTGGCGGCACAGCCACCGGGACACCCGGAAGTTCGCGGTGACGGGCGCGATCACCGCCTGTGTGCTGATCGGGCTGTCGTACCCGCTGTACGCGCTGCTGAACAACGAGCTGTTCCCCGGCCCCGGCCATGTCTCCCTGATCGACGGCATCACCTATCAGATGGGCCGTGAGGGCTCGGGCTTCATCCTCGACGCGGGCTCCGGTTCGCACGGCGTCCTTCAGTCCTGGCTGTACTACGACCGTGTGCTGCCGCTGGGCGGGGTCGCCGGCGCTCTGCTGCTGCTGTCCACCCTGCGCTGGTCCGTCACCGCGCGCGCCCTGGCCGGTCCCGCCCTCGCGGTGGCGATCCTCACAGTCGTGGCGATGCGCCCGTCCGGCTATCTCCCGGCGATGTACGTCATCCAGGCGCTGCCCTTCCTGGCGCTGGTGCTGGCGGGCGCGGCGGCGAGCGTGGTCCACGCGGTGCTGCACCGGCGGCTTCCCGCCAGGGGCTCATCGCCCGCGCCCCGTACGGCCTTCGGGCGGATCCTGCGGGACCGGGCGGTCCGGCGGACCCCCGCGCCCGGGGTCGCTCCCCCGGGCGCACCGGACGCCGCGCGCTCCCGCGCGCTCACCCATCTCCCCCGCCGCGCCCTGGTGGGGGTGCTCGCCCTCGCCGCCGCCGTCCTCCTCACCCCCCGCTGGATCGACGGCAACCGGGACGCGCTCACCCTGGACGCCAACGCGCCCTACCGCGCCGCCGCCGGCTGGCTCCAGGAGGAGATAGCCGACCCGGCCTCGACCCGGGTACTCGTCGACGACGCCCTCTGGCTGGATCTCGTGCACGACGGCTTCACCCCCGGCACCGGCGCGATCTGGTTCTACAAGGCGGATCTGGACCCGGCGGTCACCAAGACCATGCCCCGGGGCTGGCGGGACATCGACTACGTCGTCTCCTCCCCGACCGTCCGGCGGGACGCCGTCGATCTGCCGAACGTCAAGGCGGCGCTCCAGCACTCCACGCCCGTCGCCGTCTTCGGCCGCGGCGAGGACCGTATCGAAATCCGCCGGATCACCGGTGGCACCACCGGAGGCGCGCGATGACCACTCCCCGTACCGAAGCCGATGAGCTCGGCGATCCGCTGGGCGCCGCCCAGCTGGCGCCGCCGGGAGCGGTCACCGTCGTCGTCCCGACCTTCAATGAGTCGGAGAGCGTCGGGGAACTGCTGCACCGGCTGACCGAGTCGGTGCCTTCCCGGCTGTCCTGCGAGGTCGTCTTCGTGGACGACTCCACGGACGGCACGCCCGAGGCGATCCGGAACGCGGCGCAGGACTGCCCGTTCCCGGTGACCGTGCTCCACCGGGAGACACCCGTGGGCGGCCTCGGCGGCGCGGTCGTGGAGGGGCTGCGGAGAGCCGGCTCGGACTGGATCGTCGTCATGGACGCGGACCTCCAGCATCCGCCGGACCTGGTGCCCGAGCTGGTCGCCGCGGGCGAGCGGTCGAACGCCGATCTCGTCGTGGCCAGCCGCTATATCCGCGGCGGCAGCCGGCAGGGACTCGCGGGCGGCTACCGGATCGCCGTCTCCCGGACGGCGACCTGGCTGACGAAGGCGCTCTTCCCCCGCGGGCTGAGCGGAATCAGCGACCCGATGAGCGGCTTCTTCGCGATCCGCCGCAGCGCGGTGACGACCATGGTGACGGCCGGCGCGCTCAAGCCGCTGGGCTACAAGATCCTGCTGGAGCTGGCGGTACGCTGCCGGCCCAGACCGGTCGCGGAGGTGCCGTTCGTCTTCCAGGAGCGGTACGCGGGCGAGTCCAAGTCCACGGCCAGGGAGGGGCTGCGGTTCCTCAAGCATCTCGCGGGGCTGCGGACCTCGTCGCCGCTGGCCCGGATGGTCGCGTTCGGAGTGATCGGCCTCACCGGCTTTCTGCCGAATCTGCTGGCGCTGCACGCGTTCACGACGGCGGGGATGCACTATCTGCCCGCCGAGGTCGTCGCCAACCAGTTCGGCGTTCTGTGGAACTTCCTCCTCATCGAGATGCTGCTCTTCCGGGACCGTCGTGGACACCGCCGCTGGGCGGACCGGCTCGGCAGATTCGCCCTGCTCGCCAACGCCGATCTCGTGCTGCGCATCCCGCTGATCGCCCTGCTGGTGGGGTGGCTGGGGATGGCGGTGCTGCCCGCGACGGGGCTGGCTCTGCTGCTGACGTTCCTGCTGCGGTTCGCGGCGACGGAAACGCTGGTCTATCTGCCCGGCAAGGCGCGTACGCGCCGGACCGGGACCACGGCATGAGTTTCGCCGTACCGGCCGCGCACGCCGGTACGGCGGAGAGCGACGCGTCACCGGGAGCCCACGGCTCCCGGTGGCTCCCCCATCCACCACCGAGCATGGAAGGAGAACCGCCATGCCATCAGTCCTTCGCCGTTACAGATCCACCGCGCTGCTGGCCGTCGCGGCGATGACCGCCGCGCTTCTCGTCACAGCGCCCACCCCTGCGGCCGCCGGCCCGAATCTGATCCTCAATCCGGGCTTCGAGACGCCCGGCGGTCCCGGGAACGACGGGATGCCCGACTGCTGGAAGAAGTCGGGCTGGGGAAACAACGACGTCACCTTCACGACCGTCGCCGACGCGCACTCCGGCTCAGCCGCGATGAAGGTCGATCTCACCCGCCGGGTCGACGGCGACCGCAAGGCGATCATCACCGAGAACGCGGCCTGCGCGCCCACGGTCGCGGCGGACAAGCAGTACGATCTGTCCCTCTGGTACAAGAGCACGACGCCCGACGCGTCCATCACCCTCTTCCGGCACGACACGACCACGGGCTGGCATTACTGGACCGACCTCAAGACGCTCCCGGTGAGCGCGGCGTACGCGCGCGCCGAGGTGCGCACTCCCGTCGTGCCGCCGAACACCGACCGCATCAGCTGGGGCGTCTCGGTGTACGGGGTGGGCTCGGTCACCACCGACGACTACGGCATGGAGGAAGTCACCGTCCCCGCGCCCGACCCGGACTGCACGGGCACGCCCGTGGAGTGTCTGAAGGGCCGCTGGGATGTGCTGGAGACCAAGAACCCCGTGCGCTCCGTGCACTCCGTGGTGCTGCACAACGGCAAGGTGCTGGTGATCGCGGGCTCCGGCAACGACGAGTCGATGTTCCAGGCGGGCACCTTCACCTCGGCGGTGTACAACCCGGCGACCGGCGCCTGGCGGCAGATCCCCACCCCGGCGGATATGTTCTGCTCCGGTCATGTCCAGCTCCAGGACGGCAAGGTCCTGGTGATGAGCGGGAACAAGGGCTATCCCTCGGCCGATGGAACCATCGGCTACCAGGGTCTCAAGGACTCGTACATCTTCGACCCGGACACCGAGACGTACACCAGGACCAACGATATGCACGACGGTCACTGGTATCCGTCCGCGACCATCCTCGGCAACGGCGACGTCATCTCCTTCGGCGGGCTGAAGCAGGACTCGACGGGCAATGTGACCGCCGAGAAGTTCTCCGCCGCGCAGAACCGGTGGCTCCCGATCAGCCAGGTCAACCAGACCTGGTCCTACTGGGGTCTGTACCCGTCGATGATCCTGATGCAGGACGGCCGCCTCTTCTACTCCGGCAGCCATGTCTTCGGCAACGGTACCCCCGGCTCCGGCGCGTCGATCTACGACTACACCGCCAACACCATCACCGATGTGCCCGGTCTCCAGAACAAGGACCAGCGGGACGAGTCGGCGAGCGTGCTGCTGCCGCCCGCCCAGGACCAGCGGGTGCTCACGATCGGCGGCGGCAACAACGAGACCAACCCGAAGGCCAACCGCCTCACTGACATCATCGACCTGAAGAGCCCCAATCCCGCCTATCAGCCGGGGCCGCTGCTGCCCCAGGGCGAGGTGGACCAGGGACAGGGCCCCCGTCCGCAGACCGGTGCGGAGGGGAAGATGTACGTCTCGGCCGTGCTGCTCCCCGACGGCAAGGTCTTCGAGACCGGCGGCGCGCTGCACGACCGGGCCGACCCGGTGTACGAGGCGTCGTTCTTCGACCCGGTGACCAACGCCTATGAGCCGGGACTGGCGAAGGACCCGATCCCGCGCGGTTACCACTCCTCGTCGTTCCTGCTGCCGGACGGCCGGGTGATGTCGGTCGGCGACAACCCCGGCAACAACACGTACAACAACAATGTGTCCGTCTACAGCCCGCCCTATCTCTTCAAGGGCCCGCGGCCGGAGATCACCTCGGTTCCGGACAACCGCTGGAACTACGGCGACACCCAGCGCATCACGGTCAACCGGCCCATCGCCAAGGCGGAGCTCATCCGTCCGGCGGCGGTCACCCACTCCTCCGACCCCAATCAGCGCTTCGTCGATCTGCCGCTGACCGTCAACGGCAACAACATCGATCTCAATGTCACCAGCAACCCCAATCTCGCTCCTCCCGGCTGGTACATGCTCTTCGGCGTCGACGCGAACGGCGTTCCCTCGGTGGCGAAGTGGGTCCATCTCGGCCCCCAGTCGGCCCAGGGCAAGAAGTCCGCGGACGCGCCGTCCGCTCATGTCCACGATTTCGCGGGCGATCTGGAGCAGCCGGCGAAGAAGCCCCGGAAGAAGCGGGACTCGGCCCCGGTGAGCCCGACGATCACGGGCTGCGACCGCAGTTACGGCGCGGCGGGCGTCTGCGTCCCCACCGCCTTCCCGAAGGCCGTGCCGCCCACGACAGCGGCTCGCTGCGCATGGCTCGACAGCCATGACTTCGGCCGGCTGAAGGTCAACGGCAAGGAGGATCCGCAACGGCTCGACCGGAACCGCGACGGCGTCGCCTGCGGTAAGGGCGATGTGAGAAGAGGCTAGATCGTACCGTCGAAGTCCGAACCCGGTCCGCGGCCGACGCCGCGACCGTAGTGGAACACCCCGCCGCCGGGGCCCGTCGAAAGGGCCCCGGCGGCGGGCTTTTCCAGCAGTCGGCCGCGCACCGTCCGGTGGCGGTCCGGACCTGTCGTCCACACCTTCACACCCTCCCCCGACACCGGGTTCCGGCCGGCGGCGTTTGACAGCACCCACCGGTCAGCACAATGATTCCACTAGATGACTAGTGGAATAGAGCGAGGGTGTACTCAGACATGACCACTCCGGACACCACGAGGAGCCCCTGGGCCCTGGAGGCGCAAGGGCTGGGGAAGAAGTACCGGCGCGGCTGGGCTCTCCAGGACTGTTCGTTCAGACTGCCGGCCGGCCGGATCTGCGGACTGGTGGGGCCCAACGGGGCCGGCAAGAGCACCCTGCTGGGACTCGCCACCCGACTGGTGGAGGCCACCACGGGCGAACTGCGCGTCTTCGGCGTACCGGTGGACTCACCCGATGTGATGCCGCGCTACGCGTACCTCGGCCAGGAGAAGGCCCTGTTCAAGCGCTTCACCGTCGCCGAGACGCTCAGAATGGGCCAGGAGCTCAATCCGCACTGGGACCAGGCTGCGGCCGAGCGGATCGTACGGGCCGGGGATGTGCCCTCACACGCCCGGATCGGCACCCTCTCCGGAGGCCAGCGCACCCGGGTGGCGTTCGCGCTCGCCTTCGGCAAGCGGCCCGATCTGCTGCTGCTGGACGAGCCGATGGCCGATCTCGACCCGCTCGCCCGGAACGAGATGAGCGGACTGCTGATGGCCGAGGCCGCCGAACGCGGCACGACCGTGCTGATGTCCTCCCATATGCTCACCGAGCTGGAGGACATGTGCGACTACCTGCTGGTCATCTCCGGCGGGCGGGTCAGGATGGCCGGAGAGACCGAGGAGCTGCTGTCCCTCCATAAGCTCGTCACCGGAGCGCGGGAGGAATCCGGGGAGCTGCCCGCCGGGCTGGCCCCGCACACCGTGATCGAGAACCGTACGTCAGGACGCCAGTTCACCGCCATGCTGCGGACCGAGGGGCCCGTGTACGGCGACTGGCAGTCGATGGAACCCACCCTGGAAGAGATCTTGCTCGCCTATCTCCGCTCACCCGGCACACCTCCGCTGCTCACCCCCTCGGCCCAGTGCGACCGGCGAGCGGAGCGTGCGGCATGAGCACACTCACCCACGCGCCGGACCGTGCCGGGAGCCGGCACAAGAGCGGGCCGCGACCGCGCGGGCTCGTCTGGCTGATGCTCCGCCAGCACCGCGTCATGCTGCTCATGGTGACGGCGCTCACCGTTCTGGGCGCGCTCTGGATCGTCTATCAGCGCGGTGTCGCGCTGGACGCCGTGCACGCCGCGGGCTGGCCGGAGAAGCCCGCCGCGGAGCTCTCCCAGAGAGTGCTCACACCGATTCAGGACCGCATCGGGACCATGGGATTCGCCCTGAGCATGCTGCCCATCGTCCTCGGGGTCTTCTGCGGCGCACCGCTGATCGCCGCCGATCAGGAGCAGGGCACGGCGCAGCTGGTCACCACCCAGTCGGTGCCCCGGCGGCGGTGGCTGGCCCATAAGCTGGGCATCGGTCTGATCGTGGCCCTGGCGCCCACGGTCGTCCTCGGATTCCTCCATCTGTGGTGGTGGCGGGCGGTCAGCCCGTTCGGCGACAGGAACTGGCTCCAGGGCTCGGTGTTCGACAACACCGGTCCGATGCTGGCCGCGCTCACCCTGCTCACCGTGGTCGCGGGCATCACGATCGGTCTGCTGGCACGCCGGGTGCTGCTGGCGATGGTCGTCACCTTCGTCTTCGCCGTCGTCTCCCAGCTGGCCTGGACCTGGGTCCCGGCCATGCTGGCCACTCCGCACCGGGCCTCCTACCCGCTGAACGGCGACTACCCCTCGGGGCTCACCACCGCGGTGGAGGTGGACAACTGGGTCAGCACCGCTTCGGGTGAGCTGTTCGGCTTCGGCACCTGCATCGAGGAGAAGAAGTACGAGGCGTGCCTCGCCGACAAGGGCATCGTCAACAGAACGATCGAGTACTTCTCCTACGACCAGATGGCGGTCATGCAGTGGACCGGGGCCGGAATCCTCACCGCCGTCAGCGTGTCGCTGATCGCCTTCGTCGTGGTCCGGGTGGGCCGACGACCGCTGTGAGCCCGGCGGCGGACCGGCTCCCCGGGCGCTCCGGCGGCGGCGGGCGCAATAGGCTGGAGGCAGACGGTGCACGGAGCGGGCCGCCCGCTGTGGTGCGGACGGCCGGAAGCGGCGGGAAGGGGTGAGCGACATGATGGTGTTCCGTATCGACCGCCGCTGCGGCATCCCCACCTATCTCCAGATCGTCCGGCAGGTCGAACAGGCGCTGCGCATGGGTGTGCTGACCGTGGACGACCGGTTGCCCACGGCGGCTCAGGTCGCCGCCGACACCAAGGTGAACCCGAACACCACGCTCAAGGCGTACCGGGAGCTCGAACGGGCCGGTCTGGTGGAGGTCCGCCAGGGAGCGGGGACGTTCGTCACCCGCTCGCTGGCGGAGCCCCGGACCGGCCCCGACTCCCCGCTCCGCGCCCGGCTCACCGACTGGATGCACCAGGCGCGGGACGAGGGAATGAGCGGCGACGACGTCGGCGGTCTGCTCAGCACGGTGTTCGAGGAGACCTTCGCCCGGCCGCTCTGACCCCGGTACGGGCTCCCGGTCCTGGGAGGGCCGGGAGCCCGTACCCGCCTTATGAGGTGCAGACGGTGTCCCGCGCGGGCAGGGTGCCGTCCACCAGGTATTCGTTGACGGTCCGCTTGACGCAGTCATTGGGGTAGTAGAGATAGACCGCGTGGCTCCGGGCGGGCACCGTCACCAGCTTCGAGCCGCGCATGGCCTGATGCATCCGGAGCCCGGACTCATAGGTGGTGCGGGTGTCCCCGGTGGCCTGTATCTGCAGCGCGGGCAGCTTGTTGTTGATCTTCGTCGGCTTCTCGCGCGGCTTCTCCTTCCAGAAGGCGCAGGGGAGCGGCACATTCGTCACGGGGCCGAAGACCGGCTGTGACGCCCGGGTCCGCTCGACCCCCTTCCAGTAGTACTCGGGGTCGCTCGGCATGACGGCGTCGGCGCAGAGCACTCCGAGCTGGGCGGCGTAGTCCGCCGCCCGCCCGGTTCCCGCGGCGTCGAACATCATGTCCAGGAACCCCTGCATGGCGGGGGGCACGGTGACCGGTTTCCCGTCGGCGGCGTCCAGCAGGACGCGGACGGTGCGGGCCGCTTCGGCGTTCGCGGTGTCGTCGGTGATGAAGCCGAAGAGGAGGAGCGGCAGATCGCGGTCGGTGACGCGGTGTCCGCCGACGCGGATCGGCTCGGTCCCGGCGTGCCGGATCATCTTCTCGACGGTGGCGCGCACCGCGGTCGCCGTGGCGCCGAGGCCGTACTCGCCGTCGCGCGGGGCGGCCCAGCGGGCGAAGTCGTCGACGGCCTTCTCATTGGCGGGTCCCATCTTCCGGACCATCTCGAAGCTGTGGTACTCGGCGGGGTCGGGCGCGCTGTCGAGGACCAGCCGGTCGATGTTGCGGGGGAACATCTGGGCATAGACCGCGCCCAGGACGGTGCCGTAGGACTGGCCGAACCAGGAGGTCTTCCGCTCGCCGAGCGCACTGCGGACGATGTCCACGTCCCGGGCTATGTTGCGGGTCGAGAGATGGGGCAGCACATCGGGGTACTTGTCCCAGCACCTGCGGGCGTCCTCGCGGGAGAGCCGTACCGACTCGTCGAATCCGGCCCGGTCCGGGCCGGGCGCGTGCAGCCACATCCCCCGGGTCAGCCCGCAGTCCACCGGAGTGCTCTCCCCGAGCCCCCGGGTGTCCATCCCGATGACGTCGTACGCCGCCGCTGCCTGAGGAGTCATCTGCGCCTTGATCTCGGCGGGCAGGGACAGTCCACGGCCGCCGGGGCCGCCGGGGTTGCTCTGGAGGATGCCGCGCCGCTTCGCCGGATCCGTGGCCTTGATGCGCGATATCGCGACGGTGAGGGTGCGGCCCTTCGGCTTCTCGTAGTCGAGCGGGACGGTGACGCGGGCGCACCGGGTCCCGCTCCCGGCGAGTGCGGGGTCCTTGCACTCGGTCCACTTGACGGACTGCTTCCGGAAGCGGTCCAGCGCGTCTCCACCGGTGGACGGGGAGGCGACCGCGGTGTATCCCACGGTCGTCGTCACCGTGGCGAGGCAGAGCGCGAGGGCCGTCAATGACGTGGTCTTCTTCATGGCCCCCACGCTAGAAAGACCGTCATCCGGTTGCTATGACGCCAGCCCCACTCTTCCTCCGGGTACGGGCTACACCACAGGCCGCGCGGGCCTCGGGGAGGCGGCGCCCTTCAACGAAGGGGACCTGGCCGGAATGCGGTGCCCCCACGGCACGGGGGACGGTACCGACGGAGGCACCGCGGTCTCAGGTGGTGGCCAGCGCCTCCGTGGGCGGCAGCCGCGCCGCGCGCACGGCCGGGTAGAAGCCCGCCAGGCCGCCGATGACCAGGGTGGCGCCGACCCCGCCGGCCATCGCCCAGGCCGGGACGACCGCCGGCCAGCCCTGGTAGGCCGCGTACCCGGTGGTGACGCCGATGCCCAGCAGGACGCCGCCGAGACCGCCGAGGGCGGAGAGCAGCAACGCCTCGGCCAGGAACTGGGTGCGGACCTGTCCGCGGGTGGCGCCCAGGGATCGGCGCAACCCGATCTCGGAGCGGCGTTCCAGCACGGAGATGACCATGGTGTTGGCCACTCCGACACCGCCCACCAGCAGGGCCACACCGCCGAGTCCGAGCAGCAGCCCGCTGAGGGCGTCGTCGGTGGCCTGTTTGGCGGCCAGCGCGTCGGAGGGCCGGGAGACATTGGCCTCGCTGGGGTTCTCGGGGCTGGCGGTGGCGCCGAGAATCGCCTGGACGTCTTCGACGGCGGATTCCCGGGCGCGGGTGTAGATGGTGGTCGGATAGCCGTCGAAGTCCAGTTCGCGCTCCGCGGCGGACCAGCCGACCAGTGCCGCGGAGTCCAGCGAGGGGATGAGCTCATTGGGCGCGAGCAGTCCGACGACGGTGAACCACTGTCCTCCGAGCCATACCCTCACATCGGCTCCGGCCCGGTGCACACCGAGCTGGGCGGCGGCCTTGGGGCCGAGGACGACGGACGGGTAGCGGCTGTTGGCCGCGTTGAGCCAGCGGCCGTCGACGATTTCGGCTCCTACGGACTCCGGCAGATCGGTACGGGCCGCGGAGACCGTGAGACCGCCGGTCTCCTGTTGCGGAATGTAGTCGTTGCGGTAGACCTTGGCGTCCGTCTTGCCGAGCGCGGAGACCGACTCGACGGCCGGGATGTCGCCGATCATCCGGACCGACTCGACCGGGAGATGAGCGGTTCCGCCGCCGAAGTCCTGGCCGGGGGTGACCGTGAGCAGATTGGTGCCGAGCGCCGCGAGCCGGCGGTTGAGGTCCTCGGTGGAGGAGGTGGAGATGCCGACCACGCCGACCATGGCGGCGATGCCGATGGCGATGCCGAGCGCCGACAGAAACACCCGCATCGGGCGTGAGCGCAGTCCGGAGCCGCCGACCCGCATCACATCGGCGGGCTTCATCCGGGCGGGCCTGGGCCGCCGGGGCGGTGCGGCGCCGCCCGGCCGCGCCAGCTCCTTGGTCGCGTTCATCGTACGGCCTCCTCGGGGACCGGAGACAGGGCCGCCGGGTCGGAGGCGCCGGCGGAATCGTGCTCGATACGGCCGTCCTTGAGGCGCACCTCCCTGGGCAGGGACGCAGCGATGTCCCGGTCATGGGTGATGACCACCACTGTCGTCCCCGCCTCGTGCAGCTCGTACAGCAGCTCGATCACCACCGCGCCGGACCGGGAGTCCAGCGCGCCGGTCGGTTCGTCGGCCAGCAGCAGCGCGGGGTCGCCGAGCACCGCGCGGGCGATGGCCACCCGCTGCTTCTCACCGCCGGAGAGCTGGTGCGGCTCATGGTAGAGCCGGTGACCGAGGCCGACCCGGCGCAGCGCCCGCTCGGCCAGCCGCCGCCGCTCGCCGCGCGGTCTGCCGCTGTAGAGCAGCCCGTCCGCCACGCTGTCCAGCGCCGGCACTCCTTGGGCCAGATGGAACTGCTGGAAGACGAAGCCGATGGTGCCGGCCCGCAGCGCGGACAGTTCACGGTCGCTCAGCCTGGCCACGTCGTGCCCGTCGATGTGCACCTGTCCGGCCGAGGGGCGGTCCAGGGTGCCCATGATGTTGAGCATCGTGGACTTGCCCGACCCCGAAGGGCCGACGATGGCCAGCAGCTCGCCTCTCCGGATGAGCAGGTCGGCGCCGCGCAGGGCGGCCACGTCCTCATAGGTCTTGGACACCCCGGCCAGCTCGACCACCGGCCGGGCCGCGGGGGTCGCGGGGATGGGCGAGGTCACTTGGGAACCCCCACGGCGGTGCCCTCCGCGATGCCCTTTCCGGACACCTCGACCATGCCGTCCGCGAACATGCCGAGCTTGACCGGCCGGTGTTCGGTGCCTTCGGCCGTGACGACCTCCACGGCGTAGCCGCCTCCGCGCTGCGCCACCAGGGCGTTGACGGGGACCGTGAGGACGTTCTCGCGGGTCTCCGCCTTCAGGGTGACCTCGACGGCGGCGGCCTGGTAACGGCCGAGCCCCTTCTGGTTCTTCACCGTCAGCTCGATGGGCAGGGTGGCCTCGTCGCCGGAGTCCCCGGAGCCGGAACCGTCGGAGCCGTCGGCGGAGTCGCCGCTTCCGGAGGTGGAGGGCGTGCCGATGTCCGTCACCACGGCGTCGACCGTGGTGTCGTCCGGAAGCTCGACCGTGGCTTTGGTGCCCTTCTTGACCAGGTCTTCGAACTGCACGTCCAGATCGACGCTGATGATCCGCTCGGTGCCGCTCCAGGAGAGCGGGCTCCCGCTCAGTGCCGCGCCCGGCGCGGTCTTCACATCCGCGATGCGACGGGCGCCGGAGGCCACCACGGCGTCCCCGGGCTGTACGGCGCCGGTCTCCTCGCGGTTCATGTCGTCCTGCCACTCCTCCACGGCATCGGCCGTGCCGGAGGTGTAGTCGTCGTCGACCGTGAAGCCGGTGTAGCCGAGCGCGCTGAGGTTCTTCTCAAGGATCTTCACATCACCGCCTTCGCTGCCCTCCTCAAGCGTGCGGTAGAACGGGAAGGAGCCGTACAGCAGCGGGACCTTCTGCTGGTCGACGCTGTAGACGGTCTCCCCCCGCTTGATGACTTTTCCCTCCTCGGGAAGCCAGGTGACGAGGTTGCTGCCCTCGCTCTCGCCGGAGTCGGTGCTCTGTCCCGACTGTCCGCTCTGCGCGGATGCGCTGGACGAGGCGGACGAGGCGGACGAGGCGGGCGGGGCCTGAACGGCGGTCGCGTCGCCGTAGCCGAGGTTGCCGTCCACGGTCTCGCTGTCGGTGAGCGTGGTCCGCTTCACCGTCGCCGTCGCCGGCGGGCCGGCGGGGGCGGAGCTCGGGGCCTCGGTACTGTCGCCGCCGAGGGCCCCGGTGGCGGCGAGGCCGGCCGCGGCGGCGACGGCGACCGCGGCGAGCACGATCAGCGAGGTGCGGAGCGGACGGCGTCTGCGCCTGCTGACCGGCAGTGCCGTGTCCTTGCCCGGCTCGTTGCCGTCGGCCGTGCCGAGAGTTCCGGGCGCCGCCTTCGCCGTCTCGCCGGGGGCGTGGGGCGCCATGGCTCCGGACGCCTCACTGCGCACGGGCAGTGCTTCGGTCTCGTCCGGGGTGGTCACTGGCCGCCCCCGCCGCCGCCCATCATCAAGCCGCCGCCCGGGTACTTGCTCTGGCAGGCGCTCATGGCCTTGGTGAACTCAGGACCGCCCGGGGTGATCCCGGCGCCCTGGATGTCGATGTTCATGTTGCTGCCGTTGATCTCCGGGTCGGGGAGCTTGGTGAGTCCGTTCTCCCGCAGGCACTTCGCCCAGGCCGACACCTTGGCGGAGTCGAGCGTGCCGCCCTGGCCCTGTCCCGTGCCCTGCGGGGCTTTGTCACGGCAGGCTTCCTCCGCCGACTTGTACGACTGGGAGCCCATGTCGACCCCCTCGCCCGGGGTGAGCCTGACGCCTTGGCCGTCCTGCTGCGGGTCCGGGAACTTGGGCACCCCGTTCTCGCGCATGCACTTCGAATAGGCGAGTCCCCGTTCGAAGGCGCTGGTGGGGGACGCCTCGGGACCGGAGCCGGAGGAGTCCTTGGTGGGCGACGCGGTGTCGGTCCTGTCGGTCTCGTCGGAGCAGCCCGCCAGGAGGCCGCCCACGAGGAGAACGGACGCTGCCAGAAGAGTCTGTGCGATGGCTCGCTTCTGTGTCGGGAACATGGCCCAAGTTCTACGGGCCGGGCGGTCACATGGCGGACACAGAGACAGGCGTCCACACAGCGTCCGTCAGCGCCGTCAGCGCCCGTCAGCGCCCGTCAGCGCCGTCAGGGGTCCGCCCGTTCCGGGCTCCGCCGCGCCGGCGCCCCGCCCCACGCGGCCAGTCGGCGCTCCTCCTCCTCGGTGCAGTCCACCCGCTTCATGGCCAGCCGCAGCAGCGGCGGCGCCATGACCGAGGTGACCACCGCGACCAGGACGATGATCGTGTACGTCCTGGTGTCGAGGATGCCGAGCCGGAGCCCCACCATCGCCACGATCACCTCGATGACCCCGCGCGCGTTCATCCCCGCGCCGAGCGCCAGGGCCTCCCACCGGCTCAGCCTGCTCAGCCGCGCGCCGATATAGGCCCCCGCGAACTTCCCGAGAACCGCGACCCCGAGCACGATCAGGGCGGCCCCGAGAACGGTCGGCTCGGTCAGCGCCCGCAGATCGATCCGCAGCCCGGCCGTCGCGAAGAAGACCGGGGCCAGCACGGCCAGGACGACCATACGGAGCGACGCCGTGCCGGCCCGGTCGAACTCCCCGCTGGAGCCGATGAGAAGGCCGCAGAGATACGCCCCGAAGACCGCTTCGAGGCCGAGCGCCTGGGTGCCCGCGGCGGCGAGCAGGATCATCGCGGCGGCCATGGCGACCGTCCGCTCCTCCGATCCGCCGCTCAGCCGCAGGGCCCGGTGGACGACCGGTCGTCTCACCAGCAGCGCGATCAGCACGACCAGCAGCAGACCGCCGACAGCGTGCGTGAACACCCCCGCGCTCAGCCCGCCCACGGTCATGGCGGAGACCACGGAGAGCATCAGCCAGCCGAAGGTGTCGTCGATCATTCCCGCGGCCAGCGTCAGCTGTCCGACGTCACGGTGGATCAGATTCATGTCCATCAGCGTCTTGGCGATCACCGGTACGGCGCTGACGCACATCGCCACGCCCAGGAAGAGCGCGAAGAGCCGCCGGTCGGCCGGGCCGATGCCCAGCAGACCCGCCAGCGGGAAGCCGAGGCCGATCCCGAGCGCCAGCGGAACCAGCAGCCCGGCGAGGCTGACCCGTAACGCCGTACCGCCCCGGCGGCGGATCATGGGCAGATCCATCTCGATGCCGGTGAGTCCCACCAGCAGCAGCACCGCGATCTGCCCCACCGCGTCCAGCAGATGCATCTGGCCGGGATCGGACGGCAGCAGCCAGGCAGCGGCCCCGGGCGCCAGCCAGCCGAAGAGCGAGGGGCCGAGCAGCACCCCCGCGCTCAGCTCGCCCACGATCGCCGGCAAGCCGCACCGGGCCGCCAGCCTGCCCAGCGCGATGGCGAGCAGCAGAAGGACGCCGACCTGGAGCAGAAAGACGAGCAGCTGATGCGCGGCGATCGGAGGAACCGGGGCCGCCGACAGCGTGGCACCGGCCGGGAACGCCCCGGGGCTCAGCACGGCTCATCACCCCTCCCGTTCGCGAACGGCGCGGGGCTCACCGGCGACCGCGGGCACCGCCGAGGACCACTCTCCGTATCTCCGGAAGCCGTAGAGCAGGGCGCTCTCGCGGTGGAAGCGTTCGAGCGCGCGCACCGCCCCGACGACGACCGCATGGTCCCCGGCGGGATGGACACGGTCGACGGTGCACTCGGCGACGGCGTGCGCGGCCTCGATCAGCGCCGGGCTGCGCGTCCGTCCGGCCGGCCGCCAGGCCACCCGTTCGAACCGGTCGGGCGCTCCCGACGCGAACAGCGCCGCGACCCGCTCGGCCCCGCCGTGCAACAGGTTCACCGCGAACGCGCCGCTCGTGAGCACCGCGCGCAGCGTCGGGCTCTCCGTGCGCAGACATATCAGCAGCGTCGGCGGGTTCACGCTGAGACTGCACAGCGAGGAGCAGGTCATGCCCCAGGGGGCGGCGCTGGAGTCCCGGGCGGTGACCACGGAGACACCGGTCGGGAACGACGCCATCATCTCGCGGAACTCGGAGTCCATCCGGCGCCGTCCCTTCCGCTGTGCCGGCGCTCGCCCATGCCCCCTCGTTCACCGTCCATCGCGCATCCTCTTGAAGTACTCGTTCTGCGTCGGCAGGCTCCCCACCAGCGTCCGGGCCTTCTCCCGGATCGACTGGAACTCGGCGAGGGCGTACTTCTCGTCGATCAGATCGAGGGCGGGCGACGGTTTGACCTGGATTCCTCCGGTGCCGAGCAGGATGCAGTTGTACGAGTAGGGCGGCAGTCCGTGATACCGGGGGTGCACCGTCCCGGCGTCCGGGACCTTGCTCTCCCACAGCTCCAGACGTTCGGCCAGCGCGTCGGGCACGGTCCGGGTCCTGGTGTCCCGCCAGTACTGGTTGTCCTGCCGCTTCGCCCCCCGGTAGTGCAGTACGAGGAACTCTCTGACGCCGTCCATGACGTTGGTCACCGCGCTGTTGTAGAGATCGCGCAGCGAGGAGTCCCAGTCCGCCGCCGGGTAGTGCTTGACCAGCTGCTCGATCGCGTAGTGGATGAAGAAGATGCCGGTCGACTCCAGAGGTTCGACGAAGCCGCTGGACAGCCCGATGGCCACGCAGTTGTTGACCCACGACCGGCGGCTGCGCCCGATCCGCATCCTGATGTGGTTGGCGGGCACGTCGGCGGCGGCGGGTCCGACGAACTCCCGCAGTGTGCGCTCGGCGTCCTCGGGCTCCATATAGTCCCGGGCGTAGACATAGCCGGTGCCGATCCGGCTGATCAGCGGGATGGTCCAGATCCATCCCGCGTCCTGGGCCGTGGCCGTGGTGCACGGCCGGATCGCGTCCTTGTCCATGTCCATCGGCACCTGTAGGGCGACCGCGCTGTCGTTGGGCAGGGTGTCCTGGTACGACACGAACGGCTCGCCGAGCGCCTTGTTCAGCAGCAGGGCGCGAAACCCCGTGCAGTCGACGAAGAGATCTCCCTCAAGGCTGCCGTGTTCGGCGGTCCGCACATGCGACACCCAGCCGCGTTCGTCGAGTCCCACGTCCAGCACATGGTCGACCACATGGCGGACGCCGCGCCGTGTGGCGTACCGGGTCAGATACTTCGCCAGCAGATGCGCCTCGAAGTGGTAGGCGTACGGGAACTGCGCGCCCTGGTATTCGGCGATGGTGGACGGCAGGCCGTCCGTCTCCACGAATTCCTGTTCAAGGAGGCGGCCGTCGAGGTGGCGCGGGCTGCGCCCGGCGTCGATGAGCGAGGCCATGACGAAGCAGTCCAGGTCGAACCGCTCGCTGGTGGGGTGGCGCAGCCACCAGTCGGTCAGGGGGAACCCCTTGACCGACCGCAACTGCTCGAAGGGGTGGTAGAAGTGATGTCCCGGCTCGCGCCAGTCCTCGAAGCGGACGGCGAGCTTGTACGTCGCGTTGCAGGCGGGCATCCAGTCCTGCTCGGCCAGGCCGAGGAACTCGAAGAAGTGCCTGATGTCGCTGAAGGTGGCCTCGCCGACGCCGATGGTGCCGACGTCCGCCGACTCCACCAGCGTGATCCCGACCCGGTCGCCGAAGGCGGCGGTCAGATAGGCGGCCGTCATCCATCCCGCCGTGCCGCCGCCGACGATGACGACGTTCCGCACGGCGTCCGCGCCGTGGTGTTCACTCGCACGAGCATGCGTCATTTCCCCACCCCACTTGGTTGATTGAGCACCTTCGAAGAAAGCCGCGGTCTAGACCGCTTCTGATGGCTCCCGCGGTGCGGCCGGTTCGCCGTGGCCGTGGCCGTGGGCGTGGCCGTGGCCGTGCACAGTGATCGCACCGGTCGGGCATCTCGCGGCCATCGCCCGTACCGCCCCGGCCGCACCGGTGCCGGGCAGCGGCTCCTTGAGCAGCACCTTGCCGTCGTCCTCCGACTGGTCGAAGACCTCGGGCGCGTAGCTCACGCACAGACCGGAGCCCGCGCATCTGTCGCGGTCGACACGTACCTCCATCCTCTTCTCCTCTCCTCCCGCGTTCCGGGTCAGGTCACCAGGCGACCGGCAGCCGCTCCACGCCGTAAGCGGTCGACCGGACCCGGAACACCACGTCCTCGGCGGGCGTCGCCAGCCGGAGCGCGGGAAAGCGGCGCAGCAGCGCCGTATAGGCGATCCGCAGTTCCATGCGCGCCAGCGCCGCGCCGAGGCAGTGGTGGATGCCGTGCCCGAAGGCGACATGGGGCACGGGCTCGCGGGTGACGTCGAGCCGGTCGGGCTCCGCGATGAGCGCCGGATCGCGGTTGGCCATCGGGATCGAGCAGACGAGGGTCTCGCCCGCTCTGATCAGCTTGCCTCCGAGGGTGACGTCCTCGACGGCGGTCCGGGGCGTGGGAGCGTGCGGTACGGACAGATAGCGGAGCAGTTCCTCCACCGCGCGGTCCATCGCCTCGGGGTCGTCGCGCACCACGGCGAGCTGACCGGGGTTCTCCAGCAGCGCCAGGGCCCCGAGTCCCAGCATGCCCGAGATGTTGTCGAGGCCCGCGAGCATCAGCAGGACGCAGATGCCCCGCAGCTCCTTGTCGGTGAACTCGGGGCCGTGGTCGCGTACCAGCGTGCCGAGGAAGCCGTGGTCGGGGTCCTTGCGCTGGCGTGCCACCAGCGCGGCGAGATAGCGGGTGAACGCCGACCCGGCGGCCGTACGCTCCTGACGGCCCCGGCCGGTCCCGAGGTGCGCGTGACAGCGGCGCAGGAAGTCGCCGCGGTCGTCGCGGGGCACCCCGATCAGTTCGCAGAGCACCGGGCCCGGGATGGCCGACGCGAACAGCTCCACGAGATCGGCCGGCGGTCCGGCGCGCTCCATGGTGTCGAGGCACTCCGTCACCAGGGCCTCGATCCGCGGCTGAAGCCTGCGCATCCGCCGGACCGTGAACTCCGGCGTCAGCATCCTCCGCAGCCGGGTGTGCTCCGGCGGGTCGTAGTCCATGAGCAGTCCGATGCCGTCATCGGGCCGGTGGCCGTCGTGTCCGCCGGCCGGTGTCCGCGGGCCGAACCGGCGGCCGGTGGAGAACCGGGCCTGGTCGCCGAGGACCTGACGCACCTCCTGGTAGCCGGTGACCAGCCAGAGAGGCCGGTCACCGGGGCCGGGAGCCAGGCTGACCCTGGTGACGGGGCCCTGGGCGGAGAGCCGGCGCAGTTCGCCGGCCGGGTCGAAGCGGGCACGGCGTGTGTGGAGGGGGATGGGCTCGGCGTCGTATGACATGGCGTCCCTCACCAGACCACCGGCAGCGTCTCCACGGCCCTCGACGAGAAGCGGAGTCCGTCGGGGGGCACTGCCAGCCGTACGGTGGGGAACCGCTCCAGCAGTCCCGCGATCGCGATCCGCAGCTCCATCCTGGTCACCAGGGCGCCGATGCAGTAGTGGATGCCGTGACCGAAAGCCATATGGCCGGAGTTGTCCCGGGTGATGTCGAGAGGGGCCTTCGGCTCTCCGGGGGCGGTGGTGCCGTTGGCCCCGAGCAGTGAACAGGCCACGGTCTCCCCGGTCCTGATCACCCGTCCCGCGATGGGCACGTCCTCCAGGGCGGTGCGGGGCGAGGCCATGGCGATGACCGACACGCTGCGGATCACTTCCTCCACCGCGTGGTCGATCAGCTCCGGCCGCTTCAGAAGCAGCGCGAGCTGTTCCGGATTCTCCAGCAGCGCGAGGGTTCCCAGCCCCAGTGTTCCGGCGACGTTCTGGATCAGGGAGGCCAGCAGAGTGGTCGCGGTCCCCAGCAGCTCGGCTTCGGTGAGCTCCGCGCCGTGCTCGACGATCAGCCTGCCGAGCAGGTCGTCGCCGGGCTTGCGGCGCTTCTGCCTCATGTACTTGCTCAGATAGGACAGATAGGCGTTTCCGGCGGCCTCCCGCTGCTCCCGGTCAGGGTTGTCGATCCGGTGGGTGTCGATATGACGCGCCAGTTCGGCCTGGTCGTCGCGGGGTATGCCGAGTATGGAGCAGCCGACCAGGCTCGTGGTGGGCCAGACGAAGTGCGATATGAGATCGACCGGCTGCCCGGCGTGCTCCAGGGCGTCCAGGCGCTCGGTCACGACGCGCTCGACGAGCGGCTCCAGGGTGCGGACCCGCCGGAGGGTGAACTCCGGCATCAGCATCTTCCGCATCCGGGTGTGCTCCGGCGCGTCGTAGTGCAGCAGATTGCCGGGCTGGATCAGTCTCCGGGAGTCGCTGGCGTTGGCGGCGGGCGGCAGGGTGCTGAATCTGTCGTCGCCGAGGATCGCCCGCACCTCGGCATAGCCGGTGGCGAGCCAGGCGCGGTCCGGGCTTCCTGGAGGAGTGGTCACGACGAGCCGTGACTGCTGGGAATCGTTCAACGGCCTGGGCATTCGTGGAATCCTTTCGCCTTCTCCCGGCAGGGTGGCGGAGCTCACCAGGCCACCGGCAATTCGTCCACACCGTAGGTGGGTGTCGACGTCCGATAGCGGATCTCCTCCGGCGGCACGGCCGGGCGCAGCCCGGGGAATCGGCGCAGCAGCGCCGGAATCGCGATCCGGAGCTCCATCCTGGCCAGCGACGCGCCCAGGCAGCGGTGGATGCCGTGACCGAAGGCCATATGGCCGGAGTTGTCCCGGGTGATGTCGAGAGTGTCCGCCGGCGTGCCCGACAGCGGGGCGCGGCTCACCGCGAGGAGTGAACAGATCACCATGTCGCCGGCCTTGATCACCTGCCCCGCGAGGGGCACGTCCGCCAGGGCCGTGCGCGGGGTGGCGTTCGATACGGACGAGATGTAGCGGATCAGCTCCTCCACCGCCTGGTCGATCAGTTCGGGCCGCTCCAGAAGCAGGGCGAGCTGGTCGGGGTGGAACAGCAGGGCGAGGGGAGCGAGTCCCAGCATGCCGCCGATGTCCTCCAGGCCGGAGCCCATGAGGGACGCGGCGATGCCCGTCAGCTCCGCGTCGGTGAGATCCGCGCCGTGCTCGCGGATCAGTCCGCTGAGCAGATCGTCCCCGGGGCCGCTGCGCCGCTGTCGGACGAGTCTCGCCATATAGGTCATATACGCGTTCCCCGCCGCGCGCTGCCGGTCCCGGTCGCGGTCCCGGTCCCGTTCGCGGATGCCGCGGCCGAAGGCGGAGCCGGTACGGCTGATGTTCCAGTTGCGCGCCAGCTCGGCCGCGTCATCGCGGGGGACGCCGAGCAGCGCACAGCCGACCAGGCCCGGGATGGGCCAGGCGAAGTGCCGTACGAGGTCGGCCGGCTGCCCGGCCTGCTCCAGGGCGTCCAGGCGATCGGCCACGATCTCTTCCACGAGCGGCTCCAGTCTGCGGATCCGCCGGAGCGTGAACTCCGGCGTCAGCATCTTCCGCAGCCGGGTGTGCTCCGGTGCGTCGTACTGCCGCAGATTGCCGACCTCGGTCCGCGCTCCGGCGCCGTTTCCGCCGTCCTCGGGCGGCAGCATGCTGAATCTCTCGTCGCCGAGGATCGCCCGCACCTCGGCATAGCCGGTGGCGAGCCAGTGCCGGCGCGCGAAGCGCCCGCCGGTGTCGATCTCGACGAGTGGTGCCCGCGTGCTCAGCCGGATCAGTTCGGGCACGGGTTCCATCCCGTCCCTGCGTGTGTTCGCGGAAGTGCTCACTGGCTTCGGCATTCAGGATCCCTCCTTTCCGGTACCGGACTCGGTGCCGGAATCGGAATCGGAATCGGCGCGGGAATCGGCGTGGAGTCTCGCCGCGAGGACTTCCCCGATCCGCGAGGACGGCACAGGCTGAAGCATGTTGTCGTGGCTGGCGGCGATGTCGTGCGACTCGATGTCACCCGCCACGAAGGGCCGCCAGCTGTCGCGTGCGACCGACGCGGGCAGCTCCGTGCGACGGCCTTCGACCGCGACGAAGAGCAGCAGATCGCCCTGGAAGCGACGCGGTGTGTGGTGGTCGGTGAGCCGGGCCACGTTGGCGACCACCTCCCGCATATTCGACCGGAGTCCGTCGTCGAGGCCCTCGCCGACGGACTCGCCGGGCGACAGCCGGAGGTCGCGCGCCATCGGTGCGGCGCCGTCGTCCCGGTCTGCCACGGGCTCGCCGCTGTAGCGGGCTCCGCCGGTGTCCTCGGGGTAGCCGTCGAGCACCGCGAGAAGCCTGACCTGTTCGCCCTGCTCCTCCAGCCGGGTGGCGACCGCCTGGGCGACCAGTCCGCCGAACGACCAGCCGAGGAGGTGATACGGGCCGGTGGGCTGGACGGTCCTGATCCGCTCCGCGTAGTCGGCCGCCATCTCCGCCACGCTCTGCGGCAGGGGCTCCGGCTCCGCGAGCCCCCGGGCCTGCACCCCGTAGACGGGCTGATCCTGTGGCAGATGCCGCAGGAGTGCGGCGTATGCCCAGCTCAGCCCCGTACCGGTGTGCAGACAGAACAGCGGCGGACGGCTGCCCTCCGACCGTAGCGGCAGCAGCGTCCCGAGGTCGCGGTGGTCCCCGCCCGCGCGACGGGGCGTCCCGGCCACCCGGTTCCCGGCCCGGCTCCTGCCCCGCAGCACGAGCCGGCCGTCGGCGGTCCACTTCGCCCGCTCGCCGGTATGGAGCATCCGCTCTCCCGCGGTCCCGAAGGGGCACGCGACGAACCGTGCGCCGGTCAGGGCCGGATCATCCGCGTAGCCACGCGCCGGCGAGGATCCCACGACATACAGGTCGCCCGTGGCACCCGGCGGCACCGGGCGCAGGAAGTCGTCGAGGACGAAGGCACGGGTGACGACGGTCTCCGCGCCGATGCCCCGTTCGGCCAGTCGGCCGGCGAGCCGGGCCGCCGCCGCGTCCAGCGCGCCATGGGTGAGCCGGCCGTCGGCGTCCGTGGCCGCGACGGCATCGGGCATCAGAGCGGCCCGTACGGCATCGGGCGTCAGAGCGGCCCGTTCCGCCAGCAGCTCGACGACGGTGCGGTCCGGGACCTCCCCCGCCGTCGCGTTCCACCCCTCTGTCACCTGACGGTATTCGGACTCGCCCAGCAGCACGTCCACCTGGCTCAGCCGCAGCTCCGGATCGGCCGCCACCTGCTCCAGGACCCGGACGAGCCGCTGGGCGAGTCCGGTGACGGTGGAGCGGTCGAACAGCTCGGCGGCATAGCGGACGGCGCCCTCGACGCCGTTCGGCCCGCCGTCGGACCCGCGCCGTTCGATGAGGCTCACCACCAGGTCCGGTCCGCCCGCCGCTGTCCCCGCCGGCAGCCGGGTGGTACTCAGCCCCGACAGCTCCGGCGACTCCCATGCCTCGGCGGCGTCGCCGTGGACTTCGAGCCCGACCTGGAAAACGGGGTGATACGGAGTCGACGGCGGCAGGGACAGCACCTCGACGAGGCGCGCGAACGGGACGTCCGGGTTCTGGAACGCCCTGGTGCAGGCAGCCCGCGCCCGGCCGAGGAGCTCGCGGAACGTGGGGTCGCCCGAGGCGTCGGTACGGAGGGCCAGCGAGTCCGCGAAGGGACCCACCAGGCCGTCCAGATCCCCTTCGTCGTCCCGGCGCGGCAGCACGGTGCCGAGGGTGATGTCGGCGCCCGCGCCGAGGCGTGCCAGCAGAAGGGTGAGCGCGGCCTGCATCACCATGAAGAGCGTCACGCCGTCGGATACGAAGGCGTCCGTCAGCCGGGTGTGGGCGTCGCTGTCGAGGACCAGCGGAACCGAGTCGGCCCGGTGGGACGCCACCGGCGGCCGGGGACGGTCGGCCGGCAGCTCCAGCTCGGCTACCGCGTCGCCCAGGGTCTTCTGCCAATAGGCGAACTGCTCGCCGATCAGACTGTCCGGATTCCGCTCGTCCTGGAGCATCTCCCGCTCCCAGAGCGCGTAGTCGGCGAACTGGAGGGGCAGCGGCGCCCGCTCGGGAACCCGGCCCTCCCGCCGCGCTCCGTACGCCGCCGCCAGATCGCGTACCAGGACGATCAGCGACTCCTCGTCCGCGGCGATCCGGTGCACCACGACGAGCAGCACGAACTCGGTGTCCGAGAGCTCGAAGAGACGGCTCGTCCAGGGCGTCTCCCGGGCGAGATCGAAGACGTGCCCGGCGTGGTCGGCCAGCAGTCCCGGCAGCTCCGCCTCGGTCGCCGGCGTCACCGGCAGCTCGGGGCGGACAGCTTCGGCGTCCAGGACGCGCTGACGCGGTTCGTCGCCCTCGGCGCCAGTGCCGGTGCCAGTGCCAGTGCCGGTGCCGGTGAACGTCGTACGGAGGATGTCGTGCCGCGCCGCGACATCCCACAGCGCGGCCTCCAGCGCGGACCGGTTCAGCTTGCCCTTGAGACGCAGCGCGACGGAGATCCGCTGGGCCGCCGAGCCCGGGTTCTCCCGGGCCAGTCGCCAGCTGCGCGACTGACCCGCCGTGACGGGTATCTCGTCGGGGTGGTCGACCGGCCGCAGCTCCGGGAGCTCCTTCGACGTCAGCATGCGGGCCACGCCCAGGGGCGTGGAGTCGCCGAAGAACCGCCGCATGCTCAGCTCGGCGCCGAACTCCTCGCGCACCCGGGCGGCGAGGCGCATCGCCAGCCCCGAGTCACCGCCCAGATCGAAGAAGTTGTCGTCGGCACCCACCCGTTCCAGGCCCAGGACTTCGGCGAACAGCGCACACAAGGTCGCCTCGGTCTCGGTCTCCGGCGCTCTTCCGGAGCCCCGTCCGGCGAAATCCGGCCTGGGCAGCGCCCCACGGTCCAGTTTTCCATTGCTCGTCAGGGGCAGTGCCTCCAGCGCCACCACGACGGCGGGGACCATGAATTCGGGCAGTGTGGCGGCGGTGTGCTCGCGTATCTCCTGGAGGTCCACGTCTTCGGCGTCGGAGACGATGTAGCCGATCAGACGCCGGTCCCCCGGCCGGTCCTCCCGGAGGGCCGCGGCTGCCTGGCGGACCGCAGCGTGAGCGGTCAGCGCGGCCTCGACCTCGCCCAGCTCCACCCGGAACCCACGGATCTTCACCTGGTCGTCGGCCCGGCCGACGAAGAGCAGTCGTCCTTCGGGAGTCCAGCGGGCCAGGTCTCCGGTCCGGTACATCCGCTCGTCCCGGAGGAACGGGCAGGCGACGAAACGTTCCGCCGTCAGCCCCGGACGGCCGAGGTATCCCCGTGCGAGTCCCGGCCCGGCGATATACAGCTCACCCGTCGCTCCCGGCGGCACCGGGCGCAGGAACCCGTCGAGGACGTAAGTGCGTACGTTGTCCAGGGGCCGACCGATGGCCGGGGGCTGGTCCCGGGGCCCGATCTCCTCGTCCACCGCTCCCGCGGTGGTGATCACCGTCGCCTCGGTCGGACCGTACGTGTTCCACACCCGCGCCCGGTACGCCCACCGGCTCGCCAGATCCGCGGTCAGCCGCTCCGCACCCAGAACCCAGCTCTCCACACCCGGCACCGACTCCGGATCGAGCACACTCAGCAACGACGGCACCACACTCGCCG
>NZ_VCLA01000167.1:85102-87276 GCF_009600885.1 Streptomyces jumonjinensis
ACCCCGGACGGCCGAGATATCCCCGCGCCAGACCCGGCCCGACGACATACAGCTCACCGGCCGTCCCAGGGGCCATCGGCTGCAAGAAATCGTCCAGCACAAAGACCCGGGTGTTGACGAGGGGGCTGCCGATCGGCACCGACCCCTCCTCCATCGACCGCAACGGCTCGCTCATCGCCGCGCAGACGGTCGTCTCCGTCGGGCCGTACGCATTGACCAGCCGACGGCCCGACCACCGCTGTGCCAACCACGGCGGGCACTCCTCACCCGCCACCACCAGCGTCTCCACGGCCTCAGGCAACGTGTCCACGGTCGCCAGCACCGACGGCGGCACCGTCATATGCGTGACCTCGAACTCTGCCGCGACCGTCTCCAACGAGCCATGCGGCGGCAGTCTGTCCCCATCGACCACCACCAATGCCGCCCCTGACAGCAACGCCATGCACATCTCGGAGACGGCCGCGTCAAAACTCCACGACGCCAGTTGCAGGACTCGCGAGTCCGCCCGTACGCCGAATCGCTCGATCTGACCGGCCGCCAGATTGCCGATCCCGCTATGGGTGACCACCACGCCTTTGGGCACCCCCGTCGATCCGGATGTATAGATCACATACGCAGGGTCCGTCTCCCGGACCCCCATACCCACAGCCCCGAGCGGCCGTCTGGCGAGCACGGCCGCCGCATCCGAGGCGTCGAACACCCATCGGACCGCTTGCGCCGGAACCGCCGACTCGGTCGCGGCCGTGCACACCACCAGCGACGGAGCCGCATCAGCCAGCACATACGCGATTCGCTCCTGCGGATACGCCGGATCCACCGGCACAAACCCCGCCCCGGCCTTGACCACGCCCAGCAGTACCGCCACAGTGTCCGCCGAACGCTCCATCACCACGCCGACCAGATCCCCACGACGTACCCCACGGGCAAGCAGCTCGCCCGCGACGCGATCGGCGGCCCGGCTCAGCTCCGCGTACGACCACTGCTGATCCGACCCGAGAACAGCCATCGCGTCCGGCGAACGCCTCACCTGAGCCTCGAAGAGCTCCCCCAGCGTCCCTGCCGGGACCGGTCGGTCGGTGCTGTTCCACCGCTCCAGCACCAGGGCCCGCTCGGACCCCTCCAGCACCGCGGTTTCGCTCACCCGCACCGCCGGATCGGCCACGATCTGCTCCAGCACCCGCGTCAGCCACCGGCCCACCTGAAGGGCCCGCCGTCCGTCGAACACATCCGGCCGATACGCCACACGGACTTCAAGGCGTTCACCCGGAACGACACCGAGCGCCAGCGGGTAGTGGGTCCCGGCCCGGCTGTTCACCTGGGTGACCGCGACCCCGCCGTCCTCCGCTCCAGGGCCCGCGTCCCACGGGTAGTTCTCGAACATCAACATGCTGTCGAAGATCGCGCCGGCCTCACTGACCGCCTGGATCTCCGACAGGCCCATATGCTGGTGCGCCATCAGCGCGGACTGGCGTTCCTGCAACTGCGTCAGCATCGCCAGCACCGGCTGGCGGGCGTCCAGCCGCACCCGCACCGGCAGCGAATTGATGAACAGGCCGATCATCGACTCGACGCCAGGCAGCTCCGGCGGCCGTCCTGCCACGGTGGTGCCGAACACCACATCCGTACGCCCGGCCAGCCGCGCCAGCACCAACGCCCAGGCACCCTGCACCACCGTGTTCACCGTCAGACCATGGGCACGGGCGAGCGCGGTCACGGCTTGTGTCACCTTCGTGGAGAGCCGCACCGAGCGTTCCTCCGGCAGTACCAGCTCTCTGCCCGGGTCCCGCGGCGCCACGAGCGTCGGCTCGTCGGCTCCGGCCAGCTCGGCCCGCCAGGCGGCCCGCGCCGCCTCCTTGTCCTGACGGTTCAACCAGGCCAGATACTCCCCAAAGGAAGGTGCCCGCCCCGGTCGCGCACCGGTGCCGTCCGCTGTGTACGCGGCGGACACCTCACTCAGCATGACCGGCGTCGACCATCCGTCCGCGACGATGTGGTGGCTGGTGACGACGAGACGGTGCCGGTCCTCGCCGAGGCGGATCAGCAACAGCCGCAGCAGCGGCGCAGTGGTCACATCGATCCGTTCCACCGCTTCGCTCCCGGCCAGCCGCTCCGCTTCGGAGAGCGCATCGGCCTCCGTGAGCCCGGACAGGTCGGCCTCACGCCAGGGGAGGACC
>NZ_VCLA01000167.1:87286-87895 GCF_009600885.1 Streptomyces jumonjinensis
TATCCGTCGAGGACGTAGGTGCGTACGTTGTCCAGGGGCCGACCGATGGCCGGAGGCTGGTCCCGGGGCCCGATCTCCTCGTCCACGGGTCCCGCGGTGGTGATGACCGTCGCCTCGGTGGGGCCGTAGGTGTTCCACATCCGGGCCCGGTAGGCCCAGCGGCTCGCGAGGTCCGCGGTCAGCCGCTCCGCGCCCAGAACCCAGTTCTCCACGTCCGGCACCGACTCCGGGTCGAGTGCGCCAAGTAGCGACGGCACCACGCTGGCCGTGCGCACCCCCGCCGAGCGGATCATCTCCGCCAGCGCCCCCGGCTCCCTGCGCTCGTCCGCCGACGCGATCGCGAGCGTCCCACCCGCCGCAAGGGTGACCGCCACATCCAGCACCGCCGCGTCGAACCCGAACGACGCGAACTGCAACGCCACCACGCCCTCGCCCATGCCCAGCACCGGACGCATCGTCTCCGCGAGGTTCGCCACCCCGCCATGGGCGACGGCCACACCCTTCGGCCGCCCCGTCGAACCCGACGTATAGATGACGTACGCCAACTGGTCCGGGACGATCACCCTCCCCGGCGGATCCGCCGGCCCGGCGGCGATCTCCCCGCCCACC
>NZ_VCLA01000167.1:88322-88469 GCF_009600885.1 Streptomyces jumonjinensis
TCCGCCAGCGTCGAACCCAACCCCAGCACCACGGTCGCACCGCTGTCCGCCACCATGAACGCGAGCCGATCCGCCGGATACTCCGGATCCAGCGGCACAAACGCCGCCCCCGCCTTCCACACCGCCAACTCCGCCACCACCATGTCC
>NZ_VCLA01000167.1:88479-89309 GCF_009600885.1 Streptomyces jumonjinensis
TCCCTCCAGCATCCGCAGCCAGGCCCGGCCCAGCTCTTCCACATCACCTTCGCCGAAGAGCCGACCAGGCCAGCTCAGCCTGATCTCCAGCTCAGGCCCATCAGGGGTGTCTCGAACGGTTACGTTCACCTCAAGGGCATGCGGCAGAGGTATGTCCGGATCGACCGCGCCGCCGATCACGGTCTCACCCGCCAGCTCCCAGGGCCGGGCGGAGCCCTCGCTGGAGCCGGCAGTGAAGCGGCCGAGGTAGTTGAAACCGATCTGTGCCGCCGGTGCGGCCTCCAGCACAGGACCGGTCTCAGGATTGAGATACCGCAGCAGCTCATACCCGAGCCCGTCGCCGGGAACCGCCCGCACCTGCTCCTTGACGGCCTTCACCAGCCGGCCAGCCGCCGCTCCTCCCGTCCACACCTGGTCGAGATCGATCCCGGTCACATCCAGGCGTACGGGGTGGCTGCTGGTGAACCAACCGACCGTGCGGGACAGATCCACATCGCCCAACGCCCCACGCCCATGGCCCTCGACATCCACCAGGATCCCGGTCCTCTGATGGGAGGACGCCACCGCACCGGCCAGGGTGGCGAGCAGGAGTTCATGCACTCCACAGTGGAACAGGGCGGGTGTCCGACCCACCAGCACCGCAGCCAGCCCGGACGGCACCACCCAGGAACGATTCCGCAGCGTACGAACCGTGTCCACGTCACGGTCCAGAGCCCGCCGCCCCAGCAACGGCTCCACCCCGCCCAACAAACCCACCCACTCCGGCAGCTCCGCCACCCGGCCCTCGGTCACCGCCTCACCGGCCAACACCCCAGACCAGCGACGGAACG
>NZ_VCLA01000167.1:89319-89504 GCF_009600885.1 Streptomyces jumonjinensis
ATGCCTCGCCCGACGCGATGCGATGGAAACTCGCCCGCAGGATGGGATGCCGACGCAGCAATGCCTCCCACGATGACCGTAGCCGGGCGGCGTCCAGGGGACCGTCCAAGGCCAGGGCCCGCTGGCCCTCGTAAACGTCCGGGCCCGTCTTGTCGAAGGTGGCGTGGAAGAGCATGCCTTCCTGC
>NZ_VCLA01000167.1:90134-90827 GCF_009600885.1 Streptomyces jumonjinensis
GCCGCACCGGCACTCAGCACATGGGTCACGGGCATCTCCGGGTCGACCGAGCCACCGATCGCGGTCTCACCCGCCAGCTCCCAGGGCTGAGCTGGGCCCTCGCTGGCGCCGGCAGTGAAGCGGCCGAGGTAGTTGAAACCGATCTGCGCCGCCGGTGCGGCCTCCAGCACAGGACCGGTCTCAGAATTGAGATACCGCAGCAGCTCATAGCCCAGTCCGTCGCCGGGGACCGCCCGCACCTGCTCTTTGACGGCCTTCACCAACGTACCGGCTGCGGGGCCCCCGGTCATAGCGTCGTCCAGACAGACACCGGTCACGTCCAGGCGTACGGGGTGGGTGCTGGTGAACCAACCGACCGTGCGGGACAGATCCACATCGCCCAACGCCTCGCGTCCATGGCCCTCCACGTCCACCAGGATCCCGGTCCTCTGATGGGAGGACGCCACCGCACCGGCCAGGGTGGCGAGCAGGACTTCATGCACACCGCAGTGGAACAGGGCGGGTGTCCGGCTCACCAGCACCGCAGCCAGCTCTGACGGGACGACCCAGGAACGATTCCGCAGCGTACGAACCGTGTCCGCTTCGCGGTCCAGAGCCCGCCGCCCCAGCAACGGCTCGACCCCGCCCAGCAAACCCACCCACTCCGGCAGCTCCGCCACCCGCTCCTCGGCCACCGCCTCACCGGCCAGCACC
>NZ_VCLA01000167.1:91334-91465 GCF_009600885.1 Streptomyces jumonjinensis
GGCCCTCGGCAACCGCCTCACACGCCGCCACCAGATCGGGGACGAGGATCCGCCACGACACACCATCGACCACCAGATGATGCGCCACCAACACCACCCGGCCGACCCGACCCGGACCCGCATCCACCCAC
>NZ_VCLA01000167.1:91475-96559 GCF_009600885.1 Streptomyces jumonjinensis
GCCGGGCGAGCAGCGCCCGGGCAGCGCCCTCGTCGAAGAGGTCCGGCCGGTAGGTCAGTCGCATCCGGAGCCCGCCGAGCGGGTCCACCACCAGTCCGAGCGGGTAATTGATCGACTCGCGCATTCCGGCCTCGGTGAGCAGCAGACCGGCCGGACCGGCCTCCCGCGCGTCCTCGCCCGACGGCGTCGGCGCGGTCGCCCCGGAGGGGAAGCTCTCGAACGCCATCAGGGCGTCGAAGGTCGCCCCCGGGCCGGCCACGCGCTGGATGTCGCCCAGGCTCAGATACTGATGGTCCATCAGTGCCGACTGCCGGCCCTGTAGCTCCGCCAGGACCTGGGCGACGGTCCGGGAGGGGTCGAACCGCACCCGGACCGGGACGGTGTTGATGAACAGTCCGAGCATGTTCTCCATGCCGGGCAGATCCGCCGGCCGTCCGGCCACGGACGCGCCGAACACCACGTCCTGGCGGCCCGCCAGCTGCCCGATCACCAGGGCCCAGGCGGTCTGCACCACCGTGTTCACCGTCACGCCCTGGGTGCGGGCCAGCTCGGCGAGGGCCGCGTCCAGCGGAGCGCCCGCCATGGCGAAGGTCTCCCCGGACTCGGCGCTGGGCGCGAGCGCGGTGCCCGGGGTCATGGGCACCACCAGCGTAGGCTCGTCCGCACCGGTGAGCTCGGCCCGCCACGCCTCCCGCGCCGCCTCCTTGTCCTGGCGGCCCAGCCAGGCCAGATACTCCTGGTACGGGGGCACCGGAGGCAGACCTGCGGCGCTGCCCCCGGCCTCGTAACAGGCCCACAGCTCACGCCTCAGGACCGGCAGCGACCAGCCGTCGAGGATGATGTGGTGCAGGGTGACCATCATCCGGTACCGGTCAGGTCCCGTCCTGACCAGCAGCACCTTCAGCAGCGGCGGCTGTGTCAGGTCGAATCCGCGCTGCCGCTCCTCGGCCCCGATCCGCTCCGACTCGGCCCACGCCGCGTGCTCGTCCCGTTCCGACAGATCCTCCTGCCGCCACGGCAGGACCGCCCTCGGCATGACGATCTGTACGGACTGTCCGGACCCGGCCACCTGCCGGAATCCCACCCGCAGGCTCATATGCCGGTCCAGCACGGCCTGCCAGGACGCCCGCAGCACTTCTGGGTCCAGCGGACCTTCCAGACCGACGATCATCTGCTCCACATAGGCGTCCGTGCCCTGCTCGGCGAACATCGCGTGGAACAGCAGCCCCTCCTGCAACGGTGACAGCGGCCAGATGTCCGCCAGCCCCGGCGCCGCCTCCTCCAGTTTCTCGATCTGTGGCTGGTCGAGTGCGACCAGCGGGAAATCGGACGGGGTGTGTCCGCCCGCCGTGGGGTCGGCGGTGTGCGTGACGAGACCGGTCAGCATCGCCGCCCAGCCCTCGACGAGCCGGCGGGCCGCCGTCTCCTCCAGCAGCCGCTCCGGCCAGGCCAGGGTGAGGGTGAGCCGCGGCCCCTCGGCCAGGTCATGGACCACGCCCACGACCTCCAGGGGGTGTGTCACCGGGAACCGGCCGTCACCGGGCGCACCGGTCGGCTCCGGGTTCCCGTCCGCCGGTGAGCCGGCGGTGGCGCCGGGGATCCGGCCGAGGTAGGTGAAGCCGATCTGCGCGGCCGGCAGCGCTGCCAGCTCCGGCGCGGTCTCGGGGTTGAGACGGCGCAGCAGGCCGTAGCCGAGCCCGTCACCGGGCACCGCGCGCAGCTGTTCCTTGACCCGCTTCACGGCCGCGCCGGCGGCCGGACCGCCGGACCGGATCTCATCGGCGGCGGACGCCCCGGCACCGGCTTCGGATGCCCCGGAGCCGTCAGATGTCCCGGCGTCGAGCCGTACCGGGTGGGCGGCGGTGAACCAGCCGACCGTACGCGACAGATCCATCCCCTCGGTCAGCGCCACCCGGCCGTGGCCCTCCACGTCCACCAGGAAGCCGCCCGCCGGGTCCCCGGCATCCGCCCACTCCGCTACGGCCGCGGCCAGCCCGGTCAGCAGCACTTCATCGACTCCGGCGTGGAACGCCGCCGGAACACCGGTCAGCAGCGCCGAGGTCATCTCTGCCGGAACCGTCACCGACACCCGCCGCACCGTGGCGGCCACATCCCGCTCCGGGTCCACGGGCCGTGCGGTCAGCAGCGGATCGGGGCCCTGGAGCAGCCGTTTCCACTCCGGCAGCTCCGCCACCCGCTCCGCGCCGCCCGCCTGCTCCGCCAGGGCTCGCGCCCAGTGGCGGAACGACGTGGGCACCGGCTCCAGGGCGGGCTTCCGGCCTGCGGCGACCGCTGTGCACGCCTCTTCCAGGTCCGGCAGCAGTACCCGCCAGGACACCGCGTCCATCACCAGATGGTCGATCACCACCAGCAGCCGCCCGGCGGCGTCCGGCCCCGGGTCCAGCCACACCAGCTGCGCCATGACACCGGCCGCCGGGTCGAGCCGTCCCACCGCCGCCGCCGTCTGCTCGGCGACCGTCCGCGGCAGGTCGTCCGCCGTGACGTCGACCCGGCGCACCCACGATCCGGCCGGGACGGTCCCCGGCCCGGACACCACCAGCCGCCGTTCCGGTCCGGTCTCCAGACGGGCCCGCAGTACGTCATGGTGGTCCACCACCGCTCGTACCGCGTCGGTCAGGGTCTCCAGCCGCAGACCGGGCGGGGCCGCCACGACGGCGGACTGGACGACTTGGCCGACCTGACCGGCGCCGACCCGGTCGATCAGCTCATGCATCACCGGGGTGAGCGGTATCCCGCCGACTCCGGGATCACCGCCGCCGACCGCCGTATCGCCCGATGGGGCGGCCACCAGCGCCAGGGCCGCGGGGGTCCGGTGCTCGAACACCTGACGAGCGGTGATCGCCAGTCCTGCCCGCCGCGCGCCGGACACCAGCATCATCGACAGAATCGAGTCGCCGCCGAGTGCGAAGAAGGAGTCCTCGGCGCTGACCCGCTCCAGGCCGAGTGCCTCGGCGAACAGCCCGCACAGCACCGCTTCGGCGGGCGTCTCGGGATCCCGGCCACCCCTCACCGCGACATCGGGGACGGGGAGGGCGGCCCGGTCGAGCTTGCCGTTCACCGTCAGCGGCAGCGCCGCCAGCACCACCACCGCCGAGGGGACCATGTACTCCGGCAGCCGGGTCCCGGCGAACTCCCTCAGCGCTTCCGTATCGAGACCGCCGACACCGGCCGTGCCGTCGGCACCGTTCACGCCGCCGACACCGGCCACGCTGTCCGCGCCGTCGGCACCGTCCCCGCTGCTCGCGCCGTGCTCACCGGGAACGACATAGGCGACCAGGCGCTTCTCCCCCGGCCGGTCCTCCCGTGCCACGACCGCCACCTGGCTCACGGAGCCATGCCCGGCGAGCACCGCTTCGACCTCGCCCGGCTCCACCCGGAAGCCGCGGAGTTTCACCTGGTCATCCGCACGCCCCGCGAACGCCAGCTGTCCTTCGGGGGTCCAGCGGGCCAGGTCCCCTGTCCGGTACATCCGCTCGGCGGGCAGGAACGGGCAGGCCACGAACCGTTCCGCCGTCAGCCCGGGACGACCGAGGTATCCCCGCGCCAGACCCGGGCCCGCGACATACAGCTCCCCGGAGACGCCCGGCGGGACCGGGCGCAGAAACCCGTCCAGGACATAGGTCCGTACGTTGCCCAGCGGGCGGCCGATCGCCGGGGGTTCGTCCTTCGCGTCGATGCCCTCGTCCACCGCGCCCACCGTGGCCATCACGGTCGCCTCGGTCGGACCGTACGTGTTCCACACCCGAGCCCCGGGCACCCAGCGGCTCGCGAGGTCCGCGGTCAGCCATTCCCCGCCCAGCACCCAGTTCCGTACCCCCGGCACCGCGGCCGGATCCAGCACACGTAAGACCGACGGCACCACGCTGGCCGCCTCCACCCCTGCCGAACGGATCATCTCGGCCAGCGCGCCGGGCTCCGTACGCTCCTCGGCCGACGCGATCGCGAGCGTTCCGCCCGCCGCGAGGGTGACCGCCACATCAAGTACGGCGCCGTCGAAGCCGAACGACGCGAACTGAAGCATCACCGTGCCGTCGCCCATGCCCAGCACCGGGCGCATGGCATCCGCGAGGTTCGCCACCCCGCCATGGGCGACCGCCACACCCTTCGGCCTGCCCGTCGAACCCGACGTGTAGATGACGTACGCCAGCTGGTCCGGGACGATCACCCTCCCCGGCGCGTCAGTCGGCTCAGCGGCGATCTCCTCGCCCACCTCGTTCAGCAGCACCACCCGCGCGCCGTCCACCGGCACATCCGCCAGCGTCGAACCCGACCCCAGCACCACCCGCGCACCGCTGTCCGCGACCATGAAGGCGAGCCGGTCCGCCGGATACTCCGGATCCAGCGGCACGAACGCCGCCCCCGCCTTCCACACCGCCAACTCCGCCACCACCATGTCCACCCCACGCGGCAGACACAACCCCACCAGGCACTCACCACCGACCCCGATACCCACCAGATACCGGGCCAGCCGATTCGCCCGCTTCTCCAGCTCCCCATACGAGACGGCATCGGAACCGCACCGCACCGCCACCCCACCGGGGGAACGGTCCGCCCAGCCCTCGAACGCCTCCAGCACCGACCCCGCCGACACCGGCCGGGCCGTCGCATTCCACCCCTCCACCACCCGCGAGCGCTCAGCCTGGCCCAGCACCTCGATATCGCTCACCCGGACCGCCGGCCCGGCCGCGATCTGCTCCAACACCCGCACCACATGCTGGAAGATCGATTCCGCGGTGTCGCGGTCGAACATGTCAGGCCGGTAGTCCAGCTTGAAACGCATCCGGGGGCCGCCCGGGACCACGACAAGGGTGAGCGGATAGTGCGACCCGTCACGGGACGCGCTCGCCGGCCGGATGGACACGGCGTCGGGGGCGGGCGCGGCTCCGGCCGGGGGAAGGGGGTAGTTCTCGTACAGTACGAGGGTGTCGAAGGCCGCTGCGGGACCGGCGAGCTTCTGAATCTCCGAGAGGCCGAGATGCTGATGGTCGATCAGCCCGGACTGACGCTCCTGAAGGTCCGTGAGCATCTCCACCACGGACCGCGCGCCATCGAGCCGCACCCGC
>NZ_VCLA01000167.1:96569-96916 GCF_009600885.1 Streptomyces jumonjinensis
GCGATCGCGAGCGTCCCGCCCGCCGCGAGAGTGACCGCCACATCCAGCACCGCCGCATCGAAACCGAACGACGCGAACTGCAACGCCACCACACCCTCGCCCACGCCCAGCACCGGACGCATCACCTCCGCGAGATTCGCCACCCCACCATGAGCGACCGCCACACCCTTCGGACGCCCCGTCGAACCCGACGTATAGATGACGTACGCCAACTGGTCCCGGGCGATCACCCTCCCCGGCGGATCCGCCGGCCCGGCAGCGATCTCCCCGCCCACCTCGTCCAACAGCACCACCCGCGCGCCGCCCACCGGCACATCCGCCAGCGTCGAACCCGACCCCAGCACCAC
>NZ_VCLA01000167.1:97572-99794 GCF_009600885.1 Streptomyces jumonjinensis
CACGCTGCCCCATTGCGGCAGCTTCCTGCTGGTCGAAGAGGTCCGGTCGATAGGTGACACGGAACTCAAGCCGGTCGGTCATGACAAAACCAAGGGTCAACGGATAGTTGGTCGCCTGGTGTCCCGCCGATGCGGAGAAGGTAGGGGTGTCGGGGGCAGGCGGTGCCTCAGGAGGGCGGGGGTAGTTCTCGTAGACCACGAGGGTGTCGAAGGCCGCTGCGGGACCGGCGAGCCTCTGAATCTCCGAGAGGCCGAGATGCTGATGGGCCATCAGCCCGGACTGACGCTCCTGAAGTTCCGTGAGCATCTCCACCACGGACCGCGCGCCATCGAGCCGCACCCGCACCGGCACCGTATTGATGAACAGCCCGACCATCGACTCCACACCCGGCAGATCCGCAGGCCGCCCCGCCACCGTGGCCCCGAACACCACATCCGTACGCCCGGCCAACCGCGCCAGCACCAACGCCCACGCACCCTGCACCACCGTATTCACCGTCAAACCACGCGAACGCGCCAACTCCACCAAGGCCCGGGTGGTCTCTTCAGAGAGCCGCCCAGAGCTGTCCTCCGGCGGGGACGGTTCCCCATCCGGATCAGCAGGCGCTGCAAGCGTCGGCTCGTCGATCCCCCGCAGTTCCGCCCGCCAAGCGGCCCGCGCCGCTTCCTTGTCCTGACGGCCCAACCATGTCAAGTACTCGCCATAGGAAACCGCGTACGGCAGCCCCGACGCGTCGCCTCCTGCCGCATACACTGCCGACAGCTCGTTAAGCAGGACCGGCATCGACCAGCCGTCCATCAGGAGATGATGAGACGTCACGACAAGCCGGTGGCGACCGTCACCGAGGCGGATCAGCAGCAGCCGCAGCAACGGCGGGACCGTCACATCCAGCCGCTCCGCCCTCTCCTGGGCTGCCAGCTTGTCAGCCTGGTCCGAAATATCGGGTTCAGCCAGCTCTGACAGATCGACCTCGCGCCAGGGCAGCACCACATTCCGGGTAATGAGCTGTACCGCCTCACCCGACTTACGACGGTGGAAGCTCGCCCGTAACGCCGCGTGTCGAGCGAGCAACCCCTCCCAGGTGGCCCGCAACCGTGGCGCGTCCAGGGGACCGTCGACGGCCAGTAGGAACTGCACGGTGTATATGTCGGGGCCCCGGTCGTCGAAGTCGGCATGGAACAGAAGTCCTTCCTGCAACGGCGACAGCGGCCACACTTCCGCCAGAGCGGATCCGTTAGCGGCGGTTGAAGACTTCACCGGGACATCCCTCCCTCAAGCTTTGCTGCTATCGCTTCGAATTGGTCGACTTCGTCTTGTTCGAGATCGAGAAGGTGAAAGTCGGAAGGGGTGTGTCCGCCTGCGGTGGGGTCGGTGGTGTGAGCGGCCAGCCCGTCCAGCATCCGCAGCCAGGTCCGGCCCAGCTCTTCCACATCGCCTTCGTCGAGGAGCTCACTGGGCCAGATCAGAGTGATCTCCAGCTCGGGGCCGTCCGAGGTGTCCCGGACCAGCGCTAGCCCTTCCAGCACATGCATCGATGGGATGTCCGGGGCGGTCGACCCACCCATCGCCGTATCTCCGGCCAGTTGCCAGGGCTGGGCAGAGTTTTCGCTGGCGCTGGTGGCGAAGCGGCCGAGGTAGTTGAAACCGATCTGCGCCGCCGGTCCGGCCTCCAGCACAGGACCCGTCTCAGGGTTGAGATACCGCAGCAGCTCATACCCGAGCCCGTCGCCGGGGACCGCCCGCACCTGCTCCTTGACCGCCTTCACCAGCCGGCCGGCCTCCGGACCTCCCGACCGCACCTGGTCGAGATCGATCCCGGTCACATCCAGACGGACGGGATGGCTGCTGGTGAACCAACCCACTGTGCGGGACAGATCCACATCACCCAACGCCTCACGCCCATGGCCCTCGACATCCACCAGACGGGAAGCGGCTTCAGGCCGCCAGTGGCCTACCGCGCCCGCCAGGGTCGCCAACAACGCGTCATCCACTCCGCAGTGGAACAGGGCGGGGGTCCGGCCCACCAGCACCGCAGCCAGCTCGGACGGGACGGCCCAGGAGCGGTTCCGCAGCGTACGAACCGTGTCCACTTCGCGGTCCAGAGCCCGCCGCCCCAGCAACGGCTCCACCTCGCCCAGCAAACCCACCCACTCCGGCAGCTCCGCCACCCGCTCCTCGGTCACCGCCTCACCGGCCAACACCCCAGACCAGCGACGGAACG
>NZ_VCLA01000167.1:99804-100206 GCF_009600885.1 Streptomyces jumonjinensis
AGATCCACATCGCCCAACGCCCCACGCCCATGCCCCTCGACATCCACCAAACGGGAAGCGGCTTCAGGCCGCCGGTGACCGATCGCACCGGCCAGGGTGGCGAGCAGGACTTCATGCACCCCGCAGTGGAACAGAGCGGGTGTCCGTCCCACCAGCACCGCAGCCAGCTCGGACGGCACCACCCAGGACCGACGACGCTGTGTCCGTGCCGTGTCCGCTTCGCGGTCCAGAGCCCGCCGCCCCAACAACGGCTCCACCCCACCCAGCAACCCCACCCACTCCGGCAGCTCAGCCACCCGACCCTCGGCCACCGCCTCACCGGCCAACACCCCAGACCAACGACGGAACGACGTACCCACCGGATCCAACACCGGCACCCGACCCCCGGCCACCGCCTCACAC
>NZ_VCLA01000167.1:100216-100656 GCF_009600885.1 Streptomyces jumonjinensis
ACGTCCCCACCGGATCCAACACCGGCACCCGACCCCCGGCCACCGCCTCACACGCCGCCACCAGATCAGGGACGAGGATGCGCCAGGACACACCATCGACCACCAGATGATGCACGACCAGCGCGACCCGGCCGACCCGACCCGGACCCGCATCCACCCACACAGCCCGCACCACCGAACCCGACACCGGATCCAGACCCGCCACCACATCCCGCGCCGCCCTCGCCGCGACCGCATCCAGCTCGTCAGCCTCCACATCGGACGCGTCCACCCGGGACACCAGGCCCTCGGCGTCGACCGAGCCGGGTTCCCCCACCACCAGCCTCAGCTCACTTGGAACCGCACGCGCCCGCAGCATGTCATGCGCGTCCAGCACCGCGCCCAACCCGCCCGCCAGCACATCCAACCCCACACCAGCAGGCACCCCCACCACCACCCAC
>NZ_VCLA01000167.1:100666-101590 GCF_009600885.1 Streptomyces jumonjinensis
CCGTCAGCCTCCACATCGGCCGCGTCCACCCGAGACACCAGACCCCCGGCATCCACCGAGCCCGGCTCGCCCACCACCAACCTCAGCTCACCCGGAACCACCCGCGCCCGCAACATGTCATGCGCGTCCACCACCGCACCCAACCCACCCGCCAGCACACCCAACCCCACACCAGCAGGAACCCCCACCACCACCCACTGCGCAAACCCCGAACCAGCAGCACGATCACCGAACGCCCGCATCACCGGCGTCCAACCCACCACACCCACACCCACATCAACCACGGACCCAGACCCGGCTCCGGAGCCCACCGGTTGCGCCACCAACGCCAACCGCTCCACCGACCGCTCCTCGAACACCTGCCGAGGCGTCAACACCAACCCCACACCACGCGCCCTCGACGCCAACTGCATCGAACTGATCGAATCACCCCCCAACTCAAAGAACCCATCCTCAACCCCCACCCGCTCCAACCCCAACACCTCAGCAAACAACCCACACAGAACCTCCTCCACCACCGACCCCGGACCCCGACCCGACACCCGCCCAGCAAAATCCGGCACAGGCAGACCAGCCCGATCCACCTTCCCATTCACCGTCAACGGCAACACATCCAGCACCACCACCGCAGCCGGCACCATGAACTCCGGCAGCATGTCGGCGGCGAAGTCACTGACTCTCCGGCCCTCCACCACATCGCCGTCAGCGGCCACATAGCCGATCAGGCGGCGCTCGCCCGGACGGTCCTCCCTCACCATCACCGCGGCCTGCCGCACTCCGGGGCAGAGCGCGAGAACGGCCTCGATCTCACCGGGTTCGATACGGTGTCCACGGATCTTGACCTGATCGTCGGCCCGGCCCACGAAGACGAGCTCTCCCTCACCGGTCCACCGCACCACATCACCGGTGCGGTACATCCGCTCG
>NZ_VCLA01000167.1:101600-102462 GCF_009600885.1 Streptomyces jumonjinensis
AAAATCCGGCACAGGCAGAACAGCCCGATCCACCTTCCCATTCACCGTCAACGGCAACCGCTCCAACGGAACGAACACCGCCGGAACCATGAACTCCGGCAACCGATCACCCGCATACGCCCGCACGGCGGAGAGCGGATCGCCGGTCCGTTCAGCAGAGGTACGACGTGCCGCGTCGACCACGACATAGGCGACCAGACGATGGTCGTCAGGGCGGTCCCGGCGCGCGACGACCACAGCCTGCTCGACATCCGGATGCGCGGACAGGACCGCTTCGATCTCGCCCGGCTCCACGCGGTATCCCCGGATCTTGATCTGATCGTCGGCCCGGCCGACGAAGACCAGCTCGCCCTCACCGGTCCAGCGGGCGAGGTCGCCGGTGCGGTACATCCGCTCGGCGGGCTGGAACGGGCAGGCGACGAAACGTTCCGCCGTCAGCCCCGGACGGCCCAGATATCCGCGAGCCAACCCGGCACCGGCCACATACAGCTCTCCCACCATCCCAGGCGGCACAGGCAGCAGAAACTCATCGAGGACGAACGTCTGTACGTTCGCCATCGGCCGCCCGATGGGGACCACGTCCCGGCCCGGTGCCAACGGCGCGCTCATCGCCGCGCAGACGGTCGTCTCCGTCGGGCCGTACGCGTTCACCACCCGCCGGTCCGCCGACCATCGGTCCACCAGCCCGACCGGACATGCCTCACCGGCCACCACCACCGTTTCCAACACATCCGGGAGAGCGTCCTCCGCCGCCAGCACAGACGGTGGCACGGTCACATGCGTCGCCCGCGCACCGTGCACGGCCTCGCCCAGCGACACCCGTGGCGGCAGGTCCTCCGGCCCCGCGACCACCAGTGTCCCG
>NZ_VCLA01000167.1:102472-104240 GCF_009600885.1 Streptomyces jumonjinensis
CTCGCCCTCACCGGTCCACCGCACCACATCACCGGTGCGGTACATCCGCTCGGCGGGCTGGAACGGGCAGGCGACAAACCGCCGCGCAGTCAGCTCCGTACGCCCCAGATATCCACGCGCCAACCCGGCGCCGGCCACATACAACTCCCCCACCACCCCGGGCGGCACCGGTCGCAGGGAGGCGTCCAGTACATACACCTGGACGTTGGCGATCGGCCGACCAATCAGCGGGCGGCCATCGCTGCCTCTGATCAAGCTCACCGTGGAGGTGATCGTCGCCTCGGTCACGCCGTACTGGTTGTACATATCGCGGCCTGTCGACCACCGCCGACGCACCTCTTCAGGCAAGGGCTCACCACCAGTGATCAGTACCCGCAACTCCGGTAGGTCCTCCGACGGCAGCTGCGACAGGAAGGCCGGGGGAATCGCCGCATGGGTGATGCGCCGCATCCGTAGCAGCTGGGCCAGATCCTCGCCGTAGGAATCCAGCCTCGCCGGCGCCAGCACGAGTCGCCCTCCCGCGCACAGCACCGGCCAGATGTCCGACATGGAGACATCGAAGCTCGGCGAGACCAATTGCAGTACGCGGCTGTCCTCATCGATCCCAAACCGCTCTACGGTATCCGCGACGAGGTTGCCCAGTCCGGCGTGTGTCACCGTCACGCCCTTGGGCCGGCCCGTCGACCCCGAGGTATAGATCACATACGCCGCATGACCGGCCCCCAACCGCGCCAACCGCTCCCCATCACCAACCGGACCACCCGCACACCCCGCGACCTCACCCACCACCACCGGGTCATCCACCACCACAACCCGACCCGCGAACCCCTCCGGCACCACACCCCGCGTCCCCGCCGTACACACCACCACCGCCGGAGCCGCATCCCCGACCACAAAACCCACCCGCTCCGCCGGATACCCCGGATCCACCGGAACGAACACCCCACCCGCCACCGACACCGCCAACAACGCGACCACCATCACCACCGACCGCTCAACCACCACCCCCACCCGACACTCCGGCCCCACACCCAAACCCACCAGATACCGCGCCAGCCGACCCGCCCGATCCCCCAACTCCCCATACGACAACGACCACTCACCCGACTCCACCGCCACCGCATCAGGCGAACGACGCACCCTTTCCTTGAATCTCTCCACCACCGACTCCGTCGGCACCGGCCGAGCTGTGGCGTTCCACTCCTCGATAACCGAAGACCGTTCAGCGGGCGTCAGGACGTCGATTTCGCTGAGCCGTAGCTGAGGATCCGCCGCGACCTGGTCCAGCACCCGCACCAGACGTTCCGACAGCGCCTGGGCCGTGCCCTCGTCGAACAGGTCCGTCGCATACAGGATCCCGCCGTCGAGCCCGGCCGGAGCACCATGCTCGTCACGCCGCTCCGACAGATTCACCGCCAGGTCGAACCGGGCCACGGGGGTGGAGAACTCTGTTGGAGTCACTTCCAGATCCCTCAGCCGCCATTCGGCTGGGGGTGTGTTCTGGAGGGCGAGCATCACCTGGAAGAGGGGGTTGCGTGACAGTGAACGGGGCGGGTTCAGCTCCTCCACCAGACGCTCGAACGGCACATCCTGATGCGTATACGCCCCCAGATCCGCCGCCCGCACCCGCTCCACCACCTCAGCGAACGACGGATCACCACTCACATCCGACCGCAACACCAACGTATTGACGAAGAAACCCACCAACTCATCCAACGCCGCGTCCCCACGCCCCGCGACCGGAGTACCCAGCACAATGTCCTCACCC
>NZ_VCLA01000167.1:104675-104879 GCF_009600885.1 Streptomyces jumonjinensis
CCTCCACCAACCCCGCATGCGTCCCCGCACCCACCACCACCGGCACCAGACCACCCCGGAACGACGGAACCACAGGCCGCACCCGATCCACCGGCAACGCCAACTCCAACGGCACACCCGCCAACACACCACGCCAATAATCCAACTGACCAACCATCACACCACCCGCACCACCCACCTCCCCCAACACCTCACGCTGCCACA
>NZ_VCLA01000167.1:104889-105399 GCF_009600885.1 Streptomyces jumonjinensis
AACCCCGGCCATGTACTCGCGTATCGCCTCAAGATCCACGTCTTCGGCGTCGGGAACGACATAGCCGACCAGACGCTTCTCCCCCGGCCGGTCCTCCCTCGCCACCACCACCGCCTGGCTCACCGACCCATGCCCGGCCAGCACCGCCTCCACCTCGCCCAGCTCAACCCGGAACCCACGGATCTTCACCTGATCATCCGCACGCCCCACGAACAGCAACTGCCCATCAGACGACCAGCGGACCAGATCCCCCGTCCGATACATCCGCCCACCCGGCACAAACGGACACGCAACAAACCGCTCCGCCGTCAACCCCGAACGCCCCAAATACCCCCGCGCCAAACCAGCACCAGCCACATACAACTCACCCACCACACCAGACGGCACCGGATGCAGGTATCCGTCGAGGACGTAGGTGCGTACGTTGTCCAGCGGGCGGCCGATGGCCGGAGGCTGGTCCCAGGGCCCGATCTCCTCGTCCACCGCTCCCGCGGTGGTGATCACCGTCGC
>NZ_VCLA01000167.1:105409-105626 GCF_009600885.1 Streptomyces jumonjinensis
ACCACGCCAGATACTCCCGGTAGGACAGTGTCCGGGGAAGTCCGCTCGTGTCGCTGCCCGCCGCATACACCGCGGACAACTCATTGAACAGCACCGCCATGGACCAGCCGTCCATGACGACATGGTGACTGGTGACGACCAAACGGTGCCGGTCCTCGCCGAGCCGGATCAGCAGCAGCCGCAGCAGCGGCGGGACCGCGAGGTCGAACCGTTCCGA
>NZ_VCLA01000167.1:105636-107132 GCF_009600885.1 Streptomyces jumonjinensis
TGTCGCGCCAAGAGCTCCGGCAGGGGCTCACCGGTCACCGGCGACTCCGTCCGGTTCCACTCGCGCACGACCAGCCCACGCCCGGCCGGGTCGACCAGGTCGACCTGCCCCACCGGCTGCGACGGATCCGCGACCATCTGGTCCAGGACTCGCACCAGTGAGGCGACCATGCCCTCGGCCCGGGCCCGTTCGAACACATCCGGCCGGAAGACGAAGTCGCCCCGCATCCGCTCTCCGGGCGACACAACGAACGTCAGCGGGTAGTGGCCCATGTCTTCCGGAGTGCCGGCAGGTCGGATGGACAGCGTTCCGGGGGCCGCCGCCTCATCGGTCGGGTGGGGGTAGTTCTCGTAGACCACGAGCGTGTCGAAGACCGAGCCGGGGCCGGTGAGCCGGCGGATCTCGGGCAGGCCCATATGCTGATGTGTCATCAGTGCGACCTGGCGCTTCTGCAATCCCGTGAGCATTTCGGCGACCGGTTGTCCGGCCGCCAGATTCACCCGCACCGGCAGGGTGTTGATGAACAGTCCGATCGCCGATTCCGCACCCGGCAAGTCCGTGGGCCGTCCTGCCACGGTGGTGCCGAACACCACATCCGTACGCCCGGCCAACCGCGCCAGCAGCAACGCCCACGCGCCCTGCACCACCGTGTTCACAGTCAGACCATGGGCACGGGCCAGCTCCGCGAGCCCCCGCGACAGCTCCTCGGAGAACTCGAACCGCACCCGGTCGGGAACCACCGGCACCCTGACCGACTCTTCCGGCACCACGAGCGTCGGCTCGTCGGCTCCGGCCAGCTCCGCCCGCCAGGCGGCCCGCGCCGCCTCCTTGTCCTGACGGTTCAGCCACGCCAGATACTCGCGGTAGGAGAGCACCGAGGGGAGATCCCGCTCCGTACCGCCCGCCGCGTATGCCGTGGACAGGTCACCGATCAGGACCGGCAGGGACCAGCCGTCCATCATGATGTGGTGGCTGGTGATGACGAGACGGTGCCGGTCCTCGCCGAGGCGGATCAGCAACAGCCGCAGCAGCGGCGCAGTGGTCACATCGATCCGTTCCGCCCGCTCGCTCCCGGCCAGCCGCTCGGCCTCGGCGGACGCTTCGGCCTCCGTGAGCCCGGACAGGTCGGCCTCACGCCAGGGGAGGACCACATCCCGTGCCACGACCTGGACGGCCTCGCCCGACGCGATGCGATGGAAACTCGCCCGCAATGCATCATGCCGCGCCACCAGAGCCTCCCAGGACGCCCGCAGCCGAGTGGCGTCCAGGGGACCGTCCAAAGCCAGCACGCGTTGGCTCTGATAGGCATCCGGGCCCGTCTTGTCGAAGGTGGCGTGGAAGAGCATGCCTTCCTGCAAGGGCGACAGCGGCCAGATGTCCGCCAGCCCCGGTACTGCGGACTCCAGCTCGTCGACACTCTCCTGCGTCAGTTCCAGGAGAGGGAAGTCGGAGGGGGTGTGTCCGCCCGCCGTGGGGTCGGTGGTGTGAGCGGCCAG
>NZ_VCLA01000167.1:107189-108117 GCF_009600885.1 Streptomyces jumonjinensis
CCGCTCCCGCAGGGTGAGCCGGTCGACCTCGGCGAGGGCGTCGGCCTCCGTCAGCGCGGAGACATCCTCCTCACGCCACGGCAGCGCTGCCTCGCGGGCGATGATCTGCACAGCCTCACCCGATTTACGACCACGAAAACTCGCCCGCAGGGAGCTGTGCCGGGCCAGCAACGCTTTCCATGACCTACGCAGCCGGTCTATGTCCAACGGCCCGACCAGCTCAAGCATGCGCTGCCCCTGGTAGACATCCGGGCTCTGGTCGTCGAAGGCCGCATGGAACAGCAGCCCCTCCTGCAAGGGCGACAGCGGCCAGACATCCTCAACAAGGGATCGGGGCATCGCGAACTCTCCTCACAGCGCAGTGTGTTTGAGCGGGTTAGAAGTTCTCTTCGGTGAACCCGTTTTCGAACTCGTCCAATTCGTCCTGTGCCAGATCGAGAAGAGGGAAGTCGGAGGGGGTGTGTCCGCCCGCCACGGGGTCGGCGGTATGAGCGGCCAGTCCTTCCAGCATCCGCAGCCAGGCCCGGCCCAGCTCTTCCACATCACCTTCGTCGAAGAGCCGACCGGGCCAGCTCAGGGAGACGGTCAACTCCGGCCCGTCAGGGGTGTCCCGGACCACCGCACCGGCACTCAGTACATGTGCGGCTGGCGTGTCCGGGTCAGCCGAGCCGCCGATCGCGGTCTCGCCCGCCAGCTGCCAGGGCCGGGCGGAGCCCTCACCGGAACCGGCAGTGAAGCGGCCGAGGTAGTTGAAACCGATCTGTGCGGCCGGTGCGGCCTCCAGCACAGGACCGGTCTCAGGATTGAGATACCGCAGCAGCTCATACCCGAGCCCATCACCGGGAACCGCCCGCACCTGCTCCTTGACCGCCTTCACCAACCGGCCGGCCTCCGGACCTCCCGACCGCACCTGGTCGAGATCGATCCC
>NZ_VCLA01000167.1:108127-108500 GCF_009600885.1 Streptomyces jumonjinensis
GAGCACCCGTGAGTTCCTCGGGAAGATCGGCGATCACATGCTCGGGCAGTACGAGGGTCCGGGTCCGGTCCGACGGCGTCACAAGCGTCGGCTCGTCGGTCCCGGTCAGCTCCGCCCGCCAGGCGGCCCGCGCCGCCTCCTTGTCCTGGCGGTTCAGCCATGCCACATACTCCCCGTACGATGCCGCCCGCCTCAGCACGGAGACATCGCCGCCTGCCGCGTACACCGCCGACAGCTCGTTGAGCACGATCGGCATCGACCAGCCGTCCATGAGGATGTGGTGGAACGTCACTATGAGCCGGTGGCGGTCCTCGCCGAGGCGGACCAGCAGCAGCCGCAGCAGCGGCGGGACCGCGAGGTCGAACCGTTCCGA
>NZ_VCLA01000167.1:108510-108980 GCF_009600885.1 Streptomyces jumonjinensis
ACGCGGAATGACCTGCACCATCTGCGCACCGGTCACCGGACGGAAGCATGCCCGCAGCGCGGCGTGCCGGGTCAGCAGCGCCTCCCACGATGTCCGCAGCCGATCCGCTTCCACAGGGCCGTTGACATCCAGCGCCGATTGCACGGTGTAGACGTCGGGACCTCGGTCGTCGAAACCTGCGTGGAACAGCATGCCTTCCTGCAACGGCGACAGCGGCCACACATCCTCGACAAGGGATCGAGATCGGGTCATCGTTCTGTCTCCTCACAACGGCTTGTGCCTATGTCGGCTATCGCTATCGCTTCTCGTCGGCGAATCCGGCTTCGATTTCCTCGATCTGGTGCTGTGCGAGGTTGAGCAGAGGGAAGTCGGAGGGGGTGTGTCCGCCCGCGGTGGGGTCGGTGGTGTGAGCGGCCAGTCCTTCCAGCATCCGCAGCCAGGCCCGGCCGAACCCTTCGGCCTCTTCCTCG
>NZ_VCLA01000167.1:108990-109065 GCF_009600885.1 Streptomyces jumonjinensis
GCCGATCGCGGTCTCACCCGCCAGCTCCCAGGGCCGGGCGGAGCCCTCACCGGAACCGGCAGTGAAGCGGCCGAG
>NZ_VCLA01000167.1:109075-109193 GCF_009600885.1 Streptomyces jumonjinensis
GCCCTCCAGCATCCGCAGCCAGGCCCGGCCGAACCCTTCGGCCTCTTCCTCGTCCAGCAGTCGCCCCGCCCAGCTCAGGGAGACGGTCAACTCCGGCCCGTCAGGGGTGTCCCGGACC
>NZ_VCLA01000168.1:0-1602 GCF_009600885.1 Streptomyces jumonjinensis
CCGGACCCCTTCCAGATGGTCGTCGTCGCCGAAGGGGTTGGCGTACACATAGCCGCGGAGCTGGTCGGGGAAGGTGCGGATCAGCCCCGACATCCAGGCGTGGAAGGCCCGCAGACGGTCCCGCGGCTGACGGTAGTTGTCGACTCCGGGGACGCGTGCCATCGCCCCCGCCCCGACCGGGCTGCCGATGACGGTGAGGTCGATCCCGGCCTGGGCGCGGGCGGCGAGCATCCCGTCGACGTCGGTGAGGGCGGGCGGCATGGGGAATCGGCGGGCGGCCTCCGGCGGGGACAGATGACCGTGGATATCGATGATCATGGATGGGTTCCCGGTTTCGGTGTGAGGGTCCGGGCGACCGCGACACAGTCCTCGTCACCGTGCCCCTGCTCGGTGGCGCGTACATGGGTCTCGGTGGCCGCGGACAGCAGCGGCAGCCGCAGTCCGGCGGTCGCGGCCTGGTCGGAGGCGAGCAGCAGATCCTTGGCCATCAGCCGCAGCCGGAAGTCGGGCTGGTCGAAGTGCCCGGTGGCCAGGCGCTTCGCTTTGAAGGCCATGACGGGCGAGGCGAAGCCGCTGCCCGCGATGGCCTTCAGGACGAGCTTCCGGTCGAGGCCGGAGGCCGCCGCGAGTTCGACGGCCTCCGCCATCGCCTGGACCTCTATGCCCATCAGCAGATTGAGCAGCAGCTTCATCCGCATGCCGGAGCCGAGGCCGCCGAGGTGGACGACTTCCTTGCCGAGCAGGTCGAGCAGCGGGCGCCCGGCGGCGAAGACCCGTTCCTCGCCGCCGACGAACAGTCGCAGCTCACCGGTGCGGGCATGGTCCCGGTTGCCGAGCATGCCGACGTCCAGCACGGACTTCTGGTCTCCGGTGAGCCGGACGACCTCGTCGGGGGCGACGGTGCTGGCGCACACCAGCGCGCCCGGGTACGGGCCCTGGGAGAGGACCCCGTCCGGTCCGCGCAGCACCGAGGCGAGGGCTTCGCTGTCGGACACGGTGCAGATGACGGCCCTGGTTCCGGCGATGGCGTCGGCCGGATGGGCGGCGACGGTCGCCCCGGCGCGGGCGAGCGGCTCGGCGCGTTCCGCCGTGCGGTTCCACACCCGTACCCGGACTCCACGGTCCAGGAGGCGGGTGGCCAGGCCGCTGCCCATCGATCCGAGGCCGAGGACGGCAACGGGGCCGGGGCCGGGGCCGGGGCCGTCGGAGGGCGTCATGTCCTGGCTCCCACGGTCTCCTGGATGATCCGGAACCGCAGCGACTGCGTCTGGTCGACCCAGCGGCGCAGCGGTTCCAGCAGGGCGCGGTGGTCGTCGCCCTGCTGCCAGGCGAAGAAGTGCTCGGGGGTCTCCCATTCGCTGGTGATCACCCACTGGCGGGAGTCGTCGATCGGCTCTCCCAGCCGGTCGATGAGATGCCCGGGGACGCTGGCGACGGATCTCCGTATGCGTTCATACGCGTCCAGGAATCCCTGCTCGCCGCCTTCGACGACGTGGACCGAGTACACCACGGAGAGCTTGTCGGTGGCTTGTCCGTTCTGCACGGTGCGCATGTCTCCTCCTGACGGTCGTTTCCGGCACAGCACGTCTCCAAAGGACTCAT
>NZ_VCLA01000168.1:2120-3378 GCF_009600885.1 Streptomyces jumonjinensis
GTGTTGTTCACGTCCCGCCGCCGAACGGCGCTCCGCTCCCTGCGTATCGGCCGACCGGGCCGGACCCCCATTCACCGGAAGAAAGGCATTACAGAACACACTATTTGAGTTTTTGACCAACTTTGCCGCGAGTACTGATCTTGTTTTGACACCCGCTCTCGAAGGAGTGATGATCCTTCTGACCATCCGCGTGGGGAAGAGACGGATGTGCGCCATCGCGCCCGACCCTCATGCGTCAACGCACCCCGGGGAGGCTCAGCGTGAGGTTGCCGCCGGATACGGGATCCGCCTCCGCTCTCCCCCGGCCGGAACATCTCCCGGGCCGCCGGAAGTCCACACCGGCCGGCGATTCCTCCCCTCGTCCGGCGGAGGGTTCATTCCTCTTCCCTTTCGCCCTTTCACCTCATCGGCCCATGACGCGATAGCTCATCCGGCCTCACTCCGGAAAAGCGATCTCGCGGCCCTCTCCGCACGAAGGGGGCGATTCACCGGCGTGAGCGGGCATGGTGAACGGATAGCGGCGGAGCACCGCGGCAGGGCGGAATTCGGCGCACTCAGGGGGATGATCAAACTGTATCTCGAAGAACGCGACGACGAACGGAACCGTCTTCGCTTTCTGCTCGACGGCTGCCGGAACTCCCGAGGGTCCGTCGCCTGGGTCAGCGGCCCCCCGGCCACGGGAAAGAGCACCCTGCTCGACGTCTTCGCCGAGGACGCGGCGGCGTCGGGCGCCATGGTGCTCAGAGCGAGCGGACTCCCGGCCGGGGAGGAGCCGGCCATGGGCGTGGTCCGGCGACTGCTGTACGGCGTGCCGGGCCTCGCCCGGGGCGCCGAGCCCGTCGCACCGCGCGGGCAGGACGGCCACCGCCGGGAAGACCGCCCGGCGGGGGCGCTCGGCGCCCGGGAGCTGTGGGCCGGGGCTCTGACGGCCGCCGGGGAGCGCCCGCTGGTCGTCGCCGTCGACGATGTCCAGCTCATCGACGAGGAGTCCGCTCAGGCGCTGGCGTTCCTCGCCCGGCGGATCCGTTCGGCCCGGGTGCTGCTGGTCCTCGCCGAGACCGCGCCGCGCCGCGCTCCCTCCTCGCTGCACGACCAGTGTCTGCGGCTGCCGTACCACCGGAGGCTGCGGCTGCTGCCGCTGTCGCGCGCGGGGACCCGGCGACTGGCCGAGCGACGGCTCGGCGTCCCGGTGCCCGCCGCGTTCGCCGCGTCCTGCTACGAGGCGACGGGCGGCAATCCCCTGCTGCTCGGGGCTCTG
>NZ_VCLA01000168.1:3893-12221 GCF_009600885.1 Streptomyces jumonjinensis
TCGGCGACGCCCGCGCTGGTCGCGGAGCTGCTGGAGATCGACGGGGCCGAGGTGCGGCAGTCGGTCGGTGCGCTGGAGGCCGCCGGGGCGCTCGTCTCGGGACGCTTCCGGCATCCTGCGGCGCTCGCGGCCGTACGGGATGACGCACCGGCCGCCGGACTGCCCCGGCTGCACGCGCGCGCGGCCCGGCTGCTGCACCGTGCCGAAGCGCCCGCGCGCGTCGTGGCGGAGCGGCTCGCGGACGCGGGCGACGCGGACGGCCCCTGGGCGCGGAGCGTGCTGCGGGAGGCCGCCCGGCAGCTGCTGGCCGAGGACCGCGCCGACCTGGCGGCCGAGTACCTCGGGCTGATCGCCGACGCGCTGCGGGGCGACGCGCTGCGCGCCGAGGCCCTGCTCGAACTCGCCGACGCCGAATGGCGGATCTCCCCCGCGCTGACCCGGCGTCATCTGCCCGAACTGGCGGACGCCCTGCGCACCGGACGGCTGGGCGCCGGGCTCGGGACCCGCGCGGCCCGGCATCTGAGCTGGCACGGCCGGCCCGTGGAGACGGCGGAACGGGTCCGGCGGCCCGCCGGTACGGACACCGGGGAAGCCCATGCCGCGGCGCGGCCCGCGGGCGTCCCCGGTGGACGGCTCGCCCTCGCCCCTCCGCCCCTCTCCCGGCGCCGGCCGCCGCCCGCCGGGAACGGAAGGGACCGGGCCGGCCGGCCCGGGGCGCCCTTCCCCGACGGCGGGCCCCCGGAGCCCGGTACGGAGGTGCTGCTGAAGGCGCTGACCGGGACGGCCTGCGAGGAGACCGCCGCGCACGCGGAACACATCCTCGAAACGCTCGCGCTGGACGGCCGGACCCTGGAACCCCTCTGCTCCGCGCTGCTGGCCCTGGTCTGCCAGGAGCGGTGCGACAGCGCGGCGCGATGGAGCGCGCGCCTGCTGAGGCAGGCCGCCGCCCGTCCGCACACCTCGGGCTGGCAGGCGCTGTTCGCCGCCGTGTCGGCGGAGATCTCGCTGCGCCGGGGCGCGCTGGCCGACGCCGAGGCACAGGCGCGTACCGCTGTCGACCGGATCACCCTGGAGGGCTGGGGCGGCCATGCCGGGGCCCCGCTGAGCACGCTGATCACGGCTCTCACGGCGATGGGCAGGCCCGCCGAAGCGGCCGAGCTGCTGCGCGGACCGGCGCCGGACGCCTTCCTCTCCTCGCTGTTCGGACCGTCGTATCTCTACGCGCGAGGGCGCCATCACGCGGCGACGGGCGGGTTCCGGGCGGCGCTCGGCGACTTCCTCGCCTGCGGCGCCCGGCTGACCGCGTGGGGAGTCGACGCGCCCGGACATCTGCTCTGGCGGGCGGAGGCGGCGGGCGCGTGTCTGGCACTCGGCGACCTGGCCCGGGCCCGCGCCCTCGTCGACGAGCAGCTGGCGCGGAACCGGCTGGGCATGTCCCGGGCGAGGGGAGTCACCCTGCGGCTGCTGGCGTCGGTCAGCGACGTACGCCTCCGGCCGGCGATCCTCGACGAGGCCGTGGGCGTCCTCACCCACTGCGGCGACCGGTATGAACTCGCCCGTGCCCTCGCCGATCTGGCGGCTGCCCAGGGGGCGGCGGGGCTGCGGGAGCGGGCGCGTGCCACCGCCCGGCTCGCCGTGTCGACCGCCAGGGAGTGCCGCGCGGATCCCCGGCTGCTGCGGACGGTCGCGCCGGGCGACGGCGGCGCGGGGCCGGCTCTCACGGCCGGGCCGCCGAAGAGCGGCGGGGAGGACGGCACGGTGCTCAGCGAGGCCGAGCGGCGGGTCGCCTCCCTCGCGGCGAACGGGCACACCAACCGGGAGATCTCCACCCGGCTGGTGATCACGGTGAGCACGGTGGAGCAGCATCTGACCCGGGTGTACCTCAAGCTGGGAGTCACCGGGCGCTCGCAGCTGACGCCGTCGCGGCTCCGCGCCGGGCGGGAGTGAGCCCGTCGACCCCGGGACGGCGCGTGATCGGGCCACGGTCGCGGCTGTTGGCCCGCCGGGACCCGCTCCGGCCGTAGGCACCGCGGACTCGCTCCGCCGGCGGACCACGGCCGGAAGACCGACGGAGCGGGGGCAGGCATGGGCATGGACCGGGATCGGAACAATCCCGGACCCTGACCGGATCGTTCCGGCGCGGGCCTGGATCGGGACTGCCACCGCGACGCCGCCCCAGGTCAGACTGGGGGCATGAGAAAAGCGCTGCTAGTGATCGATGTCCAGGAGTCCTTCCGCGCCCGCCCGGAGTGGGCGCGGATCGCCCGGCCGGAGATCGCCGATCCGGTCAACCGGCTGGTGCGGCTCTTCCGTGAGCGGGGCGATCAGGTGATCTGGGTGCTGCACTCCGAGCCCGGCAGCGGAGGCGTCTTCGACCCGGCACTGGGCCATGTGCGCCCGATGGACGGGCTGACGGCCCCGGCCCCCGATGAGCAGGTGCTCCACAAGACCTCCCACAACGCGTTCACCACCACCCCGCTGCAACAGCTGCTGACCTCCGCCGGCGTCGGCGAGGTGACGGTCTGCGGCATCCGTACCGAGCAGTGTGTGGAGACCACCGCCCGGCTCGCGAGCGATCTCGGCTACCGGGTCGTGTTCGTCACCGACGCGACGACGACGGAGCCGATCGGCTCGCTGAGCGCGGACGACATCGTCGAGCGTACGGAGGCGGTCCTGCGCGACCGGTTCGCCAGGATCGCGACCGTGGCCGGACTGGAGCGGGAAACGGGAGCGGTCACGGCGTGAGCCAGGTCGTCTTTCTGCTGCTGCCCGGAGTCCATCTGCTCGATCTGGCCGGACCGGCCCAGGTGTTCAGCACGGCCGCGGACTTCGGGCAGCCGTACCGCCTCGGCTATGTCGCGGAGCGGGAGCAGATCGTCAGCGCCCAGGGGCTGCCGCTGACCGCGCGCACCGACTGGCCCGAGCTGGCCCCCGACGATCTGATTCTGGTGCCGGGATGGCGGGCTTCGACCCTGTGCGCCGGACCGGTGCCGGACCCGGCGGCGCTCAGCGCGCTGCGCTCGCACCACACGGCGGGCGGAACCGTCGCCAGCGTATGCGCGGGGGCACACGCGCTGGGCCGGGCGGGGCTGCTGGACGGACGCCGGTGCACCACGCACCACGATCTCCAGGACGAGCTGGCGTCCCTCCATCCCCGGGCCACGGTGGTGCGGGATGTGCTGTTCACCTCCGACGACCGGGTGGTCACCTCGGCGGGGATCGCCAGCGGCATCGATCTCGCGCTGCATCTGCTGGCGGTCCGGCACGGTCCGGCGCTCGCCGCCCAGGTGGCGCGCGGCATGGTCGTCTACGCCCGGCGCAACGGCCATGAGCCGCAGACCAGCGCGATGCTGCGGCACCGCGCCCATCTGGACGACACCGTCCACCGCGTCCAGGACCTGATCGACGCGCGCTTCACCGAACCGCTGCCGCTGGCCTGTCTGGCGGCCCGCGGCGGAGTCAGCGAGCGGACCCTCACCCGGCTGTTCGGCCGGGCCACCGGCGGGCTCACCCCGCTGCGCTATCAGCAGACCCTGCGGCTGGAGCGCGCCCGGCATCTCACCGACCACGGCGCCACGGCCGAGTCCGCCGCACGCCAGGTGGGTTTCGAGGACGCCCGGATGCTGCGCCGGCTGCGCGCCCGCGAGACTCCGCCCGCCCGGACGGACCAGGGAGCGTCTTCACAGCCCCGGCTCCAGCCGGCCGGCGGTGCGGATGCCCGGCGGCGGTTCAGCTCAGGCGGAAGCGCTGGTTGAACTGTCCGGTGCACTGGTACTGGATGATCTGGGCGCCATCGCCGGTGCTCGCGCCCCGTACATCCAGGCACTTGTCGGCGAAGGTCTTGATGTACACCTCGCCGCTGCTGAGATACTCGATACGGAACCTCTGGTTCACCGACCCGGTGCAATCCCATTGCAGGATCGGCACGTTGTTGCCGGTACTGCCCTCCGCCACATCGAGACATCGGTTGGCGAACGTTCTGATCTGGACGACGCCGCCCTGATCGACGACTCTGAAGTTCTGGTTCACCTCCCCGGTGCACCGGTACTGGATGATCAGCGCGCCGTTGCCGAGACTGCCTCCGCGCACATCGACGCACTTGTCCGCGAAGGTCATGATCCGGGCGGTGAAGTCCGCCCGCGCCCGGTCCGTCTCGGCCGGCTGCGCTGCTGAGGCGGGAGGCGCCAGGACGGCGGCGGCCAGCACGGCCGCCGCGGCGAATGCCCGCCGTGCCTTGGTCATCGGGGTGGAACGCACCAGGTCACCTCTTCCTCGACAGACGCCGGCGGCGTCTTCTCGGAGGTGCTCTGTCCATGCCTCTCCCCGAGCGAACCGACACGCCGCCCGGTCCACTCCTTCGACCGAACCGGACGGCGCGTTCCTTGACAGACGGTCCTGCGGGGCCGTTCAGGGCTCTTCGGCCTCAGGCCCCCGGGCTCGGGCTTCCGGCCTCAAGCAGCCTGTGCACCGCCGGGCGCGGAACGGGGACGACGGCGGGAAAGCGGGTGTGGCCGGGGTCCAGGGTCAGCTCACCGCTGAGCACGCCGTTCCACCGGAAGTTCTCCCCGTGGTAGCGCGGCGTCATATAGCTCCACCGGAGATTCGCGGCGGCGACGTGCTGAAGCGTCAGCAGATACGTCTCCAGTTCGGCGCCGGCCCGCGGGGACGCCGTGATCCTGTCGTACTGCTCCAGAACGTCCAGCTGTGCCGCGCCGATCCGGGCGGCGACGTCGTCGACCGCTTCCTGAAGGCTCAGCCCTCGCACCCGGCGCAGCAGACACACGGCGTTGTTGTGGTCCCCGCCGAAGCACTCGGTACGGAAGGAGAAGAGGTCGTTGGGCAGCACCCAGGAGGCGGTGGTGGCCCGGTGGTACGCGCGGACCTCCTCGGTGGCCAGGGCGTCGGCGAGGTTCTCGATGCCGAGGACGTACTGGGAGTAGCCCTCGTAGGCGACGCATCCCGCGCTCTTGCGCCGGAGCCGGAGATAGGGGGCCAGCGGGTCGGGGTGATCGGCGACGACGGGGGCGAGCTCCTCCGTCTGGCCCTCCGCCAGCCAGGACGCCATGCCCTTCAGCAGCCGCTCGAAGAAGTCCTCGCCGACGCGGGAGCGGATCCGGCCGAAGAGCTCCCGTACGGCCTCGGGGGGAAACGGGGCGTCCGGCGGGGTCTTGCCCAGGGCGCTCTCCCAGATGGCCTCCGCATAGCGGTCGACCGTCAGCCGCGCGGCGGTCCCGGTCCAGCCGTGCGGGCCGAGCATACGGGCGAGATCGTCGTCGACGACGAAGCCGAAGTCGGTGATGTTGCAGATGTCGTAGACCCGGTCGCGGTCGCCGTGCGGATAGGCCATGCAGGTCAGCTGGCTGCCCAGGATCTCGCGGGTCCGGGCGATCTCGTCGGCCGGACGGCCGGCGAGCAGGGCGCCCGCGGTCCAGTCGTCGTTCTCCCTGATGATGGCCGCGTGGTCGGGGTGCAGCTCGCAGAAGAGGTAGTGGCCGATCTCCGGGAGACGCACACGGGTGCCGGGGGTGAGCCCGGGGCACGGCTTGAGCATGGGCGGAGTCCTTTCGGCTGTCGTGGTGGTGGGTCGCCGCGGGCTCAGCGCCCGCCGCCATCGGCCCGGGGGCGCGCGACGATCCGCATCCGCATCTCGTTCGGGCTCAGCATGCCCTTCATGGAGGGCCGGGGATTGTGCGGGGTGAGCTGGCGCAGGCTCCAGCGGGAGGTGATGGCGGCGAGCGCCAGCCCGGCCTCCAGCAGCGCGAAGCGGTCGCCGATGCACATCCGGGCGCCGCTGCTGAAAGGGATGTAGGCGGCGCGGGCGGGCGGCGTGCCCAGCCAGCGGTCCGGGTCGAACGCATCCGGGTCCCGGTACAGATCCGGTCTGCGGTGGATGAGGTAGGGGCTGAAGCCGATCTCGGTGCCGGCCGGCATCGGGACTCCGCCGAGTTCGGTGTCCCGGGTGACGACACGGGACAGCAGCCAGGCGGGAGGGTGCAGCCGCAGCGTCTCGGAGACGATCCGTCCGGTCAGTTCGAGCCGGGGCACATCGGCCGTGGTGACGGGAGCGCCCGCGAGGACGGCGTCGACCTCCGTATGGAGCCGGGCCTCGACGTCCGGATGCCGCGCGAGCAGGGACAGCGCCCAGACCAGCACTCCGGCGACGGTCTCCGACCCCGCGAAGAAGAAGGTGAGGACCTGGTCGCTCACCTCCTGGTCGCTCATGGCGGCGGGCCCCTCCGCACTGTTCGGGTCCTGGGCCAGCAGCAGTGAGGAGAGCAGATCGCCGTGGTCCGTCCCCTCGGCGCGGCGCTCGGCGATGAGGTCGCCGACCACGCGTCGGCAGCGGAGACGCGCCCGTTCGTAGCGCCGGTTGCCAGGCGTCGGAATCCGGGTGAGCGAGCGCGGCGCCAGGGTACGCCGCATGGCGCTCTCCACGAGATACGAGAAGTCCGTCACCAGGCCCCGGACGGCGTCGGGGGGCAGCGCCGCGGAGAACATCGTCCGCACCGCGATCCGCAGGGTCAGCGTCGCGAGCTCGCTGCTCATATCGATGATCTGGCCGTCGTGCCAGGACCGGGAGGCGGTGTCGAACTCATCCGCCATCACCTCGCCGAAGCCGGACACCCGGCTGGGGTGGAAAGACGGCTGGGCGAGCCGCCGCTGACGCCGGTGGCGGGCGTGCGGGCAGGTGACCATGCCGTCGCCGAGCACCTCGGCGGCCCGTTCGAACAGCGCGCCTCCCTTGTCGAAGGTGCGGTCGTCCATCAGGACCTGACGGGTGAGCAGGGGATCGCAGACCACGACGATCTCCCGCGGCCCGAGGCGCAGCCGGACCAGATCCCCCTGGGCGGGCAGTGCGGTGATGACCCCCAGGGGGTCGCGGAGCAGCGACAGGGCGTGCCCGAGAAGCGGCATCCCCCGGGGCGGGGCGGCGATCGGTATGACGGTGCTCATGACCACTCCTTGGCAGTCCTCGGGGCCGGAGACCGGGGCCATGGGGCCAGGCCCCGTTTTCTCGGTGTACGGCGGCTGGTGCGGCGGCGTGACTCCGCTGGTGCGGCCGGCGGCCGACCGGCCGGCGGTCGTCCGGGCAGCGGTCGTCCGGGCAGCGGTCGTCCGGGCAGCGGTCGTTCGGGCAGCGGTCTCCTGGCTGAGCCTTCGGCCGGCGGTCCCGGGGGCTCAGGGCGCGCGCGGTCGCCGCGTCATGGGCGCCGGCGGGCGGGCCCGGCCCTGCCGAGCGCGGTGACGGCGAGCGCCGCGAGCCTTCGGCGGTGGGCGGTCTCCGGCAGCCGGGCCAGGTCCCTGAAGGCCCGGGCGGCGTGCTTCTCGGCGAGCCGGGCAGCCGCGGTGTGCGCGTCGGTGGTGACGACGAGACGGCGGATGAGCGCGGCGGTCATGGGGTCCGGCAGGGCGGCGAACGCCCGGCGGAGCTCGGCGCGCTGGGACGCGGAGGCGCGGTCCCGGGCGAGCAGTACGGGCAGCGTCGGGCGCTGATTGCGCAGATCGCTGTCGGCGGGCTTGCCCGCCGCGCCCGGGGACCGGCCGTAGGGCAGGAGGTCGTCCCGGATCTGGAAGGCCATGCCCAGGTGTTCGCCGAAGGCGGCGAGCGCCTCGGTGTCCGCGGTGCGGCCCCCGGCGAGCACCGCGCCGATGCGGCAGGCGGCCGAGATGAGCACCGCGGTCTTCAGACGGGCCATCTCCAGATAGTCGTCGACGGCGGTGTCGAGACGGCCCGCCAGCGTCAGTTCCCGGGCCGCGCCCTCACAGATCCGGCGTCCGGCCTCGGCCTGTATCCGGCAGGCGGCGGCGACCCTGGTCTCGGGCACTCCGCGTGCCGCGCACTCGCAGAGCGCCTCGAACCAGGAGAAGAAGAGGGCGTTGCCCGTGACGATCGCGGTAGCCGGGCCGAACCGGTCGTGGACGGCGGGTCTTCCGCGTCGCGTCCGGTCGCCGTCGATGATGTCGTCATGGACGAGGCTGCCCGCGTGGACGCACTCCAGTCCCACCGCGGCGGGCAGTACCGGACCGACCGCGCCGCCGACCGCGAGGGCGCTGCGTACCAGCAGCAGGGGGCGGAGCAGTCTGCCCGCGGGCAGCAGGGCGTGCCGGGCGGCGGAGCCGAGGCCGAGGGCGGTGACGGCCGGGAGGGACCCGTTGAGTTCGGTCTCGATCAGGTCGGCGAGCCGGGCGTCCTGGTCGGCGGCGCGCGGACGGTCGCCGGGGGCCGCGCCGGCGGGGGGCGAGAGGGGGTCGGGCAGGGCGGTGGCCATGCTGCTCTCCGGGGGGGGGGTTGGGAGGCTCACGGGCATGCGCTCGGGGGAGGCGGCG
>NZ_VCLA01000168.1:12644-14043 GCF_009600885.1 Streptomyces jumonjinensis
GCGGTCACGCGGCGCTCCGCGGGGCCGGGTGCGTCGCGCCGTGGGGCCGGCGGGGCAGGTCGCGCGGGTGTACATCGATGCCGGCAGGTCGTGCGGGGCGGGTCCCGGCCGCTGGATGCGGTCGGTGACCCGGTGTACGGGTGGTCCGGGGCGGTACGGCGGGGCCGGGCCCCGCCCAGGTGCGGCGGCGTACTCCGGTGTCCCGTCGACCGCGTCAGTCGTCGTCGCGGTCACGGCGCCGGCCACAGCCACCGCCGTACGCCCCCTGATGTCGCACGGTTTCGCGGGCCCATCATCTCGCCGACGGCCGCACCGTACACCCCTTCGATTTCGCCGACTCCATGAGTGTTCCCCGGCCACTTCCGCAGCGCGGGCGGGGAGTACGCGCCGGTAGGGGCGGACCGGGACGGCGGCGGAGGGCCCGGGAGGTCCGGCTCGCCCCGGCCGGACCGGTCAGCTCGCGGGGTCCGCGGCGCGGCGGGCGGACCGGTGCCGGGCGACCGCGTCCGCGTTGCCGCAGCGGGCGGTGCAGTAGCGGCGGCGGCCACCGCGCGAGGTGTCGACGAACACCCGCTCGCACCGGTCCCGGTCGCAGCCGCCGAGCCGGGTGCCGCCCGTCCAGGCGGTCAGGATCGCGAGGCCGCCGGCGGTGACCGCCTTGACCCGCGCCACGACGTCGCGATGGTCGGAGACCAGATGCAGATGGGGTCGGAGACCGTCATGGGTCGTCAGATGGATCCGCCCGGCGGCCTCGTCGAGCAGTTCGTTGACGGCGGAGCAGCGCTGCTCCGCACCGGTCGCCGTGAAGGCCGCGCGGAGCCGGCGGGCCCAGGCGCGCAGCGCCCGGGCAGCGGTGGCGTCGAGTTCGGGCCAGCGGATGGCGTGGTCGCGCAGCACCTGCTCCAGATCGGCTCCCTCGGCGGCGTTGACGAGCGCCGCGGCGAGCTCCGGGCCGATCCGATTGTCATGGTTGAAGTGCACTGACCCATTACCTCATGCTCGGCCGATGACCGTCACCCTCAACGCCGTCGTACCCGTCGCCCTGCTCATCGTTCTCGGCTGGGCGCTGCGGCGCCGTGCCTCCCTCGGCGACCGGGAGTTCTGGGACCGGCTGGAGTGGCTGACCTACTTCGTGCTGTCGCCCGCCCTCTTCTTCTCCTCCATCTCCGGGGCCGACCTGGATCTCGTCGAGCCCCTGCCGATGCTGGGCGCGCTGCTCGGCTCGACGCTCGCCGTCACCGCGCTGATGCTGGCCGTGCGGCGGCTGCTGGTGCTGGACGGGCCCGCGTTCACCTCCGTACTCCAGGGCAGCATCCGGCTGAACACCTATGTCGGCGTGATCGTCGCGGCCGGTCTCCACGGCGCGGACGGGGTGGCGGTCTTCGCCCTCGCGGCGGCC
>NZ_VCLA01000168.1:14426-26026 GCF_009600885.1 Streptomyces jumonjinensis
GAACGTCGTCTGTGTGGCCGTGCTGGTGCGCCACGGCAGCGGCGCCGGGGGGATGGGGTCGCTGCCGCGCCAGCTGGCCGCCAATCCGCTGATCCTCGGCTGCGCCGCCGGGCTCGTGGTCAACCTCAGCGGGCTTCCCGTCCCCGCCGCCCTGCTCGGTACCGCGGACGTGCTCGGCGACGCGGCGCTCGCCTGCGGAATGATCTGTGTGGGGGCGGCCCTGTCCTGGCGCAGCCATCCGAAGGTCACCAGAGCGCTGGCGGTGTCCACGGCCGCCAAGCTGGTGGCGCTGCCGCTGCTCGCCGCGGGGCTCTGCCGGCTCTGGGGCGTCGGCGGAACGGCGGCCACCGCGGTGGTGCTGATCCAGGGGCTGCCCACCGCCGCGTCCGCGTATGTCCTGGCCCGCCGGATGGGCGGGAACGCGCCGCTGATGTCGGCGATCACCGCCGGTCAGACGGTCATCGCGCTGATCACCCTGCCGCTCGCGCTGCACATGGTCTGAGCGGCGGGGCCGGGGCCGGGGCGGCGGGCGCGGAAAACCTGACGGGCCGGAATCCGTCCACCCCTAAGATCATCCGATGAACGTCGCCCTTCATCCCCCCAAGCCCCGCCCCGGCGATCTCGTCGCGGTGATCTCCCCCTCGTCGGGTCTGCCCGGGCTCTTCCCCCTCCCCTATGAACTGGGGCTGAGCAGGCTGCGCAACGATTTCGGCCTCCGGGTGGCCGAGTATCCGACGACCCGCACGATGGGGGCGACTCCCCGGCAGCGGGCCGCCGACGTCAACGCGGCCTTCGCCGACCCCGCCGTGAAGGCGGTGGTCTCCAGCATCGGCGGCGAGGACCAGATCACCGTCCTCCCCTACCTCGACCGCGAACTGATCCGGGCCTGCCCCAAGCCGTTCTTCGGCTACAGCGACTGCACCAATCTCCTGCTGTTCCTGCGGAATCTGGGCATCGTCGCCTATCACGGCGGCACGGTGATGGCCGAGCTCGGCCGCCCCGGCGCGCTGCATCCGCTGACCGAGCGCTCGCTGCGGGCCGCGCTCTTCACCTCCGGTGAGTACGAGCTCTCCCCCTCCGACGACTACAGAGACGTCGACCGCCCCTGGGACGACCCGCGCACCTTCGACGGCGAGCCCGGGACGGAACCCGCCGAGGGGTGGTTCTGGCACCAGGGGGACCGCACCGTCGAAGGTCCCGGCTGGGGCGGCAATCTGGAGGTGCTCTCCTGGCTGCTGATGGCCGGCCGGGAGGTGTTGCCGGCCGAGGAGTACCGCGGACATGTGCTCTTCCTGGAGACCTCGGAGGACATGCCGAGCGATCGGGAGGTCTACTGGATTCTGCGGAGCATGGGCGAGCGCGGACTGCTGCGGCAGTTCCCCGCGCTGCTCATGGGGCGGGCGAAGAGCTGGTCGTTCGAACAGCCGCTCGGCTCCCCGGAGCGGGCCGGCTACCGCGAGCGGCAGCGGGCGGCGGTGCTGCGCGCGCTGCGCGAGTACGCCCCCGACGCCATGGCGGTGTTCGACGTCGAGCTGGGCCACACCGACCCGCAGCAGGTGATTCCGGTGGGGGGACGGATCCGGGTGGACGGTCCGGCTCGCCGGATCTCCGTCACATACTGACGACGCCCTGACCGGTTCTCGTCTATGGAGAACCGGTGAAACACGTGAAGAATCCACCAACGGTGAGGCATATCACGTGAGTATCACCCCGGTGAGGAGACCCCCTTGCACAGATTCACGTCAGGTCTGGCTCTCTGTGCCGCCGTCGTGGCGGCCCTGGCGACGACCGCGGCCCCCGCGTCCGCCGCCCCTCCCGCCCCGGCCGCCGCGACGGCCATGACCTGGACGCTCCTCGGCGACGGCCCGAGCGGCACGGTCCGCGTGGGCGGCGGTCCGCTCAGCAACCCCTACACGGGCGACACCCCGACGACGGCGTCCCTTCCGCTGCTCTGTCTGAAGATCACCGGAAGCCCCGTCCCGGCGGGCATCACCCCCGACTTCTACGCGGGCTGGGCGCGCGGCCAGGTCGCGGCGACCAGTCCGATCCGGGGGAACAGGCTGACCAGCCGCGCTCTCGCGGACGGGGTGTGCGCGAACAGTCTCGGCGCCGGCTGGCGGATGGCCGAATTCCACGACGGACGGTACGGACCCGCGCTGGAGCACTCCGGCGGCTGGAGCTACTGGGCCTACGGGGACGTGCCGCTGGGGACGCGCTTCTGGACGGCGATCAACGACCAGCCGACGAACCCCTGGAGCTGAGGCGCGCGGCCGGCGACTTCCGGCCCCGCGCCCTCGTGCCCCGGCGGTGTCCGCTCGGCTCGGCACCGCGGGGGCAAGCGGCCGGTCGGCCCACACCGCCGGGGCGGGCGTCCGGTCGGCCGGTCGGCTCGCCGCGCCGAGGCGCGCGTCCGCTCAGCTCAGCAGCGCCGGGGCGAGCGTCCGCAGATCGTCGAGCCGGAGATCCTGAGCGGTCTCGCCCAGCACCTGGAGGCAGACATGGTCCGCGCCCGCCTCGCGGTGGGCCGTGACCGCCGCGCGGACCGCGTCCTCGTCGCCCCACACCACGAGCGCCTCCACGAGCCGGTCGCTGAGGCCGTCCGCGAAGTCCGCCTCGGTGAAGCCGAGACGCTTGAGGTTGTCGAGGTAATTCGGCAGGCCCAGATAGAACTCCAGGTGCGCCCGGCCCCGGCGCAGCCCGGTCTCGCGGTCGGCGGTGAGCACCACGGCCTGTTCGACCGCGAGCAGGCTTCCGGCCCCGAGGGCGGCCCTGGCGCGGGCGGTGTGCTCGGGGGTGACGAGATAGGTGAGCGCTCCCTCGGCCTTCTCCCGGGCCAGGTCGAGCATCCGCGGCCCGAGCGCGGCCAGCAGCCGGGGCGGGCGCGGCAGCTCGGATCCGGCGGTTGTGTAGACCGCGGAGTCCATGGCGTCGAGGTAGGCGCTCATCCGCGCGAGGGGCTTCTCGTAGACCCGGCCCTCGCCGCGTACGGAGTCGATGAGCGGCCCGTGGCTGATGCCGAGCCCGAGCAGAAACCTGTCGGGGTGGGCTTCGATCAGGGTCCGGGCGGCGGCGTTGGCCGCTGTCGCGTCCCGGGCCCAGACATTGGCGATACCGGTGGCGGCCACCAGCCGTGATGTGGCGCCGAGCACCAGCAGCGCCTGGGTGAACGTCTCCCGTCCCACGGCCTCGCTCCACCACAGCGTGCCGTAGCCGAGTTCGTCGATCTCGGCGACCGTGTCGCGCAGATGGCCGACGGACAGCTGGTCCAGTGTTCCGCAGAAGAGCCCGACCCGTCCGAGGCCGGGCAGCGGCTGATGCAAGGTCATATCCACCTCCGTGCGGGGCGGAGGGGGACCGTCTCACCGGCGGATTCCGCCCGCCCCCGCCGGCTGTGCCGACCCTACTCAGCGCCGGCGCCGAGCGTCGTGCGACATTCAGCCGACCCGCTTGCCGTGGTGCCGGCGGCCGGGCTGACGGGGCCGGGCGGTATGCCGCTCCGCCGACCGCGCGGCCGGCCCGGGTCGGGCCCGGCGGGAGGGCGGCCCATACGGCTCGTACCGTATGGGTCGTATGAGCCGTATGAGCCGCCCGTTCGCTCGGATCGTCCGTCAGCTCTTGTCGGGACGCTCCGTCACCCGGACCGTGTTGACCAGGGGCTTGCCCTTGGTCCCGACGAAGCGCACATTGAGCGTTCCATCGGTCACGGTGGCGGTGTAGGAGCGCTGCACCGCCGTGTACGACGCCCCCGCCTCCAGGGCGATGTCCATGGCGGGCAGCACCTCGGTGCCCTCGACGAGCACATCGAAGACCCGCTGGTCGGGCCGGGTGCCGGACAGCTCGGCGAAGCCGAGTTCCACCGTGTAGACACCACCTGGCACCTGGTCGAAGCGGTACTCGTACATGCCGTCGCGGGCGGTACGGAAGAGCCGCTGGTCGTCGGTGCCGCTGATGGTCCGAGTGGTGGACTTGGCCGAGGTGCTGCCCTGGTAGCCGTACGATCCGCTGGTGTACCGGCGGTCCGGCGTCCAGGTGTCGCCGAGGCCGTCCACCGCGGCGGCGTTCGCCCCGGAGTCCAGCGCGGTCTGATAGCGCGGTACGACGATCTTGACCGGGATCGTCAGCACCGGGGTACGGCCGCTCTGCGACTCGACGCGGACATCGGCGGTGAGGACGGTGCCCGGCGTCAGACCGGCGGTGTCCGCCGACAGGGTCAGCGGCTGCTTCGCCCCGGTCGCCAGTTCACCTGCGGCCGGGCTGACGGACAGCCAGGGCGCGTCCTCGGCGACGGTGTAGGAGGTGCCGAAGCCCGGGTTGGACAGCTCCAGGGTGCGGGTGCGCCGCTGGTCCCCGGGGGCGATGATGTCGAGCGCGCTCCGCGAGGAGGAGACCTTGCCGGTCTTGAGCGACTCGTCGAGCGCGACGACGCTGTCCGCGCCGACCTTGACGGTGGTCTCCACCCGCTGGTACGCGGCGGCGGCCACGGTGACGGGCTGGTCGCCGGTCGGCGCCTGGGCGAGATAGCCGCCGTCCGCGCCGGTGACAGCGGTCACCGCCGACTGGCCGGCGCCCACGGTGACCGTCGCGCCCTCGACGCCCTTGCCGTCGTTGGCGTCGAGAATCGTGCCGCGGACCACGCCCTTCCGGTCGGTGCGGAAGGACACCGACAGTCCGTCGCTGAGGGAGGCGGCGTTGTACGAGTAGAGGAAGGCGTCGGTACCGGTCGCGTTCTCCACTCCGACCGTCGCGCCCGATCCAGCCTTGAGACCGGCGCCCGTGGTGCCCTTGTAGTGGTAGGAGACCCGGCCGTCCTCACCGATCAGCGCCGAGAAGGAGAACCGGTCGGACTGGGCGGACCAGTGCGCGATGTTCCGCCATTCCACGACATACGACCGGTGCGGCGCGGTGCCCACGACCCCGGTGAAGACGCCGGAGCCCTCGCCGATCAGCATCAGATCGTCCCAGAACGGGTACAGCGCCGCGTTCGGGGTGGCCGTGCTGGGGATCTGGACATTGGTGTCGCTGGTGTGCGCTCCGCCGAAGCTCACCGTGCCGTTGGTGCCCACATGGGCCGCGCTGTAGTTCTTCCCGTACAGCGGTACGGGGAAGGGCAGTTCGACCCGCTCGGTGGTGTTGTCGCCGGTCAGGGCCAGCTGCCGGTCGCCGGGCACATAGGCGCGGCTGCCGGTGGCGCAGACATGGCCGAAGGAGTCGACCCGCTCCTGGAGGTCGATCCGGACGGCGGCGTCCGCGACGACGTTGATCCGGACGCTCCCCGGGCTGAGGCAGCGGGAGGAGTGGGAGGCGCGGAGGTCGTACTCGCCGTGCGGCAGGGTCAGCTCGTAACGGCCCTCGGCGTCCGCCGTGGTGGTCACGGGGGTGCCGGAGACGGTGACCGTCGCTCCCCCGGCGGGTCCGGCGGGTGAGACGACCGTGCCGGAGATCTTCGCCGAGGGGGCCTGGGTCAGGTCGACGTCGCGGGTGGCGGCGCCCCCTTCGGTCACGGTCGCGTTCGCGGATCCGGTGGCGTAGCCGAACTTGGAGACCGCGAGCGCGTACTCACCGGCCGACAGGGCCGGGAAGGAGTATCCGCCGTCGGCGGAGGTGACGGCGGTGCGGTCGATGGGTCCGTCGGCGACGACCCGGGCTCCGGGCACGGGCGAGCCGCCGGAGGTGACCGTGCCCGACAGCGCGCCGACGGGTCCGCGCGGGGCGCCCTGGACGGCGGCGAGCGCGTCGAGCCGGCCCTCGCCGAAGACGTTGTTGTCGGCGGGGGTGCCGCCGCAGCCGGTGCTGTCCACGTCCACCGCGGTCTGGTCGATCAGCGCCTCGGTCTGCGCGATGTCGCCGTGGAGCGACGGGGAGGCCGACCAGATCAGGGCGACCGTGGCGGCGGTGTGCGGTGAGGCCATGGAGGTGCCGGAGAGCGACGCGTATCCGCCGCTGCGGACGGAGGAGCGCACATTGGAGCCGGGGGCGGCGACATTCGGCTTGATGCCGCCCTCGTCGCCCGCGCCGCGCGAGGAGAAGCTGGAGATCACGTTGTTGGCGTCGAAGGAGCCCGAGCTGTAGGAGGCTACGTAGTCGCCGGGCGAGCCGCTGGTGGCGCAGCCGGGCCCGGCGTTGCCGTTGGAGAAGGCCGGGAAGATGCCCGCGGCCCGCCAGGCGTTGACGATCTCCTTGTACCAGGGGTTGTGGGCCGTGCTGCCCCAGGAGTTGTTGACGATGTCGGGGGCGAGATCGGGCCGGGGGTTCTGGCCGTTCAGATCGGTGGGGGCCACCATCCACTGACCGGAGGCGAGCAGCGACGCCTGGGAGCAGGAGCTCGTCTCGCAGCCCTTGGCGGCGATCCAGGAGGCTCCCGGGGCCACCCCGATCTTGTTGTCCGCGCCGTCGTCGCCGACCATCGTGCCCATGGTGTGGGTGCCGTGGTCGTTGTTGTCGCAAGGGTCGTCGCCCGCGCAGACGTTCGCGGGATCGAACCAGTTGTAGGCGTGGCTGTACGAGCCGTCCGCCGCGCGGCCCCGGTACTGCTCGTCGACCGCGGGGTGCCGGAAGTCGACGCCGGTGTCGATGTTGGCCACGACGACGCCTTCGCCGCGTACGGCGAACTGGTCCCAGACCTGGGGGGCCTTGATCCGGTCGATGTTCCATTCGACGGCGTTGACGGTGTGCTCCCGGTCGCCCTCGACGGGCTTGGGGATGGACAGCCGGTCGTCCGCGTCGATGCGCGCGACTTCGGAGCGCTGGGCGATGGCCTCGGCCAGCTTGGCGCCGCCGACGACGCGTACGGCGTTCACGATCCAGTACGAGGTGTAGTCGGCGCGCATCCTGTCCAGGGCGCCCAGCAGCTCGGCCTGGGTGCGCCGGGCGTGGTCCCGTTTGGTCTCGTAGACGGCCTTCGCCTTGGCCGTCTTGGTCTTCGCGCGGGTGGCCGCGGTCAGATCCGCCGCGCTGTCGAGATAGACCCAGAAGACGGTCTTGCCGTCGTCGAGCTGGGCCGCGAGCTTGGGTTCGATCTTCCGCTCGGCCGCGGTGGGCGGGGGTTCGGGGGCGGTCGCCGCGAGTGCCTGCCCCCCGCTCAGGGGTAAGAGGACGAGCGCGGTCAGCGCGGCGCAGGCGGTGCGCAGCGGGCCGAATCGTCTGGTGCGTCTGATGCCTCGGGACGTACGTCGTGCCACGTTGTCTCCCTTTGCGCTGGCGGCGGGCGTACCCGCCGGAGGAAGTGCAGGAAACGTGCGTGGTTCAGGTGCGGTTCACCCCACCCATCGCCATGGACGGGTCAAGAACCGCTCGCCATGGTGGAACAGCGGACACCCGCGCAACAAGAGGGCATTCCCGGCGCGGTCGCGTCAGGGTGCGCACTCGGCCGCCGTTCGCACCGGTCCGCCGTCGTCCGGGCACGGCCGGAAGGGATGTTGCTCCTCGCCGCACGGCTCGGCGAGGATGTCTGAATGGGGGCACACGGGGAATTCACGCCACGGGGTGTACGCAGTTCCGCCGAGTACGTCGCGCTGCTGCGACGGCTCAAGGAGGAATCGGGTCTGACCTTCCGGCAACTGGAGGAGCGGGCGGCCGAGCGGGGAGAGGTGCTGGCGCGCAGCACCCTGGCCCAGGCGCTGCGCCAGGACACGCTGCCGCGCGCCGAGGTGGTGGTGGCCTTTCTGCGCGCGTGCGGGGAAGACCGGGATCTGGGGGTATGGCTGGAGATCTGGTCGCGTATCGGCGTCGACCGACCGCCGAACGGCGCTGTGGAGCCACGGCCGCGCTCCGCTCCGGCGCTCCGGGGCCGTTCCGTCATCGCCGCGGCGATGGCCCTGGCGCTCGTGACGGTGGCGGTGGCGGCCTATCTGCTGGGGAGGGCGGGCGCGGAGACGCGGAGGACAGACGCTCAGGACGGCTCCACGCCTCGCGGCACCCCGGGACCGACCAGGCAGGAGTGCCGGGGGGAGGAGTGCAAGGGCCGGCATCCCGAGCCGTACGGATGCTTCCGCGATATGCGGAAGCTGGGCTCCGTCGACCACCAGTCGGGAAAGCTGGAGCTGTTCCGCAGCCCGTCCTGTCAGGCGATCTGGGCGCAGGCGGTCCATCCGCGCAGGACGAAAGTCGTTGCCGCCTATGTGCGGACGGACGGCGGCGGCACCCTGTACATGGCGGGCGATGAGCTGCTGAAGGACTCGGTGGACCCGGCGGGCACGTTGTACACCTCGATGCTGCCCCAGAAGGTTCCGAGCTACGCCAAGGTGTGCTTCACCTACGAGACGTTCGAGGTCTGCGTGGACAGCGACGGCGACAGTCTGGTGAAGCCGATGCCGATGCCGTCGCCGTCCGCCTCGCGGGGCCTCTGAGGCCGCCGCCGGGGGCGGCCGGTCCGCGCGGAAGAGCGCCCGCGGTCCGGCGCGCTCCGGGCGGGGTCCGGGTCGCCGTCGCAGCCGTGGGCAGCGGAATCAGCAGGGTCCCGGAACCGCTCCGTGCCCAGAGGTGCGGGGCGGTCAGGGGTCATTTCCGGCCAGCCCCGTGAGCGGGACCGGCCCCGGTCACGGGGGAGGCCGTCCAGCCCGCCCACGCTCATGACCGGCTTCGGCGTCCGCCCGGTGGGAAGCGGCCGGCCGGTCCCGCGCCCTCGGTTCCGATGGCCGGAAGGCTCCTGTACGGATTCGGCCGTTCGCACGGAGTATCGGTGATACCAACGCGGTGCCCCGACCGGGCGAACGCCCGTCGCCGCTCCCAGACGTACCGGACACCAGCCCCTTCTGGAGGGCGTACGTGGCCTCTTCCCCGCCCGGCAGACTTGTCCTCACCCCGGCCCCGCTCGGCGACTCCCCCGTGCCGACCGGCCGGACGCTGATGATCCACCCGCCCTATGTCCACGACAACTACCTCACCGGGGACGCCCTCTTCTCCCCCGACCGGCTCCCCTTCCTGCCCGTCGCGCCGCTCTACGCCGCCGAGCTGCTGGAGACGCACGGGCTCGCCGAGCCGACTCTTTTCGACTGCCAGCTCCACGATCTACGCGAGCATCCGGACCTGGAGGGGTACGACTCCTTCGGCATCTCCGTCATGGGGGCCCAGAACATCACCCCGGCCGCCCATGTGCACCGGTATCTCACCGTCGACCGCGAGTTGCCCGCCGCACGGGTGCATATCGGCGGGCAGGGAATCGAACGGCTCTCCCGCGAGGAGTTCGGGCGGATCTTCCCCGGTGCGCACAAGACCGACCGGCAGGCGCTGGCCGGTCTGCCCGGGGCGATGGACATCGATCTCCAGCGTCAGCTCGACCGGCTCCCCGAACCGGATCTGCGGGTCTATCTCGCCCATGAGATGACCCTGCCGTTCAGCCAGGGCTGTCTGTTCGGGTGCAGCTTCTGCGGGGCGCAGACCCGGCGGCGCGAGTCGTTCTTCAATGTCCGGGCGCACTTCGACACCGCCTGCCGGCTCGCGACCCGCTTCGGCGTCTCATCGCTGTATCTCTACTGCACCTCACTGGACTTCTTTCAGCAGGGGCTGCCGGGCGGCGATCTCGATCAGCTCACCGGACAGCTCGAATCGATCATCGAGCTCAAGGAGCGCTATCCGGACCTGGACATCGGGATGCACGCACTGACCCGCGCCGACTCCTACAACGCGGCGATGCGCTCCGAGCACGTGCGCGATCTGGTGCTGCGCGCGGGCTTCGACCGGTTCGGCTTCGGCGCGGACGGCGCGGCCTCCGTCGAGGTGCTGCGCGCGATGCGCAAGCACGCCGACACCCTGCGCTCCGATCTGATCACGGCCTTCCAGCACATGGAGGAGAACAGTCTGACCCCGGAGATCCTCTATGTGTTCGGGATACCCGAGGACACCGAGGAGACGCTCGCCGAGACCCGGGCGCTCTGCGGTCTGCTGCTGGAGACCTTCCCCTCCTCGGAGTACCGGGGCTTCCCCGCGAAGAACGAGATCCCCGGCAACGCCAACTGGAACCGCAAGGGCTGGCGGGGCTCGGCGGAACACCTCCGGCTTCTCGACGAGCCCGACTACTTCCTGAACCTCGGGTTCGAGACCCTCGCCAACGAGATCTCGCACCCGGACCCGGCGATGCGGCTCATGGTGAACCACTACGCCGTCGACATGAGCATGCACGCCCATGAACTCGGCCGGGTCCGCAGCTATCTGACGGTCCCGGTCTCCCGGCCCGGCGCCGAGATCATGGACGAGCACACGCTCGGCGCCTTCCGCGAGATCACCGCCCATTACGCCCCCGGTCTGGTGGCGGATCTCGACACCGGCAATCTGGCGGCGCGGCGGGCGGCGCTGAACGCGGCGATCCCCAAGGACTACTGAGACCGGCGCCCGGCCGCGCGGCAGGGCGACAGGGCGCCAAGGTGACCGGGCGCCAAGGTGACAAGGCGGCGGCGGACGGGCCCGCCGCCCCACCGGGTCGGCCGCCACGGAACCCGTACCGGGTCAGCCGCCGGCCGAAATCCCCGCCAGGTCAGTCGTCGCTGACCTGGATTCCGTAACCGATCACCGTGCTCGGTGCTTTGAGAACGGACACATCGCTCAGCGGGTCCCCGTCGACCAGCACCGCGTCGCCGCGGAACCCCCGGGCGAGACGGCCCGCGCCGCGCTCCAGGCCGATCAGCCGCGCCGCGCCCGTGGTCGCGGTGCGGATGGCGTCGAGGGCGGGCAGACCCGCCTCGCGCATCAGCTCCACCTCCCGGCCGATCGGGTCGATCGCCCCGCCCGAGGAGTCGGTTCCGGCGGCGATCGGAACGCCCAGTTCGAACGCCCTGAGCACGGCACGCCGCGCGATCGGCAGAAAGACGCGACCGCGTTCGGCGAGAACCGGATCCGGGTCGGCCGCCAGCGATGCCATGGCGGCGAGGGTCGGGGTGAAGAAGGTGCCGCGCTCGCGCATATGGTGCATGGTGCGCTCGCCGAGATAGACACCGTGCTCGATGCTGTGCACCCCCGCGAGCACGGCGTCGTGGACGCCCTTCTCGCTGTAGCTGTGGCAGAGCACGGTCGCACCGCCGCGCCGCGCGGCGGCGACGGTCGCGGAGAGCTGATCGCGGTCGTACACCTGGGTGAGCGGGTTCTCCGTGGGCGAGCCCGCGCGCTCGTTCACGCGGGTCTTGATGACGTCCGCGCCCCGGGAGAGATTGACCTCGACCATCCGCCGCAGCGCCTCGGGCGTGCGTATCCCGTCCTTGAGACGGAGGAGCGGCGCGAGGTCCGGGTCGGCGAGCAGGGTGTCACCGGGCTTCGGCGTGACGAAGACGCCCGCCGCCCGCATCCTCGGCGCCTGGTCGGGCGCCCAGCGCGCCAGCTCCCGGAGTGCGATGTCCTGGTAGAAGGCGGTGGATCCGCTGCGGACGCTGGTCGCGCCGAGGCGGAGCGCCCGGTGCGCCTCGGCGTGGGTGCTGAGGTGGATATGGGCGTCGACCAGGCCCGGGAGCACCCAGCGGCCGTCGGCGTGCACGACCCGCGCCTTCTCCCGTACGGCGGCGGCGTCGCGGCGGGTCGCGCCGCGGGCGCCCGCGGCCCGTACCGCGCCGTCCTCGATGACGACGACGGCGTCCTCGGTGACCCGGCCGGTCAGCGGGTCGAGCAGGGTGCCGCCG
>NZ_VCLA01000169.1 GCF_009600885.1 Streptomyces jumonjinensis
TGATGCCTCCAGCGATTCCGGGAAGAGGGGCGGGTGCTGTGCGGGTGAGGTCCGGGCGGGTCAGCCGGTGGTGACGCAGTTGGTGACGGTGCCCTGGTTGGCGGGGTTGAAGGTGCACACGCCGCCGTCGAGTACGCCGCCTTCCTGGCCGTCGCCGTCGCCGTTCACCGTGGCTCCCGGCGTGTTGCTGGCCGCCCGGGGGCCGTTGCCGTCGTCTCCCTGGCCGCCGGTGAGCGTGATCACGTCGATGAGGTTGCCGCCGTTGACCTCCCCGGGCTCATAGACAGCGACCCTTACGTTGGCCGCGCCGCCCGGCCCGTCGGGGCCGCCGTTGCCGCCGATGAGGCGGATGGTGTCGACGAGGGGGCCGCCGAATACCCGGCCCATGTTCGCGACCCCTCCGACCCGGCTCTCGGGCAGGTCGTCGTCGCCGTTGCTGCCGCTGCCGCCGCGGATGGTGATGTTGTCGACGCCTCCATCGCCCGCGCTGACGAAGCCGGTGTTGCCGACTCCCCCCGGAATCGCGAATTGGCCGTCCAGCGTGAGACCGTTGCCCCCGATCAGGGTGATGGTGTCCAGGAGGCCCGGGCCGCTGTTGATCCGGCCGCCGTTGGCGGTGCCGCCGAGGCTGAAGCCGCCACTGCTGTCGAGGGTGATGGTGTCGCTGCCGTCCCCGGTGTCGATCTCCCCGCCGTTCCCCCCGGGCATGTCGATTCTGTCGTTGCCCGTGCCGGTGCGGATCGTTCCCTTGAGCTCCTGGGTTGCCGCGTCGACGGTGTCGGCGCCCGGGCCGGTGTCGATGACGCCGCCCGGCTGAGTGGTGAGGACATTCCCGGTATTGACGATGGAGACGGTGTCGTTGCCGTTGCCGCCGGTGATGGTGCCGAAGCTTCTGGTGGAATCACTCCCGCTGAAGGTGTCGTTGCCGTCGCCGCCGTTGATGACAGTCCCGGCGAGGATGGTGTCGGTGGTGAAGGTGAAGGTGTCGTCGCCGCCGAGGAGGTTGACGGTGACCTCCGGGCCGGCGTTCCCGAAGACCCGGCAGGTGACGGTGTCGGGTCCGTTCGTGCCGTTGATGACGGACCCGGACATGCTCACGCCGTTGACCACACAGACGATCTTGAGGGCGCTGGCCGGGGTCGCACCGGCCACCGTCAGGGTGAGAGCGGCGGTCACGGAGAGCGCGGACGTGAGGAGGGTG
>NZ_VCLA01000170.1:0-531 GCF_009600885.1 Streptomyces jumonjinensis
CACGCCCACGGCCGGGGCGCGGCAGACCAGCCGCCCACGGTCACGGGGGCCCTAGTTACCCACCCACGCCCACCGCGGCGTCCGCGAGCTTGTTCAGCCGCTTGACGGTGCGCTCGTCGGTGGCGCGGGGGGCGGGCTCCACCCGCTGGTCACGGTCGTAGTAGGCACCGTTGACGATCTCGGTGGCCGGATCGCAGAGCCGAACCAGATGGGCCGCGCCCTCGGCGGGCGCGCAGCCCTCGTGCGCGTACAGCGGCAGCATCGCCGTGTCGCAGACGCCCGGGTGGACCGAGACCGCGGTCACCCGGGGGTCTGCGGCGAAGACGGTGAGCGCGAGCTGAGACTGGGCGTAGGCGGCGACCCGGGAGTAACGCCGGGCGCGCTGCGGATCGTTCCACTGAATGGCGCCGGTGCGGTGCATCGACGAGGACACATTGACGACCCGCCCGCCGGGATCGCTGGTCAGCGCCGCCTCCAGAAGATGCGTCAGCAGATAGTGCGCCAGGAAGTTGACCTGGAAGGCGATCTCGT
>NZ_VCLA01000170.1:954-85803 GCF_009600885.1 Streptomyces jumonjinensis
TGGTTGGCGTTGACCCGGGCGGCCAGCGCGTGCACCTCGTCGAGGAGGGCGAAGTCGGCGCCGTAGGTGCAGAGCCGCTCGCCGTTGACGCCCGCGGTGGCGATCATCCGGTCCGCCGCGGCGCGGGCCTCGCCGTCGGTCCGCCCGTGCAGCAGGACCGTGGCCCCGCGCTCGGCGAGCAGCCGGGCGGTCTCGTAACCGATCCCGGACGTCGCGCCGGTGACCAGGACCGTACGGCCGGTGAGGGAGGAAAGGGTCAAGTCGTTCATGGGTGTCCCGTGTTCAGGAGTTCGGGGAACGCGCTCGGCGAATGCGTTCGGGGAACGAGTACGTGGAAGGGGTGCCGGACCGGTGGGGTCACGGCGCCCCGGGGCCGCGGAAGACGCGTCAGTGGGAGGCGGGCTCTTCCGGGCGGCAGCGGGGCGCACGACGGGGCGACGCCTGATGAGGCGGCCGGTCGAGAAGGAGCCACGCGCTGTTCACGTTCTTCATCCAACGCGCCGCCCGTGGCCGGTTCAAGGGACGGCGAACGACCCTGACGGAGTTCTGACATCGGGTGGGCGGGCCGGAGCGGACGCGGTCGGGTGATAGTTCCGCGTGCCGCCGGCGGCCGGTAGATTCACGCGCGTCGAGTTCCCCTGCGCGGAAGGAACTTTCATGAGGGCAAGAACCGGACGCGTCTGCACGGCCGTTGTGAGTCTGGCGGTCGCCCTGGCCATGGCACCCGCCCCGGCCTCGGCCGGAGGCGGAGACACAGCCGGAGCCGGAGAAGCAGCCGGAGCCGGAGCCGGAGCCGGAGCCGGAAACGCAGACCGGGACCGGGACCGGGACGAGGACCGGGGGCATACGGGGTGGACCAGCGCCTGGGGCTCCGCTCTCCACCGCGCCGTTCCGCCGCCGCCGTGGGCCGGGCCCAACTGGTCCATGGAGGGCTTCTCCGACCAGAGCCTGAGGCAGACCGTCCGGGTCACCGCCGCGGGCACGAAACTCCGCGTCCGGCTCTCCAACCGGTACGGACGGCAGCCGCTCCAGATCGCACGGGCGACCGTCGCCAAGACGGCCGAGGGAGCCGCCGTGCGTGCCGGAACCCTCCGGGAACTGCGGTTCTCCGGCCGGGCCGGCACCGTCGTGCCCACGGGAGCCGAGCGGCTCTCGGACGCGGCGGCACTGACCGTACGGCCGCTGGAGAAGCTCACCCTCACCCTCTACTTCGCCGCCGGCACGGGCCCCGCCACCTTCCACCTGGAGGGCTTCGCCACCTCCTACCGCGCCTCCGGAGACCGCGCGGGCGACGCCTCGGGCGCGGCCTTCGGCCAGGAGACCACCCAGTCGCTGTACTTCCTCTCCGGGGTGGAGGTGGCGGGGGCGCGCACCGAGGGAAGCGTCGTCGCCTTCGGGGACTCCATCACCGACGGCTACGCCTCCACGCCCGGCGCGGACCGCCGCTACCCGGACCGGCTCAGCGAGCGGCTCCTCGCCGACGGCCGGCGTCTCGGCGTCGTCAACGCCGGGATCAGCGGCAATATGCTCCTCACCGACTCCCGCTGCTTCGGCGAGAAGGGCCTTACCCGCTTCCGTCCCGAGGTGCTGGACCGGGCCGGCGTCCGTACCGCCGTCGTACTGATCGGCATCAACGACATCGGCGGCGGCGGGCTGCCCGATGTGAGCTGCGCGGTCCGTCCCGTGGTCGGCGCCGAGCAGATCATCGCGGGACACCGGGAGCTGATCCGGACGGCGCGGCAGCGCGGCGTCACGGTGGTCGGCGCCACCATGACCCCCTTCAAGAACTACCAGCCCTACTACACCCCGGAGAAGGAGGAGGTGCGCGACGCCGTGAACCACTGGATCCGGACCAGCGGGGCCTATGACGCGGTGGTCGACCTCGATCGCGCCCTCGCCGATCCCCGCCCCGGGCATGGGGACGAACTGGCCCCCGCGTACGACTTCGGGGACGGGATCCACCCCAATGACGCGGGCATGAAGGCCCTCGCGGAAGCCGTCGCGGACCGCCTTCCTGAGTCTGAGCTCTGATCGCTGAGCTCTGACCTCCGGTCCTGATGAGCTCCAGAGGCGCGCTGAGGATCGAAGGCCCCCCGGGGGCCCGGGCCCGGCCTCGGGCTCAGGCGACCTCGATGCCGTACTCCTGGACCAGGGATTCCAGCCCGCCCGGATAGCCCTTGCCCCCCATGACGAACTTCCAGTCCCCGCCCGCCCGTCTGCGGAACGAGCCGAGGACCAGGGCGGTCTCCCCGGCGCGGCCGTCGGAGACGGGCAGCCGGTCGAGCTCGGCCCCCGACGAGTCCAGGAGCCGGATCCGCGCGTCGGTGAATCCGGAGAGGTCCGCTTCCGGATGGGCGACGGGGTCGACCGCCGCCGCCAGCACCAGCCGGTCCGCGCCGCTGGGAAGCGCGTCGAACGCGACCCGCAGCGCCGCCTTGTCCGGTCCGGCGGCGGCTGCCGCACGGACCGCCCCTTCGGGGCACCGCGGATTGTTGAAGAACACGAAATGGTCCTCGCTCAGGACCCGTTGCCCCTGGCAGACGAGTGCGCACACGTCCAGGGCGACCTCGCCCGACCAGGACATCCCCAGCACATGGTGAGCGGAGGACGGAGCCGGTTCCGGGCTCGTAGCCGTAGCCGAAGCCGGAGCCGTGTCCGTACTCGCGTCTGTGTCCGCCGCATCCGGCCCGGTGCGCTGGGCCGGCACCCCGCCCCCGCCCCCGCTCCCGCCGCCGCCCAGCCGCCCGCGCAGCCCATGGCGGTGCAGCAGATCGACCAGCTCGCCGCCGGAGACCAGCTCCAGGGGCTTGCCATGGGCGAAGGCGTGCGACCCGGGGCCGAAGCGGGAAGTGGTGACCAGGACGCCCTTGTTGGCACCGGCGTCCTGCACCGTTCCGTAGAGATCCCGGACCGCGGTGGGAGGCACGGTGTTGCGGTAACGCTTGACCTGGACGACGATCTTGCCGCCCCGGATGGGCGTGGGGTCCATCGCGTCCACATCGACGCCGCCGTCGTTCGACCGCTGGGTCGTGACCGCCCGCATCCCCATGGCGCGGAAGAGCTCCGCGACCAGTGACTCGAAGGCGATCGGATCCATTTCGAATAGATCCGGGTCCCCCTCCCCGCCATGGGACACGACGCCCTCGCCGACATCGTCGGGCCGCCGCCCCGGGCGTACCGCCGTGCGCTGGTCGGGGCGCGCGGACAGCTGGCCCCGGAGCCCGTCCACCAGGCAGTCCACCGCCTGCACCTGCTCCAGACGCAGCTGGTCGAAGGCCGGACGCTGCGCCATGACCGTGGTGAGGAAGATCTGCGCCCGCCGCCCGGTCACCGGATCGTGGTCGTCCACGAAACCGTTCAGCGCGACGGACTCCAGCGCCCCGAACCCATCGGCGGCGAAGAGTTCGCGCAGCACCAGCAGCGCGCACTGAGCGATCACATCGCGGTACAGGGACCGGCGCTGCGCGACCGGACGGGCCGTCTCCCGGTCCTCATCGGCGGTCGGCATGTACCGCACCGACTTGGCCTCCGGGACGATGTCGTACCCCGGCAGCTCCCAGTCGATCACCAGCTGGCGCGCGGCCGGGTCATACGCCGCGGAGAGCTGCCGCGGCAGCTCCTCGGGCCATGCCGTGGACGCGTACAGGGCGGCGGAGAAGTACTCCACCACCGCGTCCGGCTCGCCGTCGCGCAGCTCCGCCGTCATCTCGGCGACGCCCGCGTTATGCCGGCGGATCTCCGTCAGCTGCGTCTCGGCCCACTGGTCGTACTGCCGCTGATACGCGGCCAGTTGGTGCTGCCGCTGGGTCTCCGCCGTCTGCGCCGCGTACCAGTCGCTCTCGTACCGCGCCCGTGCCTCGTCCTGTGCCCGCCGGTTCGCCCCGAAGGCCCAGCCGCTCTGCTGCTGTTGCTGGTAGAGGCCGGGGTCGGGCAGAGGGACGGGATGGGCGAGCGGGCCGGGGGAGAAGGGCTCGATCCTTTCGGAACGGGTCAGCGCGGACACGGTGAAGGAGGGGGCGCGGCACCCGGCGGCCAGCAGGTTTCCCAGGGCGTCGACCCGCGCGTCCAGCTCTTCGGTCCGCGCTCTGGCGTCCGCCTCCCGATGCCGCCGGTACGCCGCCTGCTGCTCGCGCTGGGTCCGTGCCACTTCGCGTTCCTGGGCCCGCTGCTGCCGGTCGAGATCGCGCTGCCGCTGGATGCGGGCACGTTCCTGTGCCTCCTGCTGCCGCTGCCGCTGGCGCTGGGCCTCGGCCCAGACGCCGATCAACCCGTTGGAGCGACGACTCATCGCGCAGGCCCTCCCCCTGGGGCCCGTCGTCCCCGCGATCGGCCGCCGGTCCCCGACCAGCGGTGGTGCAACGACTCTAGTCCGTCGTTCATTTGTCTGCCGTCCGTTCGCCGTCCGTTCGCCGGCCGGGTACGGGCCGGGTACGGGCCGGGTACGGGGCGAGCCTTTCGGACAACCTTCGCCGCGCGCGCATGGGCGGCCCGGTGCCGGGGCACTGATCGCCAGCGTGTCAGGGATCAGGACGGGGCAGAGGTGAGCACTGTGCGGGTGCGGGACGAGCGCGGGGCGGCGGAGCGTGCCTTCGTCGCCGTGTCCGAGACGCTGACGGGGTTCGACGCCGAGACGCTGTACGGGACCGGGCTGGTGGGCGAGTACCGGGCCCTGACGGCCGCCGAGGCGGGCGAGGATCGGTACGCGCGGTTCGCCGGAGGGGATCAGGGCGGCCCAGGTCATCAGGGTGACCCGGACGGTGATCCGGAGCTGACCCGCGCCGTCGTGCAGCTCTGGTACACCGGCCGCTGGCCGGGGCTCGCCGGTGGGCGGGGGCCGTACACGGTCTCCGTACGGGCCTATGCGGAGGGGCTGGTCTGGCGGGCGGTCGGCGTAGCGGCCCCCGGCGTCTCCGCGCCCGGCTTCGGGAGCTGGACCGAGCCGCCCGCCCCGCTCGACGGCTGGTCCGAGCCGCCCGCCCCGGCGGACGGGGCAGGCCGGTGAACCAGACGCCGACGCCGCAGCGGCGTTCCCAGCCGTACGATGTCATCGTCGTCGGGGCCGGGATCGCCGGTTCGATCCTCGCCCGGCGGCTGGGCGAGCTGGGCCGGCGCGTCCTGGTGCTGGAGGCCGGCGAGCGGGCCGCCGACCCGGAGCGGGCCCACCGCGAGGCGCTGGAGCGCTATCTCACCGCCCCGGTGAAGATGCCCGACTCCCCGTACCGGGAGAATCCGGCCGCGGCCTGGCCCGGAGGCACCGATGTGACCGGACTGCCCGGCGGCGGCTACCGGTCCGCCGGACATCTCGTCCAGCGCGGGGAGCTCCCGTACAGCAGCGGCTATCTCCGGGTCAACGGCGGAACCGGCAACGTGTGGACCGGGCTCACCCCGCGCATGCTGCCCGAGGACTTCGACACCGAGGCGTTCGGCTACGGCCGCCGCTGGCCGATCTCCTACGCCGACCTCGAACCGTACTACCGCGCCGCCGAACGGGAGATCGGCGTGGCCGCCGACGCCGGCGAACAGCGCGAGCGGCTCGGCCTGCCCTTCCCCGAGGGGTACGTCTACCCCATGCGGCCCATCCCGCCGAGCCGGCTCGACCGGGCCGTCGCCGCCCGGCTGGACGGTCGGCGGGTCGGCGACCCCGGCTCCCCGGACCCCGTGGAGCTCCGCGTCACCGGGACCCCGCAGGGGCGCAACAGCACACCCGACCCGGAGTACGACGGCGGCAGGGGATACGTCCCCATCGGCGCGCACGGGCGGCCCGATCCGGCGAGCCGGTGCGCGGGCAGCGCGACCTGTGTCCCGCACTGCCCGTCGTACGCGAAGTACACGCCGCTCAAGACGCAGGCACGCTGGGCCCCGTCCGTGACGCTGACCGCCCGCGCGGTGGTCAGCCGGGTGCTGGTGGACGGGACCGGCCGGGCCGTGGGCGTGGAGTACCTCTCGTACGAGGGCGGCGGTGGTGCGTACGGCGGCGGGTCCGGCGGCTCGTACGACGGCGGCTCGGGCGCGACCCGGCAGCACACCGCGCACACCACGTACACCGCGTACGCCGATGTCGTCGTCCTGGCCGCGCACGCCATCGAGAACGCCCGGCTCCTGCTGCTCTCCGATCTCGCCGGCCGCAGCGACCAGGTCGGCCGCAACCTCATGGACCACCCGGTACTGCTCACCTGGGGGCTGCTGCCCGAGCAGGCCGGACCGTACCGGGGACCGGCCTCCACCTCCGGTCTCGAAGGATTCCGGGCCGGTCCCGCCCGCCGCGCCCGCGCCCCGTTCCGCATCGAGATCGGGAACTGGGGATGGGCCTGGGCCAAGGGCCCGGTCGACGGCGACGTCGCCGAACTGCTGGGCCGGGGGCTCCTCGGCACGGAGCTGCGCCATGCCCTCCGGGACCGCGTCGGACGGCAGTTCACCCTCCAGTTCGAGCTGGAGCAGGGCGCCGACCCGGCCAACCGGATCACCCTCGACCCGGTGCTCCGCGATGCGCTGGGCCTGCCGCGCCCCGTGGCGACGTACGGTCTCGACACCCATGTCAGGGACGGCATCGCCGCCGCGAAGACGGTCTCCGACCAGATCTTCGGGCTTCTCGGCGCCGAGGACCGCACCGCGTACGAACCGGCCGAGGCATGGGCCGGCCGCTTCGAACACCGGGGCCGGACCTATGCGTTCCGGGGCGCGGGCCATGCCGCGGGCACCCACATCATGGGCGACTCCGCGGCCACCTCCGTCGTCGACTCATGGCAGCGCTGCTGGGACCACCCCGGCCTGTACGCGGTCGGCTGCGGCAGCATGCCGTCCGTCGCCACCTCCAACCCCACCCTCACCATGGCCGCCCTCGCGCTGCGCAGCGCCGAGCGGATCGAGGCCGAGCTGACCGAACGGGACCGCCCGCTCGCCGTTCTCAACCCTGGAGCGCACGCATGAGCCCGCTGACCCCGCCGCCGGTGCCCGAACCCTTTCAGCTCCCCTTCCACTACGGGGCGCTGCACACCATCGGCCTGGACTATCTCGTCGACCCGGCCCCCGTCCGCGAGCTGCTCGCCGAACACCATCCGGCGCTGAGCGCGGCGGAGTTCGCGGGGCGGGCGCTGGTGTCGCTCAACTATCAGCTGTACTTCGCCCAGTACGCGTCCGGCGGCGGCGTCACCCAGGAGATCGAGTACAACATCGTCGCCTTCCCCGCCGGGGACGAGGGGCGGCTCCCCGACATCGGCTACGCGCAGTACGCGCAGGGCTGGGACCAGACGAAACTGCTCGGCATCGCGCGTATCCACGTACTGTGCGACAACGCGCTCGCCATCGAGGCGGGGCGCGGGATCTACGCGGAGCCCAAGTATCCGGGCTGGTTCGAGACGGATACGCCCTCCCTCAACGGGCCCGCCACGGAGGTCTGGAGCATTCGCTGCAAGGCGGCCGGGTTCGGCGCGGACGGCGGCGTCGAGCGCCAGGACGGCGAGCTGTTCTCCTTCACGGCGGATCTCACCGGTCTGCCCGCCGTGCCCGTGAACACCACGCCGACCACCGGGTACGGCACCGACGCCGCCGGGCGGGCGCTGGCCGGGCCGATGAACGTCTACCAGCCCTACCGCTGGCACGATCTCGCGGACCCGGCCGCCGCCGGACGCGTACGCCTCGCCGTCCAGGACACGGCCTCCGGGATCGGCCGCGATCTGACCCGGCTCATCGGCGAAGCCCCGCCCGCCGGTGCCTGGACCTCTCAGTCGCCGCCGGTGGCCGCGCACAACCGGCCCTACTATCTGGCGGTGCCGCGCTGAGCTCCCGCCCGGGTCCGGGCGGTCCCGGACGGTCCCGGGCACGCCCGTCGATACCCAGCTGATACAGAGCCGTGCGGTGCCTGAAGCACTGCCCTGACCTGCCGGAAGTGTGACTCCCGGAGTCTGTGGACGTACCCGGTCCCGGTGTACGAGACGTTGGGAGACACGCGCCGTGCTGAGCTCGCCGAGGGCGTCCGCGCCCACTGAGGAGACCGGGCGCGCGGCTGCGGGCGTGGGGCCCGCCGTCCCGGGCGCGGCGTCCGCCGCTTCGAGCCCTACCGCTGTCCGCCGCCGGCGTGCCGGGCGTCGGCTCACCGCCGCCGCGCTGCTCTGCGCGGCGCTCACAGCGCTGCACGACCACGTCCCGAACACGGTCGGAAACCTCGGCAGCCTCTTCCAGACGCTGCTGCCCTGGACGGGCCTCAGCGTGCCCGTCCTGCTCGCGCTGGCGGCCGTCCGCCGCTCCCGGACCGCGGCCGTCGCGGCTCTCGCGCCCGCCGTCGTCTGGGGGGCGCTCTTCGGCGGCGCGCTCACCGACAAACGCTCCGGCGGCGGCGATCTGACGGTGGTCAGCCACAACGTGGACGAGGCGAACCCGGACCCGGTGCGGACCGCGCGCGTCCTCGCGGACGCGGACGCGGATGTACTGGCGCTGGAGGAGCTGCCCGCGCGGGCCGCGGAGGTCTACGAGCGTGAGCTGGCCGCCGACTATCCGCACCACGAGGTGCGCGGCGGGGTCGGCCTGTGGAGCAAGCACCCGCTCCGGGAGGTGGAAGAGGTGCCGATCATGCCGTGGACCCGTGCGGTACGGGCCACCGCACAGACCCCGGAGGGGCCCGTCGCCGTCTACGCCGCCCATCTCGCGTCGGTACGGGTCCACCCGGCCGCCGGTTTCACCGCGGACCGCCGCAACGAGGCGGCCCGGGCGCTGGCCGCAGCGGTACGGGCGGAGCCGCTGCCCCGCGTCGTGGTGCTGGGCGACTTCAACGGCACGGCCCAGGACGGGGCGCTGGCCCCGGTCACCTCGCAGCTGCGCTCCGCGCAGCGGGAGGCCGGGGACGGCTTCGGCTTCACCTGGCCCGCCGCGTTCCCGGTGGTCCGGATCGACGACGTCTACGTGAAGGGGATGACCCCGCTCTCCTCCTGGACCCTGCCCGCCACCGGCAGCGACCACCTTCCCGTGGCGGCCTCCCTGCGGCTGTGACCCGGCCCCGCTTGTCCCGGCCCCCGTCCGGGCATCGGGGGGACCGGCCGACTGACTACGATGCGAGCGACGAATGACTCATTACGGCCAAGTAGGCAGCGTGTCGGAAGCCCGGGTCCCGAACCCCGTCAGCGTGCTCCTCGTCGAGGACGACGCCGTCATCCGCCGCGCCGTCCAGCTGGCCCTGGAACGCTACGGCTACCAGGTCGCCGTGGCCGCCGACGGACTCAGCGGCCTGGAGGCGTTCCGCGCGGGCCGACACGGTGCGGGCGGACACGGTGCGGGCCGACACGATCTGCTGATCCTCGATGTGATGCTGCCCGAGCTCGACGGGATCGGCCTGTGCCACCGTATCCGCGAAGAGAGCCCGGTCCCGGTGCTGATGATGTCCGCGCGCGGCGACGCCCTCGACGTCGTCGCCGGGCTGGAGGCGGGCGCCGACGACTATGTGATCAAGCCGGTCGACACCGCCGTCTTGGTCGCCCGCATCCGCGCCCTGCTGCGCCGCGCCACCTTTCAGCCATCTCAGAGGCACCCGGCCACAGCGGCCCGGACCGCCGGCGGAGCCAATGCCGCCGAAGGGCTGCTCGTCTTCGGTGACCTGAGCGTGGACACCCTCGGCTTCGAGGTGCGCCGGGCCGGCCGGACCGTCCCGCTGACCCCCACCGAGCTGCGTCTGCTGCTGGAGTTCGCCGCCGCCCCCGGCGCGGTCCTCGACCGCCTCCGGCTGCTGCGCGACGTCTGGGACTACGGCTGGGAGGGCGACACCCGCGTCGTGGATCTGTGCGTGCTCCGGCTGCGCAAGAAGATCGGCAGCACCCGGATCGAGACCGTCCGGGGCTTCGGCTACAAACTCGTCCGCGACTGACGGCACTGACGGCACCGACGGCACTGACGGGCACTGACGGGAACTGGCGGGCACTGACGGCATGGACCTCCTCAACCCCCGCGCCCTGCGCTGGAAGATCGCCGGGCTGGCCGCCGCCGCCTGCTGCGCGGTCGCGGCCGTGATCGGCTTCCTGGTCCATGACGCGACCCGCGACCGCGGGCTGAGAGTGGGGCAGGACCGGGTCCTCACCCATCTGGCCACGGTGGAGAAGGAGTACGCCCGTACGGGGAAGCGGCCGACCGACGCCGACCTCAGGACACCGGACCAGCTGCCCGAGCCGCTGGCGCGCGACCTGGCCGAAGAGACGAGCCGGGGCGGAAGGTACGGCGTCTGGTACGACGTCAAGAGCCCGAACCACCACTGGATGTGGGGGGCGGCGGCCGTCGGCGACCAGGTGCTGGTCGTACGGAACGACATGATGATCGAGGAGCGCGGTCTCCAGCTCCTGGACCGCTCCATCATCACCTCCGTACTCGCCGCCCTCGCCGTCGTCGTTCCGCTCGCAGCCCTCGCGACCGAGCCCATCAACCGGCGGCTGCGCCACGGCGCGCGCACCGCCCGCGCGATCGCCGACGGCGATCTCGACGCCCGCATCGGCCGCACCGGACGGGCCCGTGACGAGATCACCGAGATGTCGGCGGCCGTCGACGAGATGGCCGGGGCCCTCCAGCGCGAGCTGGAGAACGAGCGGCGTTTCACCGCCGATGTCGCGCATGAGCTGCGTACCCCGCTGATGGGCCTGGTCACCGCCGCCGGACTGCTCCCGGAGGGCGACGAGGCGACCGAGCTGGTACGGGACCGGGTGCGGGCGCTGAACGCGCTGATCGAGGACCTGCTGGAGATCTCCCGGCTCGACGCGGGCGCCGAGCGGGCCCGCGTCGACGCGGTGCCGCTGGGCGAGCTGGTCGCCGACGTGGTGCGGCGGACGGGGACGGACACCCGGGTCGCCGCCGGGGCCGCCCGGACGGTGGAGACCGACCCGCGCCGGGTGGAGCGGATCGTGGTCAACCTGGTCGCCAACGCCCATCGGCACGGCGCCGCTCCGGTCGAGGTCACCGTCACGGGCGCGCGGATCGTCGTACGCGACCACGGGCCGGGCTTCCCCGCCGTGCTGCTCGACGAGGGCCCCCGGCGCTTCCGTACCGGCGCGAGCGAGCGCGGGCGCGGGCACGGCCTCGGGCTGACCGTCGCGCAGGGGCAGGCGGCGGTCCTCGGGGCGCGGCTGACCTTCGCGAACGACCCGGCTCAGGGCGCGGTCGCCACCCTCGAACTGGCCCCGGGCACGGTCTGAAACGGAACCGAAACGGGGTCTCGCGGCGGTGGAAACGGCGTCGCGCGGGTCCGGAAGAACGACTCACCGAAGGTGATTCAGGTGCGGGAACCGCACATGTCTCCCTGGAGGTGCCTCATGTCCGTCGACCACAGCAACCGCTCCGGAGCGGGAGCCGGAGCGGGAGCCGGAGCCGACACCGGAACCGACATCGACTCCGGAACCGGCTCCCGCTCCGATTCCGGAGCCGGTGTCCGCCCCGTGGTGGCCCGCTTCGGCCTCCGCTTCCGCTTCCGCCGCTCCGTTCTCGTACCGCTGTCCGCCGCCGCCGTCGTGCTCGTGACCGGCACTGGCGGCTGGTACGCCGCCGGCGGCGGCGGACAGCCCGGCCCGGGCGGCACCCCCCTGGCCCCCGCGGACCCCACGACCCCCCTGGCTCCTCTGACCCCCCTGGCTCCCGTGGCGAAGGAGATGGACCTGCCCTGGCCCGCCGAGGGCCAGTCGAGCGTGGAGGTCGAGGGGATCGGCAGTCTCGGCGCCGTGGGCGAGCAGACCCCCGTACCGATCGCCAGCGTCACCAAGGTCATGACCGCCTATGTGATCCTCAAGAACCATCCGCTGCGCCCCGGCGCCGCCGGGGCGAAGATCGTCGCCGACCAGCGGGCCGCCGACGAGTCGTTCTCGACCGTCGAGACGACGGCCCCCGTGCTGGCCGGGCGCGAGTACACCCAGCGCCGGCTGCTGGAGCTCATGATGCTGCCGTCCGGCAACAATGTGGCGCGTCTGCTGGCCCGCTGGGACGCGGGCGGTCAGAAGAAGTTCGTCGGGAAGATGAACGAGGCCGCCGCCGCACTCGGTATGAACCGCACGGTCTACACCGGGGTGAGCGGCATGGAGGCCAGTACGAAGAGCACCGCGGTGGACCAGCTGAAGCTGGCCCGCGCCGTCATGAAGGACCCCGCCTTCCGCCAGGTCGTGGCCACCCGCGCCGTCACGGCCCCCGGCGCGGGCACGGAGATCCGCAACACCAACAGGCTGCTCGGCCGGGACGGTGTGATCGGTCTGAAGACCGGCACCACCACCCCGGCGGGCGGAAATTTCATGTGGGCCGCCACCCAGAAGATCGCGGGGACCTCCCGTCTGATCCTCGGCGTCGTCCTGCGCCAGCGCGCCGGCACCAGCCCCGTCGAGGGCAGCACCGCCGTCCGCGAGGCCAGCCACGCGCTGATCACCGCGATCCGCGCCGACCTCCCGGACGCCGTCGCCCGGCACGCCGCCCGCGAGAAGTGATCCCGGACGCCCACCAATGGGCCGGCGCCGTCAGTCGTGGGTCGCGGAGTGCCAGACCGGGTTTCCGTAGAAGCCGTGGACGACCACGTTGCCGTCGTTCTGGACCTGTATCCAGCCGTACGTATGCGCGGTGCCTGCGGACCAGACCGCGGAGTTCGCCGCGTTGGTGACGACGAGATCGCCGGTCTCGGTGTAGACCGCGCATTGGCCCTTGCCGGCGGTGCCGGGGGCGGTCCAGGCGGTCCTGCCGTCCTTGACGACGGTCAGGGAGCCGGTGCTCGTCACCTTGAGGCTGGTGCGGCCGTTCCAGGAGGTCCAGGACTGGTTCTTGCAGATCTTGTTGCCGGGTGCGATCTCGAACTCGCCGGAGGGCGTGGCCGCTTGGGCGGCGCCACCGCCGAGGACGAGCACGGTCGAGGCGGCGACCGCCGCGCCGAGGGCACGGGAGAGCGGGTGGGTGAACGGGCGCATGGGGGACTCTTTTCGGCAGGGGGAATCCCGCTGTCGGCGGCTCATGTCCGGTCCACAGGGCGTCAGGGCCTCTTCGCCGGACGGGCACCGAGCGAGAACCTCAGCATCGCGTCCCCGGCCGCTCCGGGGATCGGGCGAACGACGGACATGTGCGTGACGTTACGAAACGTCCGCGCCGCACCGAGTGCGCAGCTCTCAAGCCTCCTCCGTCCGTCAAGCCTCTTCCGCGTGGGCGCCGACGCCGGTGGGAGGCCGACTGGTGGCCAGCCAGGTGCGGGCGGGTCCGGCCGCGGTCCCGGTCCCGGTCCCGGTGTCGACGGTGAGGTGGAGCCGGGTGCCGCCGCCGGGGGCGGGGTAGCTGCGCTGTTCGGTCCCGGCGAAGCAGTGGCGCAGGACTTCGGCGACCGCGCGGGCGGTCTCGGGCGAGGCGGCGACGATACGGACTTCGGCGTGTCCGGCTGTCGGCAGCGTCTCCGTGCCATGGGTTTCCAAGGTGGCTTTCAAGGGGGCGTCCTTTCTTCGGCGGGTCTTGGGCGGGTCTTGGGCGGGTCTTCGGCGGGCGACACATCGATGGGCCGGACGCCTGCGGCGTCCCGCCCATCGCGTGCTCATCGCCGGGTGTTTCCGGGTACGGGGGGAGCCTGCCGCCCGGTGAGGGGCCCGGAGGGCGACCCGCAGGCGCCGCCTTCGGTCTCCCAGGCGTCCTCGCGGCTTCGGGCGTCCCCTATGCCGCGGCTGACGGCGGCTTCGTCGGCCATCAGGGTTCCGGCGGTGAGGACGCTTCCGGGGATCGCTGCGGCGGTCATGAGACGGGCCGCGGCGGCCGGCTCGGTCTCGGGCGGGATCACCAGCAGATCCCAGCGGCCGGCGTGGAACGACAGCAGGATCAGCTTGTCGGGGTGCTGTTCGGTGAACCAGCCCACGCGTACGGTGCGTCCGGCGACGGGAACCTTGTGCGGGATGACGGGCCAGCGGGCGGGGTTCACGGTGACGCGCGTGATCCGCCCCCAGGCTCCGTCGAGTGCGGCGGCCAGCGGCGGGAGCTCGGCTTCGAGATCGCGGGAGCGGGGCCACCAGGCCCCGTCCAGCTGGCCGGCGAGGGTGGTCTTCGGCGTGAGGGACAGGCGTGCCGGGAGCTCTGGGGCGAGGTCGCGAGGCGCGGTCCGGCCGAGGGTCATGGTCATGGTGCGGACCTGCCCCCGGGCTGCTCGTCGGCAGCCCGGTTCTCCGTGATCGCCAGGAATGACACCCGCATGGAAGCCGGTGTGCGAAGTACTCCCGGTACCTGTGACTGTACGCCTGTTCGGCGGGCCCTGACCCGGCTGCGACCAGGTATTTTCCCGTGCCTGGCAGGGGCGGGACCGCTGTGGCGAGCGGTGGCGCGGGCACGGGGAGTACCGTGAGATCACGGCAGCACAGCGCCCATCGAGGCTGAGCGTCGGCCTTTGACGGGGTGCGGCCGGACCTCGTGGACGGGCGGATCGACATGGCTGACTCCGACACACCGCACACACCCCCGCTGTCCCTGCCGGATGCGATCCACGAGGCGGTCGAGCCCGGTACGGCGTTGCTGCGGCTGGAGACCACTCACTCCCGTGAAGGAGTCCTCGACGGCGCGTGGTGGCCCCGTACCCGTGACATCGAGACCGAGCTTCCGCCCCTGATCAGCGCGCTGGCCGAGCACCTCGGGCCCATCACCCGCGTCGGCGTGGACGCCTCCGCCTGGAACGGCCTCCCGACCCGTCTGATCATCGACGGCCGGGTCGTCCACCTCGACTCCGACCCCGTCGGCGACGACACCGTCCTGATCACCCGCGGCGATCAGGACCACTTCGCACTGCTGGTGGTGCCCCCGGACACGACGCCCGAGGCCGCACGCGTCGCGATGGCCCGCGCGGTCAACGTCGGGAACATCACCCAGGCCGCCGAGATCCTCATCGCCACCATCCCCGAACCCCGGCCCCAGCGCGGTAGCCGCGGTGATCCAGCCGGCGGACATCCCTAGCCGTATTGCCCTGCGGGCCTGGGACGCGGCGGACGCGAGGGACGCGAGGGGCCACCGGATGGGCGAGCCGCCCGGCACGGCACGGTCGACGCGGCTACGGCACAGGCCCCTTCTCCCGCAGCTCCGGGGTGTGGCGCAGGGTGTCGGCGTACCAGGAGCCGTAGCGGGATCCCAGGAACGCGGCCGACGCCCCATGCGCGTAGACACTGAGCGCAACGGTCACCGCGACGACACCGCTGAGCAGCTCCGGACCGGGGAGCTGTTCCTCGAAGGCGATCAGCCCGAACACCACGGACGCGAGCCCGCGCGGGCCGAACCAGCCGATATAGGACACGGTGGGCGTACGCAGCCCGGAGCCGATGAGGGAGACGGCGACGGGAAGCATCCGGATGACGGTGAGGCTGAGCACGGCGTACAGCGGCATCCGCCAGTCGGCGTGCTCCAGTACGGGCCCCAGGATCACGGCGCCGAAGAACAGAAAACTCAGCGCGGCCAGCAGTTCGCCGAGCCGGTCGCTGAACGCGATGTTGCGGCGGAGGTCGTCATCGGCGGCGGTGGCGGTGGTTGCCTCATCGGCGGGCGGTCGCCCGTCCGGCGTGCTGGCGCGCACGACGGCGCCGAAGGCGAGGCCCGCGGTCCAGGCCCCGATGAATCCGCTGCCGTCGATCACGACGCAGAGCGCGTAGGCCGTGATGGGCACGGTCAGGACCAGGATCTGCCGCCAGCCCGTGGCGCTCCAGCCCCGGACCGCCGACCAGCGCAGCACCCGCGCGCCCAGCCAGCCGGCCGCCAGCCCGATGGCGCTGCTGGCCACGAGGGCGAGCAGGAACGCCGCGAGCGGGCCCTGACGGCCGCCGTGTCCGCCGCCTGCCGCCGCGAGGGCCAGCACGAAGAACGGCAGCACGATGCCGTCGTTGAGCCCGGATTCGACATTGAGTCCGTGCCGTACGAGAGCGGGGACCCGTCTGTCCGCCACGGCCTGCTGGCCGAGTGCCGCGTCGGTGGGGGCGAGGACGATGCCGACCACCGCGAGCTCCCAGACGCTCAGCCCGGGCAGTACGGCCCATGCCACGAGCCACCCCAGCAGCATGGTCAGCGGCAGTCCGACCGCCAGCAGCCGCACCGGCAGCGGGCTCTCCCTGCGGAGCTCCGGCAGCCGGACCGACGCGGCTCCGGTGAACAGCACCAGGGTCAGAGCGCTCTCCAGCAGCGTCCGGGTGACCTCGGCGTCATGGGCGCGATCGACGAGATCGAGCCCCAGCGGCCCGATCGCCAGGCCGCAGGTGACGAGCACCATCGGACCGGAGACCGCCGTCGCGGCCAGGCGGCGCGAGACCGCCGCGTAGCCGGCGACCACCGCGCCCGCCGCGATGACAGCCCATGGATTCACCGGTCCTCCTCCGTGGGCCGACCGTGTCCGCCCTCCCTGGAAACCCACCGCCCCCGATACCCCGCCAGCTTGGGCCAGCCGCACGGGCCGGGCCGGGGCGGCGCTCCGGCGAGGGGCCCGGGTGCCCCGGATGGGCCTGTGGACCGGACCGGACCGGACCGGACCGGCGCACGGCCCGCGACCGCGCATCGCCGGGCCGCGTTCGGCCGCGGCCGGATTGCGCGCCTCGCCGGGCCGGGGTGCTGTTGAGGGGTGGAAGAGGAGGGTGGAGCATGCGCATACCCGGGTCGGCGGCGGGCCGCCGGCATTACGCGGCGGTCCTCGCGGCGGCGGTGATCTGCTCGACGGTCCTCACCGAGCCGAGCCTCGCTCCGGCCGGGGGCGGGCCGTCGCCTCCGGAGTCCGTGCCCCGGCTGAACTGGAGACCCTGCGTCCCCGGCAGCCCGTTCGACTGCGCGAGCGCGACCGCGCCGCTGGACTACGTCGATCCCGGCCGTCGCACCATCGATCTGGCGGTCGTCAGACGGAAGGCGACCGGCCCCGGGCGGCGTGTCGGGACCCTGTTCTTCAACCCCGGCGGCCCCGGCGGCCCGGGAACCGTGCAGATGCCGCAGTGGTACGAGTTCTTCCCCCGGGAGATACGGGAACGGTTCGACATCGTCAGCTGGGATCCCCGCGGGGTCGGCAACAGCACCCCCGTACGGTGCTTCGACAGCACCCGGGAAGCCGACGCCTGGGCGGCCCGCAAACCGGCCGGCTTCCCCGCGGGCGCGGAGCAGCGGGCGGCCTGGATCGCCGCGTACGCCGAACTGGGCCGGCTCTGCGAGCAGCGCGATCCCGAACTCCTGCGCCATGTGTCGACCGCGGACACCGCGCGCGACCTCGACCGGCTCCGCCAGGCGGTGGGCGAGCCGCGGCTCAACTATCTCGGGGTCTCCTACGGCTCGTTCCTGGGCGCTTCCTATGCCGCCCTCTTCCCCGGCAGGGTCCGCGCCATGACCCTCGACGGCGCCATCGACCCGCGGGCCTGGACGGACAACGCCTCGCCCGGCGAACCCCGGCTCCCGATCTTTCTGCGCATGGGCTCGGACCTGGGCGCGGCGGCGACCCTGGACCGCTTCCTCGCCTTGTGCGGCTCCGCCGCCCCCGCCCGCTGCGCCTTCTCCGCGGGCGACCCGGATGCGACCCGGGCCAAGTTCGACCGGCTGACGCGGCGGCTGAAGGAGCGTCCGCGGGGCGCGTGGACCTACGGCAGGACCGTCGCCGACGTGGTGAACGGTCTCTATGTGGTCCACCCGGGATGGACGGACCTCGCCGCCAGGCTCCAGGACCTGTGGCAGGGCCGCGCCCCGAAGCAGCCCGCACCGCCGCCCCCGCCCTTCCCGCTTCCGTATCTGGGCGATGAACAGGCGGGCGCCGTGCTCTGCTCCGACAGCCCCAATCCACGGGACCCCGGCGCGTACCACGCACTGGAGGAGGCCGCCGCCGTCCGCGCGGGCGACGCCGGACGCTTCTGGACCTGGGCCGCGGAGCCGTGCGCCACCTGGCCGGCCAGTGCTGTCGACCCCTACACCGGCCCGTGGAACACCCCCACGGGGGCGACCGTCCTGCTGGTCAACCCCGCCTACGACCCCGCCACCCCCTACCCGGGCGCCCAGGCCCTGGCCGGCGAACTGGCCGACGCCCGCCTGCTCACCCTCGACGGATACGGTCACACCTCACTGCTCAACCCCAGCCGCTGCGTCGCGGACCACGAGAGCCGCTACTTCATCGACGGCGCCCTCCCACCCCCCGGCGCCGTCTGCCACCAGGACACGCCGCCCTTCGCCGCCCCCGCCGGCCGTGAACACCCGCCGACCGGTCGCGACAGGGCCCGAACCACCGGCGAACCTCCGACCGGGGACACTGGACCCCGAGCCTGAGCCCGTCCAGGGGCGACTCCGGGCCCTTTGCCCCGGACCTCATGGGCCGCATGGGCCTCATGGGCCGCTCCCCGACGCAGAGGAGAACCGCCGAGTGCTGCACGGCATCCGCACCGTCATGATCTTCGTCGACGACCCCGAAGCCGCCGCCCGCTGGTGGGGCGGCATCTTCGCGGCCGAGGTCAAACTGGACGTCAACGGCGCCTCCGTCTACGCCTGGCTCGACCTCGGCGGCCTGGAGCTCGGCTTCCACCCCGCTTCCCCCGAGGCCAACCCCCATGGGGCAAGCACCGTCCCCTACTGGCCGGTCGAAGACCTCGACACCGAACGCGAGCGCCTCCTCACGGCCGGCTGCACCCACCACCGCGGCCCCCTCGACGTCGAACCCGGCCGCCGCGTCTGCCAACTCGTCGACCCGTTCGGCACCGTCTTCGGCCTCGACGGTCCCTGACCCACCATGCCCCCGCCAACCAGCCGCCCGCTCCTGCCGACTTCACCGGCTGAGCAGGTCCTGGAGGGCTTCGGCGACCTGATCCGGAGCCTCCTCGGCCATGGAATGGCCGCAGGCGACAGTCCTGTGTCGCAGATCGGGCACCCAGGCACGCCACCGCTCCTGACGAGAGTCGACGGACCATCACATCAAATCAGGGTTCACCGGCTCGTGACCCTGGTCGCTACATGGGCTTCATGAGCTTCATGAAGAGGAGAGGATATTTCGCTTCTCCGTCTCATAAACCTCAAGCGCCTGCCGCTGGTGATCGTAATAGGACTCCCAGAATCCCGGCTGATTCCATGATTCCGGACGCAAGGCGAATGATCCGGTATCGAACTGGAAGTAACGCCATGCCGATGGCAAGGCGTGGGAGGTCACCGTGAACGCTCTGCTGTCGAAGAGCGCGGAATCCTCTCCCTCGATGAATTCGACCCGGAATAGTGCGCTCTTTCCGCGGCGAGCAAAAATCTCAAGGATTACATACTCTCGCCCCTCTTTGAGGGCGTCGATACCCTGCAAGATCTCTGAGTCCGATGTCTGTGGAGGTGTGAAGCGGGCGCGCATGTGCATCACCTTCTGTTCATGACGACCTTGTAGTCATAGTTCAAAACTCTTCCCGTCTCGGGATTGTAATAATAATGCACCTGGAAGTCGCCATAAGGTGACTGGTGCGTCCTCGTGCTGTACTTGCCCCAATCGCTGATTTGGCTGCCGTCAGAGGTCATGAGATCGCGCACCACTGGGTTGCCGATATCCTCGCCGGCGATCACTCGGCGGGAATCTGTGATGGCCTGTGGAGTGAGCCATCCATTCTCGTTGAAGATGGATTCCGCAGATTCTCTGCGTAGTTGATCGGCCAGCTGCTGCCCTTCTGCTGAACCCGGCGTGAAGTTTTCGTTTGTGTCCTTGCCCTCCTTGCCTGTGTCGTTCAGGCATCGTGGAGCCAGTCCCAGCGGGTCGGTCCATGTGTGGGGATTGTGTACGTAGGTGTCCGGATTCGGAGCCGGTGCCAGGCCCAGTGGGTCCGGTGTCAGATATCGGGCGGTCTCAGGGTCGTAATGGCGGAAGTAGTTGTAGTGGAGGCCGGTTTCGGGGTCGTGGTACTGGCCGGGGAAGCGCAAGGGGGTGTAGGCGGTGGCGTCGCGGTTCCAGGCAGTGGCGCCCCAGAGGGTGGTGCGGGTGTGCCAGGCCAGTTCGCCCGTCTCGTCGATGAGTTCGGTGGGGGTGCCGATGACATCGGTGCTGATGGCGAAGAAGCGTTGATCGATCACCGACTGGGGAGCGTGGGCGTCGAGGATGCGTTCGGTCTGGGCGAGCGGTCGCAGACCCTGGTGGTCCCAGGTGAGGGCGATGGGGTTCGGCAGCTCCGGCGCGGTGGCGGTCTGTTCGCAGAGGGTGGCGCCGTCCCAGGTGAAGAGGGTTTCCTCGACGACTGTCGCACCGTCGTCGGAGAGGCGTTGCTTGGCGGTGCGGCGGCCCAGCGGGTCGTACCGATAGCGCCAGCGGGCGCCGTCGGGGGTGGTGACGGCGGTGAGACGGTCCTCGGCGTCCCATGTGTAGCGCCAGGTGTCGGGTCTGCGGGACAGACGGGTCTTCTGGCGCAGGGTGATGCGGCCGGCCCGGTCGTGTTCGTACCGGACGCCGCCGGCCCGGGTGATCTTCGTCCCGGTGTAGGTGCGGGGTCCGGTGGCTTCCTGGCCGGGGTGGGAGGCGGGCCAGGAGGCGCTGCTCTGGTTGCCGGCCTCGTCGTAGGCGTAGGACTCGGTCCAGCCTTCGGCCGCCACGGTCGTGACCCGGCCCCCGGCGTCGAGGTCGAAACGGGAACGGCCGCGCAGGGAGTCGTCGACGGCGGTGAGATGGCCGTCGGCGCGGTAGGTGTAGGCGCGGTGGTTCAGCGTGCGGTCGCCCGTGGTGAGACGCTGGTCGGTGAGTCGGCCCGCTGGGTCCCAGGCCGACGTGATGGTGAGGGTGTCGCCGAAGGCACGTTCGCGTTCGCGTCCGGACGCGTCGCGGGTGAAGGTGATGCGGCGCTCGCCCGCGGTGAGATGAATGCGCCGTCCGGCGGCGTCGTAGCCGTAGTCGGTGCGCTGGCCGGTGGGGGTGATGCGGTGGGTGCGGCGGCCGAGAGCGTCGTATCCGTAGGTGGTGACCCGGCCGTCGACCATCTCCGTTTTGAGCAGTCCGCGCCGGTCGTACTGGTGGATCAGCTCGCTCTCCGGGCCGGCGGCGTGGGTCAGGCGTCCGGCCGGGTCGTAGGCGTAGGTCGTCACCTGCCCCGCCGCGTCCTTGCGGAGTACCCGGCCGAGGGGGTCGCGCAGGAAGGCGATCTCTGCGCCGAGGGCGTCGGTACGGCTGGTGACCTGTCCGGCTGCGTCGAGGGCGTAGGTGAGGACGCGTCCGTCGAAGTCGGTCTCCGACGTCAGGCGTCCGGCCTGGTCATAGGCGTAGGACCAGGTGAGGCCCTGGGGGTTGGTGACCTGTGTCAGACGGAGCCCGGCGTCGTGGGCGAACTCGTAGCGGACCCCGTCAGGGTTGGTGCGGACGCTCAGGAGATCGAAATGGGTGTAGGCGAAGCGGGTGGTCTGGCCCAGTGGGTCGGTGTGGCTGGTGCAGTTGCCCTCGCCGTCGTACGTCCAGGACTCGGTCGAGCCATCGGGTCTCGTCCGGAGTGACAGCTCGCCGTCGGCGCTCCATTCGAGGGCGGTGGTCTGGCCGAGGGCGTCCGTGACACGTACGGCGCGGCCGAAGGCGTCGTAGGTGTGACGGATGGTGCCGCCGAGGGGATCGACGACCTCGATGGGCAGCCCCGCCCGGTCGCAGCGGACCGTGGTCACGGCGCCCAGCGGGTCGGTGACCGAGACGAGCCGGCCGCTGTCGTCGTAGACGTACGCCGTCCGGTTCCCGGCGTGGTCAGTGGCCGAGGTCCGGTTGCCGCGTTCGTCGTACTCCTGCTGCCAGCGGACGCCGTCCGGGCCGGTGAACTCTGTGACCAGCCCGAACTCATCACGCACTCCGCGTGCTTCGCTGCCGTCGGGGCGGGTGACGGCGGTGGGCCGGCCGTTCTCGTCGTAGGTGTAGGCGGTGGTGCGGCCGAGCGGGTCGGTGCGGGTGAGTTGGTTGCCGCGGGTGTCGTAGGTGTGGCGGGTGGTGTGGCCGAGGGGGTCGGTGGTGGCCAGGACGCGGCAGCCGTCGCCGATGAGGTGGCGGGTGGTGTGGCCCTCGGCGGTGGTGAGGGTGGTGGTGCGGTGGCCGGTGGCGGGATCGGGGTCGCTGTAGGAGAGGGTGAGCCGGAAGTGACCGGCCTCGCCGCCTTCGGCGATCACGCGGTGCCGGTCGTCGTAGGCGTAGTCGTAACGGCTGTCATTGGAGTCGATCCAGGCCGTGACCCGGTGGTGCTCGTCGTACTCGAAGGTGAGAACGGCGCCGGAGGGCTTGGTGACGGTGGTGAGGTCGCCGTCGGTGTAGCCGTACGTCCGTACCGGGTGGATCTCGTCGCCGTCGACCAGACAGAGGCCGGTCAGCCGGCCGTCGGCGGTGGTGAGCGCCAGGTGGTAGCCGGCGGAGTGGACGAGGGCGAGGGGGGTGCCGTCGTCGGTGCGGTCGATGGTGATGGTGTTCTGGTTGCGGTCGCTGATCTGGACGAGCCAGGCGCGGCCGTCGTCGCCGGGGCCGGTCCCGGGCGGTGCAGTGAAGTGGCGTATATGTCCGGTTTCGGGGCCGGTGATCGTGTAGTCGCCGTTCGCGTCCCGTGCCAGCCGATCGCGAGCTGTCCCGTTCTCGGGGAGGGTGGGGACCCCGGGGACGGGGTGGGGGTAGGCGATGAGACGGCCGTCGGCGGTGATGTGGATGACGCCGGCCGCGTCGATCTCCAGGCGTTCGTCGACGGTGGAGGACCAGGAGGGGCCGAGGAAACGTCCCTGGGTGTAGCCGGATTCGACACGGCGGGTGAAGGCGAGGGGAAGGGTGCCGGGGAGGACGACATCGGTCTGGGGGAGGAACATCCGGCCGGTCGCGAGGTCGACGGGGTCGGTGCCGGTGGTGGTCTTGTCGTCGTCGGTACGGTTGCTGGTCCCCGGCGGCGCGTCGTCGACCGCCCGGCGGGCGCCTGCGAGATCGGCGGCCTCCTTCGCGACCCGGGTGACCTTGACACCGGCTCCGGCGCCGCCGGTCGCGGCGGTCAGCAGCAGATCGGGGACGAGCCGGCCGAGCCCTTCGGCGGGGTCCTTCATGAACCCGTCGATCATCTGCTTGCCCGCGCCCCAGGGGTCATTGGCGACCATGACCAGCCCGGCGGCCGTGTTGTTGAGCGCGAGGGCGTACTCGGCGGGGTGGGTGATGTTGTACGGGTCGACGGGGTTCACGCTGCGGACGAAGTTCACCAGCCCGGCGGTCCCCTTGACGATGCCCGCGCCGGCGTGGGTCTGAAGGATCTCGTACTCGGCCAGGCCGTCCGCCATCTGCGCGGCGTACGACGGCTTGGGAGGCGCCGCGTCCCGTGCCGCGGCCACCGCGCCGCGGGCGGTCTCGGCGGCGGTGTTCCGCTGCTTCCGGGCCTCGGCGATGAGCTCCTGGGCCTCCTCCATCTGCGCCTTGCCCGGATCGGTGAACTCACCCGGCCTCGGCGGAAGCGATGAGGGATCCCGCTGGTCGGCGGGCTGGGCGTTATAGCGGTCGGCGGCGCTGTTGTAGGCGTCGACCTTCGCCTTGTGCGCGTCCAGGGCGTCCTCGGACGCCTTCGTCCCGGCCTTCCACTTGTCGATCGCGGTCTGCGCCTGCCCCTGCGCCCACTCCACCGTCCCGGCGAAGGCTTCCAGCGCTCCGGCGGCCTTCCCGAACGCGTCCGCGCCCTTGAACCACTTCGGCGGCTCGATCTTCACCGTCGCCCGGAAGGCGTCCGCGGCCTGGCCCTTGAGCGCGGAGGAGTCCAGTCCGCCGAGGCCCTTGCCGACGTTGTCGAACGCCTTCTGGAGATCCTTGAGATGGGATGCGCTGGAGCGGAGCTTCGACGGCGATCCATGGACCAGTTTCGTCTTGTCCTCGCTCTGCCCGAGATCGAGCTCGTCGACCTGGGCGCCCATGCGGTTGGCGAGGGAGCGGGACTTGTCCCGGACCCAGTCGGAGCCGGACTCCCAGCCGACGTCGTCGAGCCGGTCGGCGGTCCAGTCCCCGGCGTCCTCGACCCGGTCGCCGACCCACTCGGTCCCCTTCTCGATCGTGTTCTCCACCGAATCCGGCGTGAGATCACTGACGATGTCCCCGATGCCCACGGCTCAGCTCTCCCCGTCGCCCTGCTCTTGTTGCTGTTGCTGTTGCTGTTGCTGCTGTGCCCGCTCCGCCGGCGACGGCCCGAACGTCTCGTCCACCGCCCGGTCGAACTGCCCCTGATCGACCCCGACCAGATCGTTGATCGCGCTCGTACGCCGGCCGCCGATGCCCTCGGTCAGCACCGCCCGACCGGTGTCCTGCCACGTCTGGCCGGCCTCGTCCGCCGCCCGCTCGAACGACTCCCGGCTGTAGTCCGGGTCCAGATAGTCGGGCCTCAGTACATCGCCCCACTTCTGCCGGGTGATCTCGTCCTCGGAAGCGTGTGGATTCCCGACGGCCGCGTTCAGCGCGATCTTCATCGTGCCCTCGACGTACCGGTCCTCCTCCCACACCAGCCCGGCCGCCAGCCCCAGCTTCGCCGCGATCGTGTTCGCGTCCTGGACCAGGGCGCGTACGCCCCACTCCCAGCGCTCGCAGAAGTCCTCGAACTCCGTCGACAGGCCAGGGTGCCCGGCCTCCATCCCCGTCATCGACAGCTCCGAGAGCCCCTTGCCCATGAGCGACCCGGTGCCGGTGCCGATCTCTCCCAACTCGGCGATCGCGGCCCGCAGGCCCTGGGTGATCCGCTGGACGCTCTCCCTGCCGACGCCGAGATCCTCGGCTCCGCCCCCCATCAGCCCCGACCTTCCACGTCCACGTCCACGGCTACCGTGTCCGGCACGATGCCCGCCACCGGCGGAAACAGCATCGATCCGGCCCCGTCCGCGACATTGACCGCCACCCCGGCGGGCGCCCCCAACGCCGGAACGACCTCATCCAGCAACCGGGCCCCGCGCACCTCGGCGAACTCCCACTCCCGCCCGGACTCCCCCCGGGCCGCCGCGAACCGCGCGAGCGCCTCCTGGTCGGTGAACCCGCAGACCCACCGCACCCCGCCGAACTCCGCCGTCCACAACCCCCCGCCGTCCAGGGGCACCAGCACCAGAGCCCGCCGCAACTCCCCGACCAACTCCCGAGGATCCCCCACCCCCGCCCGCCGCTCGGCGATCCGCGCCAGGAGATCCGCCCCCGCAGCCATGTCAGCGCCCCCTTCGATGGTCGAGACCCGATAGGCACCGTAGGACACCCGCGAGGAGGTCGGCCACCGGATCAGCGGCGGACCAGAGCGGCTCCTCGGCCACCGCTGCCGGGTGAGGCCCGGAAACGCCGGGCAGGGAGTGGTCGGTGCCTACCGCCGGCGTCCGATACCCAATACGACCAGCAGACCTGTCAGCAGTGCGCCGAGCGAGCCCGCCGTACTCCCGCCGTCCTGCTTTCCGAACACGACCAGAATCACGTACGCCCCGACGGCGATGGTGATCAGCAGGACGGCTACCCACCAGGGAACGGGCGGGTCTGCGTGGTGCCGCTGTTCCGGTTCGGAGGAGTCAGAGAGGGGATTCGATGTCACCCGAGGAGCCTCCCGTTCAGCCCAGTCGCGCCCGGCGGCGATCGCCTCTGGATAGCGTCCCGGCAGTAGCCCAAAATGACTAGCCCATAAGGGCTATTGACATTGCATCTTGAACGAGATGCGGGATGGGTGATTTTTGGAGTCTGTACCGAGGCGGCACCCGCGCCGACCCGCCGGCCGCCGCCGGGCCGAGTACGACACCGAGTGAACCATCCCCGCAGGCGCGGGGCCGACGCGGACCGGCGCGACGCCGCACTCCTGATGCTCGAACCACCCCCGCAGGCGCGGGGCCGACCTCTGCGCCGCCACCGCTGTGCTGGCCTTCCTCGGACCACCCCCGCATCGGCAACGGCCCGGTCCTGTCCGACACGTACGGATTCCCCGGTTCCGAGAAGGACCTCCTCGGACGAGGACTCATCGGTGCCGGAGACGTCGGTCCGTACCAGGCGCGGCTCCTGCTGCACGCCCTGCTCGCCCAGGGCGCCGACGGGTCGGCGGTCCGCGAGACCTTCACCACCGCCTCCGCCCGCTGGCCCCACCTCTACAGGAGACACCCGCACACGCGTGCTCATGAGCTGACTGTCGGCCGTACCTTCGGCGTCACCTTCGACCACGGGGAGGACTTCTTCGAGGCGCTGTCCACCTTCTGCCAGGACAACGGCGTACGGCAGGGCTACATCCCCTCGTTCATCGGAGCCTTCTCGGAGGCCGAGATCGTGGGTGCCTGTGAGGAGCTCGCTGACCCGGACGCACCGGTCTGGGCGAAGACGTACGTCACCAACGTCGAGGCGTTCGGTGCGGGCATCCTCGCCCATGACCCCGGCACCGGCGGGATACTCCCGCACATCCACGTCTCCGCCGGCTTGAAGGGCCCAGCCGGCCGACGGCAGGACGAGCCACCTCCTCAGTGCCAAGGTCCAGTTCCTCAGCGAGCTGCTGATCGTGGAGGTCATGTCGCCCACGATGACCCGGCCCCGGAACCCCGACCTCTACGACGTTCCGCTGCTCACGTTCGGCTGACCGGAAGGAGCCGGCGAAGCCAGGGGTGGCCTGGGGTAGTCACGTTGATCGCGTCTGCCAGCCAGGCGCGTGCCGGAGCGTCGAGCAGCGGCAGTACCGCTTCGAAGTCGGTCTCGTCTTTGTCCCGGGTGGCCTTCGCCTTGTAGAAGAGCTGCACCTCGGGCGTGAGATACGGGATGCCCGTCTCGCTCGTTTTCCCGAGTCGGTCGATCGGGAGCCGGATCTCCTGGGTGCGCCGCGAGACCCACTGAGTGCCCTCGGCCTCGTCCAGCATGAGCTGCACCGACCAGGGCGCCGCGGGTGTGCGGCGGCACCAGATGTCGTGGAGCGGCGGCCGAAGGACCTCACCAGGAGGCCACGGTCGCAGCTTCCCCCGGCCGGGCGGGTCCGCCACGAACAGGTCCCAACCGGACATGACTTCGCATACGCGGGCCTGGTCACGCCGGAGGACCAGGACATCGAGATCACCGTGCGGGCGTAGTTCACGACCGACCGCCAGCTCGATCGCGTATCCGCCGGCGATCCACCAGGGGAAGTCCGCCTTGGCGAAGATCGTGGCCACTTCCTCGGGATGATGCGGCACCCAGCGCCCCAACACGTCATCACTCACCTGCCCATACTTTCAGGGACGTGGCGGTCGGATGCGAAGGCAAGCGGGAGACGAACGCTTCGGACCAGAATTCTTGTGGCCCGTTCGTCCCGGGCTCATAAACGCCCATGGGCGGCAGGGGTACCGACGGCCGTCGTTGAGCTTGTAGCACCCCGGCCGTGTGGCCGGCCCCTCCCCCGGGTCCGCTTGGCGAAGGGGTTTCAGGCCTCGTACGCCTTCCGGTGGCATGCCGTTGCTCTGCCACGACTACGCCGGAGCCGGGAGAGATTTCCACTGACGTCACCCGCAGGAGGTCCGCCGTCCGATGGTCGCGTTGTGCAGGCGGGGCCGACGGCCGTCCTACGCGGACCAGGGGGGCGATGTTGTGGATGTGGTCGTCGGTGTGGCGGACGGCGGCCCAACTCGCCGCCTTCGACAGGTTCATGGTGATCGAAGCGACCCGCGTCGCCGAGGCCGCCGCGAACGGCAGGCAGCTCGTCATCCTCGACCGCTCCGTAGACACCCTCCTCGCCCACGCCTACGCCCTGGACGCCCTGTTCGGGTACGGCGTCCACCGCCAGCTCCGCGACCGGCTCGAAGCGCTCCCGTTCCTGCGCCCCGACCACACCCTCTACCTCGACGTACCGGCCGAGACGCTCCACCTCCGCCGGAAGACCGCTGGTCACACCGCCGCCGAGTCCGAGTACTTCCTCCACGAGCCCGGCTTCCTCCACCACGCCCGCGACTACTTCGTCCATACGCCCCGCCGGCCCGTGACGCGAGAGCTCACGGTTCTGGCCGCCGACGGGTGCCCGGACGAAGTCGCCCAGGCCGTGGAAGCCCTCGTCGCCTTCTGGGCGAGGTGACCGCCGATGCCCACCGCTCTCTTCGCCTGGCGCCGCACCCCGCCCCCTTTCCTCATCGGCGGCGCCGAGGTCACCCAGCAGCTCCTCGCCGAAGAACTTGCCGCCGCCGGCTGGCATGTCACCTACCTCGGCTCGCACGAGGCGCCCTGGGACGGAGCCACCCGGCTCCCCGACATGCGCGCCCACCTGGACAAGCATCGCGTCCCGTACGACGAGGAAGAAGGCGCCCTGCGCTACCGGTGGAACGGGGTCGAGTGTGCTGCATTGATGCAGAACAACGTAGAGCACGCGCTCGGGGGCCTCCTGGGCGCTCTCCGCCCCGACATCGTGTTCACCGCCCAGGAAGGCTCGGCGCGGCTGGCGGAACTGGCCAGTCCGACCACGCTCGTCGCCGGCCTGCTGCACTCCGTCTCCGCCACCGGCCTGGGGGTGCTCGCCGGCCGCCCCCACTACGGGCTGGCCGTGTCGGAGTGCGTCCGCGACCGAGCACCCCACACGCCCGGCACCCGTATCGGCGTCGTGTACCCTCCGTTCTCCTGCCCCGGACCGGCCACGGACACGGCGCGCACCGCGGCCGTACTCATGGTCAACCCCATCCCCGCCAAGGGCTCCGAGCTGCTGCACCAGCTCATCCGTCTCATGCCTGAGCAGCGCTTCACCCTCGTCGAAGGCTGGTGGGACACCTCAGCCGACTTCGCGGCCTATCCGAACGCCACGTATGTGCCCCGCGTCTACGGCATGGAGCCGCTGTACCGCCGCCACCAACTGCTTCTGGTCCCGTCCACCGTGGAAGACGCCTTCCCCCGTGTGATCGTCGAGGCCGCCCTTCACGGCGTCCCGAGCATCGGCACCGAACGGGGCGGGATTCCCGAAGCCATCGGTGATGAGGGCATCGTCCTGCCCGTCACCGCTGGTCCCGAGGCGTGGGCGCGAGCGATCCGAGACGTCGACCACGAAGCGCTGGGGGAGCGGGCTCGGAGCAGAGCGGCACGGTTCACACGCCCGTGCCTGCCGGAGCTCCGGGAACTGGGGATCTAGGGAGCGCCGACGAACGCTCGCTCCACCTCGTCGAGCCGTTCTGTCCACCGGTGAAGGAGCGCCTCGTCGGCGATGAACAGGTCGTCGCAGGAGTGGTCATGCCGGTCGTAGTGGAATTCGAGCTGCCAGAAGTCCGTCATCCGCTTCCACCACAGGCGGCGTGCGGCGTCGAGCAGCGTGGCCGGTTCCAGAGGGAGCACCGACCGGTAGCCGTCCACGAAGGCCGACACCCGTCCCAGATCGAAGACGCCCTCGACCCCGAACTGCACCTGCGCCGTACGAACGACTTCCTCCGCGTACGGGCGAATGCCCAGCCGGTCCCAGTCCAGGACGGCAACCAGCTCGCCGTCCGCCCAGAGGACGTTGCGGTACTGGAAGTCGCCGTGCGTCCAGCCATGCGGGCCCGCAGCGGCATCTCCCTCGGGGCGCAGGTGGGCGTGCTTGCCGAGGAGGATCTTGCGCTCTTCGAGGGCAACGCCCGTAGCCACGTCGAAGCTGTCACCTACACCCCGGGCTGACACCGCTCGGGCAAGCCGGTCGGCCTTCTGGAGTGCTCGCCCGGGCTCCGTCACCTTAGCGGTGACCGAGGCAGGCACGGCGGGCAGTCCGGCCTCATCGGCAGCATGGCCGAGCGCCGTATGGAGTCGGGCAAGGTGCGCGCCGAACTCGGACGCCTGCGCCAGCGACAGGTCGGTTCCACGCACGTGGCCCCCAGCCGACCAGGGGAACAGGCAGTAGCCGCTACCGCAGACCTCGGCGATCACATCGCCGTGAACGGTGGAGAGCGGGACGCATGTGGGGACGCCGTGCGAGACGAGGATGGGGAGGACTGCGAGATTACGACGCAGTCGATCGATCGGCACGTCGGTGACCCGCTTCAGAGCGAACCTCCCGGCCCGGGTGTCCAGCCGCCAGTTCACGTTCATGAGGCCATCGGTGAGGTGCTGCTGATCCAGCACCTCACCGATGTCGAACACCCTGATCAGCTCGACAAGATCATCTGCGGGGATGCGCGTCCTGTCCGCCACGTTCGCGTCGGTCACCCAGGCGACGATATGGGAGTCAGACGCTCAGGCGCACGAGGAGCACTGGACTGCTCCAGGTGGAAAGAGTGCCGGTGCTGGATCTCGAACCGGTACGGGCTGATGTCGTACTCGGTCTCGCCCAGCTTGCAGACGATCTTGAAGTCCGACAGGCCGGTCTCCTCACGGGCCTCGCGCAGAGCGGCGGCCTCCGGAGTCTCACCGGGACGGATGCTGCCCGCGGGAACCTGGATGCCTACCTCCTCGTAGGAGTAGTCGGTGTGGCGGAACACCAGCAGACGCCCATCGCGCACGACGTAGACCAGGACCCTTTCCTTCGTGACCCTCTCGGGCTGGCGAAACCTCCACTTGGTACAGGAGTTGACGCGGTGCGCTCGCGTGGTCCGGCGTCCCGGCCGAAGCTGAGCGGTGTGCTGTTCGCTGTGCTCGAGGAGGAGTTGGCCAAAGGCCCGGCTGCTCCACGGGCGGATCGGAGATGGACGCTGGCCAGGATCAAGACGCTGATCGGCCGCCGGTTCCACAAGTCCATGACCTTGTCGGGGATCTCCCAGATGCTGCGGCGGCACGGATGGAGTCATCGGGTTCCGGCCCGTCGTGCGGTCGAGCGTGATGAGGAGACGGTCGCCGGCTGGGTGAAGGACGTGTGGCCACATGTGGAACCACCGCGGCGGCGCTCGGGGCCTGGATCGCCTTCGAAGACGGGGCCGGATTCTCGATGACGCCGCCGACCTCACGCACCTGGAGCCGACGCGGGAGTACTCCGGTCATCCGGGTCCGCGGCCGTTCCCGGCGCCGATTCTCCATCGCGGCCCTGTGCTGCTACAAACCCGGCGAACGCTCCCGCCTCATCTACCGTCCCAAACGGCATACCGACCACAGGAGCGGGGGCCGCAAGAGCTTCGCCTGGACCGAGTACCGCGACCTCCTCATCGCCGCCCACCACCAGCCCGGCAGCCCGATCGTCCTCATCTGGGACAACTTGAACGTCCACAAGGATCGCCGGATGCGGGCCTTCATCGACGCAATCCACCGCGCAGCCCGGTCCCAGTCGTCTGGAGTGGAGGCGTCTCCCGCCAGAACCCCGGTCTCCGCCCCCGCCATGCAGCCAACGAGGACACGGGGACGACGGTCAAAGGGCCGCTGACAACGCCCCCGGCGGCCCAGTAGCGCCCATCTGGACCTGCCCCGGGCGGGCAGCGACCACCGGCGGATGCTGGCGGTGCTGAGATTGCCGGAAGGAAACGGCTGGCCCCAGGTGCTTGCCGAAGGCCCGGCCGACACCCGGGCGGCGAAAAGCTTGGTGTGCGGGGCCGATGGAACCAGGTAACGTCTTTGTCATATTTCTTCCAGACGCCGATTTACGAGTGAGTGTGCGATGGGCCCCTGCTTGACGCCCTTCGACGTCGTCGCGCCCGTCCCCACCGATGAATCCGTAGATCACTTCACACCATTACCGGGAGGACCCGTGACCGTGAGCAAGAACATCAACAACCCCGTGGGCATGGGCGGCGGGCAGCGCAAGAAGCTCTCCCGCGCCGAACGGCAGAACAACGGTCCGCACCGCAACCTCGACCGCCAGGGTGCCGCCGATCAGAAGGCGGAGCTGGTGCGCAAGATGCGCGAGAAGGCAGGCGCAGCTGAGGACGCCGGGCAGACGGGCGACGACACCGCACAGAGCTGACGCACCGCCGCCGCACGGCGGCACCGTGCGGGGCAGGGCCGGGCTGCCCAGAATGCCCGAGACCTGGTTGCCATCGCGGTGCTGCGCAAGTGATGCGGGACTCCGGAATAGGTTTGGACAACGCTGATCGAGGTTGGCTGCTTCCAGCCCCCGTTGAGCATCGTCATGTCCTGCACCTCGCCGGGGACGCTCTCCGGGTGCGTCGTGGTGCGCCAGTGGTGCGAGGTCCCGGAATTGGTCTAGACAACAACAAAGCCCCGGGCCGCTGGCCTGGGGCTTTTCTCTGGAGCGGGTGACGAGAATCGAACTCGCGCTCTGAGCTTGGGAAGCTCATGTTCTACCATTAAACTACACCCGCGCAGCGGACCGGTGATCCAGTGCCGCAGTGTTGCTCACTCTACCTCATCCCTGGCCCGGGGCGGATGACCCCCCGATTTCCGTCCGCTCCCGTGGCTCGATGTGACTGCGCCAGGCGGCAGTTGAGGCGTAGCGTTGGGTGCGGAGTGCCGCTCGTGAGGGCGTGGAGTTCATCCCCTAATGTGGTTGTTCGTCCGCATTCGTTGGGGAAGGGACTCGATGGATTTGATGGAGCGCACCGTCGTCCGCTGTGCCGAGGGGCATGTATTCGCCACCGCTTCGTTTCCGATGCAGCAGCTCGGGGCCGGGCGGATCGGGCCCGGGCGGCTTATTCGGTGTCCGCGGTGTGCGCGGTTGCGGCATGCCGTGATCGTGGAGTCCGCCAACAGTGGTAGCGATGGGTCCGTGGAGCGGTAGCGGTGAGTCCGCCACGCGGTAGCCGATCGTGAGAATGGAGCGCGCGGTGCTGTCCGAGTAGGGCGGGTCCGCGCGCTCTGCGTATCCTCGGGGGGTGCTTCTCTCAGACAAGGACATCCGGGCCGAGATCGACGCCGGACGGGTGCGCATCGACCCGTACGACGAATTCATGGTGCAGCCTTCGAGCATCGATGTGCGGCTGGACCGCTACTTCCGTGTGTTCGAGAACCACCGCTATCCCCATATCGACCCCGCGGTCGAGCAGCTCGATCTCACGCGGACGGTCGAACCGGAAGGTGACGAGCCGTTCATCCTCCACCCGGGGGAGTTCGTTCTCGCATCGACCTATGAGGTCATCTCCCTTCCCGACGATCTCGCCTCCCGGCTGGAGGGAAAGAGCTCCCTCGGGCGGCTCGGGCTCGTCACCCATTCCACCGCCGGGTTCATCGACCCCGGATTCTCCGGGCATGTCACCCTCGAACTGTCCAATCTCGCGACCCTGCCGATCAAGCTCTGGCCCGGGATGAAGATCGGCCAGCTCTGTATGTTCCGGCTGAGCTCGCCCGCCGAGTTCCCGTACGGCAGTGAGCGGTACGGGTCCCGTTATCAGGGACAGCGCGGGCCCACCGCGTCCCGTTCGTTCAAGAATTTCCACCGGACGCAGGTGTGAGCATGAGTGACGTACGAGAGAACCTGACCTACGACAGGTTCGGCGGCGCGATCCGGGAGCTGGCGCAGACCATCGCCGATGACGGGTACGAGCCCGACATCGTGCTCTCCATCGCCCGGGGCGGAGTCTTCGTCGCCGGCGGTCTCGCCTACGCGCTGGACTGCAAGAACATCCATCTGGTGAACGTCGAGTTCTACACGGGCATCGGCACCACCCTGGAAATGCCCGTCATGCTGGCGCCCGTGCCCAACGCCATCGACTTCTCGGACAAGAAAGTCCTCATCGCCGACGACGTCGCCGACACGGGGAAGACGCTCAAGCTCGTGCACGACTTCTGTGTCGACCATGTCGCCGAAGTGCGCTCCGCGGTCATCTACGAGAAGTCGCACTCCCTGGTGAAGTGCGAATACGTCTGGAAGCGCACCGACGACTGGATCAACTTCCCCTGGAGTGTGGAGAAGCCCGTCGTTCGCAGAAGCGGACAGGTGCTCGACGCGTAGCCGATGCGCGTGGACATGGATAGTGGACATGGATAAGGGGAGGCCCCGCCGTCGAAACGGCGGGGCCTCCCCTCTTCAAGTCAGATCGTGCCGAGCTTGATGATCGACAGCAGCGCTATCAGCTGGATCGCCGACGCCCCCAGCGCCTTCGGCCACGGCAGATCGTGCGACTTGCTCACCATCGTGGTGAACAGCACTCCCGCCGCCAGCCAGGTCACCCAGCCCAGTACCTGCACCAGCCCGTTCTCGCCGCCCAGGAACATCGCGAAGAGCAGCCGCGGGGCGTCCGTGATCGACATGATCAGCATCGAGAAGCCGACCGTGGGCTGCCACGCTCCCGTGCCGCCGAGCTGGCGGGCCAGGGTGTGGGTCACCGCGCCCATGATCATGCCGCCGATCGTGAACGCGACCCCCGTCGTCAGGACATAGGGGATCGCCGTCGAGATCGTGGCGTTGATCGTATCCTCGCGCGCCTTGTCGAAGCCGAAGATCGCGAGCATGCCGTACAGGAAGGTGACCAGCAGCGCGGGGCCCCACACGGCGTAGTCCCGCATCTGCCAGAACGTCGCGCCCGGGCGCAGCACGATCCCGCTCAGCAGCTGCTTCCACGGCAGCCGGGGGCCCGCCGGGGGCGCGGGCGCGTTCCCGGCCTGGTAGGTCGCGCCCTCGCCATAGGGGTCGGCCACGTTGAACGCCTGGGTGTGGCCCGGGTGGTTCGCATACGGGTCCGGGCCCTGGCCCTGGCCGCCGTGGGGCGGCTGTGGCGCGTACTGCTGATGGGGCTGCTGGTGGGGCTGCTGGTACGGGTCGCCGAAGTACTCCGGCTCCCCGTGCGCGCCCTGCTGGCCCCCGTATCCGTAACCGCCCTGGCCCTGGGGGCCCCGGTGGCCGCCCGAGCTCTGGGGCCACTGCGGTGGTTGCTGCTGCTGCGCATACGGCGGCGCCGCCCGGCCGCCCCCATGCGGTGGCGGTGCCTGCTGCGGTTGCTGCTGCTGCGTGCGGTTGTCCCGGCCGCGTCCGATCCTGAATCCAGCCACGCTCTCGAACGTACCCGCTCCGGCCCCGGCTGACAGGGGCACAAGGGGATCGAGCGGCCCTTTGCGGCCGACCTGTGACATCCCCTAGGGGATGCCACAGACCGCCGGGAGGCCCGCTACTTCACCGGCTCGGGCTCCGGAGCGCCCTCCGGCGCCGGGGAGGGCGTCGGGTCCGACGGCGGGGTCTTCACCGAGTCGAGGAGCAGCTGCGCCACATCCACCACCTTGAGCGACTCCTTCGCCGTTCCCTCGTTCTTCTTGCCGTTGACCGAATCGGTCAGCATCACCAGACAGAACGGGCAGGCCGTCGAGACGATGTCCGGGTTCAGCGACAGCGCCTCGTCCACCCGCTCGGTGTTGATGCGCTTGCCGATCCGCTCCTCCATCCACATCCGCGCGCCGCCCGCGCCGCAGCAGAAGCCGCGCTCCTTGTGGCGGTGCATCTCCTGCTGGCGCAGGCCGGGGACGGCGGACATGATCTCGCGCGGGGGCGTGTAGACCTTGTTGTGGCGGCCCAGGTAGCAGGGGTCGTGGTACGTGATCAGACCCTCGACCGGCGTCACCGGGGTCAGCCGGCCCTCGTCGATCAGATGCTGGAGCAGCTGGGTGTGGTGGATGACCTCGAACTCTCCGCCCAGCTGGGGGTACTCGTTGGCGATCGTGTTGAAGCAGTGGGGGCAGGTGGCGACGATCCGCTTCGCCGACTTCGGCTTGCGCGTCGACTCGTCCACCTCGCCCTCCTCGTCGAAGGACTCGCCGAACGCCGTGTTCAGCATCGCCACGTTCTCCTGGCCGAGCTGCTGGAAGAGCGGCTCGTTGCCCAGTCGCCGAGGCGAGTCCCCGGTGCACTTCTCCTCGCCGCCCATGATCGCGAACTTCACTCCCGCGATATGGAGCAGCTCGGCGAACGCCTTGGTGGTCTTCTTGGCGCGGTCCTCCAGGGCTCCGGCGCAGCCGACCCAGTAGAGGTAGTCGACCTCGGAGAGGTCTTCGACGTCCTTGCCGACGATCGGGACCTCGAAGTCGACCTCCTTGGTCCACTCGACGCGCTGTTTCTTCGCCAGGCCCCAGGGGTTGCCCTTCTTCTCCAGGTTCTTGAGCATCGTGCCCGCCTCCGAGGGGAAGGCCGACTCGATCATCACCTGGTAGCGGCGCATGTCCACGATGTGGTCGATGTGCTCGATGTCGACGGGGCACTGCTCCACGCACGCACCGCAGGTGGTGCAGGACCAGAGCACATCCGGATCGATGACGCCGTTCTCCTCCAGCGTGCCGATCAGCGGGCGCTCGGCCTCCGCCAGCGCGGACGCGGGCACGTCCTTCAGCGCCTCGGCGGACGCCTTCTCCTCGCCCTCCATCGTCTTGCCGCCGCCCGCGAGCAGATAGGGGGCCTTGGCATGGGCGTGGTCGCGCAGCGACATGATCAGCAGCTTCGGGGAGAGCGGCTTGCCGGTGTTCCAGGCCGGGCACTGGGACTGGCAGCGCCCGCACTCGGTGCAGGTGGAGAAGTCGAGGATGCCCTTCCAGGAGAAGTGCTCGACCTGGGAGGCGCCGAAGACCGCCTCCTCGCCCTCGTCGTCGAAGACCGTCTCGAAGTCGATCTCCTTGCCGCCGGAGGTCATCGGCTGGAGCGCGCCGAGGGCGGAGGATCCGTCCGCGTTCCGCTTGAACCAGATGTTGGGGAAGCCGAGGAAGCGGTGCCAGGCGACGCCCATGTTGGTGTTGAGCGAGACCGTGATCATCCAGATCAGCGTGGTGCCGATCTTGATCATGGCGGTGAAGTAGATCCAGGTCTGGAGGTCGGCGGCGCTCAGCCCGTCGAAGGCCGCGACCAGGGGGTACGAGACGAAGTAGGACGCCTCGTAGCCGTCGACGTGGTGGATCGCGCCCTCAAGGCCGCGCAGCACCAGGATGGCGATGCCGATGACGAGGATGACGTACTCGACGAAGTACGCCTGCCATGCCTTGGAGCCGGTGAAGCGGGACTTGCGCCCGGCCCGTGAGGGCAGATTCAGCAGCCGGATCGCCATCAGTACGACGATGCCCGCCACGGTCATCAGACCGATGAACTCGGTGTACATCTCGAACGGCACGAAGCCGCCGATCACCGGGATCACCCAGTCGGCCTGGAAGAGCTGTCCGTACGCCTGGACCAGCGTCGGCGGCAGGGTGAGGAAGCCGATCGCGACGAACCAGTGGGCGAAGCCCACGATGCCCCACCGGTTCATCCGGGTGTGGCCGAGGAACTCCCTGGCCAGGGTGATCGTGCGCTGCTTGGGGGCGTCGGTCCGGCTGCCCGCGGGCACGGGCTGGCCGAGCCGGACGAAGCGGTAGATCTGCGCGACGGCTCGGGCGATGAGCGCAACGCCGACCACGGTCAGGACCAGCGACACGATGATCGCGGCGAGTTGCATGTCGGGGCTCCTCGGGCCTGCGAGGGTGGGGGACGGTCCAGCACTGACGATCCGGCGCAGCCGGGTGACCACTGGACACTACTAAGCGGTAACTTAATCAGTTCGTGCTGAGACTACCCAGTTATTCCGCCGCACTGTAGCCACGCGGCCGGTGATCTGTATCGCTCAGGCCACCCTTGCCGGGGGCGAGGCGGGCGGGCCCGTGCGCGGACGGCTCCGTCCCGCGCCGTGCGCGCCGTCTCAGACCGTGCGCGCCGCGCCCTCACGCGTACGGACTTCACGCGCCGCGCCCCCGGGCGTACGGGCTCCACGTGCCGCGCCCCGGCGCGTACGGACATCAGGGGTACGCCCCCGCAACGCCATGCGCGCCGTGCGCGCGAGGATCAGCAGGTCCAGGCCGAGCCAGTACTCCTGTACGTAGTGGAGATCGAGCACCGCCGCCTCCTCCCAGGGCAGCCCCGAGCGGTCACTGGTCTGCCACAGGCCCGTCATCCCGGGGCGTACGGCCGCACGGGCCCGCTCCGCCCCCACCGCCGACGCCGCCCGTTGCAGGGTCACCGGGCGCGGGCCCACCAGCGACATCTCGCCCCGTACGACATTGATCAGCTGCGGCAGCCGGTCCAGGAAGCGGCGTCGCAGCAGCCGGCCCGTGCGGGTGGCCGGGGCGGTGCGGAAGGCCAGCATCGTGAACGGGCGGTCCGCGAGGCCCGCGCGGACGGAGCCGACCAGCACCGGGCCCCGGGCGCTCAGGGCGACCGCCGCCGCGACGGCCGGCAGGAGCGGGGCTCCGAGCAGCAGCAGGAGCAGGGCGCCGAGGAGATCTACGGCCCGTTTAACGGAGAAGGTCGCGAAGAGGGGCATAGTGAGCCGTCCGCCGTCCTTGACCGTAATCAGTGGTTTTGGCAGGTATTACGGGCATGACTCTCTCAGATGCGGCGTACCGCCCGGGGTGCGGCACGCGCCCTTCAGGGCCTCGGGCGGCCAGAGTGCTCGTAAGTGCTGGATAAAAGTTGAGTGGGGTCGACTCAGCTCTGTTGACTCGGAGGGAGGGCTCGTGCATTCTTGAGCCAGATCCACTCAAGTAGTCAGCTGGAGGAATTGACATGGCACGTGCGGTCGGCATCGACCTGGGCACGACGAACTCTGTCGTCAGCGTTCTGGAGGGCGGCGAGCCCACCGTCATCACCAACGCCGAAGGCGCCAGGACCACGCCGTCCGTCGTCGCCTTCGCGAAGAACGGTGAGGTGCTGGTCGGCGAGGTCGCCAAGCGTCAGGCGGTCACCAACGTCGACAGGACCATCCGGTCGGTCAAGCGCCACATGGGCACCGACTGGAAGATCGAGATCGACGGGAAGAACTTCAACCCGCAGCAGATGAGCGCCTTCATCCTGCAGAAGCTCAAGCGGGACGCCGAGGCGTACCTCGGTGAGAAGGTCGCGGACGCGGTCATCACCGTCCCGGCGTACTTCAACGACTCGGAGCGCCAGGCCACCAAGGAGGCCGGCGAGATCGCGGGCCTCAACGTCCTGCGCATCGTCAACGAGCCCACCGCCGCCGCCCTGGCCTACGGCCTGGACAAGGACGACCAGACGATTCTCGTCTTCGACCTCGGCGGCGGCACCTTCGACGTCTCGCTGCTGGAGATCGGCGACGGCGTCGTCGAGGTCAAGGCCACCAACGGCGACAACCACCTCGGCGGCGACGACTGGGACCAGCGCGTCGTCGACTACCTGGTGAAGCAGTTCGCCAACGGTCACGGCGTGGACCTCGGCAAGGACAAGATGGCTCTCCAGCGTCTCCGCGAGGCCGCGGAGAAGGCGAAGATCGAGCTGTCGTCCTCCACCGAGACGACGATCAACCTCCCGTACATCACCGCGTCCGCCGAGGGCCCGCTGCACCTGGACGAGAAGCTCACCCGGGCTCAGTTCCAGCAGCTGACCGCGGACCTGCTGGACCGCTGCAAGACCCCGTTCCACAACGTCATCAAGGACGCGGGCATCGCCCTCTCCGAGATCGACCACGTGGTCCTGGTCGGCGGCTCCACCCGGATGCCCGCCGTCGCCGAGCTCGTCAAGGAGCTGACCGGCGGCCAGGAGGCCAACAAGGGCGTCAACCCGGACGAGGTCGTCGCCATCGGCGCCGCCCTCCAGGCCGGCGTCCTCAAGGGCGAGGTCAAGGACGTTCTGCTCCTCGACGTCACCCCGCTGTCCCTCGGCATCGAGACCAAGGGCGGCATCATGACCAAGCTGATCGAGCGCAACACGACCATTCCGACCAAGCGCTCGGAGATCTTCACCACGGCCGAGGACAACCAGCCGTCCGTGCAGATCCAGGTCTACCAGGGCGAGCGCGAGATCGCGGCGTACAACAAGAAGCTCGGCATGTTCGAGCTGACCGGCCTGCCGCCCGCCCCGCGCGGCGTCCCGCAGATCGAGGTCGCCTTCGACATCGACGCCAACGGGATCATGCACGTGACCGCCAAGGACCTCGGCACGGGCAAGGAGCAGAAGATGACCGTCACCGGCGGCTCCTCGCTGCCGAAGGACGAGGTCGACCGGATGCGCCAGGAGGCCGAGCAGTACGCGGACGAGGACCACCGCCGCCGCGAGGCCGCCGAGGCCCGCAACCAGGGCGAGCAGCTCGTCTACCAGACCGAGAAGTTCCTCAAGGACAACGAGGAGAAGGTCCCGGGCGAGGTGAAGACCGAGGTGGAGACCGCCGTCACTGAGCTGAAGGAGAAGCTCAAGGGCGAGGACACCACCGAGATCCGCACCGCCACCGAGAAGGTCGCCGCCGTCTCGCAGAAGCTGGGCCAGGCGATGTACGCCGACGCCCAGGCGCAGCAGCCCGCGGGCGACGCCCAGGGCGACGCCGGGGCCGGCCAGGCCAAGGCGGATGACGATGTCGTGGACGCCGAGATCGTCGACGACGAGAAGGACAACAAGGGCGGTGCCGCGTGACGGAGGAGACCCCGGGCTTCGAGGAGAAGCCCGACGTCCCTTCCGGCGCCACCTCTGACGATGCCGCCGCCGAGTCCGCCGAGCCCTCCGACAAGGAGGGCGAGGCGGCCCCGGCAGGGGACGAAGCGAAGATCATCGGTCTGACCGCTCAGCTGGACCAGGTCCGTACGGCGCTCAATGAGCGCACCGGCGACCTCCAGCGGCTCCAGGCCGAGTACCAGAACTACCGCCGCCGTGTGGAGCGCGACAGGATCACGGTCAAGGAGATCGCCACGGCGACGCTGCTGACCGAGCTGCTGCCGGTGCTCGACGACGTCGGGCGTGCCCGGGAGCACGGGGAGCTGGTGGGCGGCTTCAAGTCGGTCGCCGAGTCCCTGGAGACCGCGGTCGCCAAGATGGGCCTCCAGCAGTTCGGCAAGGAGGGCGAGCCCTTCGACCCGACGATCCACGAGGCGCTGATGCACAGCTACGCGCCGGACGTCACCGAGACCACATGCGTCGCGGTGCTCCAGCCGGGGTATCGCATCGGCGAGCGGACCATCAGGCCCGCCCGGGTCGCGGTGGCCGAGCCCCAGCCGGGCACGGCGTCCACGTCCGGCAAGGACGAGGCGGCGAACGACGAGGAGAGCGGTGGCCCGGACGAGGGCTGACGCGATGTGTGCCCCGTGCGCCCCGCGCGCGGGGCACACGGAGCCGGGAGCGCGTACCGTGCGGGCAGCCGAGCGGATGAAGCGCGCGGGGCGCCCGGTGGCCGTCCGGGGATCCTTCCCCGGGCGCCTCCGGGAGACCGTCCCGGGAATCGACTGGAAGGAGGGACGTCGGTGAGTACGAAGGACTTCGTCGAGAAGGACTATTACAAGGTCCTCGGCGTCCCCAAGGACGCCACCGAGGCCGAGATCAAGAAGGCGTACCGGAAGCTCGCCCGCGAGTTCCACCCGGACGCCAACAAGGGCGACGCCAAGGCCGAGGAGCGCTTCAAGGAGATCTCCGAGGCGAATGACATCCTCGGCGACCCCAAGCGGCGCAAGGAGTACGACGAGGCCCGCACCCTCTTCGGCAACGGCGGCTTCCGTCCCGGCCCCGGCGGGCCCGGCGGCGGATCGTTCAACTTCGACCTGGGCGACCTCTTCGGCGGTGCCCAGGGCGGTACTGCGCAGGGCGGCGCCGGAGGCTTCGGCGGCGGGCTCGGCGATGTGTTCGGCGGGCTGTTCAACCGGGGCGCCGGCACGGCCGGCCCGCGCACCCAGCCCCGGCGCGGCCAGGACGTCGAGTCCGAGGTGACGCTCAGCTTCACCGAGGCCGTCGACGGGGCCACGGTCCCGCTGCGGATGTCCAGCTCGGCCGCGTGCAAGGCATGCTCGGGCACCGGCGACAAGAACGGCACGCCCCGGGTGTGCCCGACCTGTGTCGGCACCGGCCAGGTCTCCCGCGGCGGCAGCGGCTCCTTCTCGCTGACCGACCCCTGTGCGGACTGCAAGGGCCGCGGGCTGATCGCGCAGGACCCCTGCGAGGTCTGCAAGGGCAGCGGGCGGGCCCGCTCCTCGCGCACCATGCAGGTCAGGATTCCCCCGGGCGTCACCGACGGCCAGCGGATCCGGCTGCGCGGCAAGGGCGCCCCGGGCGAGCGCGGCGGACCCGCCGGCGACCTCTATGTGATCGTGCACGTCGGTGAGCACCCGGTCTTCGGACGCAAGGGCGACAATCTCACCGTCACCGTGCCCGTGAGCTACCCGGAGGCGGTGCTCGGCGGCGAGGTGAAGGTGCCGACCCTGGGCGGCCCCCCGGTCACCCTGAAGCTGCCCGCCGGTACTCCCAACGGCCGGACCATGCGCGCCCGTGGCAAGGGAGCGGTCCGCAAGGACGGCACCCGCGGAGATCTGCTGGTCACCGTCGAAGTCGCGGTCCCCGACGAGCTGAGCGACAAGGCGAAGGAAGCGCTGGAGCTGTACCGCGAAGCCACCGCGGAGGAGGACCCGCGGGCCGAGCTGTTCCAGGCCGCGAAGGGAGCATGAAATGGACGGAAGGCGCCGCAATCCCTATGAACTGACCGATGAGTCGCCGGTGTATGTGATCTCGGTGGCGGCTCAGCTCTCCGGTCTGCATCCGCAAACGTTGCGGCAGTACGACCGGCTGGGTCTGGTCTCGCCCGATCGCACCGCCGGCCGGGGCCGTCGCTACTCCGCCCGCGACATCGAGCTGCTGCGCACCGTGCAGCAGCTGTCGCAGGACGAGGGCATCAACCTGGCCGGGATCAAGCGCATCATCGAGCTGGAGAATCAGGTCGCGGCCCTTCAGTCCCGGGTCGCCGAGCTCTCGGCCGCGGTCGAGGGCGCGGCGGTCGCCCTTCAGCAGCGCGAGGCCCAGGTGCACGCCTCCTACCGGCGCGATCTGGTGCCGTATCAGGAAGTGCAGCAGGCCAGCGCGCTGGTGGTGTGGCGGCCCAAGCGGGGCGAGCCCCGGCGCGGCGAGTAGCCCGAGCCGTGCCGGACCCCGGCCGGGGCCCGGCACGTTCCGGCTCGGCTCGGCTCGATGCCCCTCGATACGGCTCGGCACGTTCCGGCCCGGCTGTGCGGCGCCGCCCGGCTATGCGGCGGCGCCCCCTGGCAGAACCTGATAGAACCCCTCCGGCAGCGTCGGCACCTTCCGTAACACTCACACCATCGCCCCCGGTGCTGTTCGCACCGGGGGCGATGGTTTCCGGCCGTCTATGCGGTCCGGCGGCCCGGCGGGCCCGCACCGTCCGAAGAGGGCCCGCCGCGGCCCTCAGGCGCCGTTCTCCAGGATCTTCGACTGGGCTATCAGATACCCCAGCTGGGTCCTGCTGCCGCTGCCCAGCGAGGAGCCCAGCTTGGCGATATGGGCCCGGCAGGTCCGTACATTCATTCCGAGCCGACGGGCTATCGCCTCGTCCACATGCCCCTCCACCAGCAGTTTCGCTATGGAACGCTGCACCCCGGTGATCCCGTCCAGGTCCGGTCCGTAACAGACGGGCTCCTCCCACGGCAGACCGTGCAGCCAGAACTGCTCGAAGACCCCGACGAGATACTCCACGATCCCCTTGTGCCGCAGCTCCAGCGCCGAGAGCCGGTCGCTGCTCGCCGGGATGAAGGCGACTCTGCGGTCCACGATGATCAGCCGGTCGATTATCTCCTCCAGCGTGCGCACCTCGACGCCGGATGGCCCCACCTGCTCCATGTACGCGAGCGTCGCGGGGTGGTGGCGGGCGGTGTGCTGATAGAGCGTGCGCATCCGTACACCCCGCTCTATCAGGGGTTCCACCCTGCGGAGCGCCTTCTCCAGGATGTGCGGCTGCCGTCCGCTGCCGGGCTGCACCGTCAGCAGTTCCTCGGTGCAGTCCGCGGTCACCTGGTCAAGGGTTGAGTTGATGCGATTGAGCCCCTCAAGGACCGTTATGCCCTGTGGCGCTGCGGAATTCTGCGCGGTGAACGCCATGAATGGCTCAAGTGCATCGGTCAGAGCGACAGTCCGTCGTCTCCGCTCTTGGATCTCCCGCTCAATGGGGTGTATCAGCTGTGTCAGCGCGGTCGTCGGAGGCACCGGACGCAGCCACTGTGCGTCGTCGGGATCCGGGTGCAGTAGGGCGAGATCAAAAAGGCAAGGCATGGGTTCCGCTTCGGACCGGGCGATACGGCCGGTACGAAGAGCGGTGATGTACAGACTTTTCCCAGCCTCGCACAGCTCGCCGTCTGCATGAGGGTGTCCGAAATCGCCCCCGTTAGACGTCATATGCACCCCCTCAGGCTCCTGCATTACAGGAACATGATGCCTGCCGTCGCTGGTGCAAGCGTTCGGAGTGAGACATCGTCTTATGCGCGGGGGAGGAGGAATGATCAAAAGAGGTGGAGATCACCCATGTCTAGGACGCTACGTGCTCTTTGTGCTCTTGCCATAGCGGCTGCCGCGCTCGGCGTGGGAGTCTCCGGTGAGCCCTCCTGGGGTAGCTCTCCTGCCGACAAGGTGGCGGGGACCCAGGGTGAGCCTTCATGGGGACTCAACGGTGAGCCTTCGTGGGGTTCCGCCCCCGCGGAGACGGTGGCGACCGCACCCGGTGAACCCTCCTGGGGAATCACTCCCGCCGGTGAACCCTCCTGGGGCTTCACCACAGTCGGCGAGCCCTCCTGGGGAGTCCCTCCGACCCACAGCACAGAAGCATGACCGTTCCACCGGACGACCGGGTCTTCCGGCGTGAGATGGCGACCGCATACCGCTCGGGGTGGCATTTCATCGACCTCGTCACGGCAATCCCCCACCGTGGCGACTCGTTGATGGTCACCTTGTTCGGAGAGCCGATCGTCGTGGCACGCGAGGAGGACGAGGACGTCCGCGCCTACCGGTGCCTTCGCCGGCCGCGTGGGGCCCCGCAGCCCGTGCGATGCGCGATCCGTTACGGAATGATTTTCGTCAACCTCGACCAGCGAGACCAGCAGATGGTCGAGCCCGACACCACCACCGCCACCCCCCGCAGTGCTTGAGCGATTCCCCCGTCGTTCCAAATCGCTCAAGCGCTTCCCCCACACAGCGGTGCCATCGCGGACCTGAAACGCGATGGCACCGCTGTGCTTTTCCCGACCTCTTCCGGGCCCGGGGCGGGCTCAGGCGCGTGAGATGCCCGCGCCGCGACCGAGGGCCCGCGTCACCGCGATCTCGATGACCACCCGGTCCGGATTCGGGGCCGGCATGCGCCCGTAGCGCTCCGCGTAACGCCCTACGGCGTCCGCCACGGCCTCCGCCTCCGTCCGCACCCTCGCGCGGCCCTCCAGGGTCGCCCAGCGCCCTCGGTCCACCTGGCAGACGGCCACCCGCGCACCGCCCGCGTCCGCCGACTGGAGAATGTTGGCGACCTTCCGGCTGCCCTTGTTCGTGATGATCCGGGCGAACCCCGTCCCCGGGTCGAAGGTCACACCCACCGGCACCACATGCGGACTGCCGTCCGGCCGCTGGGTGGTCAGGGTGCAGAGGTGGTACTCCCGCCAGAACGCGAGGTACTCCGGGCTGAAGCTGCTCATATCCAGGGCCATGGCCCCAGAGTAGTTGCGGCTGCCAACGGTCGAACGCCGGAATATCCCATGCGCAGGGGACGATGGCGCCAGAGGGTTGAGTGGAATAGACTCAACTTTAATTAGGTTCAATCAGTCAGGATCAAGGGGAACACCGAGCCTGTACGCCGAGTGCACACCCCTGCCCGCCAGACCCCGCCCGCAAGGATCCGCCGGATCCCGCCCGCAAGGAGGAGACACCGCACGTGGACGCCGAGCTGACCAACAGGAGCCGGGACGCCATCAACGCCGCCACCGAACGGGCGGTGGCCGCGGGGCACCCCGATCTGACCCCCGCGCATCTGCTGCTCGCGCTGCTCGCGGGTCAAGGACATCAGGCGAACGAGAACATCGTCGATCTGCTGGCCGCCGCCGAGGCCGACCAGGCCGTCATCCGGGCGGGGGCGGAGCGGCTGCTCGCCGCCGAGCCCAGCGTCACCGGATCGACCGTGGCGCCGCCCCAGCCCAACCGCGCGTTCCTCGCCGTCTTCGCCGACGCCGCCGCCCGCGCGAAGGAGCTGGGCGACGAGTATCTCTCCACCGAGCATCTGCTGATCGGTCTCGCCGCCAAGGGCGGACCGGCGGGCGAGCTGCTCACCGAACAGGGCGCGTCGGCCAAGCGGCTGCTGAAGGCGTTCGAGACCGTACGCGGAGGCAGGCGAGTGACCACACCCGACCCCGAAGGCCAGTACAAGGCCCTGGAGAAGTTCGGCACCGACTTCACCGCCGCCGCCCGCGAGGGCCGGCTGGACCCGGTGATCGGCCGCGACCAGGAGATCCGCCGGGTCGTCCAGGTGCTCTCCCGGCGGACCAAGAACAACCCCGTCCTCATCGGCGAGCCCGGCGTCGGCAAGACCGCCGTCGTGGAGGGCCTGGCCCAGCGGATCGTCAAGGGCGACGTCCCCGAGTCGCTGAAGAACAAGCGTCTCGTCTCGCTCGACCTCGGCGCGATGCTGGCGGGCGCGAAGTACCGCGGCGAGTTCGAGGAACGGCTCAAGACCGTGCTCTCCGAGATCAAGGAGAGCGACGGCCGGATCATCACCTTCATCGACGAGCTGCACACCGTCGTCGGCGCGGGCGCGGGCGGCGACTCCGCGATGGACGCGGGCAACATGCTCAAGCCGATGCTCGCCCGCGGTGAGCTGCGCATGGTCGGCGCGACCACCCTGGACGAGTACCGCGAGCGGGTCGAGAAGGACCCGGCGCTGGAACGCCGCTTCCAGCAGGTCCTGGTCGCCGAGCCGACCGTCGAGGACACCATCGCCATCCTGCGCGGGCTCAAGGGCCGTTACGAGGCCCACCACAAGGTCCAGATCGCCGACTCGGCCCTGGTGGCCGCAGCTGCGCTCTCCGACCGGTACATCACCTCCCGCTTCCTCCCGGACAAGGCCATCGACCTGGTCGACGAGGCCGCGTCCCGGCTCCGGATGGAGATCGACTCGTCCCCGGTCGAGATCGATGAGCTCCAGCGGTCCGTGGACCGGCTGCTGATGGAGGAGATGGCGCTCACCAACGAGTCCGACCCGGCCTCCCGCCAGCGGCTGGAGAAGCTCCGCCGCGACCTCGCCGACCGGCAGGAGGAGCTGCGCGGTCTGACCGCCCGCTGGGAGAAGGAGAAGGAGGGCCTCAACCGCGTCGGCGAGCTGAAGGAGCGGCTCGACGAGCTGCGCGGCCAGGCCGAGCGCGCCCAGCGCGACGGCGACTTCGACTCCGCGTCCAAGCTGCTGTACGGGGAGATCCCGGAGCTGGAGCGGGAGCTGGCCGAGGCGACCGAGGCCGAGGAGGAGGCGCGCTCCGACACCCGGGCCACCATGGTCAAGGAGGAGGTCGGCCCCGACGACATCGCGGATGTGGTCGGCTCCTGGACCGGTATCCCGGCCGGGCGGCTGCTGGAGGGCGAGACCCAGAAGCTGCTGCGGATGGAGTCCGAGCTCGGCCGTCGGCTGATCGGCCAGTCCGAGGCCGTACGGGCGGTGTCGGACGCGGTGCGCAGGACCCGCGCGGGCATCGCCGACCCGGACCGGCCCACCGGATCGTTTCTCTTCCTCGGTCCCACCGGGGTCGGCAAGACGGAGCTGGCGAAAGCCCTCGCCGATTTCCTGTTCGACGATGAGCGGGCGATGGTCCGCATCGACATGTCCGAGTACGGCGAGAAGCACACCGTCGCCCGGCTCGTCGGAGCGCCTCCCGGCTATGTCGGCTACGAGGAGGGCGGCCAGCTCACCGAGGCGGTGCGCAGGCGTCCGTACAGCGTGGTGCTGCTGGACGAGGTGGAGAAGGCGCACCCGGAGGTCTTCGACATCCTGCTCCAGGTGCTCGACGACGGCCGGCTCACCGACGGACAGGGCCGCACGGTCGACTTCCGCAACACCATCCTGATCCTCACCTCCAACCTCGGCAGTCAGTTCCTGGTGGCGCCGCTGACCGGCGAGGAGGAGAAGAAACAGCAGGTCCTGGAGGTGGTGCGGGCCTCCTTCAAGCCGGAGTTCCTCAACCGGCTCGACGATCTGGTGGTGTTCTCCGCGCTCACCAGGGACGAGCTGGAGCTGATCGCGAAGCTCCAGACCGACCGGCTGGCCAAGCGGCTGGCGGAGCGCCGGCTCACCCTGGAGGTCACGCCCGCCGCGCTCGCCTGGCTCGCGGACGAGGGCAATGACCCTGCGTACGGGGCACGGCCGCTGCGACGGCTGGTGCAGACGGCGATCGGCGACCAGCTGGCCAGGGAGATCCTGGCCGGTGAGATCACGGACGGCGACACCGTACGGGTGGACCGCGCCGGGGACGCTCTGATCGTGGGGCCCGGCTCCGGGAAGACGCTGTAGCCCCCGCGGCCGGAGGCAGGGGGTTGTCACCGGGGCCCCGCCATGGGGGAGGATGGCCGCATCCGTACGAAGGGAAATCCACGGTGACCATCGATCCGTCCTCGATTCCGAATTTCGGGGGCCAGCCCCAGCCTCAGGCCGCAGGACCGGCGGGCCCCGTCGTTCCCGACCAGGACCTGGTCAAGCAGCTCCTCGACCAGATGGAGCTGAAGTACGTCATTGACGACGAGGGAGACCTCGCCGCCCCGTGGGAGGAATTCCGCACGTACTTCATGTTCCGCGGCGAGGACGAGCAGCAGGTCTTCTCCGTCCGGACCTTCTACGACCGGCCGCTGCCGGTCGACGAGCGTTCCAAGATCCTCGACGTGATCGACGACTGGAACCGCCGCACCCTGTGGCCCAAGGTCTACACCCACCTCCACGAGGACGAGGAGGGCGGCGCCACCATCCGTCTCATCGGTGAGGCGCAGATGCTCATCGGCACCGGCGTGAGCGTGGAGCACTTCGTGTCCTCCACCGTCAGCTGGGTGCGGGCCGCGATCGAGTTCGACAAGTGGCTCATCGAGCAGCTCGGCCTCAAGGCCCCGGAGGACGAGAAGCCCTCCGACGACGACGAGATCTGAGCCCTGGCTCAGCGCGTCAGAGCGCGATAGGGGACAGCATCAGCAGATATGTCCCATAGGCGAATGAGAGCCCGGCCAGGGCGACGGTCACCAGTGCCGCCGCCCCCGGCCGGGCTTTCGTCATCGCCCGTGCCAGCGGCAGCAGCAGCGGGAAGGCGGGCAGCAGAAAACGCGGTTTGGACTCGAAGAAGCCCGAGCCGCCCACGGTGATCAGCACCAGGACGCCCGTGTAGACCAGCAGCGCCACCGGGGGCCGCGCCAGCACCAGCAGGGCGAACAGCACCACCGACGCCGCCACGATCAGCATCGCCAGCACCATCGGCAGCAGCGCGGGGCGCAGCACGATGTCCCGCACCACCCGCAGCGCCCCCACGCCGAAGTCGAACTTCGAGGTCCAGCCGCGCTGTACGGCGAAGTAGCCGCCGAGGGGGTCGCCGGTGCGGAACCCCACGTACAGCACATAGGCGCACCAGCCGGCGGGTGCGAGCACGGCCCCGGCCCAGAGCCGCCGGTGCTTTCCCCAGGTCTTTTCCTGGCGCCGTTCCCGGCCTCTCTCCCGGGCCTTTCCCCGGTCCCTCTCCCGGGCTTCGCCGCGAGCGTCTCCGCGGGCCTTGAGCGCGCTGTACCCGGCCGCCGCCAGCACCGCCGCCGCGACGGCGATCCCATTGGGCCGGGCGAGCCCCGCGAGCGCCGAGAGCGCGCCCGCCCAGAGCCAGCGCCCGGTGAGCACCGCGTACAGCGACCAGGCGGCGAACGCGGTCAGCACCGGCTCCGTATAGGCCATGGAGAGCACGATCGAGTGCGGCAGCAGCCCCCACAGCAGCACCAGCGCCGTCGCCGCCCGCCGCCCGTACAGCAGTTCGCCGATCGCGTAGATGCCGAGGGCCGCCGTGGCCGCCCCGGCCCAGGAGATCAGCAGACCGGCGCTTCCGCTGGTCACCGGGAGGACGGCGGTCACCGCGCGGATCAGCCCCGGGTAGAGCGGGAAGAAGGCGAGATCGCTCTGCACCGCGCCGTCCGGCCAGGTCAGGGTCCGGCCGTAGCCGTGCTCGGCGATCAGCATGTACCAGTCGGAGTCCCAGGATCTGGCGAGGGTACGGCGGGGCGGGCGGTCGATGCGCCAGGCCCAGCCGGCCATCACCAGCAGCCCGGTCAGCCGTGCCGCGGCGAACAGCCCGAGCGCGGGGGCCGCCCGCCGGAGCGCGGAGTGCAGTCGGGGCAGGGGCCGGACGTCCGCCTGCGCCGAGCCGTCCGCTGTTTCCTGACAAGTCTCGGCGGACAGGGAGCACCTCCGGGAGCGCGCAAGGTCGGTCAACCCGACCATGAGCGGCCGGGGCGGCTCGCGCGAGCGCTGAGCTGCCGACAGGGCCGGTTTCGCCTCCGTTCCCACCCGGTCGGCTGAAGAGAGGCGCGCGGCCCCTGCCCGCGCGCCCCCCCCGCGCCCGGGGACGCCCGGGGCCCGTACCGTCAGCCCGCCGCAGGGGAGAGGGTGTGCAGCCGGGCGACCGCCTCGCGCAGCGTCTCCTCGCGCTTGCAGAAAGTGAAGGTGCGCACCGCGAACGCTGGGCGGGCGGTCCGGCGGGTCACGCTTCGGCATGGAAATCAGATCGTGATCTGAGTAGACTCGGGGCATGGCCATCGCACACCTCGAAGCAGAGTCGGAGTCCGTCTCTTTCACCGATCTTTCCCGCAACCCGAAGGGCGTCGCGGCCAGGGCCGCTGCCCTGGGGCGCCTTCGTGTCACCCATCGGGACGCGCCCGACATGGTCCTGACGACGGCCGCGCGGGCGGAGCATGACGAGGAGAACCTGACCACCGCTTCCCGGCTCTTCCTCGCGCTGATGAAGCAGGATGACGGCGCCAAGGCACTTCTGCTCGCGCTGCCCGAGGTATTCCCCTGGGTGCGGCACTTGGACGCCGAAGAGGTTCGAGCCTTCACCGTCGAGCTTCTTGAGGCGCTGTCCGACGCCGCCGAGCTGGGTGCGGGGGAATCCGTGCACCGCGCGATCATCTCCTGGCGTGCCACCGCTCGTATCAACGCCGACCCCGAGCAGCTCAGGGAATCGCTGCGTCCCCTCGAAACCGAGTGAACTGCGGGTCGATCCAGGGCTTGGGCCTACGAGTAGGCCGCCCAAGCCCTGTCACCCGACAGTACGTATTGCTTGCGCCCGTCAGAGCGTCAACCGCTTGAGGCGGGTTACTGCCTCATCCAACACAGCCTTCCGCTTCGAGAACGCGAACCGGACGAAGGGCGTGCCCTGTTCGCGGTGGTCGTAGAAGACCGCGTTGGGGATCGCCACCACTCCGCACCGTTCGGGCAGTGCCCGGCAGAAGGCGAATCCGTCGCTCTCGCCCAGCGGCCGGATGTCGGTGGTGACGAAGTACGTCCCGGCGGGGCGGTAGACCGTGAACCCGGCGTCCGCGAGGCCCGCGCTCAGCAGATCGCGCTTGGCCCGCAGTTCGTCCCGGAGTTCGTCGAAGTACTCCGTGGGCAGCCGCAGCGCCTCGGCCACGGCGTACTGGAAGGGGCCCGCCGAGACATAGGTCAGAAACTGCTTGGCCGACCGGACCGCCGCCACCAGCTCCGGCGTCCCGGTCGCCCAGCCGACCTTCCAGCCGGTGAACGCGAAGGTCTTGCCGGCGCTCCCGATGGTCAGCGTCCGCTCCCGCATCCCCGGGAAGCCCGCGATCGGCAGATGCTCGCCCTCGAAGACCAGATGCTCGTACACCTCGTCCGTGACCACCAGCAGATCCCGCTCGACGGCCAGTTCGGCGACGGCCGCCAGCTCCTGCCGGGTCAGCACGGTGCCGGTCGGATTGTGCGGGGTGTTCAGCAGGATCAGCCGGGTGCGGTCGGTGACCGCGTCCCGCAGCTCGTCGAGGTCGAGGTGGTACGCACCGTCCCGGGGGTGCAGGGTCACCGGCACTCGCCGTCCGCCCGCCATCGCGATACAGGCGGCGTAGGAGTCGTAGTACGGCTCCAGCGCGATCACCTCGTCGCCGGGTTCGACGAGCGCGAGCAGCGCCGCCGCGATGGCCTCGGTGGCACCGGCGGTGATGAGTACCTCGGTGTCGGGGTCGACGGTCAGTCCGTGGAAGCGGGACTGGTGTCCGGCGACGGCGGTGCGCAGCTCGGGGACGCCGGGGCCGGGCGGGTACTGATTGCCCCGGCCGTCGCGCAGCGCCCGTACCGCCGCCTCCCTGATCTCCTCGGGGCCGTCGGTGTCGGGGAAGCCCTGCCCCAGGTTGATCGATCCGGTCGCCGTCGCCAGCGCCGACATCTCCGCGAAGATCGTGGTGCCGAACTCCGCGAGCCGCCGGTTGAGCAGCGGTCGGTTACGGGCGCGCGGCAGCGGGCCGGGCGCGGGTGCATCCATGGTCGCCATGGCGCCATCCTGGGTGGAAGCTCTGGAGTTCCTCAAGTCTGCTTTGACCCGGGGACGCCGGGGGCATCCCCCTCTCACGCGGATACCGGCGCCGCGCGCCCATGGGGTGGAACGTCTACGCATGGACGGTTCACGCGGCTGCCGGAAGCGATCCGTGGTTCTACGCAGGACGCGGTAACGCATGAATAGCGATCGGACGGAGAAGCGGTCACGCAAGGGCGCGGGGGGCTTGCTTCGGGGGAGTGAGAGGTGATGGTGACCATGTTGGGTTACTTCGCTGTTGCGCTGATGGTCATTCTGGTGGTCGGCTCGCTGGCGATTGCGCGCCGTCCGCACCGGAGCCGGGGCCGCGGGCGCGGCTATGGGTCCGGAGGCGGCGGTTCCAGCAGCGGATGGGCGGGCGGCGGGGACGGAGGATCGTCCTGCGGCGGCTCCTCCGGGGGGTCGTCCTGCGGTGGCGGTGGCGGCGGCGGATGCGGCGGTGGCGGCAGCTGACACGGGGCAGCTGATCACCGTCGGTCCGCGGCCGGTCCACTACCGGCCGTCGTCAGGCCGTCGTCAGGCCGTCGGTCAGCCGTCGACCGGCCGTCGTCAGGGGGGGGGAGGGGCATCCGGCGGGAATCTTCCGCTGGATGCCCCTTTTCCTTGATGTCCTTTTCCTTACGCCTGCCTCGGCGATGTCCGCTTTCGTGGTGACGGGGGATTCAAACCCTGATTTCACAGGTTTTCAAGGTTCGTTCTGTTGAACAGTTGAACCGTAAGGCCCCCTAGCGGATGGAAACCCCTTCAAGTTGGGTAAAAACACTGCGAGGGTCGCGTACTTCATGATTCAGTCGCTGACGGAACCTGTCGCAACCATCCAGCCCTCGGGCCGGCTTTCCGGCCCCGAGCAGGCGGTCCCCCCACCTTTATGAACTCCCGTCTCAGGGGCGCCTCAGGTCCACGTGTCCACCGCCGAAGCGTGTTTGCGGAGCCGACCCATGCTCACGACCCTCAGTACCGCCTACACCGACACCCGTGCCGACGATCTCGCCTGGGCACTCGGACGGGAGCCGCTTCCCGCCCTGGCCGTTCTCGATCTGGAGCTCTCCGGAGCCAAGCTCCAGCTCAGACTGCTCGGCGCCTCACATCAGGTGCTTCTGGAGGAGGAGCAGGGCAGCTGCTCCGAGACCGTCGCCTGCATGCCCGGCAGCAGCACACCGCTGCCGCTGGGCGTCGCCAAGCGCGTCGGCGACTGGGAGTACGAATTCGCCGCCCGCGTCGAGACGCTCTCCGAGGGCTCGTTCGCCGGGCGGGCGCAGGAACTCCTCGCGCTGGTCGCCGACCACCCCAACTCGCTCGCCGGGACCTTCCCCGGCTCCCCGCACGCCTTCACGGCGATGATGGCGCAGCGGGAGGCGGGCCAGGTGCGCTGGCGCACCTGGCACGCCTACCCCCAGGAAGGCCGGCTCGTCGTCACCCGCACCCGGGTCGGCGCGGTCTCCCGCAGACAGCGGGCCGAACGCCGGCTGGAGCCGGTCGGGATCTGAGCTCCCCGTCCGGACCGGTCGGGATCTGAGCTCTCCGCCTGGACCGTTCCCGGACCGGTCGGGGAACGGTCGGGGAACGGTCGTCTTCGGTCCCGTCCGGTCCGGGTCGGGTGCGGCCCGGTCCCGTACCGGACGGCCCCGCCTCCGGCTCGTACGCCGTACCGCAGTTGCACACGTGTGGGTGACAGGCCGCCTTCATCTCGTGACGTAGCGTTACTGCATGATCGACCAGCCGCAGCAGCTGTCACCGCCCCCGCAAGCGGTGCGACTGCCGGTGCGTCCGGCGGCCGGCAGACATCTCGTCCTGCTGGTCGTCTTCGTCTGCGCCGCCTGCGGACTGGTGTACGAACTGGAACTGGTCGCGCTCGCCTCCTATCTCATCGGCGACTCGGTCACCCAGGCGTCCGTGGTCCTGTCGGTGATGGTCTTCGCCATGGGCGTAGGCTCCCTGCTGGCCAAGCGGCTGCGCTGCCGGGCCGCCGTCGGCTTCGGCCTGCTGGAGCTGTCGCTGGCCCTGGTCGGCGGCTGCTCGGCGATGGCGCTGTACGCCTCCTTCGCCTGGACCGGCGAATCCCGGGTGGTGCTGGTCGGGTTCGCGCTCACCATCGGCGTACTGATCGGCGCGGAGCTTCCGCTGCTGATGTCGCTGATCCAGCGGATCTCCCGGCGGGACGCCGAGGGCACCGTCGCCGATCTCTTCGCCGCCGACTACGTGGGCGCGCTCGTCGGCGGGCTCGCCTTCCCGTTTCTGCTGCTGCCCTGGCTGGGGCAGCTCACCAGCGGGCTGCTCACCGGCGCGGTCAACGCGGTGGTGGGCGGGCTGCTGGTGCTCTGGCTCTTCCGCCGCGATCTCACCCCGCGCTCCCGCGCCTGGCTGCTGGTCGCCAACGCCTCCGTCCTCGCCGTGCTGGGCACCGCCACCGTCCTGGTCGACGACTTCGAACGGGCCGCGCGCCGGGCGGTCTACGGCGACGACGTACGGGTCGCCGTGCAGACCGGGTTGCAGGAGGTGGTGCTCACCGGCGGCCCCCTGGGCCCGCTCGACCTCTTTCTCGACGGGCGGCTGTGGACGAGCGAACGCGACGAGTACGTCTATCACGAGGCCCTGGTGCACCCCGCGATGCGCGGCCCGCACTCCCGGGTGCTGATCCTCGGCGGGGGCGACGGGCTCGCCGCCCGCGAGGTGCTGCGCTACCGCGACACCCGCTCGGTGACCGTCGTGGAGCCGGACCCGGGGGTGGTGCGGCTGGCCCGCACCGATCCGGCGCTCACCAGGCTCAACCAGCACGCCTACCGCGACCACCGGATACGCGTGGTCGCCCAGGACCCGTTCAGCTGGCTGCGCGTCCCGCGCGGCAGCTGGGACGTGGTGATCGTGGATCTGCCCGACCCCGGGATCACCGGGAGCGCCAAGTTCTACTCGCAGGAGTTCTACGGGCTGGTCGCGGCCGTCCTCGCCGACGGCGGCCGGCTGGCGGTGCACGCCGGACCGCCCGACACCCGCCCGCATACGTACTGGACGGTCGAGGCGACACTGCGCGCCGCCGGGTTCACCGCCGGCCCCTACCGCGCCACCGGACGGGTCTCGGGGGTCGCGGCAGGCCCGGACCGCACCGCCGCCGGGTCCGGTTCCGGGGTGCCCGGCTGGGGCTTTCTGCTGGCTGCCCGGGGACCGGCCCCCCGGCTCGGGCTCGATCCGGACGCGCCGCCGCTGCGCCGGCTGACCCGGGCGGTGCTGGCGGCGGACGCCTGGGGCGCGGAGCGCACCAGGGTGCCGGGGCTGCCGCCGTCGACGCTGAGCCACCCCCGGTACCAGGACTGAGCCGCGCCGGTACGAGGACGGGGCCGCGCCCCCGCCCGGGTGGCCGCCGGCCCGCCGCGTCCGCCGCGACCGGCGGGACATCCACGGACCGAAAGGCAGACGAGCGGAGGCCCGCTGGGTACGCTCGATTCCCATGGACCACCAGGTGTTCGTTCCGGTACCGGCCGAGGCCGTCCGAGAGGTGCTCAGAGACCCCGCGCGGGTCGCCCGCTGCGTCCGGGGACTCCAGCAGGACGCCGACGACGGCAAGGGCCCGCTCGCCGGGCGGCTCAAGGTCCGGGCCGGCAGCCACACGATCACCTACCGGGGCGCGCTGCGCGTCGTGGAGCGGGGCGGCGACTTCGCCGTCGAGGGCGAGGGCGCCGAGGCGCGCGGCGCCGGCTCCGTGCGGGTGGCGCTGACGGTCCGGCTGACGGAGACCGACGGCGGTACGACCCTGAGCGTCACGGGCACGGCCCAGGCGGACGGCCGGCTCGCCGAACTGACGGACGACGCCCGTGAGCAGGCCGCCCACCGGCTGCTGGACCGGTTCGGGGAGCGGCTCGCGGAGCTGGCGGCCGGGGAGGGCGCGGACGCCGGGCCGGGGTCCGAGGGCCCGGGGCCGGTGAGCCGCCGGGACGCGGAGCGGATCGGGATCGCGGAACACGAGGCACCGGAGGCACCGGAGGCACCGGACGAGGCGGAGACCGTCTCCGGGACCGGGACCGGGACCGGGGCCGGGACCGCGTTCGACGCGCCCGTGCCGCCGCCGGCCCCCGACGCCGGGGCGGACGACGAGCCCGCCGCCGACGCCCCCGGCGACGGCCTCGAAGACGACCTGGACGGTGCCGAGGCCCCCGGCGACAGCCTCGACCACCTCGACGACCTGGAGCACCTCGACGCCCTGGAGGATCTCCCCGACACCCCGCCCGCCGAGGCCGCCCACGCCCGGCGCACCATGATCGGGCGCAGCGCCGAGGAGGTCGACCACGCCCCGCCGCGCGGCCGTTACGCCCCCGTGCCCGCGCCCGACGACGGCGGCCGGGGCCTGCCCCTGCGCTGGATCGCGCCCGCCGCCGCCCTCGCCATCGCCTCCGCCGTCGTCGCAGGCCGCGCGCTGCGCCGCCGCCGCTGACGCCCATTGCCAGTACTGTCGTGACGTGAGCAGCAGCGAAGAGAATGTCCGGCTGGCAGCCGGAGACGTCGAGTTGACCATCAGCCCGCGCAACGGCTGCCGTATCGAGAGCCTGATCGTCGGCGGCGCCGAACTGCTGCGCCAGGGCCCGCGGTACGGCTGTTTCCCGATGGTCCCCTGGTGCGGCCGGGTCGAGAACGGGATGTTCCACGACGGCGCTGTCACGCGTCAGCTGCCGCTCAACGCCCCTCCGCACGCGATCCACGGCACCGTCCGCGACCTCCCGTGGCGCACTGCCCGCAAGGAGAGCGCCGGGGCGGTCTTCACCTGCGAGCTCGGCGACCCCTGGCCGTACACCGGACGCGTCACGCAGATGGCCGAACTGACGGCGGACTCGCTCACGCTCACCCTGTGCGTCGAGGCGTACGACGAGTCCTTCCCGGCTCAGGCGGGCTGGCACCCCTGGTTCGCGCGCGACCTCGGCGGCGAGGACGTACGGATCGACTTCTCGCCCGCCTGGCAGGAGGAGCGCGGCGAGAACCATCTCCCGACCGGCCGCCGGATCGATCCGCTGCCCGGCCCCTGGGACGACTGCTTCGGGATGCCGGACGGGGTCTCGGTCGCGCTCACCTGGCCGGGACAGCTGGAGCTGACGGTGGCCAGCCGCGCCGAGTGGGCGGTGATCTACGACGAGCAGCGCGAGGCGGTCTGTGTGGAGCCCCAGTCCGGTCCGCCGAACGGGCTCAACACCCACCCCCGTCTGGTCACCCCGATCGACCCGCTGGAGATCGCGACCACCTGGAGCTGGCGGCGGCTCTGAGCCGTGGAGGCAGCGCCTAAGCTCGTACGCATGACTGATGTACGTGCTGAGCTGCTCCAGCAGATCAAGGACAAGGCCGTGGTGCACGGCAAGGTGACCCTCTCCTCGGGTCTTGAGGCCGACTACTACGTGGACCTTCGCCGGATCACGCTCGACGGCACGGCGGCGCCGCTGGTCGGGCAGGTCATGTCCGAGCTGACCGCGGAGCTCGACTTCGACTGCGTCGGCGGGCTCACCCTGGGCGCCGACCCGGTGGCGACCGCGATCCTGCACGCCTCGGCCGCGCGCGGCCGGCGGGTGGACGCCTTCGTCGTACGGAAGGCCGCCAAGGCGCACGGCATGCAGCGCAGGGTCGAGGGCCCGGACATCAAGGGCCGCCGCTGTCTGGTGGTCGAGGACACCTCCACCACCGGCGGCTCCCCGCTGACCGCCGTCGAGGCCGTACGCGAGGCCGGCGGCGAGGTCGTCGCGGTGGCGACGATCGTGGACCGGGCGACCGGCGCGGGAGAGAAGATCATCGGGACGGCCGGGGTGCCGTATCTGTACGCGTACGCCCTGGACGAGCTGGGCCTGGGCTGACCGCGCTCCCGCTCCGGGCCGCACCTCCCCGGGGGTCGTGCGGCCGGGGCGGGCGGGTCTCGTCGTGGGGGCTGGGCGGGCCTTCTCCCGCGGGTGGGCGCCGGGCGTCGTGGAGCCCCGGCACGCGTCTGGAAAGATAGGGCACGACGATGACGTCGCCCCAAGGTCAGGGCCAGCTCATAACGCAAACCCGCACATCACAAGGAGCGGACACATGCCCATCGCAACCCCCGAGGTCTACAACCAGATGCTCGACCGGGCGAAGGCAGGCAAGTTCGCCTACCCGGCCATCAATGTGACCTCCTCCCAGACGCTCCACGCCGCTCTGCGCGGGTTCGCGGAGGCCGAGAGCGACGGCATCATCCAGATCTCCACCGGCGGCGCCGAGTTCCTGGGCGGCCAGCACAACAAGGACATGGTCACCGGCGCGGTCGCGCTCGCCGAGTTCGCGCACATCGTCGCCGCCAAGTACGACGTCACCGTCGCGCTGCACACCGACCACTGCCCCAAGGACAAGCTGGACAGCTATGTCCGTCCGCTGATCGCGGTCTCCGCCGAGCGCGTCGCCCGGGGCGAGAACCCGCTCTTCCAGTCCCACATGTGGGATGGCTCGGCCGAGAACCTCGCCGACAACCTCTCCATCGGGCAGGAGCTGCTGGCCCAGGCCGCCGCCGCCAAGATCATTCTTGAGGTCGAGATCACCCCGACCGGCGGCGAGGAGGACGGTGTCACCCACGAGATCAACGACGAGCTCTACACCACCGTCGACGACGCCCTGCGCACCGCCGAGGCCCTCGGCCTGGGCGAGAAGGGCCGCTATCTGCTGGCCGCGTCCTTCGGCAACGTCCACGGCGTCTACAAGCCGGGCAATGTCGTCCTCCGTCCCGAGCTGCTGAAGGACCTCCAGCAGGGCGTGGGCGAGAAGTACGGCAAGGCCGCCCCCTTCGACTTCGTCTTCCACGGCGGCTCGGGCTCCACGGCCGAGGAGATCGCCACCGCGCTGGAGAACGGCGTGGTCAAGATGAACCTGGACACGGACACCCAGTACGCCTTCACGCGTCCGGTGGCCGCGCACATGTTCACCAACTACGACGGTGTGCTGAAGGTCGACGGCGAGGTCGGCGACAAGAAGACCTACGACCCGCGCACCTGGGGCAAGCTCGCCGAGGCCGGCATGGCGACCCGCGTCACCGAGGCGTGCGCCGCGCTGCGCTCCACGGGCACCACGCTGAAGTAAGCGGATCGCCCCTGATGAGGCCCGGTGTCCATGACGGACGCCGGGCCTCACTCGTACGGGTGGACGAGTGGTTACGGGACACGTGGGGGGCCGCCGCTCTACGATGATGCTCTCGACATCAGCCATCAGGAGGTTCATATGTCTGCCGCAGCAGTCGAGCGCCCCTGTGACAGCGATCCGAGGACTCTGCTCGACGAGGCGAACGCCCTCATGGAGCAGCTCCCCGGTCACCGCGTCGAGATCATCGGAGGCATTCTCACCGTGACCCCGCCCCCGGATTTCCGTCACGCCCATGTTCTGACGGATCTCATGGTTCCCTTCATTACCGCAGGTCTGCACGGCAAAGAGACCATGGTTGTCCAGGCGGTCGGCATCTGGCTGCCGAGCGGCCCGTCCGACTACGCCATCCCCGATCTCGCTGTGGTGGACGCCGACTATGACGAGCACATGGCCGAGAACAACTGTGCCGACCCGGCGATCTTCCGCCTGGTCGTGGAAGTGACGTCGAGCAACTACAACAACGATCTGCGCGTCAAGGTCAACGCCTACGCCGAAGCCCAGGTCCCGGTCTATCTGATCGTCAACCGCAAGCACGGCCGGGTCCATGTGCTGACCGATCCCGAGGGCGCCGTCTACGAGAAGCACCAGGTCTTCGCCCCCGGCCAGCGGGTCGTCCTCCCCGCCTCCGTCGGGGCCGAGGGCACGCCGTCGATCACTCTCGACGTGTCGGAGCTGCTGAAGGTCTGAGCGGTCCGGCCCGGTAGTCGTCACCGGCCCGCGCTGCGATGATCCCGGTATGGATGACCGTCCGGGAGACATCAGGCTGTCCACGACCACCGGCCGCTGGGTGGTCTTCACCACCGTCCTGGGTTCCGGGATGGCCATGCTGGACTCGACCGTCGTCAATGTCGCGCTGCCGAGGATCGGCAAGGATCTCAACGCGGATCTGGCGGTCCTCCAGTGGACCGTCAACGCGTACATGCTCTCGCTGGCCGGGCTGATCCTGCTGGGCGGGTCGCTCGGGGACCGCTATGGGCGGCGGAAGGTCTTCGTCGTCGGCGTCGTCTGGTTCGCCGTCGGGTCGCTGCTGTGCGGGATCGCGCCCAGCGGGGAGACGCTGGTGCTGGCGCGGGCCTTCCAGGGGATCGGGGGCGCGCTGCTCACCCCGGGGTCCCTGGCGATCATCCAGGCGAGCTTCCACCCCGACGACCGGGGGCGGGCGGTGGGGCTGTGGTCCGGGCTCGGCGGGGTCGGCGCGGCGATCGGGCCGTTCGTCGGGGGCTGGCTGGTGGACGGGCCGGGCTGGCGCTGGGTCTTTCTGATCAATGTCCCGCTGGCGGTGCTCTGTGTGCCCGTCGCGCTGCGCCATGTGCCCGAGTCGCGCGATCCTGACGCGCACGGCCGGTTCGACATCCTCGGCGCGGTCCTCGGCGCGGCGGCGCTCACGCTGGTGACCTACGCGCTCATCGCCCCCGCGTGGTGGGCGGGGGCCGCCGGAGTGGTGGTGGGGGCGCTGTTCATCGTGGTGGAGCGGCGGCGGCCCGATCCGATGCTGCCGCTGTCGATCTTCAAGTCGCGGCTGTTCACCGTGGTGAACGTGGTGACGTTCTGTGTGTACGCGGGGTTCGGCGGGTTCTTCTTCCTGGTGGCGCTCCAGTTGCAGGTGGTGGTCGGGTACTCGGCGCTCCAGGCGGGGGTCGCGCTGCTGCCGACGACGCTGCTGATGCTGCTCTTCTCGGCGCGCTCGGGGGCGCTGGCGGAGCGCATCGGGCCGAGGATTCCGCTGACGGTCGGGCCGCTGCTGTGCGCGGCCGGGATGCTGCTGATGCTGCGGGTGGGGGAGAACGCGTCGTACGTGACGGATGTGCTGCCCGCGCTGCTGGTGATGGGGGCGGGGATGGTGACGCTGGTGGCCCCGCTGACGGCGACGGTGCTGGGGTCGGTGGAGACCGGGCGGGCGGGGATCGCGAGCGGGGTCAACAACGCGGCGGCGCGGGCGGCCGGACTGCTGGCGGTGGCGGCGCTGCCGCTGCTGGCGGGGATGGGGCCGGAGGCGTACCGGTCGGCGGCGGAGTTCGGGGCGACGTTCAAGCGGGCGATGCCGATGTGCGCGGGGGTGCTGGTGGTGGGCGCGGCGGTGGCGGCGCTCTGGGTGCGGAGGCCGGCGCGGGACGAGGTGAAGCCGGAGTGCCGGATGAACTGCGGGGTGGGGGCGCCGCCGCTGGAGACGGGCGAGGTCTAGGGCCTCGGGCCCGTACCTGCTGAGGTCTGTACTCGCTGAGGTCCGCTCCCGCTGAGGTCTGTACCTGCTGAGGTCCGCTCCCGCTGAAGCCGTACTCGCTGAGGTCCGCACCCGCTGAAACCCGCACCCACCGGGCCCGGGAACTCCAGAGCCGCCCGCCCCCGCCCGGCCCCGGCCCCGGTAGGCCCCGCCCCGGCTCCCCGGGACCCGCCCCGGCTCCCCGGCCGGAGCTGGGAGACTGGACGCATGGGTATCCATGAAAATCTTCTCGGGGGGCCGCCCCCCACTCATCTCCCCGACGACCCCGAGCCCCGCGAGCTCCTCGCCGCAGGCGAGCCCCCCGCCGACGTCGCCGCCAAATACCCCACCTCCTCCCTCGCCTGGGCGCGGCTGGCCGACGACGCCTTCGAGCGCGGCAGCGTCGTCGAGTCGTACGCCTACGCCCGCACCGGCTACCACCGCGGGCTCGACGCGCTGCGCCGCAGCGGCTGGAAGGGCCATGGGCCCGTGCCCTGGGAGCACGAGCCCAACCGCGGCTTCCTCCGCGCGCTGCACGCGCTCGCCCGCGCCGCGCAGAGCATCGGGGAGCAGGCGGAGTACGAGCGCTGCGCCACGTTCCTGCGCGACTCCTCCGAGACGGCCGCCGACACCCTGGGCTGAGCCGGGACGCTGAGCCGGGACGCTGAAACGGCCCGCGACTCTCCTGGCCCACAGCCATGGAGGGGCCGCGGGCCCGCGGCCTATGATGCGGGTGGGGACCGGGGCTCCCACACCTACAAAGGAAGGGGCGGACCGCTACCCGGACACGTCGAGGAGACAGCGATGTCACATGACGCGGCCCCGAATCTGGATTTCGCGGGCACCACTCCGTACGAGGACTACGTCCAGGCGGATGTCCTGACCCATCTCCAGCACCCGCTCTCCGAGGACCCGGGCGAGATGGTCTTCCTGGTCACCACCCAGGTGATGGAACTCTGGTTCACCGTGCTCGTCCATGAGTGGGAGACCGCGTCCCGCGCCCTGCGCGAGGACCGGGTGCCCGTCGCACTGGACGCGCTGGCCCGCTCGGCGCGCGAGCTGGAGGCGCTCAACGCCTCCTGGAAGCCGCTCGGCCAGCTGACGCCCGCGCAGTTCAACGCGTACCGCGGCGCCCTCGGCGAGGGCTCCGGCTTCCAGTCCGCGATGTACCGGCGGATGGAGTTCCTGCTCGGCGAGAAGTCCGCGTCCATGCTGGTGCCGCACCGGGGCGCCCCCCGGGTCCACGCCGAGCTGGAGAAGGCGCTCCAGGAGCCGAGCCTCTACGACGAGGTGCTGCGGCTGCTGGCCCGGCGCGGGCTGCCGGTGCCCGAGGAGGTGCTCGTACGGGATCTGTCGCTGAAGTACGAGCCCAGCGAGGCCGTCGAGGCGGTGTGGGCCGGGGTCTACCGGTCCGCGGACCAGAGCTCCGAGCTGGTCAGACTGGGTGAGGCGCTGACCGATGTCGGCGAGCTGGTGTGGCGCTGGCGCAACGACCATCTGGTGGCGACCCGGCGGGCGATGGGCGCGAAGGCGGGCACCGGCGGTTCGGCCGGGGTGACCTGGCTGGAGAAGCGGGCCCGTAAGAACGTCTTCCCCGAGCTGTGGACGGCCCGCAGCCATGTCTGAGCACCTGGCCGTGACGGCGGCCTCCGGACTTCGCGCCCAGGCGGCAGCCCTCGACGCCGCCGATGAACTCGCCCCGCTGCGGAAGCTGTTCGTCCTCGGCGAGGGCGTCTATCTCGACGGCAACTCGCTCGGCGCGCTGCCCGCCCATGTCCCCGGCCGGATCGCCGACGTCGTCTCCCGGCAGTGGGGCGAGCTGCGGATCCGCTCCTGGGACGAGAGCGGCTGGTGGAGCGCGCCCGAGCGGATCGGCGACCGGATCGCCCCCCTGGTCGGGGCCGGTCCGGGGCAGCTCGTCGTCTCCGACTCGACCAGCGTCAATGTGTTCAAGGCGGTGGTCGCCGCGGTCCGGCTGGCGGGCCCGGACCGTACCGACATCGTCGTGGACGCGACGACCTTCCCCACGGACGGCTATATCGCCGAGTCCGCCGCCCGGCTGACGGGGCGGCGGATCATCCCCGTCGACCCGGCCGCCGCGCCCTCCGTGCTCGGCCCCGCCACCGCCGCGGTCCTGCTCAACCACGTCGACTTCCGCACCGGCCGGCTGCACGATCTGCCCGCGCTCACCGCGGCGGCCCACGCCGCCGGGGCGATCGCGGTCTGGGACCTCTGCCACAGCGCGGGAGCCCTCCCCGTCGGCCTGGACGAGCACGGCGTCGATCTCGCGGTCGGCTGCACCTACAAATATCTCAACGGCGGGCCCGGCGCCCCCGCCTTCCTCTATGTCGCGAACCGCCATCAGCGGGCCTTCGACTCCCCGCTGCCGGGCTGGAATTCGCATACGGACCCCTTCGCCATGGACCCGCGCTATACGGCGGCCGAGGGCGCGGTACGGGGCCGGGTGGGGACGCCGGACATTCTCTCGACGCTGGCGCTGGAGGCCGCGCTCGACGTCTGGGACGGCGTCAGCGTCGATTCCGTACGGGCGAAGAGCCTGGCGCTCACCGACTTCTTCCTGGAGTGCGCCGACGCCTATGTGGAAGGCGGGCTGGGCGGCCCTGACTCCCGGGTCCGTTCGCTGACCCCGGCCGATCACCGCTCCCGGGGCAGTCAGATCGCGCTGCGGTGCGCCGAGGCCCCCGCCGTGATGGCGGAGCTCATCGCGCGCGGTGTGGTGGGCGATCTGCGCAGGCCCGATGTGCTCCGTTTCGGATTCACCCCGCTGTACACGGGATTCGCGGACGCCGAGCGCGCGGCGGCGGTCCTCGCCGACGTGCTCGCGCGGCTGCCTGCGGCTTGAGGCGACGCTTCACCTGACCGGCGGGGGTACTGATACCGTCCCCGCTGGTCAGGTAATTCCGCGGTCGTCCTCTCCGGTCCGCGGCCAATTCCGCGACGTCCTGGGAAGGTTGGAACAGCATGCCGGACCCTGTCGCCCGTGATACCGCCGAGATGGAATCGGCATTCTCGCATCCGGCCGTGGCTCCGGACGCGTCGCGCGCTTACGGCGACCACCCCGATCAGGTCGTCGACTTCTACGCCCCGCGCGACGGCCGGGAGAGCGCTCCGCTCGTCGTCGTGCTGCACGGCGGGGCCTGGCGGGCGCCCTACGACCGCCGCCATGTGACCCCGTTCGCCGACTTCCTCGCCCGGCGCGGACTCGCGGTCGCCAATGTCGAGTACCGCCGTGGCCGCGCCCTGCCGCAGCAGGGCGGCGCCGGCCCGGTCGCCGGTCGCTGGCCGGAGACCTTCGACGATGTGGCCGCCGCGCTGGACGCGCTGCCCGCGCTGGCCGCCGATGCGCTGCCCCGGGCCGATGTCCGGCGCACGGTGCTCACCGGGCACTCCGCGGGCGGGCAGCTGGCGCTGTGGGCCGCCGCCCGGCATGTGCTCCCCCCGGGGTCGCCGTGGCGGCTGCCCTCGCCGCCCCCGCTGCGCGGGGTGGTCGCCCTCGCGCCGATCGCCGACTTCGCCCGCGCGGCCGAGCTGGCGGTGTGCGGCGGCGCGGTCCATCAGCTGCTGGGCGAGGACTTCAAGGAGCGGTACGCGCACACCGACCCGGCGGCCCTGCTCCCCACCGGGATCGCCACCGCGGTGGTGCAGGGCCGGGAGGACATCGTCGTACCGCACACCGTCGCCGAGTCGTTCGTGGCGGCGGCGGCGCGAGCGGGGGAGACGGTCGGGCTCACCCTCCTGGAGGACGCCGGACACTTCCCGCTGATCGACCCGGCCGCGGACGCCTGCGCGGTGGTCGCCGAGGAGATCGCCCAGCTGGCCTGGTGACCCCGTCGCCGAGGAGATCGCCCGGCTGGCCTGGTGACCCCGTCGCCGAGGAGATCGCCCGGCCTCAGCCGGCCTGGTGATCCCCGGGGCGCACCGCCTGTTTGAGGACAGAAGCTGACCGCAACGCTTTCTACGGTGTTCCCATGACGAACACGAACCAGCCTGTCCTGGTGGCGGGAGCGACCGGAACCGTCGGCGGCGGAATCGTCCGCGAGCTGCTCAGCCGCGGCCACTCCGTACGCGCCCTCACCAGGAATCCGGCAGTCGCGGACCTCCCCCGGGGAGCCGAGGCGGTACGGGGCGACCTCACCGACCCCGACTCGCTGACCGCGGCCCTGGACGGCGTCGACGGGCTGCATCTGATCACCTTCTCGGGCCCCGAGTACACCCCGCTGGAGACCGGCCCCCGGCTGATGGAGCTGGCGCGGGAAGCCGGGGTGCGCCGGGTCACCGTCCTCAACGGCGGCGGGCCGAGCCCCCTGGAGGACGCGGTGCGGGCGGGCGGCCTGGACTGGACCGTGATCGTGCCGGTGGAGTTCATGGCCAACGCCCTGGAGTGGGCCGAGGCCGTCCGGACCGGGGACGAGGTGCGCGAGCCCTTCGCGGACCGGGTCAGCGCCATGGTCCACGAGCGCGACATCGCGGCCGTCGCGGCCGTCGCCCTCACCGAGGACGGCCACGCCGGACAGGAGTACGTGGTCACCGGCCCCGAGGCGCTCACCCTCCACGACAAGACCCGCGCCCTGGCCGAGGCGCGCGGCCGGGACATCCGGCTGGTGGAGCTGACCGAGGAAGAGGCCGTCGCCCGGTGGCGGGAGGCCGGGCACCCCGCCGAGATCATCGAGTTTCTGCTGATGGCCTACGGGAACACCCCGCTCATCGGCCGCACCGTCGCCGACACCGTCCAGAAGGTCACCGGCCGCCCGGCGCGCACCTTCGCCCAGTGGGCGCGGGAGCACGCCGACGCCTTCCGGGCCGCCGCCGGGTGAGGCACGCGTACGCCTGTGTCCGTCACACGTACGCGTACGTGTGACGGACACGTAGTCCTCAGGACGGACGCGGCGGAATCCGCAGCGATGCGGACGACCGCGTCCGCCCGCCCGCATACCGTTCTCTAGGTGACCGAGAAGACCCGCAGTCCCGAATACCGCCTGACGGCAGATTCCCTGGCCGGTCTCCGCCAGGACCTCTTCCACCACGCCTTCGCCTACCGCCCGCTGCCCCCGACGCCCACCGACGGGCCCCTGACCCGCCGCCTCCCGGAGGGGATACGTCCGTACGCGGCCTGGACACGGCACGCCCTGGTCGGGTTCGGCGCGCTGATCACGGTGTCCGTCGGCATCTCCACCTCCTCCTACTCGGCGAGCTCGGTTTTCGCTCTGCTCAGCATGGTGCCCGCCGTGGCGGTGCTGATGACGCTGATCCGGCCGGTCGGCGCGTTCTGGATCTCGCTGCTCTCCGCCCCCGTGGTCGCCGCCGCCAGTCCGTACTGGGACATCTGGCCCTGGGCGGCGGCCGGCCTCTTCTCCCATCTGGTGGTGATGGGGGTGGTGGCCCTGCGCACCCGCCCGCGCACCGCGGGCTGGATGTGGGTGCTGACCGCGTGCTACTCCCTGATCATCGAGGGCTTCCTCTCCGGCGGGTCGAGCACCAACTCCCACTTCATGCTCGTCCTCGCGGCCCTGGTGCTGCTGGTGACGACCCTGGTGCACGTACGCCGGGAGGCCAAGCAGGAGGTCGCCGCCCAGCAGTCCGTCACCGCCGTCGAACGCGACCGCCGCACCCTGCTGGAGGAGCGCACCACCATCGCCCGCGAGCTGCACGACGTGGTCGCCCACCACATGTCCGTCGTCGCCATCCAGGCCGAGGCCGCGCCCTACCGGGTGGAGAACCCGCCGCCCGAGCTGGAGAAGGCATTCGCCACGATCCGGGAGAACGCCGTCGCCGCCCTCACCGAGCTGCGCCGCATCCTCGGCGTCGTCCGCGCGGAGGACTACGAGGCCCCGGACGCGCCGCAGCCCGTCCTCGCCGACCTCGACCGGCTGCTCGCCAATGTGCGCGAGGCGGGCCTGGAGGCGGAGAAGTCCGTCACCGGGGCGGTGCGCCCGCTGCCGCAGGGGGTGGAGCTGTCGGCGTACCGGATCATTCAGGAGGCGCTGAGCAACGCGCTGCGCCATGCCCCGGGCTCGTCCGCGAAGGTCGAGATCAGCTATGTTCTCGGCGGGTTCGGGCTGCGGGTCGTGAACACCGCGCCCCGGGGACTGGTCAAGCCGTCGCCGGGGGCGGGCCATGGGATCACCGGAATGAAGGAGCGGGTGTCGATGCTGGGCGGCGAGCTCACCAATGAGCCCACCGAGGACGGCGGCTACGAGGTGACCGCGTTCATCCCGGCCGCCATGACGGCCGAGGAGCCGGCATGACCATTCGCGTACTGATCGTGGACGACCAGATGATGGTCCGCGAGGGCTTCTCCGTGCTGCTGAACGCGATGCCGGACATCGAGGTCGTCGGCGAGGCCGTCAACGGCCGCGAGGCCGTGGCCCGGGTGGCGGAGCTCGCCCCGGACGTGGTGCTGATGGACATCCGGATGCCGGAGCTCAACGGCATCGAGGCCACCCGTGAGATCGTCGCGGGGAGCTCGGACGCCAGGGTGCTGGTGCTGACCACCTTCGATCTCGACGAGTACGTCTACCAGGCGCTGCGCGCGGGGGCGTCGGGCTTTCTGCTCAAGGACGCGTCGGCGCGACAGCTCGCGGAAGGGGTACGGGTGGTCGCGTCGGGCGAGGCGCTGCTCGCGCCGACCGTGACCCGGCGGCTGATCACCGAGTTCTCCAAGCTCGCCCAGACCCCGAGGGCGGGCGCCGTCTCCCAGATCGGGGAGCTCACCGAGCGGGAGACCGAGGTGCTGGTGCTGATCGCCCAGGGCCTGTCCAACGCGGAGATCGCCGCGCATCTGGTGGTCGCCGAGTCCACCATCAAGACCCATGTGAGCCGGGTCCTGGTGAAGCTGGGGCTGCGGGACCGCACCCAGGCGGCGGTGTTCGCGTACGAGGCGAGACTGGTCACCCCCGGGTAGTACGGGGCCGGGTGGTCGCCCCGGGGCGTACGGGGCGGGCGTACTCGCTGGTCACAAGCGGGTTGAGCTTTATCCACAGCACTGGTCTCCGGCTGTGGGACGGGGTTAGCGTCCGGATATGAACGCACTTTTCGAGCCGTGGTCGCCCGTGTTCACCGCCGATCCGTACCCCGCGTACGAGCGGCTGCGGGCGGGCGGCCGGGTGCACTGGTTCGAGCCCACCGGGCAGTGGCTCGTCCCGCACTACGCGGATGTGTCGGCGCTGCTGCGGGACCGGCGGCTGGGGCGCACGTATCTGCACCGGTTCACCCACGAGGAGTTCGGCCGGACGCCCCCGCCGCCGGAGCACGAGCCGTTCCACACGCTCAACGACAACGGGATCCTCGATCTGGAGGCCCCGGACCACCCCCGCATCCGGCGGCTGGTGACCAAGGCGTTCACCCCGCGTACGGTGGCGGCGCTGGAGCCGACGGTGCGGCGGCTGGCCGCCGAGCTGGTGGCGAAGGTGAAGCGGGCGGGCGGCGGCGATCTGCTCGCCGACGTCGCCGAGCCGCTGCCGGTGGCGGTGATCGCGGAGATGCTGGGCATCCCGCACCAGGACCGGGGGCTGCTGCGGCCCTGGTCGGCGGATATCTGCGGGATGTTCGAGCTGAACCCGTCCGACGAGACCGCCCGCCGGGCGGTCACGGCGTCGCAGGAGTTCTCCGCGTATCTGCGCGGGCTGATCGCCGAGCGGCGCGCGAAGCCCGGCGAGGATCTGATCTCGGCCCTGATCGCGGCGCACGAAGACAACGAAGAGGTGGGGCCCGGAGGGTCTCGTCAGAAGGGTGGTGGCGGGAGAGGGGCTGGCAGGCTGAGCGAGCAGGAGATGATCTCGACCTGTGTGCTGCTGCTGAACGCGGGCCACGAGGCGACCGTCAACACCACCGCGAACGGCTGGTGGACCCTCTTCCGCCACCCCGATCAGCTGGCGGCCCTGCGCGCGGACCACTCCCTGCTGCCCACGGCGGTGGAGGAGCTGATGCGCTACGACACCCCGCTCCAGATGTTCGAGCGCTGGGTGCTGGACGACATCGAGATCGGTGGCACGGTCATCCCGCGCGGCTCCGAGCTGGCCCTCCTCTTCGGCTCGGCCAACCGCGACCCGGCTCGCTTCGACCGCCCGGACACCCTCGACCTCTCCCGCGCGGAGAACCCGCACATCACCTTCGGCGCGGGAATCCACTTCTGCCTGGGCGCTCCGCTGGCCCGGCTCGAACTGGCGGCCTCCTTCGGGGAGCTGCTGCGGGAGGCCCCGACGATGCGGCTGGCGGGGGAGCCGGAGTGGAAGCCGGGCTATGTGATCCGAGGGGTGCGCGAGCTGCCCGTCGAGCTGTAGGCGCGGCCTGCTTGTCGCTTGATCGGATGACCTGGCCCCGGAACGCCCCCGCTCGCCGGGCGGCGGGAGTAGTCGTATGGCCATGGGAATCGGCGACCGACATCAGAAGAAGGACATCGAGGCGGCGCTCCGGAGGGCGGAGGCGTGCGGTCTTAAGGTGACCCACGACAAGAGCCGGCATACATGGGGCTATGTCATCTGCTGCCCGTGCAGCGACAAGTTCACGGTGCACTGCACCCCTCAGAGCGCAGGAAACGAGGCGAAGAAGATCAATGGCTTCATCAACAAGCACCGCGGCTGTGCGTGAGTGGTACTTCAATCTGTGCTTGCAGGACGCGCTCACTTTGGAGCAGTCCGACACACTGGCTGGGCTCGACCGCTTCAACGACGGACGCATCTGCCTGGCTGAAGCGCCCGGCTACTCCCGGTTCATTTGTTCTTTCAAGGCTGAGACCCTGACGGGTGCCATCGCGGAAGCTCTCTCCTTCTTCGAGGAGTTCCCGGGTGTCCTGGTGCGCAGTGTCGAGCTGGATCCGCAGGCACTGGCGGAGAACGGCATGGCGACGGCGTCCGTGGTGCCCGCGCCCTGACCCTGGCCCGGGGCCGGGTTCCCGGAGCCGGGAACCCGGGCCCCCAGGGGATCAGACCCGCAGGTCCCTGCGGCGCAGGGCCAGGAGGCCCGCCGTGAGCAGGGCCGCCGTCAGTGCCGACAGGATCAGCACCGGCTCCCACTCCATCGTTCCGCCCGGCAGTTTCGGCAGATGACCGAAGGGCGACAGCTCCAGCACCGTCTCCGGCAGATTCAGCGCCGGGCCGATCCAGCCGATCGCCAGACAGAGGCCGACCACGGCCCAGGACGCCGTCGCCGCCTTCGGGAGCGCGCCCCACAGCGCTGTCGTCACCCCGCCCAGCAGCCACACCGCGGGGATCTGGAGCAGGACCGCGCCCATGACGGGGCCGAAGTCCGCGCCATGGCCGAGGGCGAGCCCGAGGCCCGCGCAGAGGAGGATCGCGGCCGAGCCGCCGAAGGCGATCAGCAGATGGCCCGCCGCCCAGCCGAGGCGGCCGACCGCGCCCGCGAGGACCGGCTCCGCGCGCTGGGAGGTCTCCTCGCCGTGGAGCCGCAGCACCGACGCCGCCGTGAAGAGCGCCGCGACCATGCCGAAGAGTCCGGTCATCGCGGCGAGGAAGGCGTCGGTCAGCTCCGACTGCCCGCCCATGCGCTCGAAGATCTCCCGCGTGCCCTCGTTCTCGCCGACCAGGTCCGCCACGCCCCCGGCCATCGAGCCCAGGGCGATCCCGGCGGCCAGGAAAGCAGCGGCCCAGCCGAGCACCGCGCCCCGCTGGAGCCGCCAGGCGAGGGCGGCGGCGGTGGCGATCCGGCCCTCGGCCGGGCCCGGCCTCGCGGGCAGAAAGCTCATGCCGACGTCGCGCCGCCCGGCGAGTGCGTACGCCGCCGCCCCCTGCGCGAGCACGGCGGCGGTGAGCAGCAGCAGGACCCACCAGCGCTCATGGGCGTAGGGGCGGACGTTCGCCGCCCAGCCGAGCGGGGAGAGCCAGGTCGGCACGGCGGAGCCGTCGTCCGCCGAGGAGTCTCCGGCGGCCCGCAGCGCGTAGGCCGCGCCCAGTGCGGCGGCTGCCAGCCCCTTCGCCTGCCGGGCGCTCTCGGTGAGCTGGGCCGTGACGGCCGCCAGACACGCGAAGAGCAGGCCGACCAGACCGATGGCGAGGCCGAGCGCCAGCGCCCCGGTCGCGGAGCCGGTGGGCCCGGCGAGGCCCAGGGCGATGATCAGGGCGAGCGCCGCGTCGGCGGCGAGCGCGGCGAGCAGGGCCGCCGTCAGCGGGGCGCGGCGGCCGACCATGGCGGAGGAGAGCAGCTCCTGCCGTCCGGTCTCCTCCTCTTCCCGGGTGTGCCGGACGACGATGACCAGGCTCATCACGGCGGCTCCGATGGCCGCGAATCCGCCGAGCCGCCAGGCGACCAGCGCCCCGAGCGAGTCGTCGAAGACGGGGCCGATCATCGCCCGCAGCGATCCGTCGGAGGCCAGCGACCGGACGAGATCGGCGCGTTCGGCGGCGGTGCCGTAGAGCGCTTGGATCGAGCCGACGCCGCTGATCAGGGTCGCCGACAGCGCCAGCACCCAGACCGGCGTCATGATCCGGTCGCGGCGCAGGGCGAGCCTCAGCAGCGCGCCCGTTCCGGCGAGGGGCCGGCTCGTGCGCGCGGGGCGTCCGTTCGTACCCGCCGGGGCGGTCATCGCGCCGTCGCCTCCGCCGCTGTCGCCGGGGCCGTGTAGTGGCGCAGAAAGAGCTCTTCCAGGGTCGGCGGGGTGCAGGTCAGCGAGCGCACGCCCGACTCGGTGAGCGCGCGCAGCACGGCGTCCAGTCCGTCCGTGTCGACCTGGAGGGCGACCCGGGTCCCCTGGACGTCGACATCGTGGACGCCGGGGAGCCGGGCGAGGCCGTTCGGCGGGGCGGCGAGTTCGGCGGCGACGCTGGTACGGGTGAGATGGCGCAGCTCGGCGAGTGAGCCGGTCTCCACGGTCCGCCCCTGGCGGATGATGCTGACCCGGTCGCAGAGGGTCTCCACCTCGCTGAGGATGTGCGAGGAGAGCAGCACGGTCCGGCCCCGGGCCCGCTCCTCGGTCACACAGCTCTGGAAGACCCCCTCCATCAGCGGGTCGAGTCCGGAGGTCGGCTCGTCCAGGATCAGCAGATCCACATCGGAGGCGAAGGCGGCGACGAGGGCGACTTTCTGGCGGTTGCCCTTGGAGTAGGCGTGCCCCTTCTTGGCGGGGTCGAGTTCGAAGCGTTCGATCAGCCGGGCGCGGCGGGCCTTGTCGAGACCTCCGCGCAGCCGGCCGTAGAGGTCGATGACCTCGCCGCCGGAGAGATTGCGCCAGAGGGTCACATCGCCGGGTACGTACGCGACGCGGCGGTGCAGCTCCACCGCGTCGTGCCAGGGGTCGCCGCCGAGGAGCCGGGCCGCTCCGGAGTCGGCGCGCAGCAGTCCGAGCAGTATCCGGATGGCGGTGGACTTCCCGGCTCCGTTGGGGCCGAGGAAGCCGTGCACCTCGCCTGCTTCGACGGTGAGATCCAGACCGTCCAGCGCATGCGTCCGGCCGAACGACTTGTGCAGTCCGGCGACGGAGATGGCCTTGATTGCCTTCGTCATCATTCGGAATTTACGCTAACTTCACAAACTTGTGAAGTTAAGGAACCGTATAAAATCGATAGGGAGCCGGTGAGCAGGGGAGAGGATCGGAGACATGGGAGAACAGGGCGTGCGCGATGGAGCGGCACCGGACCCGGAGGTGGTCTCCGCCTTTGTGGAGCGGTTCGCCGGACAGCTGGTGGAAGCGGGCATGGCGCGGATGCCCGCCCGGATCTTCGCGGCGCTGCTCTCCTCGGACTCCGGGGTCCTGACGGCGGCCGAGCTGGGCGAGCAGCTGAAGATCAGCCCGGCGGCGGTCTCCGGGGCGGTCCGCTATCTGGTGCAGGTGAACATGGTCTCGCGGGAGCGCGAGCCCGGCTCCCGGCGGGAGCGGTACCGGGTGCACAGCGATCAGTGGTACGAGGCGCTGGGCAACCGCGACCAGATGATCAAGAAGTGGGAGGACACCCTGCGGGAGGGCGTGGGAAGCCTCGGGGCGGACTCGGCGGGCGGGCGGCGGCTGGCGGAGACGCTGGAGTTCTTCCAGTTCCTCCAGAAGGAGCTGCCGCTGCTGCTGGACCGCTGGCGGGAGCACCGGGAGCGGGTCTTCGGGGCCTCCTGAGCCCCGGGGCGTGGGCCTGAGGGCCTCGGGCATCGTGAGGCCCTCAGGCCCGCGGCCAGGAGGCCGGCACACGGGCCCCCGGCTCCGGCGCCGGGTCAGACCGGCGACGGCAGCGTCAGCCCCCAGGCCCCCGCCCGCAGCGTCCAGGTCCGGGTCCGCACCGGCCCGGTGATCAGGGTGTCCGCCTGATAGCGGAAATCCGGCCCCGAGACGGTCACCGTCAGCGCCTTCGCGCTCAGCGGCTGCCCCGCCCCGGCCGGCCGCACCGTCACCCGCGCCCGGCCCCCCGCCGCCCGGACCGTCACCGCCTCCACCTCCTGGTCGAGATCGGCCAGCAGCAGCCCGTCCGCCTCCACCCGCAGCCGGTGCCGGGGCCCCGGCAGCAGCACCGGGGCCGGCCGCCGCAGGGTGCGGACCAGCGAACGGCACGCCCCCCACACCGACCCCGCCCCCACCGCCGCCGGGAACGCGGGGATCGCCAGATCCCCCACCACCACCCCGTCGCTCTCGTCCACCAGCAGATCCAGCCGCCGTACCGCGCCGTCCAGCACCGCCCGCGCCGCCGCCACCGCACCCCTGGGCACCCCCAGCGAGTGCGCCAGCTCCACCGCGGGCCCCACCGGGACCAGGGAGAGCGCCCCGTCGCCGAGCCACCGATCCCGGTGCAGCAGCGCCACCGCCCGCAGCAGCGCCCGGTCGTCGCCCACCACCACGGGCCGTCTGGCCCCTCTGCGGGCCAGCGCCCGCGCAAACTCCTCGGGCCCCTCGGGAAGACAGATTTTCGCCTCCGACCCGCCGCACAGAACATCCTTCGCGATCCGAACGGACTCGCCGTCACTTCGGCGGGCGACCGGGTCGATGACCACCAGTAGCTGGTCGTGAGCCGACACCTCGGTCCTTCCTCGGGTAGCATCTTTGTGCAAGAGCCCCTTGCGCTATTGCGCCAGGGGCTTCGTCTATTCCGGGGCAACCGGTCCGCGGACTCAGGCACGGCTCACCGCCCCCTGACCTTGGACATGCCCCGCCCGGAAGGGGTGTACGCCTGTGCCCGCACTTGTGCTGCTCGGTGCTCAGTGGGGTGACGAGGGCAAGGGAAAGGCCACCGACCTGCTCGGTGGATCAGTGGACTATGTGGTGCGCTACCAGGGCGGCAACAACGCCGGCCACACGGTCGTCGTAGGCGACCAGAAGTATGCGCTGCATCTCCTCCCTTCCGGAATCCTCTCGCCGGGGTGTACCCCGGTCATCGGCAACGGAGTCGTCGTCGACCCGGCTGTCCTGCTCTCCGAGCTGAGCGGGCTCAATGATCGGGGAGTCGATACGTCCAAGCTCCTGATCAGCGGAAACGCCCATCTGATCACTCCGTACAACGTCACCCTCGACAAGGTGACGGAACGATTCCTTGGGAAGCGGAAGATCGGCACCACGGGTCGCGGCATCGGCCCGACCTACGCCGACAAGATCAACCGCGTCGGCGTCCGCGTCCAGGACCTCTACGACGAGTCGATCCTGGAGCAGAAGGTCGAGGCGGCGCTGGAGTCCAAGAACCAGCTGCTCGCCAAGGTCTTCAACCGCCGCTCCATCGAGGCGGGCAAGATCGTGGAGGAGATGCTCCAGTACGCGGAGCAGATCAAGCCGTACGTCGCGGACACCACGCTGATCCTGAACGACGCCATCGACGCCGGGAAGGTCGTCCTCTTCGAGGGCGGCCAGGGCACCCTGCTGGACGTGGACCACGGCACGTACCCCTTCGTCACCTCCTCCAACCCGACCGCGGGCGGCGCCTGCACCGGCGCGGGCGTGGGCCCCACGAAGATCTCCCGGGTCATCGGCATCCTCAAGGCCTACACGACCCGGGTCGGCGCGGGCCCGTTCCCGACCGAGCTCTTCGACGAGGACGGCGAGGCGCTGCGCCGGATCGGCGGCGAGCGCGGTGTCACGACGGGCCGGGACCGCCGCTGTGGCTGGTTCGACGCGGTGATCGCGCGGTACGCGACCCGGGTCAACGGTCTGACGGACTTCTTCCTCACCAAGCTCGACGTGCTGACGGGCTGGGAGCAGATCCCGGTCTGTGTGGCGTACGAGATCGACGGCAAGCGGGTCGAGGAGCTGCCCTACTCGCAGACCGACTTCCACCACGCGAAGCCGATCTACGAGATGCTGCCGGGCTGGTCCGAGGACATCACCAAGGCGAAGACCTTCGCCGATCTGCCGAAGAACGCGCAGGGGTACGTGAAGGCGCTGGAGGAGATGTCGGGCGCACCGATCTCCGCGATCGGCGTGGGCCCCGGCCGTACTGAGACGATCGAGATCAACTCGTTCCTGTAAGCGTTCCGCTGTGCCGCGCGCCCGGGTGGGGAGCTCCCCGCCCGGGCGCCGTCATTTCCGGGCGCCCTGGAAGGGAACGGCTCTTAACGGGGCGTCAGGACCTTCGCTCTGGCTGCTATTAGTGCATTACGGGTAATTCTGAGTGTTTATCAGATAAAAATGTCCAATCTGGGGAGGGGTGGTGTCTGTGGATCATCGAACGGTGAGCACGGAGGGCATCCCGTATGAGAAGCAGTCACGGACGACCGGTGAGGGCGTTCCGCCGGATCAGTGGGCTCGCGGCACTGTGCTGTGCGCTCGGAGCCGGCATCCCGGTGCTGGCGCCGCCCGGGGTCGCCGCCGCTGAGGGAAGAGCCGCTCCGGGCCCGGCGGCGTTCCCCGGCGGCGCACCGCAGGCCGCCGTGGAGCCGGGCGGGACCGCCCGGGGGGCCGTGCGCGAGCAGGCCGATCTCTCGCTCCGGTCCGAGCTCGGGCTCCGGGGCGACGATCAGAAGGCGGACGCTGCCGGGGCCACGGACGCGGCCACGGACGCGGCCACGACGGGGACCACCGACGCGGCTGACGCTCAGCCGGAGACGCAGCGCCAGACCACCGCCGGTACGTCCACCGCCGTGGAAGCCGCCGCCGGCGAAGCCGGTACCGCCGACGACGGCGTCTACGAGTACCGGATCACCGTCGTCAACCACGGCCCCTCCCAGGCCGTGAACGTCACGGTGACCGACGAGCTCCCCGCCGCGCTCACCTTCGTCTCCTCGCCCGACGGCTGCACCGCCCAGGCCCGGCAGATCACCTGCGGCCCGCTGGCCACCCTCGACGTGGGCCGCTCCCACACCTGGCTGCTCACCGTCCGGCTCGCCGACGACTACTCGGGCGACGGCTCCGACATCGTCAACGTCGCCGCCGTGACCTCCCAGACCGCCGACCCGGACCCGGCCAACAACACGGCCTCCCTCACCGGACTGCCCGTCCCGCCCGTCCCGCCCGTCCCGCCCGTCACCGGGAAAGCGGATCTCTCCCTCCGCAAGACCGCCGTGCTCCCCGGCGGAAAGCGCTGGGTCAGCCCCGGCGACACCTTCACGTACCGCGTCACGGTCCACAACAACGGTCCCGCCGCGGCCCGCTCCGTACAGGTCACCGACCCGCTGCCGGACGTCCTGCGCTTCGTCTCGTCATCGGACGGCTGCGCGCCCGCCGAACCGGCGGGACAGACCGTGGTCTGCCCGGTGCTGAACCGGCTCCCGGCCGGTGACTCCGCCGTGTACGAGATCGTCGTCCAGGTCCGGGAGAACAGCGTCCCGAGGTCCAGCGGCCCCAGCGCCCTCAGCAGCGGCTACGGTCACGACGGCGACGGCGACGGCGACGGCGACGGACACGGACACGGCCACGGGCACGACGGCGACGACGGGCACGGGCACGACGGCGACGACGGGCACGGACACGACGGCGACGACGGACACGGACACGGCAAGGCGAGCGAGATCGACAACATCGCCTCCGTGACCTCCGCCACCCCCGACCCGGTGCCGGGCAACAACGAGAACGCCTCCGGCACCACCGGCCCCGGCGGCGGCCCGCTCCTCCTCAAGGAGCCGTCCCGGCCGACCCGCCCGGGGCCGACCTACCCGGGGCCGACCCACTCGGGGCCGGTCCACCCCACCCGCCCCGGACCCACACACCAGGGACGCCCTGGCCCCCACCTGGCCGACACCGGTGGCGACCTGCCCGGCTGGCTGCCCTGGTCGGCGGTGCTGGCCCTGGCCTCCGGCGCCTCGATGGTCGCCCTGAGCCGCCGCGCCTCCCGCTGAGCCGCCGGACGCGGCACCGCCCGCACCGTCCGTACCGTCACCACCGTCCGTACCGCCACCACCGTCCGCCCGAGACACCCATCCCAGATGAGGGGCCCGCGGAAATGAGATGCGCCTGGGGCTCGGCCCGCGCCATGACCACTCGACTGCGACTGCGACTGCGACTGCGACCGCGACCGCGGCTGCTCCTGCGACCGCGACTGCGCATCGCCCTGGCCATGGTGTGCGGAGCCCTGCTCTGCCCGTCCCCGCAGCACGCGACCGCGCTCGACACCGCGCACGTACCCCCGACCCGGCAGCACACCACCGTCACGGACGACGACCGCTCCGCCGCCCCCCGCGCCCTCTCCTTCCCCGTCCACGAACCCTTCGACGGGCCGGTCGGGAACCTCGGCTCGCTCACCGGCACGGCCAGCTACCAGAGCGGCGGCTGGCTCCGGCTGACCAGCGCGGCGGGCAACCAGGCCGGCGGCTGGGAGATGAACGACTCCTTCTCCACGAGCCTCGGCATCGTCGCCGAGTTCACCTACGCCACCTACGGTGGCACCCCCTTCGACGGCAAGCGCGGCGACGGCCTCGCCTTCTTCCTGGCCAACGGCAACGCCGTGAACGGCACCGGCGCCCCCGGCGGCAGCCGTCCTCGCTGAGCTTCGTCAGCTCGGACGACGAGTGCATGTCGGGCGATCAGGTGGACTGCGGCCCGGAGGCCACCCTGGCCCCCGGAGCCTCGGTGACCTGGGTGTTCCGGGTGAAGCTCGACCCGGACTACACCGGGGACGGCTCCGACATCCGCAATACGGCCGTCGTCCACTCGGCGACCCGGGACCCGGTGCACGCCAACAACGAGAGCACCGCGGGCACCCCCGGCGGCACGGTCGACAAGCCGACCGCCGATCTGGAGGTGACGAAGAAGACCCCGTGATCCGCTGATTCACCGAGTGGGGCGGGCCGTCGTGCGGCGGTTCGCCCCACACCCGTTCCACCGGGAAATCTGTCTGAAAGTGGTTCACCCACACGAATTACATTCATGAGTTCGACCTCGTGGAGTCGCCCTGAGTGCTCAAGCTGTCCCCGGCCGTAATCACCTCAGAGGGGAACAGCATGAGCGAACCGACCGAGCAGGAGCTGGCGGAAGCCTTCCGGAGCGCGCCGCCCATCGTGCTGGCAGCCGGGCCCGGCGAGACGACGGCGACCCCGCCGACGCCGGACGCGACCTGGGAGCTGCCCGGCGGCACCGCCTGGGTGTACTACGGGCAGGACCACAGTGCGCTGACCACGCCCGTGATCATGGCCGACGGCTTCAACACGGGCCCCAGCACCCTGGCGTTCTCCTGGGAGGTGCTGGAGGTCAAGAACCACGCGTTCATCAGCCAGCTGCGGGCGGCGGGCAAGGACGTCGTCCTCCTCGGCTTCGAGGAGCGCAGCGCCTCGATTCTGAAGAACGCGGAGACCGCCGTCGCCGCGATCCACCGGGCGATCAGCGAGCGCCAGAGCGACCAGCGGCTCGTGGTCGGCGGCTTCAGCATGGGCGGGCTGGTCACCCGGTACGCGCTCGCCAAGATGGAGCACGAGAGCATCGACCACCAGACCGCCGTCTACTTCTCGTACGACAGCCCACACCAGGGCGCGTACATCCCTCTCTCGCTCCAGGCGTTCGCCCACTACATCAAGAAGCTGGACACGCGGTTCTCGGACCAGATCAACAGCGACGCCTCCCAGGAACTGCTGTGGCGGCACATCGAGACGTGGGACGCCGAACCCGGCGTCAGCGGCGCGCGGAACGATTTCCTGGCGGCGCTGGAGCGCGTCGGCGGCTGGCCGCGGATCCCCCGGAAGGTCGGTGTCGCCAACGGCGTCGCCAACGGCGTCGGCAATGGCATCAAGGCCGGTGAGACCGCCGTCAAGGGCAAGGGCCTCGGCATCATCGGCACCGATCTGCGCACCCAGCCGACCGACGCGGAGGCGCTGGCGGCGGCGCTGCGGGTCATCACCTGGAAGAAGGGGGAGACCCACGCCGTGGGCCTGCCCGGCGTGGACGGAGCGCCCGGCGGCACCCTGAACGGCTTCGGCATCCTCGCCGACACCCTCAACAAAATCCTCGGGCTCGGGGTGAACGACCCGATCCGCGAGCACTGCTTCGTCCCGGCGGGCAGCGCCGTCGCCGTCCGGGGGCTGGACACGCACGACGACCTGTTCACGGGCATCGAGCCCGGGGAGGGCGAGCTGGACGAGTTCCTGTGCGCCTCGCGGAACGAGGAGCACACCAAGATGACCGCAGAGCTGTGCGACTGGCTGGTCGAGCGGTTCTAGCCAGTCACTGCGGAAGGTCCCGGTCCGGCGGCGGTGCGACGCCGTGGGGCCGGTCCGGCGGCGGGGGCAGGCGACCGGCCCCCGCCGCCGGTTTCGGGGGCGTACGCCCTTAAGGTGCCGGGGTGCGTACGCCCTTACGGGGCACCTTGCGCGGGCCGCTCCGGGTGTCGGCTTCGCGCTCCGGTCGCCAGACGCTGATCTGGGGCTCCCCGCCGCCCCGGCGCGGGATGCGCCACGATCTCGTCAGGAGCCCCGATGCACCATCGCAGTCGCAGTCGCAGTCGCAGTCGCAGCCGCAGCAGCAATCGCAGTCGTACGTTCGTCCGCTCGGCCGTCCTCGCCGCCGTCGCCCTCTTCGCGCTCGGCGCCGCCGCCCCCGGGCAGAGCGCCGGGCGGGGCCTGCTGCTGACCGTCTCGGGCACCGAGAACACCTGGATCCGGGGCGTCACACTCCAGTGCGACCCGGCTCCGGCCGGGAGCCATCCCCGGGCCGCCCAGGCGTGCGCCGCGCTGGACGCGGCGGAGGGCGACCCCGAACGGCTGGCGGCGGACGGGCGCATGTGCACCATGGAGCACGACCCGGTCACGGTCACCGCCCGGGGCGAGCACCGGGGCACACCGGTCGCCTGGCGCGAGACCTACTCCAACTCCTGCGTCATGCGCGGTGAGACCGCCGCCGTCTTCGACTTCTGAGTCCCCGCCGTACCGCTGGGCTCAGGCGTCGTCCGGCCCGGCGGCGGCCGGCTCCCCGGGAAGGGCGTCCAGCGCGCCGGAGAGCCGTTCCAGGACCCGTGCCGTCTCCGCGAACTCCTCGGGGCCGAGCACCTCCGCCAGCCGGGCGGCCAGCTCCGCGTGGCCGGGGCTGATGCGCTGGAGCGCGGCCAGGCCCTCGTCGGTGGCGCGGAGCAGTTTGGCGCGGCGGTGGGCGGGGTTGGGCTCATAGACCGCGAGCCCCCGCTCGACCAGCAGATCGGCGATCCGCTGGACGCTCTGGCGGGTGATGCCCATGGTCCGGGCGATCCCCGCGACGGACTGGGGAGCGGAGCCGATCGCGCCGAGCACCTGCCAGCGGGCCGCCGTCAGCCCGGCGGGCCTGGCCAGCGACTCGGCGACCGCGAGAAACTGGCCGTTCAGCCGGAAGACGCCGAGCGCGGTCCGGCTGAGCAGCTCCTTGTACGTCGCCTGGGGCTGGGGCTGGGGCTGGGGCTGGGCTTCGGCCGGGTCCGCTGCCTGGGCTTCGGCCTGGGCTTCGGCCGGGTCCTTCGCCGTGCTCACGCCTGCTCCAGGACCGCGAAGGCGCTCGCGTCGGAGTCGTGGAACAGCCGGTACCAGGCGTCGAGCTGTTCGCCCTCGTACGCCTTCAGCTCGGCGAAGACCTCGCGGGCGAAGGCGACGGGCTCGGTGGGGCCGGCGGTGATCAGGCCGTCGTCGGTGACGGCGTCGGCCTCGCGGTAGCGCTCGCCGCCCCCGTAACCGGTGGCCGCGAGATAGAACGAGACCGCGCTGGTGTGGTCCCGGTCGTCGAGCAGGCCCTCGCGGGCCAGCCCCGCCGTGGCCCCGCAGATGGCGGCCACCGGGGTCTTCGCGGCCAGGAACTCGCGCGCCTTCGCGGCGAAGGGTGCGAGCTCGTCGCCCGTGTCCCAGGCGGACGCGCCGGTGAGGATCAGCAGCGCGCTCTCCTCGGGCCGCAGCTCCGCGAGCGCGAGATCCGGCTGGACGCGCAGCCCGCCCATGGTGGTGACGGGGGCGGTGGTGAGGCCGACCGTGCGGACGGTGAAGCCGCGCTGGGCGAGATGAGCGGTGGTGTGTCCGGTCTCCCAGTCGGCGAAGGTGTCGTAGACGGCGAGATGGACGGTTCCACGGTCGCTCATGAGGTGCTCCTCGTTCGGCGCTGCCCGGTTGATGACAGAAGGCTGTCATCTCGACAGCATGCTGTCAATTGGCGGCGGGGATGCGCGACAGAACGCCGCAGCGATGCCGGTGCGGGCAGACACCATGGTCATTCCGGCGTCCGCCGGACGTCCCTACGCTGCCCGTATGACCACTGAAGCCCAGACCTCCGGCCGCCGCGCCGCCGCCGCTCCGCGCGCTGCCGACGTTCCGCGCGCCGCCGACCCCGTGACCGGCGCCGCCGTGAAGGCCGCCGACCGCGCCCATGTCTTCCACTCGTGGTCCGCGCAGGGGCTGATAGACCCGCTCGCCGTCGCGGGCGCCGACGGCTCGTACTTCTGGGACTACGACGGGACGCGCTACCTCGACTTCACCAGCGGACTCGTCTACACCAACATCGGCTACCAGCACCCGAAGGTCGTCGCCGCGATCCAGGAGCAGGCCGGGAAGCTCGCGACCTTCGCGCCCGCCTTCGCCGTCGAGCCGCGCTCGGAGGCGGCCCGGCTGATCGCCGAGCGGACCCCCGGCGATCTCGACAAGATCTTCTTCACCAACGGCGGGGCCGAGGCGATCGAGAACGCCATCCGGATGGCCCGGCTGCACACCGGCCGCCCCAAGGTGCTCTCCGCGTACCGCTCGTACCACGGAGGCACCGCCACGGCGGTCAATGTGACCGGCGACCCCCGGCGCTGGCCCTCCGACAACGGCACCTCGGGCGTCGTCCACTTCTGGGCCCCCTTCGCCTACCGCTCGCCCTTCTACTCCTCCTCCGAGGCCGAAGAGGGCGAGCGGGCGCTGCGCCATCTCGCGGACACCATCGCCTTCGAAGGGCCGGGGACCATCGCCGCGATCGTGCTGGAGACCATCCCGGGGACAGCCGGGATCATGGTCCCGCCGCCCGGCTATCTCGCGGGCGTACGGGAGCTCTGCGACCGGCACGGGATCGTCTTCGTCCTCGACGAGGTGATGACCGGGTTCGGCCGCACCGGGAAGTGGTTCGCGGCCGAGCACTTCGGGGTGACGCCCGATCTGCTCACCTTCGCCAAGGGGGTCAACTCCGGCTATGTCCCGCTCGGCGGGGTGGCGATCTCGGCGGAGATCGCGGCCACCTTCGAGAACCGGCCCTACCCCGGCGGGCTCACCTACTCCGGGCATCCGCTGGCGTGCGCGGCGGCCGTCGCCACGATCCGGGTGATGGCGGAGGAGCGGGTGGTGGAGCAGGCCGCCCGGATCGGCGAGACCGTGCTCGGCCCCGGGCTGCGGGAGCTCGCCGAGCGGCACCCCAGCGTCGGGGAGGTGCGGGGCACGGGGGTGTTCTGGGCGCTGGACCTCGTCCGCGACCGCGCCACCCGCGAGCCCCTCGTCCCGTACAACGCCTCGGGCGAGGCGAACGCGCCGATGGCCGCCTTCGCCGCCGAGTGCAAGGCGCGGGGGCTCTGGCCCTTCGTCAACATGAACCGCACCCACGCCGTGCCGCCGTGCAACATCAGCGAGGCGGAGGCCGAGGAGGGGCTCGCGGCGCTGGACGCGGCGCTCTCGGTCGCGGACCGGTTCACGGTCTGAGCGGTCTGAGCGGTCTGAGCGGTCTTGAGGGGGGCGGTTCACGCTCTGCGGGGCCGGGCTGCCCTCTGACGGCCCTCCGGAGCGTGAATGAATTGATTGGCGCGGCGTGGGGGGACTGCCTATCAATCCGGCGGCCGATGGACTCGCCGGATGATCGACATCTCCACCGCCGCTCCGCCCTCCGCCCGCCCCTCGCGGCGGGCGCTCTCCGCCCATACGGTCGCCCTCCTGCCCGCAGCCCTGATGCTCGGGCTCGGGCTCTGGGGGATCGAACGCCAGGGGACCCTCTGGGGCGATGAGGCCGTCACCTACGAGATGGCGCAGCGCTCACTGCCCGAGATCTGGCGCACCCTCGCCACGGCCGACGCCGTGCACGGCCTCTACTACCTCCTCATCCACCTGGTGTTCGCCTCCTGGGAGCCCGGCCTGGCAGCGCTGCGGCTGCCGTCCGTGCTCGGGATGTGCGCGACGGCGGCCGGAGTCGCGCTGATCGGCCGACGGCTCGCCGGGCCCCGGGCGGGGCTGCTCGCCGGGCTGGTGCTGCCGCTGCTGCCGGCCGTGCAGCGGTACGCGCAGGAAGGGCGCTCGTACGCGCTGGTCTGCGCGCTGGTCACCGGGGGGACGCTGCTGCTGTTGCGGCGCCAGTGGACGGCGTACGGGGCGGTGATGCTGACGGCATGCCTGCTCCACGAGTTCGCGGTGCTGGCCGTGCTGGCGCACGGGGTGACGGTGTGGGGCGGGCGGGCGCGGCGCGGCTGGACGGTGGCGGCTCTCTGGGTGACGGTGGCCATCGCGCCGCTCGCGCTGTTCAGTACGACGCAGTCGGGGCAGGTCGAATGGATCGGCGTGCCAGGACCGGCGGAGCTCGGCGGGTTCGGCGCGCTGGCGCTCGTGGGGTGGGGCTGTGCGCGGTCGCCGGGCGGGGCCCGGGTGCGCGCGGTCGCCCTGCCGCTGCTGGTGCTGCCGTCCGCGCTGCTGATGGCGGTCTCGTACGTCCATCCGCTCTTCGTGGACCGCTACGTCCTCGCGTACGGCATCGGTCTCGCACTGCTGCTGGGCGCGGTGCTCGACTTCCACTGGTCCCCGGTGCTCGCGCTCGCGGCGGCCGGGGCGGCGCTGCTGACGCTGGTCGCGTTCGGGCCGTTTCTGCGGTCCCCCGAGAGCCGTAAGAACGACGTGACGGCGGTCGCGGCGGTCGCGGCGGAACTGGGCCGCCCCGGCGACGGTCTGCTCTTCACCCCGATGCGGCGACGGGTCTGGACGCTGGCGCATCCGGACGCCTTCCGTGGGCTGACGGACCTGTCGCTGGCGGCCTCCCCCCGGGCGTCGGACACCCTGCACGGTACGGAGCTGCCGCCCGCCGCCATCCGCACCGCGCTGCTGGCGTGGACCGGCCGGGTGGTGGTGTTCCAGGACCTGAGGGGGGAGCCGCTGGACGCGGTGCCGGGGGAGGAGATGAAACGGGAGGTGCTGCGGAGGTACTTCACGCTGTGCGAGGAGAGGGTGGTGGGGCAGGTAAGGGTGGGGGTGTACGCGAGGACGGGGTGCGGCTCCTGAGGGTGCGGGGGTGCTTCGGGGCTGGGGCCCTTGCCGGGTCCGGGTGCTTCGG
>NZ_VCLA01000170.1:85813-99520 GCF_009600885.1 Streptomyces jumonjinensis
AACATGGACCTACGGAAACGTCGGCTCACGCTACCGGGTGCCCCGGGCCCCTCGGACGCACACACCGGCGGGCCGCCGGAGAACTCTCCCCGCGGCGGGCCGAACCGCGGCGGCTACGCCGCCTGCATCTCCACCCGCGCCCCGAACTCACGGACCGCCGGCTCGTCCGCGTACGGCTCAAGGCGCTGCTGGAGATCCTCCAGATACTCCGCGCCCCGGCTGGAGCGCAGCCGCGCCAGCAGATCCACGGCACGGGTGCCCGTATGGCACGCCTGCTCCACCTCGCGCTGCTGCACCTGCGCCGTGGCCAGCAGGATCAGTCCGATCGCCCGCCGCCGCGCCCGGGACTCCGGATGGCCGTCCAGCGCCTCGGCCGCCTGGTGCGCTGCGGTCTCCGCCTGGCCCAGATCCCGGTAGCAGTGGGACAGTTCGTCCGCGAGATAGGCGCGGTCGAAGTGGGCGATCCACGCCGGGTCGTCGCCCGTGTCCGGCTCCGCCCGCTCCAGCGCGGAGACCGCCTTCCCGGCCACCGTCTGACAGGTGCGGGCGTCCCCGAGCAGGGCGTGCCCACGGGCCTCGGCCGCGAGGAACATCGCTTCCGCGCGCGGGGTGACATGCCCCCGCGCGCCCTCCTGCGCGGCACGGGCCAGCTGGGCGATCTCGCGGGGGTTGCCCAGCTGGGCGGCGAGATGGCTCATGGAGGCGGCCAGCACATATCCGCCGTACCCCCGGTCGCCCGCCGCCTGTGCCAGCCGGAGCGCCTGGATGTAGTAGCGCTGGGCGAGACCGGGCTGTCCGGTGTCGACGGCCATATAGCCCGCGAGTTCGGTCAGCCGGGCGACGGCGGCGAACAGCTCCCGGCCGACGGACTCCCGGTAGGAGCCCGAGAGCAGCCCGGAGACCACGGAGTTGAGATAGTGCACGACGACCGGGCGCACATGTCCGCTGCCGAAGCGGTGGTCGAGTTCGGTGAGCGCGGCGGTCATCGCCCGTACCGCCTCGACGTCCGAGCCGCCCACCCGGGCGCCCGCCGAGCGCGCGACCTGGGTGTCCGCGCCGGTGATCAGCCAGTCACGGCTGGGTTCGACCAGGGCGGACGCGGCGACGGACGCCCCGGAGAGGAAATCCCGGCGGCCGACGTCGCTGCGCCACAGCTCGCAGACCTGCTCGATGGCCCCGAGCACGGTCGGCGAGAACTGGAGACCGACGCCGGACGCGAGATTCTTGCCGTTGGCCATGCCGATCTCGTCGATCGTGACCGTACGGCCCAGTTTGCGGCCCAGCGCCTCGGCGATGATGCCCGGGGCGCGTCCGCGCGGCTGCTGCCCGCGCAGCCAACGCGCCACCGATGTCTTGTCGTAGCGCAGGTCCAGCCCACGCTCCGCGCCGACCATGTTGACGCGGCGGGCGAGCCCGGCGTTGGAACACCCGGCTTCCTGGATGAGTGCCTGCAACCGTTCGTTCGGCTGTCGGGCGACGAGAGGCCTGGCTGCCATGAAAACCCCCTGAGGCCGCGGTGATCCACGCAGGAATCACTGCCCGGCGGATATGCGGAGAATGCAGAATTGACGGACTTGGTCTGGTTTTTCCAAACGCGCCGCCGCTGTTCCGCCCGCCGCCCCGGCAGAGCCCTGGCTGAGCCTTGGGAGAGACTTCGCGACGCTTCGGCGACATCCCCGTTGTCCTGCGGGAAGTCCTCGCGGACACCCCTCCGAGCCGTATGGAGCCCTGGCTGATCCCGGTCGGCCAGCCCTGCGGAAACCCCTGGAATCCGGGCGGCCGGCCATGTGGACCTCCTCCCGGAGCAGGCGACATCCCGTCCCCCTTGTACACGTAGCTACCCGCCGCCGGGTCCCCTCTCGTCGCGCGCCCCCATCCGTGCATCGATGCGCCCCATATGCGAGATCATGATCGCGGGGCGGGCCGTAGGGTGCCCGTAACTCATGGTGACGGCGGGAGTTGAGTGGGTCGTGGAAGAGACCATCGGAGTCAGAGAAGCCGCGCGGAACCCCCAGCAGAGAGGTGAGCAACTGCTGGATCACGCGGTGCGTTACGCGGAAGAACGACACTGGGACGTCTTTCCCGGCACCTGGCTGGAGGCGGCGGACGGCCGGGAGAACTGCTCCTGCGGCGACGCCGCTTGCGCGACTCCGGGAGCGCACCCCACACGGCCGGACTGGGCGAACCAGGCGACGGGCAGCGCCACCGAGGCCCGGCGGCTCTGGGGCGAGCACCCCAAGGCGTCGATCCTGATGCCCACGGGCCGGACCTTCGACGCGCTCGACGTCGCGGAGTCGACGGGCTTTCTGGCGCTGGCCAGGCTGGAGCGGATGGATCTACCGCTCGGGCCGGTGACCTGCACCCCCGATCGCCGGATGCTGTTCTTCGTGCTGCCCGGCGCGGCGGCGAAGATCCCCGATCTGATCCGCGGGCTGGGCTGGGCCCCCAGCTCGCTCGACCTGGTCACCCGGGGCGACGGCGACTATGTCGCGGCCCCGCCGACCCGGGTGGGCGGGCGCGGCGCGGTGCAGTGGGCCCGCCGCCCCACCAACGCCAACCGATGGCTGCCGGACGCCGAGGAGCTGATCAGCCCGCTGGCGTACGCCTGCGGCCGGGACGCGGCGGCGGCCCGCACCCAGGGGGCTTAAAGCGACGCCTGCTTAAGACGCCTACTTAAGGTGGACTCGTAACCGACGCGTACAACGCTCACAAAGCGCTGCCGCGTATGACATACGGGACATCGAAGGGCAGGGGCAGCATGCCGGAGGACCGGACGACAGCAGCCGGGGGCACAGACGCGGGCGGAGCACCAGCGGCGGTGCCCGCCGTACGTGTGGAGGGGCTGTGGAAGCGGTTCGGCGAACAGATAGCCGTCTCCGGCATCGATCTCACCCTCCCCGCGGGCCGGTTCATCGGTCTGGTGGGCCCGAACGGAGCGGGCAAGACCACCACGCTCTCGATGGTGACGGGGCTGCTCCGCCCGGATCAGGGCCGGGTGGAGGTGGCCGGACACGATGTCTGGCGTGATCCGGTCGGGGTGAAGTCCCGGATCGGCGTACTGCCGGAAGGGCTGCGGCTGTTCGAGCGGCTCTCGGGCCGTGAGCTGCTCGCCTACATGGGGCGGCTGCGCGGACTGCCGGGCGCGGAGGTGGACAAACGGGCCGCACAGCTGCTGGACGTACTGGATCTGGCCGGGTCCCAGCACAAGCTGGTCGTGGACTACTCCACCGGCATGCGCAAGAAGATCGGGCTGGCGGCGGCGCTGCTGCACAACCCCGAAGTGCTCTTCCTCGACGAGCCGTTCGAGGGGGTGGACCCGGTCTCGGCGCAGACCATCCGCGGGGTGCTGGAGCGGTACACCGCGTCGGGCGCGACCGTGATCTTCTCCAGCCATGTGATGGAGCTGGTGGAGTCGCTGTGCGACTGGGTCGCGGTGATGGCCGCCGGCCGGATCCGGGCACAGGGCCCGCTCGCGGAGGTACGCGGCGACGCGCCGTCCCTCCAGAGCGCGTTCCTGGAGCTCGTCGGCGCGAGCGGGCGGAACGAACATGAGTCGCTCGACTGGCTCGGCGGCAGCTCGGGCTCGGGCTCGGGTGCGGGCACCGGCGCCGGCGGTGCGCGATGAGCGGCAGGACGCCCGGGACCGGACCGTCCAAGACCGGACCGTCCGAGACCGGACCGTCCGAGACCGCGCCCTGGGGTGCCGGGTCCTCGGGTGCGGCACATGACGAGACCGCGACCGGCGTGACCGGCGGCCCGGGCGGGTCCCCGGCGGCGGCCACCGTCCGAGAGCGGGACGCCCTCGGCGCGGGCGCGCTGGCCGGAGTCTTCGTACAGCTCAAACTGTCGCTGCTCCGCAATGGACTGCGCCAGTCGTCGACCCGTACCGCCGTCTTCGTCACCTCCCTCGTCTTCGCCCTGCTCTTCGCCGCGGGCCAGCTGCTCGGGCTGATCCTGCTGCGTGGCAACGAGCACGCGGTCTCGGTGACCGTGCTGCTCACAGGCGTACTGGCGCTCGGCTGGGCCGTGCTGCCGCTGTTCTTCCCCGGCGGCGACGAGACCCTCGACCCGACCCGGCTGGTGATGCTGCCGCTGCGCCCGCGACCCCTGGTCGCCGCGCTGCTGACGGCGTCGCTGATGGGCATCGGACCGCTGTTCGCGCTCTGTCTGCTGCTGGGCTCGGCCTTCGCGCTCGCCCATGGGGCGGTCGCGCTGCTCGTCTCGGTGCTCGCCGTTCCCCTCGCGCTGCTGGTGTGCGTGGCGCTGGCGCGGGCCGTCGCGGCGGCCAATGTCCGGCTGCTGACCTCGCGGAAGGGCCGCGATCTGGCGGTGCTGAGCGGTCTGGTGATCGCCATCGGCGCCCAGCTGGTGAACTTCGGGGTGCAGCGGCTGGGCGAGTCGGGCGGGCTGTCCGCACTGGAGCCGGCGGCCGGGATCATCCAGTGGCTGCCCCCGGCCGCCGCGATCGGAGCGATCGACTCCGCGAGCGAGGGGGCGTACGGGACCGCCCTCGCCCAGCTCGCGCTGACGGCCGGTGCGCTGTACGGACTGCTCCACCCCTGGCAGCGGAGTCTGACTAAGCTGATGACGGCCCCGGACGGATCCACGCTCGCCGCCGCACAGGAGTCGAAGGCCCGCGGGGAGCGCTCGTCCGGACAGCACCGGCTGCTGCCGGACAGCCGTACGGGCACGGTGATGCGGCGCAGTCTGCGCTATGTGCAGCGCGATCCGAAGACAAAGGCGGCCTGGGTCTCGGCGCTGGCGATCGGCTTCATCGTGCCGCTGTTCAACGCCTTCCAGGGCTCGGGGTCGATCTACTTCACGTGCTTCGCCTCCGGGATGCTGGGGGTGCAGATGTACAACCAGTTCGGGCAGGACACCTCCGCGTTCTGGATGGTGGCGCAGACCATCGCCACGACGAAGGACGCGTACGCCGAACTGCGGGCGCGGGCCCTGGCGCTGCTGCTGGTCACCCTCCCGTACACGGTCGTCGTCACGGTGATCGTCGCGGCGGTGCTCGACGACTGGCAGGCGCTGCCGTCCGCGACCGGGGTCGCGCTCGCGGTGCTGGGCGCGATGCTCGGCACGGGGGCGATCTCCTCGGCCCGGTTCCCGTACTCCATCCCGCAGGACAGCGCCTACAAGAACGTCGCACCGGGGCAGACGGGACTGGCCTGGATGTCGGTCCTCGGCGGGATGCTCGCTGCGGCGGCGCTGTGCGCTCCGGTGATCGCCGCGACGATCTGGCTCCATTCGACGGACGGGCACGCGTGGCTGTGGAGCGTGCTGCCGTTCGGGGCGCTGTACGGGCTGCTGCTCGGCTGGGCCGGGCTGCGGCTCGCGGCCCCCATGGCGGCGCGGCGGCTGCCGGAGATCCTGACAGCGGTGAGCAAGGGCTGAGCGGCTCCGCCGCTGTAGTGGAACCGGTGGTTTCGCGTCGATGCGGGATGGCCGGGGAAACGTACCAGCAGAACGTTTTCCCAGCTCACGCGATTGTTTCACGCTGGACCATTCATGATTGTCCATATGCCGGACGCCTTGACGGGGCGTCCGGCAGGGGGCGCGAGCTGCCCAAACGATCATTCGGTCACCCATTCGTTCGCACGCGCGGCCGGAAAACGGTGATCCATGTGCGTTCACTGTCCGCTTACGAAAGACTCCCGAGCGCAGTCACCCTCAGAGCGAAGGAGTTTCACCGATGCGTTCTGTACGCAGCACGATCGCCGTGGCCGCCGCACTGGCACTGAGCGGTACGGCGGCGGGTGCGGCGCAGGCCGTACCGCCCCAGTCCGTACCGCCCCAGGCACGGACGGCGCAGCCCGCGGCCGTCGCCCTCGCGCAGCCCGCCGCCGGCCCGCTCGCGGCCCCGGCCGCCCGCGCGGCCGGTCTGTACGCGCCCTCGGCGCTCGTCCTCACCATCGGCAAGGGGGAATCGCCGAAGGAGTCGGCCGTCCAGCGGGCCGTGACCCTCGGCTGTGCCCCGGCCGCGACGGGCACCCATCCGTCGCCCGCCGCGGCCTGCCGGGAACTGCGCTCCGTGGAAGGCGACTTCGCGGAGCTGCCGTCCGCCCTCCCGCAGACGAGCTGTACGCGGGAGTGGGACCCGGTCACGGTCACGGCGGACGGGGTGTGGCGCGGGCAGCGGGTCGAGTGGTTCGGCACGTACAACAACGGCTGTGAGATGTGGGCGAGCCTGGGCGGCGGAGTGCTCTTCTCCTTCTGACCCTTCTGACCCTTCTGACCCCGCTGGCCTGCTGGCCCTTGTGGCCCTTTCGGCTCGTGCGGCCCTTGCGGCGAGCCCGTTCCGGCGGAGGGCCGCCGGGCTGGAGCTCAGGGGCCGAAGGTTCTCGCCTCGCCCGGAAGGGGCTTCACCGCCGGATACGGGTCCGCGGGCAGGGCCGCGAGAAACGGCTCCACCACCGCGCGCCAGCTCTCGGGCCGCTCGTAGTGGACCAGATGGCCCGCGTCCGCCACCTCCGCGTACTGCCCGAGGGGCAGCACTCGGACCATCTCCTGGGCCTCGGCGCGGCCCAGTTCGCCGTCCAGACCCCGGACCACCAGGGCCGGACAGAGGATCTTGGCCAGCTCCTCCCAGTGGGCGTCCTTGATCCAGCTCTCCCGGGACAGCAGCATCTGGCGGCGGGAGAAGACCGGACGCCAGCCGTCCGGGCCCTCGGTCATCACCTCGGCGAAGAAGTCGCCGCGCGCCGGGCTGGGGTGCTCCAGCCAGGGGTCCTCAGCGCCGAACCAGCGGTGGGCGTCCGCGCGCGACGCGAACGGCAGGGGCCAGGAGTCGAACCACTGCTCCCACTCCTGCTGCGAGGCCGCGCCGAGCGCGGACGCCCGCATATCGCAGATGACCAGCGCCCTGACCAGGTCGGGGCGGCGGGCCGCGAGCCGCCAGGCGGTCAGCGCCCCCATCGAGTGGCCGATCAGGGTCACCGGGGCGAGGCCCAGGCGCTCGACCGCCGCCTCGGCGTCGGCGGTGTACGCCTCGTGGGTGAAGGGGCCCTCGGGCGGCTTGGCACTCCGGCCATGGCCCCGCTGATCGAGTGCGACCACCCGGTGGGTCGCACCGAGCCAGCGGGCCGTGGCGGCCCAGTGGGGCGCGTGTCCCATCAGGCCGTGCAGCAGTAAGGCCCCCGGCGCGGACTCCGCCGCTCCGGGGTCCGCATCAGGATCTCCCCGGGGGTCGCGGCCCCCTGTCTGCGGATCCGCGAGCTCCCAGGCGGCCAGGTCCACGCCATCGGCTCCGGTCACGTCGATGCGGCGCACCATGTGCCCGGCACCCCCTTCTCTTCCCCGGTCGTACTGTCCGGTTCACGGCCCGGCCGAATCCCCACCCGCCGGGTGCCTTCAGTTTATCGAACACTCATTCGAAAATATGATTACGGCGCGCAACACCCCACGTTCGAGTGACCTCTTGCCAGGCATGACTCCCGCTGTCCTGGGGAGACCTTCAGCGGGAGGCGGGCCGCTCGGGGAAGACGGTCCGCGGGGGCTGACCTTGAGAGCTCGGGGCTCCGGGTCAGCACAGGGGAGGGCAGGCCCCGGCGTCCTCGGACGCCGGGGCAATCCCCTGTCCGGCCGGGATGATCCCGCTCCCGGCGGAGGTGTTCTCGCGTCCGGCGAGGGTGTTCTCGCGTCCGGCGGGGGCCTCCTCGCAGCCGCTCCTCGGATGTTCCGCCTCGGGGCCGCCGCGCGGGCACGGTGACCCCGGCCGGGGCCGACCCGGCGGATATCCGGTGGAATGCCCCGGGAGCAATCGCCCGTGAATACGGGACATACCGGCCGGACCATCGAATACGAAGAGGCGTACGCGGGCGCGTCACCCTCATCCCTCCCCGGCCAGGCGTCATATGCCTCGCTGACAGCGTCGCACGCGATTGCCCCGAGCGGAGCGATTCCTGGCCGGAATCACGTCAGGCGGGCCGGTGATATAGGCAGAAAGAGACGCTTGTCGTACCGCGTGTCATACCGAGCGGGCGGAAACGCGCGCGACAGCACCGCACGCCCGAATCCCCGTCCCGGGGAGAGACATTCCCCGGACGGGGCGAAGGCCGTCCGGGGCACCCTTGAAGCCGGCTCCACCGCCCGCCGAGCCGGGCCCAGCGGGACCTGGCGGACCCAGCGGGACCTGGTGGACCGTGCGGAACCTGGTGGACCTTGCGCGGGAAGTCCTGGCTAGCGCTTGGCGACGAAGACATGCGAGGCCACATCGGGCTCCAGCTCGGCCGCCTCGCCGCTGCTGCCCACCAGCACCCCGCCCGCGGACTCCGTCACACTGACCACGGAGCCGGGCTGCACGCCCGCGCGCCGCAGCGCGTACATCAGCTGGGCGTCCGTCTGGATCGGCTCGCCGATCCTCCGCACGATCACGGTCTTGCCGTCCGCCCCCGGGTCCAGATCCGCCAGCGAGACCATGCTGTCGTCCAGGAACGGATCGGCCTCCGCCTTCTCGCCCAGCTCCTCCAGGCCCGGGATCGGGTTCCCATACGGGGACTCGGTGGGGTGGCGCAGCAGCTCCAGCACCCGCCGCTCCACCGCCTCGCTCATCACATGCTCCCAGCGGCATGCCTCGGCGTGGACCTGCTCCCACTCCAGGCCGATCACATCGACGAGCAGACACTCGGCGAGCCGGTGCTTGCGCATCACCCGCGTCGCCAGCCGCCGGCCCTCGCCGGTCAGCTCCAGATGGCGGTCCCCGGCGACCGTCACCAGGCCGTCCCGCTCCATCCGGGCCACGGTCTGACTGACCGTGGGCCCGCTCTGGTCGAGCCGCTCGGCGATGCGGGCGCGCATAGGAACCACACCTTCCTCTTCCAGCTCAAGGATGGTGCGGAGATACATCTCCGTGGTGTCGATCAGTCCGGACATACGTGCCCCTCGCTGAAATCGTGCGCTGCGGCCCCGGACTCAATTCTTACGCATCCCACCGACAACCGTGTCGCGCCTGGACCGGTGGCCGGGAGACACCGGTGCCGGAGCGTGTATTGACAGGGCAATGGTCCAGACCGCAACGTGATCGGCGGCACGGGATATTCCCCGGCGCGCTCCATGTTCCATACATACCCGGGCACGCGCGCCCCGCATTCGCGTCCCCGCACCCCGGAAAGGGCTCGATGATGAGCGAGAGCAAGCTGGCCGGTCAGTTCTTCGACTCCGCGATCGGTCTGCTGCAACGAGTACGGGACGAGGAGGCGGCGAACATCACCGCCGCCGGCGAGGCCATCGCGGACACCGTCGAGTCGGGCGGCCGGCTCTTCACCTTCGGCGCCGGGCACTCCTCACTGCCCGCCCAGGACGTCGTCTACCGGGCCGGCGGCCTCGCCCTGATGAATCTGCTCGCCGTCCCCGGAGTGGTGGGCGTCGACGTCATGCCGGCGACGCTCGGCTCCGCGCTGGAGCGGGTCGAAGGGCTCGCCGGGGCGGTGCTCGACACCAGCCCGGCCCAGCGGGGGGATCTACTGGTGATCATCTCGCTCTCCGGCCGGAACGCGCTGCCCGTCGAGATGGCGATGAACGCGCGGGCGCTCGGCCTCACGGTCATCGGGCTGACCTCGGTCGCGTACACCGAGGGGACGAAGTCCCGGCACGCGTCGGGCACCTTCCTCAAGGACCACTGCGACATCGTCCTCGACTCCAAGATCGCGGTAGGGGACGCCGAGCTGACCTGCGAAGGCGTCGACGCGCCCTTCGCCCCGGCGTCGACCGTGGTGACCAGCGCCCTGATGCAGGCGGCCGTCGCCGCCGCCGTGGAGCGGCTGGCCGAGCGGGGCGTGGAGCCGCCGATGCTGCGCTCGGGGAATGTGGACGGCGGGCACGAGTGGAACGGCCGGGTCATGCGGGAGTACGGAGACCGGATCTTCTACCGGCGCTGAACCGGGGCCTGGAGACCGCTCGCGGGCGCGGGCCGAACGGACGCGGGCCCCGGACGGCCCGCGTCACCCCGTGGCCGGGCCGCCCGCCGCGAGCGCCGACGCCATCAGCGCGGCCATCGTCTCCGCGTACACCGCGTCCGCCCGGTCGAACGCCGGACGGGACCCGCCACGGAGAAAGGTCACCGCGCCCAGGGCGCGGCCCCGGCCTCTGAGCGCCGTGCACAGGGCGTGCGCCGTCCCCGGAGGCCACTGGCGGTCCCGGGGCCAGTCCTCCGGCCCCGTCGCCGGGGCGCTGGCGAGGACCGAGCCCGCGCGGTCCACCGCCTGGAGCGCGGGATGGCCCGGCGCGTACCGCAGCGGAAGACCGCCGCCCATCACCGGGACGCAGGGGCCCGGCGTGCCCTCCGGGGTCGCCGCCGCGCGGACCAGCCGTTTCCGGTCCCCCGGCTCCACCAGATCGAGCAGCACATGATCCGCGAAACCGGCCAGCGCGAAGTCCGCGTACACCGTCGCCGCCGTCATCGGGTCCTCGCACTCCGCCGCCGCCCGGCCCGCCCGGTGCAGCTGGCCCGCCCGGAACCGGAGCAGATCCGCGCTCTGCTCGGCGAGCTTGGCCTCCGTCACATCGTGGAACAGCCAGCCGACGCCCAGCGGCACGGGCTCCTTGGCCAGCGGGGACGCCAGCCGCATAAACCCATTGCGCCAGCAACGGCGGCGCGGCTCCCCGCCTGGGCCCGCTCCCACGAGCGTCACCCACATCTCGCTGACCCCGCGCGGAGCGCCCTCCGACAGCACATGCCGCAGCGCGCCCTCCAGCTCCGCCACGCCGTCGGCGACCAGCTCGCCCAGCGGACGGCCCAGCGGTGTGCTCTGGCCCGCGCTCAGCGCCCGCGCCGCGTACGCGTTGACGACGGTGGGCCGCAGATCGACGTCGACCAGGACGACGCCCCAGGAGGCGTCGTCGAACAGCGCCTCGCTCAGCGCGATGGAGCGCTCCAGATCGACATGGGTGTGCACCTCGCTGAACGCGCAGTACACCCCCGCCGGTTCGCCGTCCGCGCCCAGCACCCGGGCCGACTGGGTGCGCACCAGCACCCGGCCGCCGTCCTTGCGGAGCAGCGCCATGTCATGGACCGTACGCCCCGGTACGCCCATCGCGGCCATCAGCCGCTTCTGCACCTCGTCCGCGTCGGCGGAGCGCACCGCCCACCCGGCGAGGCCGCGCCGGCCCACGGCCTCCTCCCGGGACCAGCCCAGGATGCGCACGGCCTCCCGGTTCCAGTGGGTGACGGTGCCGTCCGCGCCGAACGCGCAGAGCGCCGCGTCCATCCCGTCGAGCAGCGCGGCGAGCAGCTCCGCACCCGCCGTCGCCGCCAGCGTCGGCTCGCTCTTCGAAGCAGTCATCACGGCCCCCCGCCGGACGTGTCCACGTGAGTCGTCGCACGTCAGAACCCATTCAACTCGAATGTGCCGGAGGGCACGCCAGGTTCCGGGCATTCGTTGTCCGTCGGAGGCCGTCAGAACGGCTCATTTAATTCGGTTGAGGCGTCCTGAGGGGGCTCCTACTGTGGGTGCCACACGACGAAAGGAGGTGATCCGGAAGTGGTTTCTTCTCGGATGCGTGAGGTGACTGCGGGCTAGAGCCTGCTGTCGCACGCTGTGCCGTCGGCAGGCCTCCTGCCGCAATCCCAAGCAGTCACCCGACCCGTGGGCCGCCGGTGTCCGACCGGTTCTCCTCTCCGTCCGGACGGAAGGAGAAAGGCCCACGGGTCGTCCGCGTGAGTCCCTCAGGGAGCCAGCCGTTCCACCCGCCAGCCGCCGTCCCCTGCGGTCGGCGCGTACCGCAGCCGGTCGTGCAGCCGGTTCTCATGCCCCTGCCAGAACTCGACCGTCTCCGGCGTCACCCGGATACCGCCCCACTCGGGCGGCGCGGGCACCTGCTCCCCCTCCGGATAGCGGGCGGCCAGCTCCTCGTACCGGCTGAGCAGCTCCGCCCGGGAGCCGATCACCGCCGACTGCTCGCTCGCCCACGCGCCGAGCTGCGAGCCGTGCGGACGACTGCGGAAGTACGCCGCCGTCTCGTCCCGGCCGATCCGCGCGGCCGTGCCCGTGACGATGATCTGACGGGCGATCGGATGCCAGGGGAAGAGCAGCGAGACATGGGCGTTGGCCGCGATCTCCCGGCCCTTGCGGGAGGCATAGTTGGTGTAGAAGACGAAGCCCCGGGAGTCGTACCCCTTCAGCAGCACCGTGCGCGAAGAGGGACGGCCGTCGGGGGTGGCGGTGGAGACCACCATGGCGTTCGGCTCATGCAGGCCCGCGGACACGGCCTGCGCGAACCAGCGGGCGAACTGATCCATCGGCGTCGGCGCGAGATCTTCCTCCAGCAGCGGCGTCGAGCGATACTGCTCGCGCATGACAGCGGGATCCGGCGGGGAGCTCTGGGCGGCGGCATCGGTCACGGGACCATCCTGCCGCAGGGCGCCAGTCCGCCTCGCCCCTGTGGCCGCCGGCCGTCCGCCGCCTGCCGCCCGGGGCCGCACCCGCCGTAAGCCGTCAGTACGTTCAGCACGTCAGTACCGTGAGGAGCCGCCGTATGTCCGACTTCAGTCCCGGACTCGAAGGAGTCGTCGCGTTCGAGACCGAGATCGCCGAACCCGACAAGGAAGGCGGGGCGCTCCGTTACCGGGGCGTCGACATCGAGGACCTCGGCGGCCAGGTCTCCTTCGGGAACGTCTGGGGCCTGCTCGTCGACGGGGCGTTCGAGCCGGGGCTGCCGCCCGCCGAGCCCTTCCCGCTCCCCGTGCACTCCGGCGACATCCGGGTCGACGTCCAGTCCGCCCTGGCCATGCTCGCGCCGGTGTGGGGTCTGAAGCCGCTGCTCGACATCGACGCCGAGCAGGCCCGGGACGATCTGGCGCGGGCCGCCGTGATGGCCCTGTCGTACGTCGCGCAGAGCGCCCGCGGGCAGGGGCTGCCGATGGTCCCCCAGCGGGAGATCGACAAAGCGCAGTCGGTGGTCGAACGGTTCATGGTCCGCTGGCGCGGGGAGCCGGACCCCCGGCATGTGAAAGCCGTGGACGCCTACTGGACCTCGGCCGCCGAACACGGCATGAACTCCTCCACCTTCACCGCCCGGGTCATCGCCTCCACCGGCGCGGATGTCGCGGCGGCGCTCTCGGGCGCGGTGGGCGCGATGTCCGGGCCGCTGCACGGCGGCGCGCCGTCCCGGGTGCTGGGGATGATCGAGGAGATCGAGCGGACCGGCGACGCCACGGCCTATGTGAGACGGGCCCTGGACCGGGGCGAGCGGCTCATGGGCTTCGGCCACCGCGTCTACCGCGCCGAGGACCCGAGGGCGCGGGTGCTGCGCCGTACCGCGAAGGAGCTGCGGGCCCCGCGCTTCGAGGTGGCGGAGGCGCTGGAGCGGGCGGCGCTGGCGGAGCTGCACAGCCGCCGTCCGGACCGGGTGCTGGCGACGAACGTGGAATTCTGGGCGGCGATCGTGCTGGACTTCGCCGAGGTCCCGGCGCATATGTTCACCTCGATGTTCACCTGCGCCCGCACCGGCGGGTGGTCGGCGCACATCCTGGAGCAGAAGCGGACGGGGCGACTGGTGCGGCCCTCCGCGCGCTACACGGGGCCGGGGCCCCGGGATCCGCGCGAGGTCCGGGGGTACGAGGGGCTCACGGGGTGAGCGGCTGAGCGGGTCCCAGGCCAGAGGCCGTGGGGCCTGTTCTGGGCTGGGGCCGGTGGGGTAGGTGCGGGGTCCGCTCCGGGGCTGGGTGCGGTGTGCTGGGGTCCGGGGTCCGCTCCGGGGTGGTGC
>NZ_VCLA01000170.1:99536-107627 GCF_009600885.1 Streptomyces jumonjinensis
ACGGACCCCTCCCGTGAGACCCGACCGCCGCCTATCCCGGGTGCTGGGCAACCCCGGCAAACCCAGCCCCTTGGGGGTCCCCCCGGACGGAGTCTGGGGGAGTTTGAGGACGGACCCCGCACCCCGGGACCCCGCACACTCCGCCCCCCGGCAAACCCAGCCCCGTGGCGGTCGGGGCGATTGAGGCGAGGGGAGCCAAAATCCAGCCTCGCCGGCGTTTGAGGCGCGGGGGTTCGGGGGCTGGCCCCCGACGAGAGCCCGCGCCGGGCAGGGTGGCTCGCACACAAGATCCAGCTCCGCCGGCGGCGAGCGGGGGCGCAAAATCCAGCCCCTGGGGGTCCCCCCGGACGGAGTCTGGGGGAGATTGAGGCGCGGGGGTTCGGGGGCTGGCCCCCGACAGGTGTCGTGGTCAAGGGCCGGGCAGGGCCGTCTCCAGCAAGGTCGTCCACTGGTGCACCACCCGTTCGCGCCGGGCGCGGTCGTCCGTCAGCAGGTTGGCCAGGCCCAGGCCCCTCGCCATGTCCAGGAAGCCCTGGACGGTCTCGCGGACGCCCGGGGCCGACTCGTCCACCGCCAGCAGCCGGATCGCCATACGGTGGGTCTCCCGGCCCACCCTGGCCTCCAGCTCGACGACCCGGGCGTGCAGTTGGGGTTCGTGGGCGGCGGCGACCCAGAGTTGGAGCGCCGCACGGAAGACCGGGCCGGTGTAGAGGTCGACCAGCGCGGCCACCACCGCCGCCCGGTCCCGCCCCGGCAGCCCGCGCAGGGCGGTCGAACGCTGCTCGGCGACGTACTCGACGGCCGCCGTGAACAGGTCTTCCCTGGTGGGGAAGTGGTGCTGGGCCGCGCCCCGGGAGACGCCCGCCCGTTCGGCGACCACCGAGACCGTCGAGCCCGCCCAGCCGACCTCGGCCAGGCAGGCCACGGCGGCCTCCAGCAGCCGTCGCCGGGTCGCCCGGCTGCGGTCCTGCTTGGGCGTGGCCGCTACAGCTCCCATGCGGGTTCCCGTCGTTCCAGAAAGGCCGAGATGCCCTCGCGCGCCTCCGCCGACGCGAACAGGGACGCCGAGCACCGCACCAGATCCTCCGCGTCCCGGTCGAAGGCATCCAGCACCCTAGCCGTCACCAGCCGCTTGGCCGCCGCCAGCCCTCGCGGGGACGCCTTGCGCAGTCCGGCGACAATCGGCGCGAGCGCGGTGTCCACATCATCGGCGGCGAGGGTGAGCAGCCCGATACGGGCCGCCTCCGCCGCGTCGAACGTCTCCCCGGTGAGGTAGTACCGCCCGGCGGCCCGCGGCTCCAGCCTGGGCAGCAGCGGCAGGGAGATCACCGCGGGGGCGACCCCGATCCGTACCTCCGTGAAGGCGAAGTCCGCCGCCGAGGAGGCCGCCGCCAGATCGCAGGCCCCCAGCAGTCCAAGACCTCCGGCCCGTGCCGGGCCCGTCACCCGGGCCACCACCGGCTTCGGCAGTTCGAGGATCTTCCGCAGCAGCGCCACGAAGGTGTACGGATTCGGCGGGGCCTTGAGGTCCGCTCCCGCGCTGAAGACCGGGCCGGTGTGGGTGAGGACCACCGCCCGTACGGAGTCGTCCCGCCCGCACCGGTCCAGCTCGCGCGCCAGCTCGTCCACCAGCCGCGCCGACAGCGCGTTACGGCCGCCGGGCGAGTCGAGCGCGAGGGTCGCGACGCCCCGCTCGAACCCGGCGGCGACCGTCTCGGTCATACGGCGCTCCCCCGCTCCCCCGCCTCCCGCTCTCTCAGCTCCCGTCTGAGGATCTTTCCCGAGGCGGCGCGCGGCACCCCCGCGATGAAGGAGACCCGGCGGATCTTCTTGTACGGGGCGACCCGGGCGGCGACGAACGCCATCACCTCGTCGCCGGTGAGCGCCTCGGCCCCCGGCTGCCGTACGACATACGCCTTGGGGAGCTCCGTGCCGTCCTCGTCGTACACCCCGATCACCGCCGCGTCCGCGATGGACTCATGGGTCAGCAGCAGCGCCTCCAGTTCGGCGGGCGCGACCTGGAAGCCCTTGTACTTGATCAGCTCCTTGACCCGGTCGACGACGTACAGCCAGCCGTCCTCGTCCACCCGGCCCACGTCCCCGGTGCGCAGCCAGCCATCGGCGTCGATCATCTCGGCGGTGGCCTCGGGTCTGCCGAGATAGCCCTTCATCACCTGCGGCCCGCGAATGGCCATCTCGCCCTTCTCGCCCGGCCCCACGGACTGCGCCGGATCGTCCAGGGACACCAGCCGCAGCTCGGTGGAGGGCAGCAGTCTGCCGACCGTGCCCGGCGGCGGGGCCGTCTCCCGCAGCGGCACGGCGTGGGTGGCGGGCGAGAGCTCCGTCATGCCGTACGCCTGGGCGATCGGCGGCAGCCCCAGCCGTGCCGAACAGGCCCGCGCCAGCTCGGCGTCCAGCGGGGCCGCAGAGCAGATCAGGTACTCCAGCGAGGAGAGGTCGTACCGTGCCACCGCCGGGTGCTTGGCCAGGGCCAGCACGATCGGCGGGGCGATGTAGAGACCGGTGATGCGGTGCTTCTCGATCGCCCCGAGAAAGGTGCCGAGCTCGAATCGGGAGAGCACGACCACGGTCGCGCCGTTCCGCAGCGGCGCGTTCATCAGCGCCGTCAGGCCGTAGATGTGGAAGAACGGGAGTACGGCGAGGATGCGGTCGCCCGGCTTCATCGCCAGCACCGGCTGGAGCTGTACGAGATTGGTGCCGATCGAGCGGTGGGTGAGCATCACGCCCTTGGGCACTCCGGTGGTGCCGGAGGAGTACGGCAGAACCGCGACGTCGTTCGACGGGTCGATGGCGATGTCCGGCTCGGGCGCGGTGGAGCCGAGCATGTCGAGCACGCTCAGATGCCCGTCCGCCCGGTCGCAGACGAAGATCTCCCGGACGCCGGGGGCCAGTTCGGCCGCCCGGCGGGCGGCTTCGAGCAGCGGGGATACGGTGACGATCCAGCGGGCCCCGCAGTCCCGGAGCTGCCGGGCGAACTCCTCCGCCGTGGCGAGCGGGTGCACGGTGGTGACGGTGGCCCCGGCGCGGGTCGCCCCGTAGAAGACGCTCGGGTACGCCACCGTGTTGGGGCTGTGCAGGGCCAGCACATCGCCCTTGCGCAGCCCTGCCTCGGCGAGGGCGGCGGCGATCCGGCGGTGGGAGCGGTCGAGCTGCGCGTAGTCGACGGTGGTTCCGTTGACTCCGTCGATCAGGGCGATGGCGTCGCCGTACTCGGCGGCGCGGCCCAGCACCGCGTCGTGGATGGGCTCGGCGAGCGGATCGACCTCGGGATACTGGCTGCGGAAGACATGACCGTGGTGCTGATGGTGCTCTTGGTGAACCATCGGAGCCCCTCGTTCTGTGGACGGCCGGGACGGACAGAATCGCCGCTGTCAGTAGGACTTGGGGAGTCCCAGGGACTGATGGGATATGTAGTTGAGGATCATCTCCCGACTGACCGGCGCGATCCGGGCCACCCGGGAGAGGGTGATCAGCGAGGCGAGACCGTACTCCCGGGTGAGACCATTGCCGCCGAGCGTATGCACCGCCTGGTCCACGGCCTTCACACACGCCTCACCCGCCGCGTACTTCGCCATGTTCGACGCCTCGCCCGCTCCGGCGTCGTCTCCGGCGTCGTAGAGCTCGGCCGCCTTCCGCATCATCAACGCGGCCAGCTCCAGTTCGACATGGGCCTGGGCGAGGGGGTGGGCGATGGCCTGGTGGGCTCCGATCGGGGTCTGCCAGACCTGGCGTTCCTTCGCGTAGGAGACCGCCCGGCCCAGCGCGTAGCGGCCCATGCCGATGGCGAAGGCCGCCGTCATGATCCGCTCGGGGTTGAGTCCCGCGAAGAGCTGGAGCAGGCCCGCGTCCTCGTCGCCGACGAGCGAGTCGGCGGGCAGCCGGACCTCGTCCAGGACCAGTTCGAACTGTTTCTCATGGGCCTGGAGCTCCATGTCGATCTGTGAGCGGGAGAACCCCTCGGCGTCCCGGGGGACGATGAAGAGACAGGGCTTGAGCCGCCCGGAGCGGGCGTCCTCGGTGCGGCCGACGATGAGCGTCGCGTCGGCGATGTCGACGCCGGAGACGAAGACCTTGCGGCCGGTCAGGGTCCAGCCGTCGGCCGTCCGGCGGGCGATGGTGGTGATGCGGTGCGAGTTGGACCCGGCGTCCGGCTCGGTGATGCCGAAGGCCATCGTGCGGCTGCCGTCGGCCAGGCCCGGGAGCCAGGCACGCCGCTGCTCCTCGGTGCCGAAGCGGGCGATGACGGTTCCGCAGATGGCGGGCGAGACGACCAGCATGAGCAGCGGGCAGCCCGCCGTGCCCAGCTCCTCCAGGACGATGGAGAGCTCCGTGATGCCGCCGCCCCCGCCGCCGTACTCCTCGGGCAGGCTGACCCCGAGATAGCCGAGCCGCGCGGCTTCGCTCCACAGCGCCTCGTGGTCGTGGTCCCGGCCGTGCCCGCGGCCGAAGGCGGCGACCGCGGCGCGGAGGGCTCGGTGCTCCTGGCTCTCGATGCTCATGGGTTCTCCCGAGGGGGCGTCGTGGTGTGGTGGTCGCGCTGTGCCGATGCGTCTTCCTGTTCCTGTACGTCTTCCTGTACGTCTTCCTGTACGACCGCGAGCAGGCCGCCCGCCTCGACCTGGCTCCCGGGGGCGGCGTGGAGCGCGGTGAGGGTCCCGGCGGCCGGGGCGGTGACACGGTGCTCCATCTTCATCGCCTCCAGCCAGAGCAGGGGCTGCCCCTGCTCGACCCTCGCCCCCTCGGCGACGCCTTCGCCGAGCCGTATGACGGTGCCCGGCATGGGCGCGAGCAGCGAGCCCGGGGCTTGCTCCGGCGCGGGCGGGCCGGGGAGGCGGGGCAGGGCGGTCAGGGCGGTGTTCCCGGCGTACACCCGCTCGCCGTGGACCGCGATGTCGTACGTCCGCAGCACCCCGGCCGCTTCGAGGACGACCAGGTCCGGGCCGGCGCTCACCACCCGTACGCCGTCGGCTTCGAGACCGTCGCGCGTATACCGGTAGCGCACCTCGTGCTCCACGCCGTCCGCCTCGGAGCGGTAGCGCTTGAGCTGCGGCTGGGAAGGGAGATTGCGCCAGCCGCCGAAGCGGGAGCGGCCGTGCGCGTCGGCGAGGGCGGCGGCCAGCGGGGCGTACGGATCGGGGGCGGCGGCGGTCAGCTCCGGCAGACGGCGGTCGTAGAAGCCGGTGTCCATGCGGGCCTCGGCGAACTCCGGGTGCCGCAGGGAGCGTATGAGCAGCCCGAGGCCGGTCGCCGGGCCGTGGACCCGGGACGCCTCCAGCGTCCCGGCCAGCCGGCGCAGCGCCTCGGCGCGGGTGGGGGCCCAGGCGATGACCTTCGCGAGCAGGGCGTCGTAGTGGACGCCGACCATGTCGCCGTCGGCGTATCCGCGCTCCAGTCGCACCCCGGGGCCGGTCGGCACCCGGAGCCGGTGCAGTACGCCCGACTGCGGGGTCCAGCCGCGGGCCGGGTCCTCCGCGTACAGCCTGGCCTCCACCGCGTGGCCCCGGGGGGCGGGCGGTTCGGCGGGCAGCGGCTCGCCCTCCGCGATCCGGATCTGGGCGGCCACCAGATCGACGCCGAAGACCGCCTCGGTCACCGGATGCTCCACCTGGAGGCGGGTGTTCATCTCCAGGAAGTGCGCCCGGCCCGAGGGGGCGAGCAGGAACTCGGCCGTGCCCACGCCCGTGTACCCCACCGCGCGGGCCAGCGCCGCCGACGACGCGTACAGCGACTCTGCGAGCTCCGGGTCGAGTCCGGGCGCCGGGCACTCCTCGATCACCTTCTGATGGCGGCGCTGGAGGGAGCAGTCGCGGGTGCCGAGCGTCCGTACCGTGCCGTGCGCGTCGGCCAGCAGCTGGACCTCGATATGCCGGCCGCCCTCGACATACGGCTCGATGAACACCTCGCCGTCGCCGAAGGCCGCCGCCGCCTCGGCGCGGGCCGCCGCGAGCTCCCCCTCCAGGGCGTCGAGCGTGCGCACGATCCGCATCCCCCGGCCGCCGCCGCCCGCCGCCGCCTTCACCAGCACCGGGAGGTCGGCCTCGGTCACCCGGGTCAGAGGGGCGAGGCCCATCAGCTCCTTCGCCCGGGTCTTGGACGCCAGCGCCTCGATCGCGGCGGGCGGCGGGCCCACCCACACCAGTCCCGCGTCCGTCACCGCCCGTGCGAAGCCGGCGTTCTCGGAGAGGAAGCCGTAGCCGGGGTGCACGGCGTCCGCGCCCGCCGTGAGCGCGGCCTTCACGATCAGCTCGCCGCGCAGATAGGTGTCGGCGGGGGACGCGCCCGGCAGGCGTACGGCCGTGTCCGCCTCCCGTACATGCAGTGCCGAGGCGTCCGGGTCCGAGCACACCCCCACCGTGGCGATGCCCAGTTCCCGGCAGGTGCGCATGATCCGGCAGGCGATCTCGCCCCGGTTGGCGACCAGGAGGGTTGCGATCACAGCGTCCGTACTCCTCTACATCTACAGCTACATCCGGAACACGCCGAAGCCGCCGCGTGCGCCTTCGACCGGGGCGGTGTGGATCGCGGACAGACAGAGCCCGAGGACCGTACGGGTGTCACGGGGGTCGATCACCCCGTCGTCGTACAGCCGTCCGGAGAGAAACGCCGGGAGCGACTCCGCGTCGATCTGCGCCTCCACCATGGCGCGCAGTCCGGCGTCTGCCTCCTCGTCGTAGGGCCGCCCCTTCGCCGCCGCCGACGCGCGGGCGACGATCGAGAGCACGCCCGCGAGCGGCTGCGATCCCATGACGGCGGATCGGGCGCTGGGCCAGGCGAAGAGGAAGCGGGGGTCGTAGGCACGGCCGCACATGCCGTAGTGGCCCGCGCCGTAGGACGCGCCCATCAGGACGGACAGATGCGGCACCGTCGAGTTGGCCACCGCGTTGATCATCATCGCGCCGTGCTTGATGATGCCACCCTGTTCGTAACGGCTGCCGACCATATAGCCGGTGGTGTTGTGGAGAAAAATCAGCGGCAGATCGCGCTGATTGGCGAGCTGGATGAACTGGGCCGCCTTCTGCGACTCGGCGCTGAACAACACCCCCTGGGCGTTGGCGAGGACGCCGACCGGATATCCGTGCAGGGCGGCCCAGCCGGTCACCAGGCTCGCCCCGTAGAGGGGCTTGAACTCGTCGAAGTCCGAGGCGTCGACGATGCGGGCGATGACCTCGCGGGGGTCGAAGGGGGTCTTGAGGTCCTCGGGCACGATCCCGAGCAGTTCGCCGACCGGGTGCTCCGGCGGCTGGGCCGGGGGCGGATCGGGGTGCGCCTTGCGCCAGTTGAGCCGGGCGATCACACGGCGGGCGTGCCGCAGCGCGTCCGGTTCGTCGAGCGCGAGGCAGTCGGCGAGTCCGGAGGTCCGGGCGTGCATCTCGGCTCCGCCGAGGGACTCGTCGTCGCTCTCCTCGCCGGTGGCCATCCGCACCAGCGGCGGGCCGCCGAGGAAGACCTTGGAGCGCTCTTTGACCATGATGGTGTGGTCGGACATCCCGGGGACATAGGCCCCGCCCGCCGTGGAGTTGCCGAAGACCACGGCGACGGTCGGGATTCCGGCGGCGGAGAGCCGGGTGAGATCGCGGAAGAGCGCGCCGCCGGGGATGAAAACGTCCTTCTGGGAGGGGAGATCGGCGCCGCCGGACTCCACGAGCGAGATGCAGGGCAGCCGGTTGGCGCGGGCGATCTCATGGGCGCGCAGGGCCTTCTTGAGCGTCCAGGGGTTGGAGGCGCCGCCGCGCACGGTCGGGTCGTTGGCCGTGATCACGCACTCGACGCCGGAGACGACTCCGACGCCGGTGACCATCGAGGCGCCCACCGGGTAGTCGCTGCCCCAGGCGGCGAGGGGGGACAGCTCCAGAAACGGGGTGTCGGGGTCCAGCAGCAGCTCCACCCGCTCCCGCGCGAGAAGCTTGCCGCGCCGCCGGTGCCGCTCGGCGGCGGACTCGCCGCCGCCCGCGAGCGCCTTCGCGTGCTCGGCGTCGAGCGCGGCGATCTTGTCGAGCATGGCGGTGCGGCGGGCGGTGTACTCGGGGGAGGCGGGGTCAAGGGAGGTGGGGAGGCGGGGCATGGGCGGCT
>NZ_VCLA01000170.1:107637-279602 GCF_009600885.1 Streptomyces jumonjinensis
GCCCGACACCGGGCGGGGCGCCACCCCGAGGGGCTCAGCTCCCCCGCGGAGCAGCCTCCACCTCAAGGAACCTGCGCCGCTTGGCCCCCCGGTACAGCAGCGCTTCCCATCCCACCCCCGCCAGCACCCGCGCACACTCCCGCAGCCGCGCCTCCTCCTCGTGCGCCGCCCCGCTCCCCGCCGCCCCTACCCACTCCACCCAAACGACCCCCTCCCGGTCCGCCGCCCGCACCCGGTACCCGCTCGCCACCCGCTCCCCGTCCGCCCCCACGGCGGACGGCGGCACGCCCCCCGCCTCCAGCGCCAGCGCCACCGCCCGGACCGGCTGCCGCCGCTCCCAGTCCGCCGGAGCCCCGCCGTCCCCGGTGAGCCGCCGGATCTGCGCCAGCCCCGCGAACGCCGCCCGCACCTCGGCGGCGCGCTCCGGCATCGCCGGACCGTCCCCCGTGGCAACCTCGAAGACCCCGTCTCCCGTTGTGTTACGCACCCTGCACCTCACCCGGTTCGTCCCTCCTGGCCTATCGTGTCCGGGACCCCCGGCGAAGGAGAAGCCATCGATGCCCGGCCCCGGCACACGCGCCGCGAACACCGCTGTGACCCGCAGCACCCTGCGGCAGCAGCTCGCGGACGCGCTGCGTGACGAGGTGCTGGCCGGGCGGCTGCTGCCCGGGCAGGAGTTCACGGTCAAGCAGATCGCCGAACAGTACGGGGTCTCCGCGACCCCCGTACGGGAGGCCCTGGTCGATCTGACCGCGCAGGGGCTCCTCGACTCCGACCAGCACCGCGGTTTCAGCGTGCACCGGTTCTCGGCGTCCGACTACCGGGCCATGGTCGAGTCGCGCTCCCTCGTCATCGACGGAGTGATCCGCCACGCGGAACGCGAAGGCCGCACCCGGGTGAGCGCCGTGGCGCTGGTGTCCGTACGACGCCGGGCCGAGGAGGCCGCGCGGACGGCCCGCTGTGGGGACCTGGACATCCATATCGGCTATGACCTTCGCTTCTGGTACGAGTTGGGGTCGCTTGTCTCCAATGCCTATATCTGTGGCTTCCTCCATCAGCTGCGGGTGCGAACCTGGGGCTTCGCGGTGCCTCATCTCCGCGCCGACCCGGATCGGCGTCAATGGCTGTGGAGCGGCCACGAAGAACTGATCGACGTGGTGAACCTCGGCGATCTCACGGCTGCGCGGAACGTGATCCGCGCGTACAACGACCAGGCGTTCGCCTGGGCGGATCGGCTGGAACGGTGAAAATGAACCCCGTCTCCGAACGGCACACCCATGAGCGCGTCGAGTACCGAGCTGGGTACGAGAGCTTCGTGGGCCTGACTGTCGTCGTCCCGGCGTACAACGAGGAGAGCAGGCTCCGCCCCACCCTGGACGCGATCTGCGACCATCTGCGGGCGGATCCCGAGCGCTGGGGCGAGTGGGAGCTGATCGTGGTGGACGACGGCTCCACCGACGGCACGGCCGAGGTCGCCAGAGAGGCCGCCGCCGAGGAGCCGCGCATCCAGCTGATCACCTCCGGGAGCGGGGTGAACCGGGGTAAAGGGGACGCGCTACGGCGTGGTGTCCTCGCCTCGTACGGCCGCCGGGTCCTGGTCACCGACGCCGATCTCGCGACTCCCATCGCGGAATTGGACCAGCTGGACCAGCAGTTGAACGAGGGGGAGCTGGCGGCGGCGATCGGCTCGCGCGCCCACCCCGAGTCCCGGATCGAGATCCATCAGTGGCGGGTGCGCGAATGGCTCGGCCGGATGGGCAATGGGCTGATACGCGCGGTCGCGGTGCCGGGCATCCATGACACCCAGTGCGGCTTCAAGCTCTTCGACGGGGAGAAGGCGCGGTCCGCGTTCGCCGATTCCCGGCTGGACGGGTGGGGGATCGACGTCGAGATACTCCGGTTCTTCCGGCACCGGGACTGGCCGGTGACGGAGGTCCCGGTGCGCTGGTCGCACCAGGAGGGCTCCAAGGTCAGGCCGCTGGACTACGGCAAGGTCCTGCTGGAGCTGATGCGGCTGCGGGCCCGGTCGGTCCGGCGGGTGGATCTGCTCGTCGCCCTGCTCTTCCTGCTCGCCTCCGCGATCCTCTACAAAGACCTCTGGGCGGATCTGGACCGGGGCTATCTCGCGGACGCGGGCCAGGACCAGAATCAGTGGGAGTGGTTCTTCCGGGTCACCGCCGAGAATGTGACCCAGCTGCGCAATCCGCTGTTCACCACCCTCCAGGGATATCCCGAGGGCGTGAACCTGATGGCGAACACGGTGATGCTCGGCCTCTCCGTGCCGCTCACCCCGGTGACCCTGCTGCTCGGCCCGACCGTCACCTGGGCGCTCGTCCTGACGGTCGGGCTCGCGGCGACGGCGTTCTGCTGGTACCGGCTGCTCGCCCGTCATCTGGTCGCCAACCGCTGGGCTGCGGCGATCGGAGCGGCCTTCGCCGCCTTCGCCCCGCCGATGATCTCGCACGGCAACGCCCATCCGAACTTCCTGGTGCTGTTCATGATCCCGGTGATCATCGACCGGGCGCTGAAGCTGTGCACGGGGCGCGCTGTCGTACGGGACGGGGTGCTGCTGGGCCTGTTCGCGACGTATCAGATCTTCCTCGGCGAGGAGCCGCTGCTGCTCGCCGCGATGGGCATGATCCTGTTCGCGCTGGCGTACGCGGTGGTGCGCCGCGATGTGGCGAAGGCGGTGTGGCGTCCGCTGGGGCGCGGTGTCCTGATCGGTCTGGCGGTCTGTCTGCCGCTGGTGGCCTTCCCGCTGGGCTGGCAGTTCTTCGGCCCGCAGAGCTATACGCATGTGGTGCACGGGGCCAATACGGGCAACAGCCCGCTGGCGTTCGTCGAATTCGCGGGCCGTTCGCTGCTGGGCACCGATGAGCAGGCCGATCCACTGGCGATGAACCGGACCGAGCAGAACGCGTTCTTCGGCTGGCCGATGCTGGCGCTCGGGACGGTCGTGGTCGTGGCACTGTGGCGGCTGGCGGTGGTGAAGGCGCTGGCGTTCACGGCGGTGGCGGCGGCGCTGCTCTCGCTGGGCGTGAAGATCCGCATCCCCTTCACGGACATCGTGCTGCCCGGTCCCTGGCGGCTTCTGGCGAATCAGCCGCTGTTCGAGTCGGTGATCGAGTCCCGGGTGGCGATGATCTGCGCCCCGGTGCTCGGCATGCTGACGGCGCTGGCGGTGGACCGGCTGGCGCTGGCGGAGGGCCTCGACCGCTCCCTGCGGGCGGCGGGGCTGGTGACGGTGGCGGCGGCGCTGCTGCCGGTGCTGCCGACGCCGTATCCGGTACGGGAGCGGACGCCGGTGCCGGAGTTCATCACGGAGGGGATGTACCGCTCGTATCTCGCCGAGGGCGAGTCGGTGGTGACGGTCCCGCTGCCGAACCCGGGGAACGCGGACGTCCTGTACTGGCAGTCGTCGACCGGTCTCGGCTTCTCGGTCGCGGGCGGGTACTTCAACGGCCCCTGGGGCCCGGACCGGGTCGGGATCTACGGCGCGACCCCGCGCCACACCTCGAATCTGTTCGGCGAGGTCCGCGACTCGGGCAAGGTCCCGGACATCGGCCCGAGCTGGCAGAACCAGGCGAAGGCGGATCTGGCGGCCTGGCACGCCGGAGTGGTGGTGCTGCCGCCGCAGTACAACGAGGAGGCGCTGCACAAGACGGTGTCGGCGCTCCTCGGCCGGTCGGGGGAGCGGGTCGGCGGGGTGTGGGTCTGGGATGTGGGAAAGCCGAACGGATGAGCGGGCGGGGAGATCGGGTGTGCTCCCGACTCCCGTGGTTGGGGAACGGATATGCCCAGGCACTCGTGCGCGGAGGCGGCTGGGTGTGCGACGGTTGGGCAGGCGTGCGGCGATGGGGCTGCTGACCGGGGCCCTTCGCCGACCGTGGCCGTAAGTCCGACTCCGTCCCGAGAGCGAGCCTCCCTTGGCCTGTGACCTGTGGCTGGTCCCCCTTGTCGATGTGCTGTGCCACAGCCCCGGCAACCCCTTCGCCGAAGAACTGGCGGCCTATGACAAGGCGCTGACGGACGCGGGCCTGCCCACGGTCCCCGTCTTCGCCTATATGCCGGGACTCTCCGGGGACGTGGCCCCGGTCGCCGGGTTCGACTACGACGCGCTGCATTTCCTGCGCAGGGCGTATCTGCTGAGGCTGTGCGGGCTCGCCGTGACGCCGGTGGACGAACTGGGCGGGGATTACGAGCAGCTGCTGGAGATGTTCGAGGCAACGGCGCAGGACTCCCATCTGGTCTGGCACTACGACCACGCGGGCGCGTACGTCCCGGTCGACTTCGCCGCCCCCCTCTCCAACGATGAACTGCTGGAGGGCGGCGGCCCGCTCGGCTCCACCCAGGGCCTGCTGCGCGAACTCGACTTCGTCGCCCCCGCGATCGGCATCGACCCGACCAACCCCCCGACCGCCCCGACCCCACCGGACCGCCCGACCTCCCTGGAGGAACGCGCCGACCCGACCCCCTACGACGACAGCCCCTTCGCCCGCGAACGCCACGTCTGGCTGGGGCTGCACGCGGCGGCGACCCGGAGTCTGGGGCAGGGGTCGATGATCGTCTTCAGCTGAGCCGCACACGAGCGGTGGCGTCGAGCGACCTCAGCTCATCCGCGCAGAGCGCCGCGAAGGCGGCTGACGACCTCGCCTCGATGCCATGGGTCTCGGCCATCGTGAAGAGGTGATCGAGAACCGAGTCGATGTCTTCGTGGTCCGCGATCGGACGGAGCAGCCACAGCCGGCCCGGAGGCCGGGGCGGGACGCCCGCCTCGGCCAGGTCGGTGTTCGCGTCGTTCTCCAGTACGTCGAGGTCGTGCTGTGACAGCGGTTGGCAGGTCGCGCCGGTGATCGTGCCAGTGGCGTCGAGCCGGGTCTCCACGGCCCATCGTGTCGAGCGATCGGGTACCCAAGTCCGCCGGTCCTCCGGCCATACGTAGGGCAGGAAGCCCCACATCGGCGCGTCCGGCGCCGGCTCCCAGCCGAACTCGGCGAGTTCGCGCACTTCAGGCAGTCGATCGGGCTCCTGCTCGCTGCGTCCGGTGCGAGCCAGTGCGACCGTGTGGGGTGCTCCGTCGGTGTCCCATCCCATGGGCAGCAGAGTAGCTTCGGGGGCGGACCCCGTCTTCAGCTGAGCCGGTTCTCATCGGGGGCGGCGAGGACGGACCAGGTGCGGGAGCCGTCCGGGGTGATTCCCCAGGTGTCCGAGAGGGCGGCGACGAGGTGGAGGCCGCGCCCGCCCTCGTCGTAGGGGTCGGGCTGGCGGGTGCGGGGTTTCCAGGGGCTGGGGCCGCTGTCGACCTCGATACAGATGTACGTCGCGGTCCGCCAGAGCCGGACCGCGACGGTATCGCCCCGTCCGTGCTGGAACCCGTTGGTCACGAGCTCCGAGATCACGAGGTCGGCCGACTCGATGAGCGCGTCGAGCCGCCAGACCCGGAGCTGAGCCGCGCCGAGCCTGCGCATCAGAGCCGGCCAGGCCCGGTCGTGCTGGGCGATGGGCTCGCCCGGGAGGGCTGTACGGGACAGTCGCATATCGAATCCGTTGGTGATCGGCTGGCGATCGAGAGCGACCGTTCCGGGGTGCCGCCGGGTGCCCTCGTCCGGGCGGGTTGTTGTGGTGGGCATGACGAGGTCCTCCGCGAGGGGGTCAGGGGGGCGCGCGGAAGGGTTCGCAAGCCCCCTGAACTGGGAACTCTGCCCGGATCGCGCTGTCTCTCAACTACCGTGACGCCTAAGGCGAATGCCATGCAAGCTGAACGCTCCTGAATTTTCAGCAAGCCTCTGAATTGGACTATGCGCGAGTCTGCGCAGAGCCCTGAGGCGTCTGCGCAGAGCGCTCAGTCCCCTGCGCAGAGCGGTACTTGACTGGCACAGTGGAAGTGGAAGGGTGCACACGTGGGAGCCAAACGCGGAGCAACCGGACGACGGTTGGAGTTAGGCATCCAGTTGAGGCAGTTGCGTGAGAACTGCCCGCCGATCGAGGAGAACAGGCTGAAGGGGATGACCCGGAAGGAAGCGGTTCGGGGGTTGAAAGACCTCTCCGAGCCGACGCTTGCCCGCATCGAACTGGGCGAGCTCAACTTCCGCCGGAACATCGGCAATCTGCGCACGCTGTTGAAGCGGTACGGCGTGACGGACGACGAGCTGATCAAACAGCTCATCGAGCTCAACCGTGAAGCGCCCAATGAGGAGTGGCTGACTCAGTACCGCAGTTTTCTGCCTACTGGCATGCCGCACTTCCTCGGCCTAGAGACAGAGGCGGTCGCTATCGCCGCCTACCACCCGACGGTCATCTATAGCCTCCTTCAGACTGAGGCATATGCCAAGGCCCTCTATGAAATGGGCCGCCCCGTGGAGGACACGACGGCCGAGTTCGTCAAACGTCATGTCGAACTCCGGATGGAGCGCAAACACAGGGTGCTGACGCGCGAGGGGCCCGTGCGTCTTCGCATCGTCCTGGGCGAGGCAGCCGTACGCATCCCGGTCGGGGACGACGAGGTGATGCGCGAGCAGTACGAGGAGATCATCCGGCTGGCGCGCGAAGACCACGTCTCGATACAGATTCTCCCCTTCCGGCGTGGCTACCGTTCAAACCACGACTTCGCGATTCTGGACCTCGGCGAACTGCCGCCCCGTGTTCAGACCGACAACGCCTGGGGCGCGGCTTCCGCATCGGACAAGCCCCGCGAGGTGAACCGGTTCACGCGCCGGTTCGACGCGATGGTGGGCGTGGCCCTCGGGGTCGAGGAAACCATCGCATTCCTGACCGAACTAGCGAGAAGGTAGTAGAGCCATCAACACGCACACCCCGGCCACCGAGCTGGCCCCCGAGAGCGCCTGGTTCAAATCGTCGTACAGCGGCGACACCGGCAACAACTGCGTCGAGGTCGCCTGGCTCAAGTCGTCGTACAGCGATGGCACCGGCAACAACTGCGTTGAGGTTGCCGACTTCTCCGACCGGGTCGGTATCCGCGACTCCAAGGACAAGCAGGGCCCGGCCCTGATGGTCCCCGTCGCTGCCTGGAGCGCCTTCGCGGCGTTCGCGGCGGCGTCGGCCTGACCGCAACGCGGTGCGGGGTGCTCCTCCCGTAAGGCGGGGGCGGGCACTCCGCATTCGTTTACCGGCAGGTCTCAATCGGGTGGCCGCACGACGGCTGCGGTCGCCATGTTGTTGTTCTCCAGGTCGAAGGGGTTCAGCTCCACACTGCGGATGAGAACACCCGGAACGTATTCGACGAGAGCCAGGATTTCTGCGATGGCCTCAGTGAGGGTCTCGGTGTCGTAATAGCAGACGAAATCAGTGAAACCCGGACCTTGTACCCGGCCGATGAAGCTATCGGCGAAGACGTCATGGGTATCCATGATGTCGTTCTGCTCCGGGGTGAGTGGTTCTTGCGTGTGCAGGGTGAAATACCAACTACGCACAGTTCCGGTGGTGTCGGATGAATGCATCGACCCTATGCGCCGCTCCTCCTGCGCTTCTGGGGGTGCTGTACACGGTCACGCTTTCTTTGCATGGACAGCAGATGACCCAACCCCAACGATGCCGGTTCTTGTCGTGCGTCACCTTAAGGCCGGATGCTTCCGCCCTGCGGAGGGCTGCTTCGACGTCCTTCTTCTGATGTCGATCACCTAGTCCCATGCTCATACGACTACTCGCACCATCACAGAACGAGGGAGCGAACCCCGAGTACGTCACCCCATCGAGTCGGGTCAGCTTCGACAAGGGGACAGGGCTTGGGCCAGAGCCAGACGGGTCACTCGGACCGTCCGGTGAAGCTCCAGTTCTGGGTGAAGGACGCCAAGACCGGGCAGGCCGCCTCAGAATGTGCTGATCTCGGCCCGGATCCATCCCTCGCGCGGGTGGCTCACCTTCAGGGCCGACATCGAAAACCGCAGATATATATCCGGGGTCCCGCCCACGTACGCCGCCATGAGCTGCCAGGACGGGTCACCTTGGCGCGAGTCGTCCCGCAGGAGCGCCGCCGCCTCCGGAGGGGAGAGGGGCGGCAACACCTGTTCCATCATCGCGCGGTCGGCCAGGGGAATCAGTGCGCCCATGAAGGAACGGGCTATATCGAGCGCGAAGGGGTTCAGGCCCCAGGGCGGGCAGACAGCCCAGTCTTCGCGCAGCTGGAGCGTCGCGCAGGTGATGCGGTCGCGCCCGTCGCATTCCAGTTCCAGGGCAACTTTGTCCGTGAAGCCGCCGGTGGAGAGGTGGACAGTGCGATGGGGCCCATCCTGGTCACCGTCCGCGCCAGTGCGTTCGTGTATGCCGAAGAAAGACCAGAACTCCGAATCCCTCAATTTGCTGTAACGAAGCGCTCCAGGCTTCCCGCCCGCCTCCGCCCAGAGACTCGGCCAGATGTGGACGCCGACCAGCACCCGGGCGAGCTCATCCTCGGTGATCGTCCACTGGTGCTCGCCGTGCTCTCGGGCGTCGATCCCCGCGGCGTTCTGGTGCCGGCACAGCAGTGATTCGCCAGGCCAGGGGTCTTCGTAGATGATCCGGTCGCCCTCGCGGCCAAGGAGATTCACGCCATGCCCGGATCGCCCGTCGTGCACGAATGCGACGATGTCGCTCCCACCGATCTCGAAGAAGCGGCGCATCCGGTGACGCAGTTGCGGCCAGGAGAGCCTGACGACCACGGGGATGGACTCGGTCCCCTGGCTGGGGCGTCCTTCGACGAGCACGCAGACCATCGGGATGCCGAACATCGTCATCGTCATGTGCCAGCTCTGGCCTATCGTGTGGCCCCTGTCGCCCGAGCCGTACAGCTCCGGGTTCTCCTGCTCCAACTGTTTTTCGGCCTGTTCCAACACGCGGATCCAGGCAACTCGTTGATCGTGGCTATGGGGATCCAGACGGACGTTCATGGTCCGCTCGAACCGCATCTCCGGCCCGCCTCCGGAGCCGCCCTGCTCCGGTGTATCCGTGCCCCCGTCCCGCCGGGAAGCACCCTTGCGCCGTTGCCACCATGCCCCCATGACCGGGACCATATCGCCGTATCATCATGCCCACCATGGGTGAACAGGGACAGAGACTCCTTCAGCACCTCGTGCCCGAATGTCCGCACTGCGCGCACCGTCACCGCTTCGCCCTGCTCATCGGCCCTGACAACGAGCCACTGCTCTTCGCGGGCACACAGGAGGTGCCGGTACAACTTGTCTGCCCCGAGACCCGCCAGAGCTTCGAGGGCCGCATCACCATCGGCTCCAACGAGCAATTCCTGCGGATAGCGGATCCTTTTGCCGCCGATCACAGCTTCGCCGCCGCTGAAGCGGATCCGGAGCTGGCCGAGTGGATACGTTCCTCGCGCCAGACCTCCACCGAGTACTGCAAGACGATGCTGACCGCGTCTTCCGCCGGTGTCCCGGTGCACTTCGCAGTGCTTCAGTATCTCGACATCTCCGGCCGCACGGGCGGCTGGACGACCCGTGCCGCCGCCCTACCCGCCCTCTTGTACGTCCTCGCCGCAGCGGCCTTTGCTCTCGCGCAGCGTCCGCGTCTTGTCCAGCTTGCTGACACTTCCGCGGCGGCTTTTGCCACCCTGCGCCGCACCACCCTGCGGCGCATCGACCGACTTGCCCGGTGGGGCACCACGCTCTTTCTTCTCGGCAGCGTCGGCGCGTTCCTCGTCTTCGCCATCCTGCTCGGCAGATAGCCGACGACACCGCACCTCGGTCCGCTGAGGCATCTTGATCCGCGACGATCATTGATCGCTAGCCGAGCAGGCTCCCGGAATACGCGATACCTGGGAAAGGCCGGGCTCTCGATGGCGATGCCCCGGGCGGCCTGCTTGCCCGCTCCTGCGCCGGTTTTCGCCCGAGGAAGAGGTCACCCGCCCGTCCGCGCGGGCGCGGGACAGCGGGTAGCGCGCTTTGTCGCGGATCGCTTCCTTGCGGTAGTGCTCCGGGTCGCGGGGCCAGGCGGCGGAGTTCTCACCGCACATGATGGTTCAGAAGGCAGCCTTGCCGTTCTCGTACGGTGAGACCGTCCCGAGGACGGGGCGGGCGGTCGGCGGGTCTGGGAGTCGGCGCGCTTGCCCTTGACGCTCGTTCGGCACCGGGAGACCGCGATCTCGATCTGCTTGCCACCGGGCCGCCGGTAGTCCAGCGGCACTTTGACCTTCGTGCCCTGGAAGGCGGCCGGAGTCTCGGGGTCGCACCGCTTCCACGCCGGCTTCTGCTGGGGGTACCGGTCCAGCACACCCTTGGCGGGAGCTGGGGCGGCGGTGGCGATCCCGGGAGCTGGCGAGGCCATCGGGCCGATCGCCATCAGGGGCACCAGTCGTCGTCGCTGCACGGGGTCGATCCTCTTCCGTCGCGTGATCGGGACAGGAAAGACTCTGTCGTGCCGTCCGGCCAGGCGAACCCCCCGGCCGGGCCGTGCTTCCCGTCCGTCTCAGGAGAGACGGGAGCGGCCTGATCGTCTTCCGGGCGGACCCGGAGCGGCGTTCAGCGCGGCGACTCCGGCGGGCGTTGGCGGGGCATGTTCGGGCGGGTGCCCGGGGGGAGGGGGGTGCGGCCCGGTGGGATGGGGTCCGGGGGGCGGGGGGAGGGGGGTGCGGGCAGCGGCGCCGCGTGGAGGGTCAGTGGGGCCGGGGAGCCCGCGAACTCGCGCATCCAGTCCGCTGTCTCCGCGCGGACCAGCTCCGTCACATCCTCCGAGAAGCTCCGCAGCACCTTCAGGCAGCGTTCGGCCGCCTCGCTCGCCGTGCCCTCCGCCGGGCCCAGCACCTCCCGTACGCTCTCCGACGCCCAGTCGAACTGGAGCGTCTGGAGTCGGCGCTGCACCGCCTGCGCCGTCGCCACATGGCGCATCCAGCCGGAGGTCACCCCGAAGTACCGGTCGCAGGCCAGACACGCGGCACCCAGGAGCAGGGAGAGATATCCCCAGCCCGCCGCCCCGGGGAGCGCGCCCGTCAGATCGACCAGGGGGAGCGCCGCGCCCGCGATGAAGCCCGCCGCCGCGCCGGTGCGCAGCGCCCTGCCCGTACGCCGCTTCCACACCCGGTCCGCCAGATACCACTCCACCGTGCGGAGCGCGCCGGTCTCGACCCAGCGGAACAGCTCGTCGAGGCGTTCGGCGGGCTCGCCCCAGTCGCCCAGCGGAAACGGCCTTCCGGTCAGATCACCGCGCGGCACCTCGCCGCGCTCCTCCCGGGCAGGCCCCCCGGGCTGCATCTCCGGCTGGCTCACCGGGGAACTCCTCTGATGTTGTGTGTCGCGTCGTGTTACGGGGCAATTACTCCTTGCGCCTGCCTCGCGCGTGCATGGTGACGGCAAGCCCTTACTACCGCCGAATGGTGGTCCATGCGGCGGAAATCCCCGTGGTTCCGGGCCTCGCGGGGGTCGTGATCAGGTAGAGGACCCGCAGGATACTCACTCGAAAGAGTTGTCGCCTCGGGGTTCGGCGAGCCGCCGGACGACCACGTAGGCTCGGCATACCGAAGCAACATCGTCGAAGTGCCAGGAGTGACCGTGATCCCCGGTGGCGGCCAGCCCAATATGCAGCAGCTCCTCCAGCAGGCCCAGAAGATGCAGCAGGACCTCGCCCGCGCCCAGGAGGAGCTCGCGCGGACCGAGGTCGAGGGGCAGGCGGGCGGTGGTCTGGTGAAGGCCACGGTGAACGGGTCGGGTGAGCTGCGCGGGCTCGTCATCGATCCCAAGGCCGTCGACCCCGAGGACACCGAGACGCTCGCCGATCTCGTCGTCGCCGCCGTCCAGGCCGCGAGCGAGAACGCGCAGCAGCTCCAGCAGCAGAAGCTCGGCCCCCTCGCCCAGGGTCTGGGCGGCATGCCGGGCCTGCCCTTCTAAGGGCGCGGCGGAGCAACTAACGTACGAGCCGTAGGGGCCGAGGAGAGGCAGTCCGTTGTACGAAGGCGTGGTTCAGGACCTCATCGACGAGCTGGGCAGGCTGCCCGGCGTCGGTCCCAAGAGCGCGCAGCGGATCGCCTTTCACATCCTCCAGGCCGAGCCCACCGACGTCCGTCGGCTCGCCCATGCCCTGCTGGAAGTGAAGGACAAGGTCCGCTTCTGCGCGATCTGCGGCAACGTCGCTCAGCAGGAACGGTGCGGCATCTGCCGCGACCCGCGCCGGGACCTCTCCGTCATCTGTGTGGTGGAGGAGTCCAAGGATGTGGTCGCGATCGAGCGGACCCGGGAGTTCCGGGGGCGGTATCACGTGCTCGGCGGGGCGATCAGCCCCATCGAGGGCGTCGGCCCCGACGATCTGCGCATCCGTGAGCTGCTGGCGCGGCTCGCGGACGGCACGGTCACCGAGCTGATCCTCGCCACGGACCCCAATCTGGAGGGCGAGGCCACGGCCACCTATCTGGCGCGCATGATCAAACCGATGGGCCTCAGGGTCACTCGGCTGGCCAGCGGTCTGCCGGTGGGGGGAGACTTGGAATACGCCGACGAGGTCACGCTCGGGCGTGCCTTCGAGGGGAGACGACTTCTCGATGTCTGATGCCATGCTGCACGCGACGCACCAGGATCCGGCCGATTTCGCGGTCCAGATCGCGGACTCGATCGAGTCCTTCATCGTCGCGACCACCGAGGTCGCCAAGGGTGACGAGCCGGACAGCGCCGTGCCCTTCCTGCTCCTTGAGGTCTCCCAGCTGCTGCTGACCGGCGGCCGGCTGGGCGCGCACGAGGACATCGTCCCGGATGAGCGGTGGGAGCCGGACACCGGCCCGGAGCCGGATGTGGCCGATCTGCGCGAGCGGTTCGCCCGGCTGCTCGACCCGGTCGATGTGTTCTCCGAGGTCTTCGACCCCTATGAGCCGCGCAAGGCCCCGGTGGCCTGCCGGATCTCCGACAGCCTCGCCGACATCGTCACCGATCTCCGCCATGGGCTGGCCCACTACCGGGCGGGCCGTGTCACGGAGGCGCTGTGGTGGTGGCAGTTCTCGTACTTCTCCAACTGGGGCCCCACCGCGTCCGGCACCCTGCGGGCCCTTCAGTCCCTGGTCTCCCACGTCCGTCTCGACCAGCCGCTGGAGGAGCTGGACGGGCTGGACACGGACGAGGATCTGGCGGACGACGCACTGGCGGAGGCCGCCGGACGGGTGATGGCCGAGGAGATCGCGCTTCCGCTCGGGCTGCGCACCAGCTGACCGGGGTGCGTACCAGCTGAGCCGGCCCGGTGGAGAACTTCCTGGTGGAAGGCTTCCCCGGGGGAGGACTTCCCGGTGGGAGAGCCCCCCGTGGGAGACGGCTTGTGAGCCGCCACACACTCCGCGTACAACGGCCCCGGGCGGGCAGTAGTCGACCCGAGCGCGGCCGTGATCACTACCTGAGCAGAGCATCTCACCATGTGACTGCCCGGGGATCGGGACGGGCCGCTCGATAGACTGAGCCGACCGCAGTACAGAGCTGTGGTGGAGAACCGAGCGAGGAGCGCACGTGGGCCTTGTCGTGCAGAAGTACGGAGGCTCCTCCGTTGCGGATGCCGAGGGCATCAAGCGCGTCGCCAAGCGAATCGTCGACACCAAGAAGGACGGCCATCAGGTCGTCGTCGTGGTGTCCGCGATGGGCGACACGACGGACGAGCTGATCGATCTCGCCGAGCAGGTATCCCCGATCCCTGCCGGGCGCGAATTCGACATGCTGCTGACTGCTGGAGAGCGCATCTCCATGGCCCTGCTGGCCATGGCGATCAAAAACCTGGGCCATGAGGCCCAGTCCTTCACGGGCAGCCAGGCAGGCGTCATCACCGACTCGGTCCACAACAAAGCGCGCATCATCGATGTGACGCCGGGCCGTATCCGTACCGCGCTGGACGAGGGCAATATCGCCATCGTCGCCGGATTCCAGGGTGTGTCCCAGGACAAGAAGGACATCACCACCCTGGGCCGCGGCGGTTCCGACACCACCGCCGTCGCTCTCGCGGCAGCGCTGGAGGCCGAGGTCTGCGAGATCTACACGGATGTCGACGGTGTCTTCACCGCCGACCCCCGGGTGGTCTCCAAGGCGCGGAAGATCGACTGGATCTCCTCCGGGGACATGCTGGAGCTGGCCGCTTCCGGCTCCAAGGTGCTGCTGCACCGCTGCGTCGAGTACGCACGCCGATACAACATTCCGATCCACGTCCGCTCCTCCTTCTCCGGACTGCGCGGCACCTGGGTCAGCAACGAGCCGCAGGGAGACCAGCAGATGGAGCACGCCATCATCTCCGGAGTCGCCCACGACGTCTCCGAGGCCAAGGTCACGGTCGTCGGGGTGCCGGACAAGCCGGGCGAGGCCGCGGCCATCTTCCGCACCATCGCCGACGCCGAGATCAACATCGACATGGTCGTCCAGAATGTCTCGGCGGCGGCCACGGCCCTCACCGACATCTCCTTCACCCTCCCCAAGACGGACGGTGTGAAGGCGATCGACGCGCTGGAGAAGGCCAAGGGTCAGATCGGCTTCGATTCGCGGCGCTACGACGACCAGATCGGGAAGATCTCGCTGGTCGGCGCGGGGATGAAGACCAACCCCGGGGTCACCGCCGCCTTCTTCGAGGCGCTCGCGGACGCGGGTGTGAACATCGAGCTCATCTCGACATCCGAGATCCGCATCTCGGTCGTGACGCGTGCCGACGATGTGAACGAGGCGGTGCGCGCCGTGCACACCGCCTTCGGGCTCGACAGCGACGCCGACGAAGCGGTGGTCTACGGAGGCACCGGGCGATGACCCGTAAGCCGGCGCTCGCGGTCGTCGGAGCGACCGGAGCCGTCGGTGCGGTGACGCTCCAGATCCTCTCCCAGCACGCGGACGTCTGGGGAGAGATACGCCTTGTCGCCTCACCGCGCTCGGCCGGCCGCAAGCTGGCCGTGCGCGGTGAGGAGTGCGAGGTGTACGCGCTGGACGAGGACGCCCTCGCGGGCGTCGACGTCGCGCTCTTCCTGGTGCCCGCCGAGGTGGCGGCGCGCTGGGCCCCGATCGCCGTGGCCAAGGGCGCGGTGGCCGTGGACGCCTCCGCCGCCTTCCGGCTCGATCCGGATGTGCCGCTGGTCGTCCCCGAGATCAACCCCCATGCCGCGCGGATCCGTCCGCGCGGCATCGTCGCGAGCCCGCACGACACCACCCTCGCCATGCTTCCGGCGGTGGGCGCGCTGCACGCCGAGTTCGGGCTGCGCGAGCTGGTCGTCTCGACCTATCAGGCCGTCAGCGGCGCGGGCCGGGGCGCGGTGGAAGCACTCAGGTCGCAGCTCTCCCTGGTCGCCGGGACGGAACTGGGCGCGGGCCCCGGGGACGTACGCCGTGCCGTGGGCGAACGGGGACTGGGGCCCTTCGCGGCCCCGCTCGCGCTCAATGTGGTGCCCTGGGCCGGCGCCGTGGAGGACGGCGGCTGGTCCTCGGAGGAGCTCGGGCTGCGGGACGAGACCCGCAAGGTCCTGGGCCTGCCGGGGCTGCGGGTGGCGGCGACCTGTGTACAGGTGCCGGTGCTGACGGTGCACTCCCTCGCGGTGCACGCCCGGTTCGAGAACGAGGTCACGGTGGCGCGGGCCCATGAGATCCTGGCCACCTCGCCGGGGGTGGTGCTCTACGACGACCCCGCCGCGGGCGACTTCCCCACGCCCGTCGATGTGGCCGGTACGGATCCCACCTGGGTGGGACGGGTCCGCCGGTCGCCGGACGACCCCTGCGCGCTCGACCTCTTCGTCTGCGGCGACAATCTCCGCAAGGGCGCCGCGCTGAATTCCGCGCAGATCGCGGAGTCGGTCGCCGCGGAGTTCCTTCTCTGAAACCTCCGCCGGGCGATCACGGCGTGATGGGCCCCGGCCTCTGGTCCTGGTCGTAGCTTTGAACCCGGGCCGGGTTTCGGGCCGGGGGGTCGGGCCGGGGGTTCGATCCGGAGTCTCGGGCCGGGGGTTCGGCCTGCGGTCAAGTCGCCCTCTGAGCAGGCCGTTTCATGATCACGTCTGGTACATGGGAGCGGTCTCGGTTTGTAGGATCTGTGGACATCCTGTGGTCAGGCTGTGCGTGACTCGAAGGTCTGTACCCTTTGGGTCCAGATCTGGGGATGGCTGAAAATTCGCTCCTCTGTTCTGCAACCGGCGACCGGGTGAGAGGCGTCTTGGCGGTCACCTCTACACCGCGCCGCGAAAAATGGGGCATTGGGGAAGAGCGAGTGCGCATGAGGGCAAAAAGAGCGCCGTCAAATCCGTTGGCGTACGCGTACAACCCTGTTGACGGTCGGCATGTCCAACAGGCGTGGCAGAGGTACTCGATATCCCAGGGGTGGTTCCCGTACGCAGCTCGCCGATGCGCCTGCTCCGCGGCGGTCCAGTGGTCCCGGCACGCCGTGGTGCGGTGCGCGGCGGCCCGGCCGGTCCCGGGGAACCCGCGGGCGCGGAGAGCGGGGGCGCCGCGACCGCGGTGCGCGGCGCTCCGGTGCGCCCGCGGCGAGGGAACCGCCAGCCCGGCGGCATGCCGGTGATCGCCCCCATGCCCTCTCCCCGCGCCACCAGCATCCCCGCGCAGCGCGACGGCGGCGACGCGACCACGGCCGCGGGCACCACCGTCGACCACCTCACCGAGACCTACCGGGCCCACTACCGGTCCCTGCTCGGCCTCGCGGCGCTCCTCCTCGACGACACGGCCTCCTGCGAGGACGTGGTGCAGGAGGCGTTCATCCGCGTCCACTCCGCGCGCAAACGGGTACGCGACCCGGAGAAGACCCTCGCCTATCTGCGGCAGACCGTGGTCAACCTCTCCCGGTCCGCGCTGCGCCGCCGCATCCTCGGGCTCAAGCTGCTGTCCAAGCCGATGCCGGACATGGCGAGCGCGGAGGAGGGCGCGTACGACCAGTTGGAGCGGGACGCGCTGATCAAAGCCATGCGCGGGCTCCAGCGCCGTCAGCGCGAGGTGCTGGTGCTGAGGTACTTCGCCGATATGACGGAAGCGCAGGTCGCCGAAACGCTGGGGATATCCCTCGGCTCGGTGAAGGCGTACGGCTCCCGTGGCATCAAGGCGCTGCGTGTCTCCATGGAGGCCACGGCATGAGCGGCGACAAGAACAGGTTTGAGCGGTATGGGCCGGACGGGCCGTTGGACGACCGGACTGGGAACGGAATTGTGAACAACGGGCCGGAGCACGGACGGTCGGAGCAGGACCGGCCGGAGAGCGAACGACCGGAGAACGATCAGCCGGAGAACGATCGGGCGGGGAGAGGCCGGCCGGAGAGCGACCGGCCGGAGAGCGACCGGCCGGAGAGCGACCGGCCGGGGGGAGATCGGCCGGAGCCGGAGCAATCGGAGCCGGATCAGGCGGAGCGGGAACGGTCGGTGGGCGGGGATTCGTCCGGCGACGGTTCGGGCTCCCGCCCTGACGGCGGCGACGGTTCGGGCTCCCGCCCCGACGACGGTCCCGGTGCCGATGACGGTTCCGGGACCGGCCGCTGTCCCGGCTCTGCCGGGCGGGGTACGGAGCCGGGCGGGATCGTCGGTTTCGGCGGGCTGCTCAAGAGCGTGGACGCTCCGACCGGAGCCGACGGCGGCGAGGACCTCGGCGAGGAGGATCCGGGCGCGGACGAGCTGGCCCTGCGGCGCATGTTCCAGGGCGCCGTGCAGGACCTCGCCCCCTCGGACGGCGCCCTCGACCATCTGCGCAAGGCGGTGCCCGCGCGGCGTGCCCGCAAGAGGCAGCTGCTGGTGGGCGTGGCCGCCGCCGCGCTGCTGCTGGGCACCGCGATCCCCGCCTTCGTCCATGTGGCGAGCTCCAACGGCGGCGGCATGGCCAATCCGCTGAACCTCGGCAAGGAGAAGTCCACCGAGGGCAGCACCGGGTCCCCCGCGGACAAGGTGAAGGAGAAGAAGGAGTCGGCCAAGCCCTCCGACCGGGGGTCGGCCCCGCCGAAGGACAAGGGCAAGGGCAAGACGAGCCGCGCTCCGGGCGACCGCCCGGGAAAAGACACCGGAGACGGGTCCGGGGGCGCTCCCACGGGGGGCCCGGATGACGTCCAGTCCGCCTCGACGGTCTGCGGACCGGCGCAGCTGGGCGTCAGCGGCACGGATGTGAGCGCTCCGGACGCCGGGGGCGTGGTCTACGGAGTGTTCCGCGTCGCCAACGTCTCCGGCGGCTCCTGCACGGTCGAGGGCGGCGGGTCCGTCAGCGCCGCGGCGCAGGGCGCGGCCGACCCGGCCAGGATCTCGGTGGCCCAGCATGTGTCGGGCGGGCCTGCGGGCAGTCTGCCCGACCCCTCGATGGAGGCGTCCTCGCTGCTGCTGGCGCCGGGCCAGTCGTATGAGGTGCGCTTCGCCTGGGTGCCGAGCGAGACCTGTCCGGTCGACGGCGGGGAGTCCCCTGATCCCACGCCCACGGACGGCGGCGAAGGCGGCTCCGTGTCCGAGGGCTCGGGCGGGGAGCCCGGGGGGCTGTCGGCCCAGCTGATCGGCGAGGACGGCGGCCCTCAGGACGGCAGCGTCGCCCTGACCCACACGGCGCAGGGAGGCGCCCCGAGCGCCGGTGCGACGATCCCGAACGCGTGCGCCGGCACGGTGTACCGGACAGGTCTGCTGAGCGCGGGCTAGGACACGGCCGGGCCGGGGGGAGTGACCGGGCCGGGGTTGGGTGACCGGGCTCGGGTCGGGTCGGGTCTGAGCTCGGCCTGGCGACGGGTCGGCGCGGCCCGGTGCGGATCTGAGCTCAGGTCGGCCCGGCCCGGTGCGGTGTTCAGCGCGGGCCGGACCTGGCGCGGGTCGGGGGCCCGGGCAGGTCGGTCGCGGGCCGGGCTCCGGCGAGGGAGGCGGGTCCGCGGATCGGTCCAGGGCGGGCGGCTCGGCACCCGGCCCAGGGCGGGGCACCCGGCGCGGACCCGGGTCCGGCCCCCGGGCCGGGCGTGCGGGCGTCGGCCGGCCCCCGACCGGACCGGCGCGGACCCGGGTCTGGCGCCCGACCGGACCGGCGCGGGTGCGCGCTCGGAACCGGCGCGGGTTCATCGCCGGTCATGGCGGCAGCGCCGCCTTCCGCCCGGCGGGCGGAAGGCGCCGGGATCAGACCGGGTCGGGCTCCAGGCCCAGCTCGCGGTCGCGGATCGCCTCCACCTCACGGCGCATCAGCCGGAACCACATGAACAGCACGAACGCCGCGAACACGAACCACTCCCCGGTGTACCCCAGGTTCTGGAACGCCTTCAGATCCAGCCCGCTGCCCTCCACGCTCGCGGCCGGCACCGCCGCCAGTCCGTGGTCCGCCTCGACCAGCGTGATCCACGCGTTGTACACATCGTCCGGCACCAGGTTCACCAGCGAGGCCGCGCTGATCATCCCGACCTGTCCGCTCGGCAGCCCGCCCGCCGTATGCACCCCGTCGGTGCCCGCGTTCTCCGACGCCTGGAGCGCTCCGGTCACCGAGACCTCGCCCGCCGGGGCGGCCGGGACCCGCCCGCCCTCGGCGACCCAGCCGCGCACCACCGGAAGCGTGCGCCCGCCGTCCGTCTTCAGCAGCGTCAGCACATAGTCCCCGCGCTTCCCGTCCAGCTCGCGGCCGGGCACGATGAACTGCTCGCCGTAGACCCCGGTCGCCGTGGCATGCCGGCCGGAGGTCTTCGTGTCGACCGGCAGCAGCTCGTCCAGCGGCACGGCCTTCCGCTCATCGGGGGAGGGCTCCCGCTCGGCCTCCTGGTGACTGTCGACGCGGGCCTCGAACCTGCCGAGCTGCCACGACCCCATGAAGACGCAGAACGGGATCGCCAGGACGACGAAGAGATTGATGCCCCACCACCGGGGCGTCAGCAGGAAGCGGTACACCCCTCCACGGTACGGAACGCGCTCGGGCTACTCCGGTCCGCCCCCCTCCCCGGAGGTCCGCCCGGCGGCGGCCGGTGCTCCTCCCAGATGCGCGGAGGCGAAGGCGATCTCCATCGCGAGCTGCTTGATCCGCTCCTCGACCACCAGCGAGCCGTGCCCCGCGTCGTACCGGTAGACCTCATGGACCGCGCCCCGGGCCGCCAGCCGGTCCACATAGTTCTCCACCTGGCGGATCGGGCAGCGCGGGTCGTTGACGCCCGCTGAGATGTAGACCGGCGCCCGCACCGCGTCGACATAGGTCAGCGGCGACGAGATCTCGAACCGCTCGGGCACCTCCTCCGGGGTGCCGCCCAGCAGGGTGCGGTCCATCGCCTTCAGCGCCTCCATCTCATCGTGGTAGGCCGTGACATAGTCGGCGACCGGCACGGCGGCCAGCCCCAGCGACCACGCCCCGGGCTGGGTGCCGAGGCCGAGCAGGGTCAGATAGCCGCCCCAGGAGCCGCCCGCCAGGATCAGCCGCTCCGGGTCGGCGAGCCCGGAGCCCACCGCCCAGTCGCGGACCGCCGCGATGTCCTCCAGCTCGATCAGCCCGACCCGGTGCTTGAGGGCGTCCGTCCACGCCCTGCCGTACCCCGTCGAACCCCGGTAGTTCACCCGGACCACCGCATAGCCGTGGTCGACCCAGGCCGCCGGGCCCGCGGCGAAGGCGTCGCTGTCATGCCAGGTCGGGCCGCCGTGGATGTCGAAGATCACGGGCAGCGGGCCCTCGGCCCCCGCCGGGCGCTGTACCAGGGCGTGCACCCGGCCCCCCGGCCCGTCCACCCAGACATCCTCCACCGGGACCGACTCCGGGGCCCGCGCGCCCGGCGGGTCGAGCACGGTCCCGCCCGCGGTCGAGCGGACCTGCGGCGGCAGCGCCGCCGACGACCAGAGATACTCCACATCCCCGGACGGCCGGGCGCTCGCGCCCGAGACCGAACCGGCCGGGGTCTCTATGCGCACCAGCTCCCGGGTCGCCAGGTCGTACCGCCACAGCTCGCCGCGGGCCTCGAAGCTGTGCGCTATCAGCAGCCCCGAGCCGTCCGGATACCACTCCGCGTTCACATCGCCCGGGAGCTCGACGGCGAGATCGGTCTCCTCGCCCGAGACGACGTCCCAGATCATCGGCTCCCAGCGCCCACGGCGCTGATGCCCCACGAGCAGCCGGGTGTCCCCGTCCACCGGAGCGAAGCCGAGGACTTCGAGCCCCAGCTCCACGGAGCCGCCCTTGGTGTCGTCCAGCTCGGCCACCGGGGTGCCGTCGAGCCGGACCACCCGCAGCGCCGCGTGCATCGCGTCCCCGTGCTCGGTGTGCTCGACGGCGATCAGCGTCCCGTCATGGGAGAGATCGCCGACCCCGGCCGACTCCCGGTGCCGGTAGATCTCGACCGGCCCGGCCCCCTCCCGTACGACATGGATCGTGGTGCCCTCCTCGTCGGTGGAGCGCCCGATCACCGACGCGCCGTGCCGTCCGATCGCCAGCCCCGCCGAATACGCCGGGTCGAGACCGGGGGCCGCGGGCACGTCCGCACCGCCGGCGAAGGGCTGGCGCAGCCATATCCCGAACTCGTCCCCCTCCGCCGCGGAGTCGGAGTCGGGGCCGGGGCCGGAAGACGCTCCGTGCCCGTCGCAGAACCACCAGATCCACTCGCCGTCCGGGGTGAGCACGCCGTCCGTCGTGCCGCTCGGCCGGTCGGTGACCTGACGCCGGCCGCCCGTCGACCGGTCCCACGCGTACAGCTCGTACTTTCCCGTCTCGTTCGAGACGAAGAGCGCGCGGTCCGGCGCGTCCTCCGCCCAGTCGGGCAGGGAGACGCGCGGTGCGCGGAAGCGCTGCTCCCACTCGGGCATCGGGGCGGAGGCGTCGGTACTCTCGGTGATCTCGGTCATGGCCCCATTCTGCGCTGAGCCGCCGACAAACCGTTCGCACCGTCCGCAGCCTGTGGATAACCTCGGACGCATGCCCACTCCAGCCCCTGCCGACTTCCCCGCGGACTGGCGCGAGGTCAACCGCTCCAACTGGGATGAACGCGTCCCGATCCATGTCGCCGGCGATTTCTACGAGCTCGACGCCTTCCGCGCGGGCAAGGAGGCGCTGCGTGACTTCGAGATCGCCGAGGTCGGCGATGTGAGCGGACGCACCCTGCTCCACCTTCAGTGCCATTTCGGACAGGACACCCTGTCCTGGGCCCGGCGCGGGGCCGCCCAGGTCGTCGGCCTCGACTTCTCCGAACCGGCCGTGGAGGCCGCCCGCGCGCTCGCCGCCGAGATCGGATTCGGCCCGGAGCGCGCCGCGTTCGTCGCCGCCGATGTGTACGACGCCGTGGAAGCCGTGCCGGACGCCCGCTACGACATCGTCTACACCGGCACCGGCGCGCTCAACTGGCTCCCCGACATCGAGCGCTGGGCCCGGACGGCCGCCTCGCTCGTCGCGCCCGGCGGGTTCCTGTATCTCGCGGAGTTCCATCCGCTCACCGACGCCCTCGACGACGAGACCGGCTCCAAGGTCGTGCACGACTACTTCTCGCGCGACGCGTGGCTCGATGACATGCCGGGGACCTACGCCGATCTCGACGCCGAGACCGTCCACAACCGGACCGTCGAGTGGCAGCACCCGATCGGCGAGGTCGTCTCCGCGCTCTGCGCCACCGGGCTGCGCCTGGAATTCCTGCATGAGCACGACATGTCGCTCTTCCCGCGCTTCGACCATTTCACCCAGGGCGAGGACGGCTACTACCGCTTCCCGGCGGGCCGCCCCCGTATCCCGCTGATGTACTCGCTCAAGGCGACCCGGCCGGTCTGAGCCGGTGAGCCCCGGCCGGTCCGAGCCCGCAGAATCAGGGGGCCTCAGGGGGTCTCAGGGGCCCTGGGCAGGCGCACCACCGCCCGGCCGCCGTCCAGATCGACGGTGGAGCGGTGCGGCGGTGCGCCGTCCTCGTCGTCGTCCTTGAGCAGCAGCGCGCTCTGCCGCTCCTTCAGCTCGCTCTGCTTGCCCGGCGAGAACGTCGCGTGCAACTGCTCGAACCCGGTCGCGGACACCTGCCCCGTCCGCTTGCCGAGGCCGGTCGCCCGCATGATCTGATCCGCGAAGGCGATGACCACGAGCAGGATCACCAGCCCGGGAAGGGTCATGAATACGATGAACTCCATAACCTCAGTCTCCGGCAAGGGAGTTGAGGTCGGCCAGAGCGGGGAGGAACCCCCGCGGCGGTGAGTTCAGCCGGCGGTGCGCACGGCCACCGCCGCCGCATAGCCGGGATCGGTCTCCAGGTCTGTGAGCCGCCAGGCCGGATCCACGCCCGGCCGGGGGCCGGTCCCGACATAGGGATGCCGCAGGCCGTCGTTGAGCCCGACGCCGATCGCCTTCAGCACCGACTCCTTACGGGTCCAGCAGCGGGCGAAGGCCGGGGCCCGGTCACCGGCGGGCAGCGCCGCCAGCTCGTCGCGCTCGCGGGGGTGCAGCTGGCCCGCGATATCGGCGATCGTCTTGGGGCTGGGCACCGCCTCGACGTCCACCCCGACCGGAGCCGAGGCCAGGGCTATCAGCACGATCCCCTCGGTATGCGACAGGGAGAAGTGCACCGCGCCGCCCGGCACCACGGGACGGCCGTGCGGGCCGTCGCAGTGGGTGCACGGCTCCCGGTCCAGGGTGACCGACTCCGGGGACCGGCCGAGGCGCTCCCCGAGCAGACGGCGCAGCGCCACATGCGCGACGGCGTACGCATCCCGGTCCGACGGCCGCAGAAAGGCGTCGAGCCGGGCGGACTCCCCGGCGTCGAGCAGACGGCGGTGGGCGAGGGCGTCGGCGGCCAGTTCGGGGACGCGTCCGGACCAGAGGCGCTCCACACCGGGGGGCCGCTCCGTCGTCGGTGCCCGGCCGGCGGGGGGCTCGGTCGCCATGCTCTGCTCTGCCCTCTCTGCTGGACGTGCCCGTCTTCTGTACGTATCCGCCGCTCCCGAGCCGAGGCGGGGAAGGCGGAGACGCCGGTGTGCGGCGCGCAAGGGCCCGCGCGTCGCACACCGGGCGTCATGAGGCGGCGGCGCCGACTCAGATGTTGACGCCGAAGTCCTGCGCGATACCGCGCAGGCCGGAGGCGTAGCCCTGGCCCACGGCGCGGAACTTCCACTCGTCATTGTTGCGGTAGAGCTCGCCGAAGACCATGGCGGTCTCGGTCGAGGCGTCCTCGCTCAGGTCGTAGCGGGCCAGCTCGGCCCCGCCGGCCTGGTTGACCACGCGGATGAACGCGTTGCGCACCTGGCCGAAGGACTGGCCGCGGCTTTCGCCCTCGTGGATCGAGACCGGGAAGACGATCTTCTGGGCCTCGGCGGGCACGCCCGCCAGATTGACCTTGATCTGCTCGTCGTCGCCCTCGCCCGCGCCCGTGAGGTTGTCGCCGGTGTGCTCGACGGAGCCCTCGGGGCTCTTGAGGTTGTTGAAGAAGATGAAGTGCTGGTCGGTCAGCACCTTGCCGTTGCCGTCCACCAGCAGGGCGCTGGCGTCCAGGTCGAAGTCGGTGCCCGTGGTGCTTCGGACGTCCCAGCCGAGGCCCACGATCACCGCAGACAGGCCCGGGGCCTCCTTGCTGAGCGAGACATTGCCGCCCTTGGACAGGCTGACACCCATGGAATCCCTGCGCAATCCGGCGCGGGCCGCGCCTTTATTGACGTTGCTGTGCCCAATCGTGCCAACGACTGACCCCCGGTTCCGGTTCCCGGCGGCCCGGGAAGTCATCTAAGCGTCGCCTTATATAAGTGACGGCAGTCGAGCGGTGAACTGTGAGCCCGGATCTCACCCCAGGGGTACTCCAGGGTGAGCCGGAAGTAGGCACCGCGGTGTGACGAGTGCCGCCCCGACGCCGCCCTACGGTCCTGTCTTCGCCGCAGAGACAGGAGACGGGGAATGGCACGGTCGGCATCCGAATCAGCGACGGGCGACGCGAGTGATGCGGGTGACGCGGACGACGCGGGCGATGCGGGCGATGCGAGTGATGCGGGTGACGTGGGCGATGCGGGTGACGCGGGTGACGCGGGTGATGCGGGTGACGCGGGCGATGCGAGTGATGCGGGCGATCGGCCCGCATGGACCGCAGGGCCGTCCACCTCCGGACCGGCCCGCGCACAGACCGGCCCGCCCGCCTACAGACCCGCAGGTCGGTGCGCCGCCGCCTCCGCCGGTTCGCCTGCCGGTCCGTCCGCCGTCGCCGCCCTCCGCCAGCGCCTCCCCGACACACGCCGGACGGTCGCCGCGCTCCTCGCCCACCCCTCCGGCCCAGCCCTCGGGCTCCTGCTCTGCGCGGTGCTCGCCGGAGCCTTCGCGCTGGTGACCACGGTGTCGACGCACCGGCTCTGGGGCGTCCTCGCAGCAGCCGGATACGCCGTCGCCGCGCTCGCGGCGTCACGGCACAGCGCCGCCCGGGCGACCGCTCTCGCGGCGGTGACGACGGCGCTGCTCCCCCTCGCCGTGCTCTGCGCGGCCGACAGCGCCCAGCTCGAAGTGCGGGTGGTCGAGGAAGCGGCCCGTGACCTGCTGCGCTCCGGGACCCCGTACGACGCCGCCCCCGCCGAGCCGGCCGACTACAACCCCTATCTCCCCGCGATGGCGCTCTTCGGCATACCCGGGGCCCTCCTCGGTCTCGATCCGCGCTGGTTTTTCGCGCTCTGCTTCCTCGCCGCACTGGCGTACGCGGGCACGCTCCCGCCCGCCCCGACCTCGCCGAAGGTCACGCTCACCCCCGCCGCGCCGAAGGCCCCGCGCGCCACGGCGGGCGCGCTGACCCTCCTCATCGCCTGCCCGCCCGTGGCGATGACGCTCGCGGTGAGCGGAATCGATCTGCCCGTGATCGGGCTGATGGCGCTGGGGCTCGCGCTCGCCGCCCAGGGGCGGCCGGGCGCCGCCGGACTGGTCCTCGGGCTCGCCTCTGCGATGAAGTGGACGGCGTGGCCCGCGGCGGCGGTGGCCTGCGCGCTGCTCTTCCTCCGGTACGGGCGCGGGAGCGCGGGCCGTCTCGCGGCGTCGGCCGCCGCCGTGCTCGCCGTGTGCGCCGCGCCGGTGGCCGTACGCGATCCGGGGGCCTTCGCCGAGCACGCCGTCGCCTTTCCGCTCGGGCTGGCCGACGTGCCCTCGCCCGCCGCGAGCCCGCTGCCCGGACAGCTGCTGGCCACCGCGCTGCCGGGCGGAGACGTGGTCGCGGTGACGCTGCTCGCGGCAGCCGCCGTGACGATGGCGCTCTCCCTCGTACTGCGGCCCCCGGCGACGGTGACCGCGGCGGCGGACCGGGTGGCCCTCGGCCTGCTGGCGGCGCTGCTGCTCGCGCCCGCCACCCGGTACGGCTATCTCCTCTACCCGCTGGTGCTCTCCGGATGGTTCCGGCTGGTGGGCGCGGACCTCGGGTGGTTCCGGGCGGCGGGCTCGGACGTCAGGGCGGCGGGCTCGGACATCAGCGCGGCGGGCTCGGACATCAGGGCGGCGGGATGGCACGGGCCCAGCAGCAGCGCCGGGCCGTCGCCTTCGGGCGCGGGATGGACGGCCTGGCGCCAGCCGCGGCGAAGGTAGAAGCCGAACGCGTCCGCCCGTACGGAGGTCAGCAGCCAGCACCGCCCATCGGCCGCGGTGGACGCGACCGCCGCCAGCAGCGCCGCGCCCAGCCCCTGGCCGCGCGCCCCGGCCGCCACCGCGAGTTCATCGATCTCCACCGCCCCGCAGAGCCAGCGCCGGGTGCGGTCCTCCCCCAGTACGGCGGCCACCGGCCCGTATGAGCGCCCCTCGGGAAAGGGATCGGGCGTGGTCCAGCCCGTCGCGAAGCCGTGCACCACCCGGTCGTCCGACCCCGACAGGGCCAGGGCCGCGGCGAACCCCGGGCGGGCGAGCTCCGCCGGGAGCCGCCGCACATAGCCGTCCGCCTCGGCCGGGTCCTCGCACCAGGGCGGCTCCGCGAAGGCCCCCGCGTACACCGAGCGGACGCCCTCGGCGCGCTCCAGCAGTTCCGCGCCGGAGACCAGACGTACCACCGTGCCCATCAGACGGCCGTCCGTACGGCGGCGACGGGGTGGAGGGCCGCGTACTCCAGCGGCGCGGACGGGTCGATCGAGAGCTCCAGCGGGGCCGGTTCGGCTCCGGCGCGCACCAGCAGATCGCCCACGGCGGCGATCATCGCCCCGTTGTCCGTGCAGAGTCCCAGCGGCGGCACGCGCAGGGTGATGCCCGCCGCCGCGCAGCGCTGCTCCGCCAGGGCGCGCACCCGTGAGTTGGCGGCCACCCCGCCGACCACGACCAGGGTGCCGACCCCGTACGCGGCACAGGCCGCCACCGCCTTGCGGGTCAGCACATCGGCGATGGCCTCCTGGAGCGACGCGGCCCCGTCGGCGACCGGCAGACCACCGGCCGGACGGCTCTCGGCCCACCGGGCCGCCGCCGTCTTGAGTCCGGAGAAGGAGAACGCGTACGGGTCGTCACGCGGCCCGGTCAGCGGGCGCGGGAAGGGGACCGCCCCCGGATTCCCGGCGCGGGCCGCCCGGTCGATGGCGGGCCCGCCCGGGTAGGGCAGCCCGAAGACCCGGGCGACCTTGTCGAAGCACTCCCCGGCCGCGTCGTCCAGGGTATCCCCGAGATGGACGATCGGATCGCGGGCCAGATCCCGGACGAGCAGCAGGGACGTGTGCCCGCCGGAGACGATCAGCACCACGCAGGGGTCGGGCAGCGGGCCGTGCGCCAGGGTGTCGGCGGCCACATGGCCCGCCAGATGGTGGACGCCGTACAGCGGTACGCCCAGTGCGTACGCCAGCCCCTTGGCCCCGGAGACGCCCACCTGGAGGGCGCCGGAGAGGCCGGGGCCGGTGGTGACCGCGACCGCGCCGATGTCGGACATCCGCAGGCCCGCCCCGGCCAGGGCCTCCTCGACCACCGGGGTGAGCGCGTGGATATGCGCGCGGGCGGCGATCTCCGGGACGACGCCGCCGAAACGGGCGTGCTCGGCCATGCTCGACGCGACGGCATGGCCCAGCAGCCGGCCCTCGCGCACCAGCCCCGCGCCCGTCTCGTCGCAGGACGACTCGATGCCCAGCACCACCGGAGAACTCACGGCCGCTCCTCTGCGTCTCATTCGCTGTTGCAAGTCATGTGCGATAAGCCCCTCAAGGGTACGAGGTCACACCGCGACCGAGGACGGGCCGGGGCCGAGGACGGGCTGCGACCGAGGACGGGCCGGGACGGGGCAGCCGGGAGGCGGGAGACGGGCCGGGACGGGGCAGCCGGGCGACGGGGAGCGCGGTGACAGTAGAGTGCGCCTGCGTCCCACCCCCCGAACACCGAGGTACCAGGCAGTGATCGCCGTAACCCCCGCCGCCGCACCGGATGTCACCGTCGTCGGCATCGGGGCCGATGGATGGGCCGGGCTCCCCGGCCCCTCGCGCGAGGCGCTCGCCGCCGCCGAGGTGCTGATCGGCGGCGTACGCCAGCTGGCGCTGCTCCCGGTGCAGCCGTGCACGGGCGAACGGGTGGCCTGGCCGTCCCCGCTGCGGCCCGCCGTGCCCGCCCTGCTCGCCGCGCACTCCGGCCGCCGGATCGCGGTGCTGGCCAGCGGCGACCCCATGCACTACGGCATCGGCCGGGCGCTCACCGAGGTGCTCGGCGCCGGGGGCCTGCGGGTGCTGCCGCATCCGTCGTCGCTCTCGCTGGCCGCCGCCCGGCTCGGCTGGCCGCTGGAGGACACCGAGGTGGTCACGCTCGTCGGCCGCCCCGCCGCCCGGCTGGCCGCCGCGCTCCACCACGGACGGCGGCTGCTGGTGCTCAGCGCGGGCGCGAAGACCCCGGGCGAGGTCGCCGCTCTGCTGCGCGAGCACGGCTTCGGGCCCAGCCGGATGCGGGTGCTCGAACAGCTGGGCGGCGAGCAGGAACGTATCGGCGTCGAAGCCCGCGCCGACGACTGGCCGCATCCGCCCGGCGACCCGCTGAACGTCGTCGCCGTCGAGTGCCGCCGCGCCCCCGGCGCCGCCCGGCTCGGCGCGGTGCCCGGACTGCCCGACACGGCGTACGAACACGACGGCCAGCTCACCAAGCGCCATGTCCGCGCCGCCACGCTCGGCGCGCTCGCGCCCGCGCCCGGGGAGCTGCTGTGGGACATCGGCGGCGGGTCGGGGTCGATCGCGGTGGAGTGGATGCGTACGCACCCGTCCTGCCGGGCCGTCACCGTCGAGCGCGATCCGGTACGGGCCGGACGCATCGCCCGTAACGCGGACCGGCTCGGGGTGCCCGGACTGCGCGTCGTCACCGGCGCCGCGCCCGCCGCGCTGGCCGGACTGCCGCTGCCCGACGCGGTGTTCATCGGCGGCGGGCTCACCGCCCCCGGACTGCTCGACGCCTGCTGGGCGGCGCTCGCGGCGGGCGGGCGGCTGGTCGCCAACACCGTGACCCTGGAGTCCGAGGCCCTGCTCGCCGAGGGCTACCGGCGGCACGGCGGCGAACTGGTGCGGCTCGCCGTGGCGCACGCCGTGCCCGTGGGGGGCTTCACCGGATGGCGGCAGGCGATGCCGGTGACCCAGTGGGCCGTCACCAAGGGGATGCCCTCCGGGTTCCGGGATCCCGTCACCATCTCACCAGGAGACGACAGATGACCGTGTACTTCATCGGGGCCGGCCCCGGCGCCGCAGATCTGATCACCGTGCGGGGGGCGCGGACGCTCGCCTCCTGCCGGGTCTGTCTCTACGCGGGCAGCCTGGTGCCGCGTGAACTCCTCGCCGAATGCCCGCCGGACGCCCGGCTGGTGGACACCGCGCGGCTCACCCTGGACGAGATCACGGACGAGCTGGTCCGCGCGCACCGGGACGGTCGGGACGTGGCCCGGCTGCACTCGGGCGACCCGTCCGTCTTCAGCGCGATGGCCGAGCAGATGCGCAGACTCGACGCGGCCGGAGTGCCGTACGAGGTGGTGCCGGGGGTGCCCGCCTTCGCCGCCGCCGCTGCCGCGCTGAAGCGGGAGCTGACCGTGCCGACCGTCGGCCAGACGGTGATCCTCACCCGTATCGCCCAGCGCGCCACGGCGATGCCCGAAGGGGAGGACCTGGCCACGCTCGGGCGCAGCGGCGCGCTGATCGTGCTCCATCTGGCGGCGGGGTACGCGGAACGGGTGGCGGCGGAGCTGCTGCCGCATTACGGGGCGGACTGCCCGGCCGCGGTGGTTGCTTACGCCAGCCGTCCGGAGGAGATCGTGCTGCGGGGCACCGTGGACTCGATCGCGGCGCAGGTGAAGGCGGCGGGGATCGTGCGGACCGCGGTGATCATCGTCGGCCGCACGCTGGGGGCGGAGGGGTTCCGGGACAGCCATCTGTACTCGGCGGAGCGGGACCGGCACGTCTGCTGACGGGGGCGGGGGTGTTCGCCGTCGGCTCGGGGGTGCGGTCTGTGGCGGGGGCCTGCCTGTCCGGTGGTGCTGTCCGTCCGGTGGTTCCGCCTGTCCGGTGGACCCGTCGTTCAGGTGTCGCCCGTCCGGCGGTCCGGTGTGCTCGGGGCCCGTCTGTTCAGGTGCCGGCTGATCGGCGGTCCCGGCAGCTCGGGTGGCGCCGTCTCTTCGGGGGCTCCGGTTCGCTCGGGCGCTGCCCTGCCCGGTGGTCCCGCCCGGCGGGGCCGAACGTGGGGGAGCCCTCCGGTCAGCTCCCGCCCGCCCCTGGCCGGGCACGGGGCCCGTTCCTCCGCAGACCCCTCAGGGCCTCTCCGTTCGGAGTCCGGGTACTGCCGGGCTACGGGGGAGGGCCCCTGGGCAGACCCGCTCGCCGACCGGCCCGACCCGGAAGACGGCCACGGCCCCTCGGCTTCGAGACCTTGACCACCAGGCTCCGGGTACCCGGTCCTCCGGGACCCCTACCACCGGGCACCCGCCCACCAGGCCCCCGGAAACCCCCGGCGCAAGCCGCACCCCCCTCAACCTCCCGGCGTGCTGCGCCCCACCACCGTCCCCGCGCGGTCGATGCAGATCACGTCCACCGCGACGGGCGTGCCCCGCAGCACCGACAGGGCTTCGTCGCGCGCCGCCACCGCCACCAGATCGCCGAGCGGAACCCCCGCCGCCGCGCACAGCTGTAGCGCCGCGAGCCCCGTGTTGGCGTCCGCGATCTCCCGTGCCAGGGCCGGTCCGGCCCCGCCCCGCAGGGCCAGCCCGGCGAGGAACCCCTTGTCCACCTGGGAGCGGGCCGAGTGCAGATCCAGATGCCCGGCCGCCAGCTTGGACAGCTTGGCGAAGCCCCCGCAGACGGTGAGCCGCTCCACGGGGTGGCGGCGCAGATACTTGAGCACCGCGCCCGCGAAGTCCCCCATGTCCAGCAGCGCGTCCTCCGGCAGGCCGTACTCCGCGATCACCGTCTTCTCCGACGTCGAGCCGGTGCAGGCCGCCACATGCCGCCGCCCGGCCGCCCGCGCCACATCGACACCGCGCCGGATCGAGTCGATCCACGCGGAGCAGGAGTAGGGCACGACGACACCGGTCGTGCCGAGGATGGAGAGGCCGCCCAGGATGCCCAGCCGGGGGTTCCAGGTGGAGCGGGCGATCTCCTCGCCGTGGTCCACCGAGACGGTGATCTCCACATCGCCGTCGCCGCTGCTGCCGCCGCCACGCCGGCCGTGCGTCCGCGTCACCTCCGCGATGTGGTCGCGCATCATCTGCCGGGGCACGGGGTTGATGGCGGGCTCCCCGACCTCCAGCGGCAGGCCGGGCCGGGTCACCGTGCCCACCCCGGGCCCGGCCCGGAAGACCACCCCGGAGCCGGGCGGCAGCGCCCGTACGGTGGCCCGGACCAGCGCCCCATGGGTCACGTCCGGATCGTCTCCCGCGTCCTTGACCACCCCGGCCATGGCCCGGCCGTCCGCCGTCAGCTCCTCCACGGCCAGCGCGAAGGCCGGGGTCTGGCCCTTGGGCAGGGTGACGGTGACCGGGTCCGGGAAGGCCCCGGTCAGCAGCGCGGTGTACGCGGCCGTGGCCGACGCGGTCGCACAGGCCCCGGTCGTCCAGCCGGGCCGCAGCCCGGTGTGCTTGAGTTGGGCGCCGCGCCCGCCTTTCGCCTCACTCATGAAGGGGTCCGTACTCCGTGCACGTACTGATACTGGGGGGAACGACCGAGGCCCGCAGCCTGGCCGGGCTGCTCCACGGCACCCCCGGCCTGCGGCTGACCAGTTCCCTGGCCGGGCGGGTCGCCGCTCCCCGGCTGCCCGAAGGGGAGGTCCGCGTCGGGGGGTTCGGCGGGGTCGAGGGGCTGGCGGAATGGCTGCGCGAGCAGAAGGTGCGGGGACTCATCGACGCCACTCACCCCTTCGCCCGGACGATCAGTTTCCATGCGGCCGAGGCCGCTGCCATCGCCCATGTTCCCCTGCTCGCGCTCCGCAGGCCCGGGTGGGTCCGTACCGAGGGCGATCGGTGGCGGCTGGCGGACTCGCTGGAGGAGGCCGCGCGACTGCTGCCCGAGCTGCTGCCCCCCGTGCTCCCCGAGCCGTCTCCCGGGCCGGCCGCCCCCGCGCCGTCTCGTGCCCCGGCCGCTCCCGCACCCGAGCGCCGGGTGTTCCTCAGCACCGGGCGTATGGGCCTGGCCGCGTTCGCCGCGTGCGACGGGGTACGGGACGACCTCTGGTTCCTCGTACGGTCCGTGGACGAGCCGGAAGGGCTGCGTCCGGCGCGGACGCGGGTGCTGCTGGACCGGGGCCCGTTCACCCTCGAAGGGGAGCGCGAGCTGCTGGCCCGGCACCGTATCGAGGTCCTGGTCACCAAGGACAGCGGCGGCGCGGCCACCGCGCCCAAGCTCACGGCGGCCCGCGAGGCCGGAATCCCGGTGGTCGTCGTCCGCAGACCGCCGGTCCCGGAGGGCGTGGCGGTGGCGCCGGACCCCGAAGGGGCGGCCCGCTGGGTCGCGGAACGGCTGACGGACCGGGCCGTACGGAGCTGACCCGGCCGGACCGGCTCCGTACGGCCCGGTTCCGTACGGCCCGGTTCCGTACGGGCGGCTCCCGTGAGGCCGCTCAGGCCCCCAGCCCCCAGACCCCAGCCGCTCAGCTCCCCGACCGCTCAGCTCCCGGCCCGCTCCGTTTCCGGATAGCGCCGGGGAGTCCACACCACCTGCTCGCCGTTCCCGCGCCGCACCGTCCGCGTCTGCGACGACCCGACGAGCAGGATGGTCCGCATGTCCACCTCCGCCGGATCGAGCTCGCCCAGCGGCACGATCCGTACGCTCTGCTCCGCGCCGCCGACATCGCGGCCGACCACCACCGGGGTGTCCGGCCCCCGGTACTCCAGCAGCAGCTCCCGGGCCTTGCCCACCTGCCAGGTCCGGCTGCGCGAGCCCGGGTTGTACAGCGCCAGCACCAGATCGGCCGCCGCCGCCGAGCGCAGCCGCTCCGCGATGACCTCCCACGGCTTGAGCCGGTCGGAGAGCGAGATCGTGGCGTAGTCGTGTCCGAGCGGTGCGCCCGCCGCCGCCGCGGCGGCGTTCGCGGCCGTCACCCCGGGCAGCACCCGCACCGGGACATCCGCGTACTCCGGCTGCGCCGCGGCCTCCAGCACCGCCGTGGCCATCGCGAACACCCCCGGGTCGCCGCCCGACACCACGGCCACCCGCCGCCCGCGCCGGGCCAGTTCGAGCGCGAACTCGGCGCGCTCCGACTCCACCCGGTTGTCGGAGCCGTGCCGGCACTGGCCGCCCCGCTCGGGCACCCGGTCCAGATAGGTCGTATAGCCGACCAGATCGTCGGCGGCGGCCAGCGCGCCCCGGGTCTCGGGAGTCAGCCACAGCGGCCCGGCGGGCCCGGTGCCGACCACGACGACCTCGCCCCGCTCGCGTATCTCCGGCTTCGCGCCGACCCGGCTCGGCAGCACCGCCACCGCGAAGTACGGCACCGACTCCGGATCGACCCCGGCCAGCGCGGCGGTGCGCTCCCCGGCCATGGTGGCGCGTTCGACATAGCGGGCCTCGCCGAGCCGGCCGGAGCGTTCGAGCGCGCCGCGCACCTTCGGGAACGTCCGTCCCAGCTTCATGATCACGGCCGCGTCCGTCGCCGCCAGCCGCGCCGTCAGCTCCTCCTCCGGCAGGGTGCCGGGCAGGATCGTCAGCACCTCCTCGCCCTCGGCGAGCGGAGTGCCGAGCCGGGCCGCCGCCGCGCTCACCGAGGTGACGCCCGGGATGACCTCGGTCTCGTACCGGTCCGCGAGCCGCTTGTGCATATGCATGTAGGAGCCGTAGAAGAGCGGATCGCCCTCGGCGAGCACCGCGACCGTCCGCCCCGCGTCGAGATGCGCGGCGAGCCGGGCCGCGGCAGCCGCGTAGAACTCCTCCATCGCCCCCCGGTAGCCGCCGGGGTGGTCGGTGGTCTCGGTGGTGAGGGGATAGACCAGCGCCTCTTCGACATGGTCGGCGCGGATGTGCTTCGCCGCGATGGCACGCGCGATGGAACGCCCGTGCCGGGCGCTGTGATACGCGATCACATCCGCCTCGGCGATGATCTCCACGGCGCGTACGGTCATCAGCGACGGGTCGCCGGGGCCGAGGCCCACTCCGTACAGCCGGCCGGTGGTGGCGTCGATGCCGCTCATTCTTCCTCGCTCGCGATCGCGTTCAGGGCGGCGGCGGCCATGGCGCTGCCGCCGCGCCGCCCTCGGACGACCAGGTGGTCGAGGGCCAGGGGGTGACCGGCGAGCGCGTCCTTGGACTCGGCGGCGCCGATGAAGCCTACGGGGACGCCGATCACGGCGGCCGGGCGAGGGGCGCCGTCCGCGATCATCTCCAGCAGCCGGAAGAGCGCGGTCGGGGCGTTGCCGACGGCGACGACCGCGCCGTCCAGGCGGTCACGCCACAGTTCGAGGGCGGCGGCGCTGCGGGTGGTGCCGAGTTCGGCCGCGAGCGCGGGCACGGACGGGTCGGAGAGGGTGCAGACCACGTCGTTGCCGGCGGGCAGCCGCTTACGCGTCACCCCGCTGGCGACCATGGCCACATCGCAGAGGATCGGCGCTCCCGCACGCAGGGCCGCGCGGGCCCGGGAGACGACCTGGGGGCTGAAGGAGAGGTCGCGTACGAGATCGACCATCCCGCAGGCGTGGATCATCCGGACCGCGACCTGGCTGACGTCGGCGGGCAGACCCGCGAGATCCGCTTCCGCGCGGATGGTGGCAAAGGACTGGCGGTAGATGGCCGCGCCGTCCTTCTCGTAGTCGAACACTGTGCTCTCGCTGCTCTCGCTCATTGGGGCATCGGGGCACCGCGTGGGGGACGCGGCGGGTCCGCCGGGGGCGGCGCCGCCATGGTGGCGGTGCGGCTCCGGCGGTCGTTCGAGGGGTTACGGCGGGGGCGTACGGGGACGGGTCCGGGCCGCCGTCACGGCGGCGGCGAGGTCTTCGCGGCCGGTGGCCGCGCCGGTGAGGGGCGCTCCCGTGCGGACCGCTCCCGCGCGGGCCATGGCGACCTGGTAGCCGGCGGAGGGCCCGCCGGGGGCGGCGACGACATCGACATGGTCGCCCTGGGGGTGGCCGCAGCGCCGCTCGCAGCCGGACCAGTGGACGGGCAGCCCGCCCGCCGGGCCGAGGGCGGTGGCCGCGTCGGCGCGCACATCGGCGCGGGACTTGGCGCAGCCGGGCCGCCCGATGCACGCGCTGACGCCGCGCCAGGGCGAGTCGGGGGCGGTGACCAGCCCGGCCGCGGCGAGGTCCGCGAGACTCCGGGCGGCGCGGGAGGCGGCGACGCCGGGGACGAGGACGCCGCGCCAGGGGGTGAGCCGCAGTTCGCCGGTGCCGTGCTCGCGGGCGAGCGTGGCCAGGGAGCGCCACTGGGCGGCGGAGAGCCGTCCGAGGGGCGCGAGCACGGAGACGGTGATGGGGCGGTGTTCAGGGTTGCGGATGATCCCCGGGGGTACTTCGGCGGGACCGGCTTCCGGCTCCCGCCCCCGGACGGGGGCGGGTTCGCGCCGGGAGGGGATGCCCGTGTGCGCCAGCCGGCGGGCCGTCTCGGCGAGCAGGCCGTTCCCCCGGCCGGGGAGCTCGCTCACCCGCCAGATCGCGGTACGTCCGGTGTGCCCGCTTTGGTCGTCGGGTGCACTCGCCTCCCGTACCGCGTCCAGAAAGGTTTCGGCGGCGATCAGAGCGGCCCGGCCCGCTGCGGCACCGGCGACGCGGAGCACCTCGGGAACATGGGCGGAATCACGGGCGGAATCACGGGCGGAATCACGGGCGGAACCACGGGCGGAATCACGGGCGGAACCACCGTCGGGACCACGGGAGGAGACACCCCCGGGAACACCAGGCGCGAACCCCAGCAGCGCGTCCCCGCCCGCCGCCGCCCTCAGCACCACATCAGCGCCGAGCGCGGCCACATCCCCCCGCCCGTCGTCCAGCGCGAACAGAAAGCGCCCTGAGAGCGCGCGCGCCGCGTCGCTCGCGCACAGCAGCCCGTCCAACTCCCGCAGCCAGGGCCGTACATCCCGCTCCCCCCGGCCGTCGAGCCCGGTCAGCGGGGAGACGACGATATTGCGCACCCGCTCGTGGTGACGCGATGGCAGCAGCCCGGCCGAGCCGAGTGCCTCCGCCAGCTCCCCGCCGCAGCCCGCCCCCAGCCCGCGCAGCTGGACATTGCCCCGGGACGTGAGATGCAGCACCCCGTCGCCGAGCCGCTCGGCCGCCGCCGCCAGCGCGTCGGCCTGATCAGCCGCCAGTACGCCGCCGGGGACGCGGACCCGCGCCAGCGCGCCGTCGTCCGCCGTATGGAGCCGCAACGCGCCGGGACAGGCGTCCCCGCCGTCCCGCCCGGGAAGCTCGTGCCGGGACGTGGACCGGGGCGTGGACCGGGGCGTGAACCGGGATGAGCCCTGGTCCGAAGGGCCGGCGGGGGCGGTGGGCATGGCGGCGAGCATACCGATAGTCACTCAAATCGTATGTCCCGCACGGAATGCGTGACCCTTACGATACTGATCAGCGGATCATCCGGTCCGTCATCGCCGGCGACGGCGACAGGGGAGGAAGCCCGGTGAGATTCCGGCGCGGTCCCGCCACTGTGAGCCCGGCCCTGAAAAGCCGGGCGAGTCAGGAACTCCCGCCGTCCGACACCGCCCGGGGCGCGGAAACCCCGAGGAAGGCCAGACGCCGCATGCTTCAGACGACCGGGGACCGCCCCCCGTACCCCCACGAGATCCTGCTTCTGTCGACGTCCGACACCGACCTGCTCAGCGCCCGTGCCGCGGAAGGCCCGGTCTCGTACCGCTTCGCCAACCCGTCCCGGCTGCCGCTGGACGACCTGCCCGCCCTGCTCGACGGCGCGGGACTCGTCGTCGTCCGTCTGCTGGGCGGCGTCCGCGCCTGGCAGGACGGCCTGGACCGGCTGCTGGAGAGCGGTCTCCCGGTGGTCGTCCTCACCGGCGAACAGGCCCCCGACGCCCAGCTGATGGAAGCCTCCACGGTCCCGGTCGGCATCGCGGCCGAGGCGCACGCCTATCTCGCCCACGGCGGTCCGGGCAATCTCGCCCAGCTCGCCCGCTTCCTCTCCGACACGGTGCTGCTCACCGGCCATGGCTTCGAGCCACCCGCCCCGGCCCCCACCTGGGGCCCCCTGGAGCGCACCCCGCGTACCGCCCCCGACGTGACGGCGACGATCGCGGTCCTCTACTACCGCGCCCACCACATGAGCGGCAACACCGCCTTCGTGGACGCCCTCTGCTCGGCGATCGAGGACGCGGGCGCGCGGGCCATGCCGCTGTATGTCGCCTCGCTGCGCGCCCCCGAGCCCGAGCTGATCGAGACCCTGCGCGCCGCCGACGCGATCGTCACCACCGTGCTCGCCGCGGGCGGCACCCGCCCGGCCGAGGCGTCGGCGGGCGGCGACGACGAGTCATGGGACGCGGGCGCGCTCACCGGTCTCGACATCCCCATCCTCCAGGCGCTCTGCCTCACCGGCTCGCGCAGCGCCTGGGAGGAGAACGACGAGGGCGTCTCCCCGCTGGACGCGGCGAGCCAGATCGCGGTGCCGGAGTTCGACGGCCGGCTGATCACCGTCCCGTTCTCCTTCAAGGAGATCGACGAGGACGGTCTGCCCGCCTATGTCGCCGACCCCGAGCGGGCGGCCAGGGTCGCCGGGATCGCGGTACGCCATGCCCGCCTCCGCCATATACCGGCCGCGGAGAAGAAGCTGGCGCTGGTGCTCTCGGCGTATCCGACCAAGCACTCGCGGATCGGCAACGCCGTCGGTCTCGACACCCCCGCGAGCGCCGTGGCGCTGCTGCGCAGGCTCCGCGCGGAGGGCTATGACTTCGGCCCCGAGGCCGAGATCCCGGGGCTGGTCTCCGGGGACGGCGACGAACTGATCCGCGCGCTGATCGAGGCGGGCGGCCATGACCAGGAGTGGCTGACCGAGGAGCAGCTGGCCCGTAATCCGGTCCGTATCCCGGCGGCCGACTACAAGCGCTGGTACGCCACTCTGCCCGCCGCGCTGCGGGAGCAGGTGGAGCGGCACTGGGGGCCGCCGCCGGGCGAGATGTTCGTCGACCGCAGCGCCAATCCGGAGGGCGACATCGTCCTCGCGGCCCTGCGCCGGGGGAATCTGCTGATCCTCATCCAGCCGCCGCGCGGCTTCGGCGAGAACCCGATCGCGATCTACCACGACCCGGATCTGCCGCCGTCGCACCACTATCTCGCCGCGTACCGCTGGATCGCGGCGGCTTCGGCCGATGGCGGCTTCGGCGCGGACGCGATGATCCATCTGGGCAAGCACGGCAATCTGGAGTGGCTGCCCGGCAAGAACGCGGGTCTGTCGGCGGCCTGCGGCCCGGACGCCGCCCTCGGCGATCTGCCCCTGGTCTACCCCTTCCTGGTGAACGACCCGGGTGAGGGCACCCAGGCCAAGCGGCGGGTGCACGCGACGCTGGTGGACCATCTCGTGCCGCCGATGGGCGGGCGGACTCCTACGGGGACATCGCCCGGCTGGAACAGCTGCTGGACGAGTACGCCCAGATCTCCTCGATGGACCCGGCGAAGCTGCCGGCGATCCGGGCGCAGATCTGGACGCTGATCCAGGCGGCGAAGCTCGACCACGATCTGGGGCTTGAGGACCGGCCCGAGGACGACGGCTTCGACGACTTCCTGCTCCATGTGGACGGCTGGCTCTGCGAGATCAAGGACGCCCAGATCCGCGACGGTCTGCATGTGCTGGGCAGCCCCCCGCGCGGCGGGGACCTGGTGAATCTGGTCCTGGCCATTCTCCGCGCCCGTCAGATCTGGGGCGGTACGACGGCACTGCCGGGGCTGCGCGAGGCGCTGGGCCTCGATGAGTCGGCGGCCACCCGCACGGCGGCCGACGAGGCGGAGGCCCGGGCCCGTGCCCTGGTGCAGGGGCTGGCGGACGCGGACTGGGACCTGGCCGCGGTGCCGGCGGACCACGGTGAGCAGGTCCGGGCCGTCCTGGAGTTCGCGGTACGCGAGGTGGTGCCGCGGCTGGCCGCGACGACCGCCGAACTCGACCATGCCGTCCACGCTCTGAACGGCGGATTCGTCCCGGCGGGCCCGTCCGGCTCACCGCTGCGCGGACTGGTCAATGTGCTGCCGACCGGCCGTAACTTCTACTCCGTCGACCCCAAGGCGGTCCCCTCCCGGCTGGCCTGGGAGACGGGCCAGGCGCTGGCCGAATCGCTGCTGGAGCGCTACCGCGCGGACAACGGCGAGTGGCCGACCTCGGTGGGGCTCTCCCTCTGGGGCACGAGCGCGATGCGCACGGCGGGCGACGATGTGGCAGAGGCGCTGGCCCTGCTGGGCGTCCGCCCGGTCTGGGACGACGCCTCCCGCCGGGTCACCGGCCTGGAGCCGGTCCCGCTGCCCGAGCTGGGCCGCCCCAGGATCGACGTCACCCTCCGCATCTCGGGCTTCTTCCGGGACGCCTTCCCGCACACCATCGGCCTGCTGGACGACGCGGTACGGCTGGCGGCCTCGCTGGACGAGAGCGCGGAGGACAACTACGTACGGGCGCACACCCAGGCCGATCTGGCCGAACACGGCGACGAGCGGCGCGCGACGACCCGTATCTTCGGCTCCCGGCCGGGGACGTACGGTGCGGGACTGCTCCAGCTGATCGACTCCCGCGACTGGCGGACCGACGCCGATCTGGCGGAGGTCTACACGGTGTGGGGCGGCTACGCGTACGGCCGTGAGCTGGACGGCAGGCCGGCGCGTACGGAGATGGAGACCGCGTACAAGCGGATCGCGGTGGCGGCGAAGAACACCGACACCCGCGAGCACGACATCGCGGACTCGGACGACTACTTCCAGTACCACGGCGGCATGGTGGCCACGGTCCGCGCACTGCGCGGCACGGCCCCGGAGGCGTACATCGGCGACTCCACCCGCCCGGAGACGGTCCGCACCCGCACCCTGGTGGAGGAGACCTCGCGGGTCTTCCGCGCCCGGGTGGTGAACCCGAAGTGGATCGAGGCGATGCGCCGCCACGGCTACAAGGGGGCGTTCGAACTCGCGGCGACCGTCGACTATCTCTTCGGCTACGACGCCACGACGGGCGTGGTGGCCGACTGGATGTACGACAAGCTGACGGAGACCTATGTCCTCGACCCGCAGAACCGCGCCTTCCTCCAGGAGGCCAACCCCTGGGCTCTGCACGGCATAGCCGAACGCCTCCTGGAGGCCGAGTCCCGCGGCATGTGGGCCAAGCCGGACCCGGCGGTCCTGGAGGCGCTGCGCCGCGTCTACCTGGAGACCGAGGGCGACCTGGAGTCAAACACCGACACCTGACCTGCCCCGCTAGCCCCCTCTGCGCCCGGCGCACCGGTCTCGCCTCATGACCGGCCGCCGGGCCGGAGGGCCCGGTCCGTGACGGCCGCGATGTGCTGAAGTTCTTTCCGCAGCCGGTCGGCCTCGGAGGCTCGCTCCGGTACGCCGGAGAGCGCGGCGAGCACGGTCTCCTCGGGACCGACGGTGCCTAGGACGCGGGCGGCGCGGTCCACCAGCGTGGCATCGAGATGGACGGAGTACATCCGGGGAGCGGGCTCGGGTGCGACGCTCCGGCGCCAGGGGCGTCTCGGACTCACCTGGACCGGCGATACGCGGACCTCCCGGCCTATGCCCGCGAGGGACTGGGCTCGCGGCGCACCCGGGTGGGCGCCGGACTCCAGTCGGCCAGGGGCGGCAGAACGGAGGGGAGACGGTCCCGGGGCGGCGGCGTGCTGCCCAGCCTCACCAAGGCGGCTGCCACCCGGTTCGTCTGGTCGCCGCCGAGGAAGCCGACTTCGTCGCGCAGATAGCGGCGCAGGGTCGTGACGGGGATGCCCGTGTGCCGGGCGAGCAGCGGAACGAACTGCGCACCGTAGTAACGGTTCAGCGCCTGCAGGTCGACCTTGAGAAGGTGCCGGTCGACGTGCACGGCACGCTGCCTCGGCCAGGCAGGTCTCGGCAGCTCCGGCCAGTCGCCCGCACCGCTGTCGCCCCTTTCCTTCCGGCCGGAAGGCGCGGCGCCTGCCGTGTCCGGGGTTCCTCCGGACATCAGAGTGCGCAACCGCATCTGTTCGCGGGCCGCGTCCAGGCGACGGCGAGGGCTTGTACAGGTGCGCTCCAGCAGATCCAGCCACTCGATCCTCTCCGCGAAGCCCGTCACCCGGCATCCGTCGAGGAAGGCCAGCAGCCCACGTACCGTCACGGGCTCGAAGCCACTGGCCATCGCGGCGAGTGTGGAGTGGGCGTAGCCGCACTGCCGGGCCATGGCCCGGAAGGACACCGACCGGTAAGCGCGCAGCCCCGAGAGCCAGAAGGACAGGACCCGGGGTCCCGTCGCCTGCGAAGGAGGAGTCAGCCTGCCGGTCCTGTCCCAGCGCAGCCATGTGCCCCGCCAGGCGGGACGGACACGGTCCTCGTACGCCGTGCGCTTGGGGCGCGGACTCGCCGACACCGGGCGCTCCCCGCGCAGGGCGGCTTCTCGGCGGGCCAGCCATGGAGCCGGTTCCGGATCGCCACAGGCGTCGATGAACGCCTTGAGGGTTTTCTCGCTGGGCACGGTCACTCCGCCCTGTGCCATGGACAGGGTGCCGGTCGACAGTCCCGAAAGACGCGAGAGACGGCTGAGGGTGAGACCGGCGCGCTCCCGCAGCGCACGCAGCTCGGCGGCCAGCGCCACGCAGGGAAGACTCCGCTCATCGGGCAGTTCGTTGTTGGGACGCGTCAAGGCCGGCCATCCTCCTTTCGTTGAAGCCGGGGCACCGAGCGGACCCGGTGCCCCGTGCCCGGTCAGGACAGGCGCAGGCGGAGTTCGACCGCGACGATTCCGCTGGCGGCCACCGCCGCGACAGCGATCTGCGGCGTGCAGCCGGCCATGACCAGCAGGCTCACTCCCGCGAGCACCAGAGCCAGAATGACGGCAGCGGAGGCCGGCGGCTGATGCGTACACGGGGCTGCGGCACCCTCGCCGCAGTGGGCAAGGCACCAGGTGAAGGGCCCCTGGTGGGAGAGAGCTCGGGAGAGTGGGACGGGCATACGGCCTCGATTCTTCCTATGGTGCCGGGGCATCGCCGACGCTCCGGCACCACGACCCGGACAAGGTGGCGCCGGCAGGGGCCGGTTGACGCCGGATGCCCTGCCGTGAACATCTTCACCGGCGGGAACAGCAGGGGATAGTCCTTCAGACGAAACATGAAGAACGCGCACCCGGATTCTTCAGGAATCGGAGCGGGAAGCTTCTTTTGAAGAATTCGATCTCTCTGTGACTTCGCTGGTAAGCGGTGTTTCCCGCCTTCCGCTGTCCGGGCGGCTGTTGCGTAGTTACTTCCCCGCAGGTCATCATTTCCCTAACGTCGGTGGAGTGTGAACAACGCGCGGCGCGATAGGGCTTCTTGTGTCTCGACCCGGACCAAGTCCCCAGCGGGATGCTGTTGACGCGGCATCCCGCAGCCGGTTGGCGGAGACCTCTCCGTCACCCGGCAGCCGGAGCTGCTCGACGCCCTGGCCGGCGAGGCCGAAGAACAGACGATCAACGGGTACTGCCCTGCTCCGGGAGCGATCGAGCGGTCAGTCCGCCTGAAGCTCCGCGATGACCTGCCGCGCCATATGCCGTGCGGGCTCGATTCGAGGGTCCTCCGGATAGGCGTCCGGCCCCAGGATCTTCGAGCACGCGAACAGCGTCATCAGCTTGCCGTCCCGGCTCTCGAAGTCGCCCCGCCGTTCACGCCGTACGCGGTCGGCCAGAGCGGGGACGGCGAGCGAGGCGGCCCAGAGCGTGGCGGCGTCCAGCCCCTGGGGAGCGTTCCCCCAGTCCTCCCAGTCGAAGAGACTGAACACCGGGGCGCTCATATTGGCCCAGTTCAGGTCGGCGTGGGCCGGCACCCATCGTTCGACGGACGTGTCGATCTCGTCGGAGAACGTGCCACGGATCGACTCGGTGACGAGGTGCTGCGTGATCATGACAGTGTCCGGGGTGGCCACGCGCCTCGTCGTATTCCGCGAGAGCGCGTCCAGGGAGGAGTTGAACGCCCGCCACCACTCCTCGGGCAGCACCGGGTCCGCACTCAGCACAGCGGTGCCGACCGGAGCGCCGGGCAGGACCTCCGTCTCATCCGCCCGCCACATCACCGGTCCGTCCGTGTCCCGCCAGACCACACACCCCAGCCATGCGGGCTGCGCCAGCCCCTCCAGGAGGGCGGCGCTTTCCGTGCCGTTCCACCCTTGATCGCCGATCTTGTTCAGTGAGCGTCGTTCCACCCGTACCCAGGTGTCGCGGTCTGTCCAGGCGCCCACGGAACGGCGCTTGCGTACGACTGAGGTCGAGTCCAAGCGCACCTGCAGGGATCGTTCGACGCGATCAAGGACTTGGTTGACCGGCTCAACTCGGAGGTCGACAGGGCGAACTGTGGGGACCGAGTGCGTCATGCGGGGACCGTAGCAGCGGGCTGAGGTGCTATGGGGGCATCTGAGTCAATACGGCCACCCGAAGCTGTTGGGCGGTTCGGGCGTGCCGGTGCCGCGGACGGGTATGCCTGGTGCCTGGCTACCGGCCCTGACCTCGTGGTGGTGTGTGTTTGGGCGGCGCGGGCGCTGGGCGGCGGCCGGTGGGCGAGACGGCGGACCCGCCAGGTGACCGCGACCGTCGCCGTACGCTGCCTGAACCGCACCGTTTCAGTCGCCAACCGGGAGTGCCCGCGTGAGTGATCAGCCAGGCCAACAGACCAAGAAGCCCTTCCTCTACGTCGTCGTGTGCGCGTCCGGCATCGCTGGTGACGTCGGCAAGCTGATCACCGCAGCCCAGGAGGCGAACTGGGATGTGGGCATCGTCGCCACCCCACAGGGCGGGAAGGGACTCCTTCACCCTGGGGCGGCACACAGGCCGCGCCGTGGGCATCGTGGTGGACGTGATTGGAAGACGTGGCGCGGGCTTCGGCACGCTGGGTGATGAGGCGTGCGACCTGGGCCGCGCTGTCGCCGCGCCACCGGCATACCGCATCGGTGGCCGTCCGCAGGGCGCGCGGGCGCGGATCGCGCAGTGCGGAGAGCACCTCGGCGACGTCGTGAGCGTTGCTGCACCGCCTTGCGAGGCCATAGCCGGCCAGGTCCAGCGTGCGTTCGCCTGGCGAGCCGATTTCGAGGACCGGGACGCCGAGCAGAGCGGCCTCGATCCCGCACGTCGAGTACGCACTCGCCAGGGCGTCGGCACCGGCGAGGCAGCCCCGGGCGCCGACCCGAGGATCGGCGACGGCCACGAGGAGCCCTCCGTCACTTCGGAGCAGTGGGGAGAAGACGTCGGTGCTCTGTGCCGGGTGCGGGGCGATGACGAGCCCCCAGTCGCTGTCCGCCGCACGCAGTCCGTCCAGGAGAAGGTCTGCCTGGGCCTTGAGCCGATCGGGTCCGAACGGCTGGCAGGCCCATACCGCGATCCGGGCAGGAGCACGGCGATTGCCGGAAGCCAGCAACTTCTCCAGGTACCGCCGCTGCGCCTCACGGCCGAGACCCGCGAGCGCATCGAAGCGGGGCTGTCCCAGCACGTGCAGTTCGGCGGCGGGGTGGCGCACCCACGCTGTCGCCAGCAGACGGTCCCGTTCCCCCATCACGACGACGTCGCGGCTGTGCAGTGTCGGCCTGCCGACCGACTCCGCCGTCCACGCCCCGTGCTGGACGTGGACTGTGTTCGCGCCGTGGCGTTCCGCCGTGTGCACGGCCAGCGCGCCCAGCGGGCTGGTGTCGTTGCTGAGGAGGACGGTATGTGGCCGGGTCGCGGTGAGGACGCCGTCGAGCCAGGTTTCCGCCTGGACGAGGGTCCGCCACGAGGGCTGGGTACACCCGCCGCTCGTCTCCAGGAGTACGGACAAGAGTTTTACAACTCTGGCGAGTTGGACGGTGTGACCCTTGATGCGGACGGTGTGGCCGTCCTCAGGCAGATGGAGGTCCTCGGCGGTGCCGGAAAGAGTGAAGAGATCACTCGGCGGCGAGCGCAGGACGATGTCCGTGGCCGACGGTGCCGGGCACCGCTCCGCCCGGTCGGTGGCGAGGTCGAGCATGAGGCTCGTGCGCCCGTCGCGCTCCAGCTCGACGAGCACCGGCATCAGGGTGGCCGCGTGACGGGAGGACCAGGACAGCGCTACGACGTCTCTCTCCCTCAGACGTGAGGGGAGCGGGCTCGGCTCCCCGTTCGCCGTGTTGGCCCGGGAGAGATTGCGTAACCGAGCGGAGCGGGAAGGGTTGTACTGGGCCGCTGCTCCGAGCAGGTAGGCGATGCCGGACCAGGTGACGGTGTAGGCCAGGTACTCCCTTGAGCTGCTCGAACGCAGACCGACGAGCCCTTCGTGCGGGGCGAGGGTCACGGGCCCCGGAGCCGCCGCGAACGGCTCCCAGGCGCTCAGAGCCAGCAGCTTGCGCAGCATCTCGGCCACGAAACGCCGAACGGGAACGTGCTGCACATGGAACCAGCCGACACCACCAGGCGTGGAGGCGAGCGCACCGCTGTAGCTCTCCAGGGCGGACATGACGGTCTCGACGAGGTCGCGCAGTTCTTCTCGGTCGAGGGGTATGGCCTCCAGCTCAGCCGTCTTGATGCAGTCGGTCTGTACGTGGCCAAGGGCGCCGCTGCCGACAAGAGCCCATCGGGGCTGTCCGCCGCAATCGGAACGGACGAGGCCCAAACCGCCGGTCGGACGGATACTCACACCATGCTCCCCTCAACGAACGGCTCGGACGGCCCGACGGAGTGGAGGAGCTGCAGCAACTCCTGCGGCGACTCGACAATCTCCGGAATGGGTGAGGTGGGCTGCCCGTATCCCCACCCCGCGTGGACGTACGCGACACCGGCGCGAGCCGCCGATTCCTGGTCGACTGCCATGTCCCCCACATACGTGGCTGCGGAGGGGTCAACCCCCAGATCGTGGTGTGCCTGCCGAGCCAGCAGCGATCTTGCTCGGCCCACCCGTCCTGAAGGACCTGCCCCCGCTGCTCGGTGAAGCCGTGCTGCCACGGCCTCTCGGCCGACTCGGCCCCGCGCTCGGGCTAGACGCGGACCAGGACGCACAGCTGGCCACCAGGGCGCAGCCAACGGTGCGTGTCGACCACGAACCGCTGGTGATCGATAGACGGAAGGACGTTGCGGCAGACGACGAGGTCGAGCGAGCCGGCCTGCCCGGCAAGCTGGGATTGCCCCCGCGTCGCCCGGTCGCTGTGTTCCTTTCGCGTAGCTGCGCTCCTCGGCCTCAGCCTGCAGGGTGTTCGTTTCATGGTCGCCCTTCTCTCCAGTTGCGCAGTCCTCGCAGGACTCACGCGGCGATGGCAATGAAGCGTTCGAAGTGGCGGGCTGGACTGGCGGCGCTGACGTGAATCAGGGCCGCCGCAAGGGGTGTTCGGGTACCGTGTGCTCAGCTCGCACCAACGATGAAATCGCTCCGGGCCCGTGGTCGGGAGGCCCTGGACGGAGCCCCGCACGTTGGCTCCTCAGGCCCCATCGAGCGCCAACGGGTGACGTTGGCGTCAATCCGCAGGGTGAACGACGGTGCACGGGGGAGGCGAAAGCGTGGGTCAGCAGCCGAACGAGCTGACTCCGGACGCCGGCCCATGGCATCGCTGGGGTTACGAGCTACGCCAGTTCCGCGAGGCCCGTCGACTGTCGCAGCAGGTCCTCGCTCGCAAGGCGTTGATTGATCGCTCACATCTTGGACGTTTCGAGCGCGCTGAACGTCCTGTTCCGAGCACGCGGCCATCGCCCTCGATGAGGCTCTTGACGCCGCTGGTGCATTAGTTCGTTGCTGGGACGAGGCGGAGCGCGATGCTCCCCAGGATGGCTCTGCCCTTGTGTCCAGAGCCGGGACGGCGACTCACGGGGCCAACACACGGGTCCATGGGGTCAGCGACCTGGTGACCCTGACCGGAAGCACGCCCGGGCAGGCAGTCTCTCTTGGAGACGACACGGAAACGGTCGTCGTCCCTGCCCGAATCCACGGAAGGATTCTCTTCGTGCCCGTGCCTCGCCGTGTTGTTCTCGCCTCCGGGCTCGCCGGTCTGGCTGCGACGTCCATCCCGGCTGCGGCGGCTGCCACGGAACTCGCTGACATGGCCTCGCCCTTCGAGCACTTCGCGCAGCTCCGCCGAGTGATGATCCAGACTGACAACCTCATCGGCCCCCGGCACGTGCTGCCTGCGCTGCAACAGCACCTCGTCTCTCTTGCCACAAGACGCCGAGCTGCCCGTGGCAATGACGCCGTTGAGCTTCTCGCCTTGGAGACGCGCTACGAAGAGCTGGCGGGGTGGTTCGCCCAGGACATCGGCGACGAACGCACCGCCCACGGTCATACCGCGAAGGCACTCGACGCTTCGCACATCACTGGCGACACTGATCTCACCGCGTACATCCTCGGCCGAAAGGCCCAGCTCGCGGTCGACACCGGACACCCTGTCGACGCCCTCGGCCTTGCCGCCGCTGCTCGGCGCACCGCCCGGCCCGGGAGCCGTCTCGAAGTCATCGCTGTCCTGCACGAGGCCCACGCGCATGCCGTACTCGGTGAAGGCGCTGAAGCTCATCGGGCTTACGAAACCGCGCTCACCCTCCTCGATCGCGCGGGCACCGACGGCGTCTGGGGATCCTGGCTCGATACGGCGTACATCAGCACCGCCCGAGCCCGCTCTCTGGCTGCACTTGGTGACTATGAGCAGGCCGCAGCGGACTTCGACACCGCCATCGCAGTGCTTCCTCCCGCATATCGTCGGGACCGTGGTGTCTATCTCGCTCGCGCTGCCCGTGCCCATGCAGGCACGGGCAACATGACCTTGGCTGCCCGAATCGGTGGGCAGGCCGTAGGCATCGCCGCCGAGACCGGTTCCGCGCGGATCTTCGGTCAGCTCGGCCGGCTCGACCAAGCGCTGGCCCCCGCAGCCGCCGAGGACGGCGTCGCCGAGTTCCGGGCGTCGCTCGACCGCATCGTTCTGCATCCCGCCTGACCCACCCGCGTATACCTTCTGGAGATAGCGTGCCTCGCCCGTACGTTCTGCTGTCCGCAGCCGTCTCGATCGACGGCCACCTCGATACCCGCCTGGGTGAGGACCGGCTCCTGCTGTCCAACAAGGAGGACTTCGAGCGCGTTGACTCCGTACGAGCCGGCGTCGACGCCATCCTTGTCGGCGCCGGAACGCTCCGGGCCGACAATCCCCGCCTCCTCGTGAACTCGGCAGAGCGCAGGGCGTCCCGGGTGGCCGCCGGTCAGCCGGAGTACCCCCTGAAGATCACCGTTACCGGCACGGGTGACCTCGATCCCGGCTGGAAGTTCTGGCACCACGGCGGGGACAAGCTCGTCCTGGCCGTCGGCGACGCGGCCACCACCAAGGCGCGCGCCAACCTCGGTGACCTGGCCACCGTCCAGAGCGTCCCTGTCGAGGCCGTCTGGCCGACCGCTCTCGACATCCTTGGCGATGTGTACGGCGTCAAGCGGCTGATGGTCGAAGGCGGCGGCACCATCCACACACAACTGCTCGAAGCAGCGCTTGCCGACGAACTCCAGCTCGTCATCGCCCCGCTCCTGGTCGGTCAGCCGGACGCGGTACGGATGCTCGGCCCAGCTGGCTATCCCGGCGGCCCGGCCGCCCGCCTCCGACTTCTGGGAACCCGCCAGATCGGCGACGTGGTACTCCTGAGGTACGCCCCCAAGGACACCTCGACGGAGCCCCGATGAGTACTGCCCCCTCAGCCAGTGCGCCGGGCACCGGCCGCAAGCCCAACACCGCAGACCGGGACTGGATCTCCCTCGCCTGCGAGCTGGCCGCCCTCTGCCCGCCCTCGACGACCGCTTTCAGCGTGGGGGCGGTCATCGTCGCGGCCGACGGGACCGAACTCGCCCGCGGCTACTCCCGCGAGAACAATCCCCACGACCACGCAGAGGAAGGTGCCCTAGCCAAGCTCCCCGCCGAGGATGCCCGGCTCGCCACCGCCACGATCTACAGCTCCCTGGAACCCTGCGCCAAGCGGGCATCCCGCCCTCGCCCCTGCGCTCAGCTCATCAGGGACAGCGGCCTCCGTCGTGTCGTCACCGCTTGGAGCGAGCCCGACACCTTCGTCGCAGGGGCCGATGGCACCGAGCTCCTCGAAGACGCGGGTGTGACGGTCGTGGCCCTGTCTGAATACGCGGACGTTGCCCAGGCTCCCAACCTGCACCTGCTCTAACGGCCAAGGTGAGGGAGCCTCGCCGTCCTCGGGGCCCTCATCGTGCTGGAGTCGGGGAGCCGAATTTCGAATCCGGCTCCCAAATGGCTCCCAAGGTGGCCCCAGGAACAAGTCAAGGGCCTGATCCATTTAGTGGATCAGGCCCCTGACCTGGTGTTTCAGCTGTCGGGGTGGCGGGATTTGAACCCACGACCTCTTCGTCCCGAACGAAGCGCGCTGCCAAGCTGCGCTACACCCCGATGTCACCACTGTCGCGGCGACATCGATTACTTTAGCCCACCCGCGCTCCCAGGCGAAATCCGGTTTTCACCGGCCCCGTCGCGGCCCGGCCGGGCCCTGCCGCAGCCTCGCCCAGGTCCATGGCCAGGTCCACGCCCAGGTCCACGCCCAGGTCCACGACGGGTCCACAGCCGAGCTCCGGCCGGTCCTCGGCCAAGCCCCGAGCAGCTCCGCAGCCCCCGCTCAGTCGCGCTCAGTCGCGCTCCACCAAGGTCAGCAGCGTCGCCTCCGGGGGGCAGGCGAAGCGGACCGGGGTGTAGCGGTTGGTGCCGCAGCCCGCTGAGACGTGGAGGTAGGAGACATTGCCCGCCGACTCATGGGTGGACAGGCCCTTCACCCGGTCCGTGTCCAGGTCGCAGTTGGTCACCAGCGCGCCGTAGAACGGGATGCACAGCTGGCCGCCGTGGGTGTGGCCCGCCAGGATCAAGGGGTAGCCGTCCGCCGTGAAAGCGTCCAGGGTGCGCAGATACGGGGCGTGGACTATCGCCAGGGAGAGGTCGGCGTCCTTCTCCGGGCCGCCCGCGACCTCCTCGTAGCGGTCGCGCTTGATGTGGGGGTCGTCGAGGCCGGTGAAGGCCAGCTCGTAGCCGTCCAGCTTCAGTCGGCCGCGGGTGTTGCTCAGCCCCACCCAGCCCGCCGTGTCGAAGGCGTCGCGCAGCTCCTCCCACGGGTTGTGGATCACTCCCGTGGCGGGAGCGTTGCCGTTGAGGCCATGGCGGCCCTGGGCCTTCTCGAACAGATAGCGGGCGGGGTTGCGCAGCTTGGGCCCGTAGTAGTCGTTCGAGCCGAAGACATAGACGCCCGGGAACTCCATCAGCGGGCCCAGCGCGTCCAGCACCTCCGGGACGCCCTCCGGATCGGACAGATTGTCGCCCGTGTTGACCACGAAGTCCGGGCGCAGCCCGGCGAGCGACTGGAGCCACGCCCGCTTCTTGCGCTGGCCGCTGACCATATGGATGTCCGAGACCTGAAGCACCCGGAGCGGGCGCATGCCCTTCGGCAGTACGGGGACGGTCAGTCTCCGGAGGCGGAAGGAGCGGGCCTCGAAGGCGGCGGCGTACGTGATGCCGGCGGCGCCGACCGCCGTGATGGCCAGGGGGACTCCGTAGCGTGCGCGCATACGCCCATCGTTGCAGACGCCGTCCGGCGTCCAGCGGGGCGGGCGGCGTATTCGATCTTCGTCTGTACGGTGCGCCCGCGCGGCTCGCCGTACGGGGTCGCCCGCCGCACTCGCTGTACGCGGCCGTCGCCCACGCCACACGCTGTACGCGGCCGTCGCCCACGCCACACGCTGTACGGGGTCGCCGCCCACGCCACACGCCGTACGGGCCCTTCCGCGCCGCGCCTCGTACGGGGTGGGCGGGCCGTCCGCCCCACGGCTCATCCGGGCCGCCCGCGAAATGGTGCCGCGCCGCCGTACCCTCACCTGCCACACTGCTTGGTATGACCACGCTCAAGTCCAAGCTCCACGAAGACCTGACCGCAGCGATCAGGGCGCGCGACGAGCTGCGCTCCGCCACGCTCCGGCTGACCCTCGCCGCCATCACCAAGGAAGAGGTGTCGGGCAAGACCGCCCGTGAGCTCTCCGACGACGAGGTGCAGAAGGTGATCGCGAAGGAGGCGAAGAAGCGCCGTGAGGCCGCCGACGCCTTCGCCCAGGGCGGCCGGGCCGAGCAGGCGGAGCGGGAGAAGGCCGAGGGCGTACTCCTCGACGCGTACCTTCCGCAGCAGCTGACGGACGACGAGCTGAAGCAGATCGTGGCCGAGGCCGTCGCGGAGGCCAGGGCCGCCGGCGCCGAGGGGCCGCGGGCCATGGGCGCCGTGATGAAGATCGTGAACCCGAAGGTGGCCGGGCGGGCCGACGGCGGCCGTGTCGCCGCCGCGGTGAAGCCGCTCCTCGCGGGCTGACCGCACCGAGCCGCCGAGCCGCCGAGCTGCCGAGCTGCCGAGCTGCCGAGCTGCCGAGCCGCCGATGCGGCGCGGCGCGGTACGGCGCATGCGGTACGCACCGTACGTACGGCGTGACGGAGCGCCTCCAGCGGTACCAGGGCCTCGCCTGATCCCCCGCGCAGAGACCACCCAGCCGTACACAGACAGAGAGGGAGGGCCCCGGGTCCGTCAAGACCCGGGGCCCTCCCTCAGCGCTGCCGCCGCCGGTCAGTCCCAGCCGCCGCTGCCCTGTCCTTCGACCACACCGTCGCCGCTGTCCTGTCCCTCGGTCGCGGCGTCGCCGCCGCCCGTTCCCTGACTGGCGGCTCCGCCGAGCAGATCGGCCGGTACGGAGATGCCGGGAATCGGCTCATTGCCGGAGTCCCCGTCACCGGGCTCCCCGTCGCCGGGCTTGCCGTCCCCCAGCCGGCCGCCGGGGCTGAAGCCCCCGTCGCTGTCGCTGTCCCCATCGCTGTCGCCGTCGCCGTCCCCGTCACCGCCGGAGCTCTCGTCCTTCGGCGCTTCCGGGAGCGTCACGCTGTTGAACGCCAGCGCTTCCCTGTTCTCCAGGGCCCCCGTCATGGCGTCCCGCCAGATCGGACCGGGAACCTCGCCGCCGTAGACCTTCGGGTGGTACTGGCCGCCGATGGTGATGTCCATCATGTTGACCTGCTGGCTCGGGCTGCCGACCCACACCGCTCCGGAGAGATTCGGGGTGTAGCCGACGAACCACGCGTTCTTCCGCTCGTCGGTCGTACCGGTCTTACCCGCGTTGGCGCGGCTCTCCAGACCCGCCTTGCGGCCCGTACCGGAGTCGGTCACACCGCTGAGCAGGGTGTTGATCGTGTCCGCCGTCCGCTCCGACATCGCCCGCTCGCAGCTGCTCTTCGGCACCGCGAGGCTCTTGCCGTCCGCCGTGCGGATCGACTCGATGGCGGTCGGCGTGCAGTACATGCCCCGGTTGGCGAAGGTCGCGTACGAGTTCGCCATCACCAGCGGCGAGATGCCCGTCGAGCCCAGCGTCAGCGGCGCGGGCGCGACCGGGAGCTTGGTGCCGTTGCCCTGCACCACGCCCAGCTTGTCGACCATGTCCACGACCGGGCAGAGACCGATTTCCTCGATCATCTGCACGAAGTACGTGTTGACGGAGAGCTCCATCGCCTCTTTGAGGCCGTACGGGCCGATTTCGGAAGCGTCTTCGTTCTCCAGGTTGGACTTGGCGTCGTTGAGCCAGGTCTTTCCGTCGCACGCGGAGATCGACGCCGGGTACGGCATCTGGTACGGCGAGGAGTACACCTGGGCCGGCGAGAGACCCTGCTCTATGGCCGCGGACGCGACGAACGGCTTGAACGTCGAACCGACCGGGAAGCCGTAGTTCGAGCCGCCGTACTTCTTGTCGACGGAGTAGTTGATCGTGGTCTCGTTCTTGCCGAAACCGTATGGCCGGGACTGGCCCATCGCCTGGATCTTGCCGGTGCCCGGCTCGACCATGGTCACAGCGGTGGCGACCTGGTCCGACTGGTAGATGTGGCTCTTGATCGATTCCTGCGCGGATTTCTGCGCCTGCGGATCCAGCGTCGTCTTGATCGTCAGACCGCCGCGGTTCCAGATCTTGGCCCGGTCCTCCCTGGTCTTGCCGAAGACCGGGTCGGCCAGGAACACCTGCTGCACGTAGTCGCAGAAGAAGCCCGCGCCGTCGACCGCGGTGATACAGCCGTTCTTCGGCCGGCTCACCTTGAGCTTGACGTCGCTCGCCTTGGCCTTGTCGGCGTCCGCCTGGGTGATGTTCCCGACGTCGGCCATGCGCTGAAGCACCACATTGCGGCGCTTGCGGGCCTCCTCCGAGTCATTGACCGGGTCGTAGCGGCTCGGGGCCTGGACGAGGCCCGCGAGCATGGCGGCCTCCTCCAGATCCAGGTCCTTGGCCGGCTTGGAGAAGTAGCGCTGGGAGGCGGCCTCGACGCCGTAGGCCTGCTGGCCGAAGAAGGTGATGTTGAGGTAGTTCTCCAGGATCTTCTTCTTGCCGAGCTCCTCCTCGACCTGGATCGCGTACTTCAGCTCCTGGATCTTGCGGCCGAGCGTCTGCTGGGTGGCCTGGGCGACCTTGTCCGGGTCGTCGCCGGCCTCCTCCACGAAGACGTTCTTCACATACTGCTGAGTCAGGGTCGACGCGCCCTGGGCCACGCCGCCGCTGGTCGCGTTCTTGTTGAGCGCGCGCAGCACGCCCTTGAGGTCGATCGCGCCGTGCTCGTAGAAGCGCGAGTCCTCGATCGCGACGATCGCCTTCTGCATGTACGGCGAGATGTCCTTGAGCGGCACCACCGTGCGGTCGCGGGAGTAGACCGTGGCGATCTCGCCGCCCTTGGAGTCCAGGATGGTGGTGCGCTGGCTGAGCGGGGGCCGCTTGAGGTTGGCGGGGATCTCGTCGAATCCCTTGACCGTCCCCTTGGCCGCGAGCCCCAGCACCCCGGCGGCGGGGAGGGCGATACCCGCGAGCACCGCTCCGGCGAGCACGCTGACACCGAGGAACTTGGCGGCTTGTTGGGTCCCGGTCAGACCGCCGCCCGAGCGCTTCTTTGGCATGAAGTCAGCCTACGTTCTCATTCGCCGGACACACGTATAGGCCTTGGCCTAAGCTGCTCTCAACTGTCACAAGAGTGTGGTTTTGCATCAAGGCATTCCCGGAATCCACAGCAGGTCGCAGCATGTTTGTAGCAATTTCGTAGCAACCTGGCTGTGTCGTCTCCGCGACGGTCCTAGTCACTATGGCCGTGGCGGGACTGGAAGCGGAATCCGGTAGTTCATGTCCGGATTCCAGCCGAATCCGCCTTATGTGCCGTCAGGCTCCCGCCCCGCCTGGGTCGATATGCCCAGCTTTATGGGGTTGGTCCGTTATGCCTTCAGGTCACTCCCCTGGGTGATCTGCCGCGTACGCATAGTCCGTTCGGGCCATTCAAGATTGGGCCCGAAGGGGGTGTTGCGGTGTGTCCGCCTTCCGTAACGTCCTCAACTGGCAGCGGTGAATATGCCGCTGCCGCCGTGGGGGAGCCTCGATTCGGGAGAGGACGGCGCCGGGATGGGCTGGGTAACCGACTGGAGTGCGCAGGCAGCCTGCCGCACTACCGATCCGGATGAACTGTTCGTACAAGGGGCAGCGCAGAACAGGGCCAAGGCGGTGTGTACCGGATGTCCGGTGCGGACCGAATGCCTGGCGGATGCCCTCGACAACCGAGTGGAGTTCGGTGTGTGGGGCGGAATGACCGAGAGGGAGCGGCGCGCTCTGTTGCGCAGGCGGCCCACGGTCACCTCATGGCGCAGACTCCTGGAGACCGCGCGTACGGAGTACGAGCGCAGCGCGGGCATTCTGCCCGTGGGTCTCGATGATGATGAGACATATGAGACATACGCGGCGGTGGGATAGGCGCCGGCAGACGCGTGGGCGGCGTCCAGGCATATGTACGGACGCCGGGAACGCATAGGCGTCCAGGGCGCGTCGATCGGACGGCTCAGCGGTCTGCCTCGGATATGCGCCGAAGCGCATATGCCTATACGGCCTCGGCTGCCTATACGGCGTCGGCCGATGTCGCGTGGCCACCGGTCGCGAGCTGGTCACCGATGGCTCGGAGCCCCGCCACATCGTGTACGTCGCCGGGCAGGGCGGACACCATTGCCACCGCCACCTCGGGGTGGAGCGCGGTGAAACGGTCACGGGTGCGCTGTTCGCGAGCGAGTACCTGCATCCTTTCGGCATGCAGGCGCAGCAGACCCGCCGTCAGCTGCTCCACGGTCTGCTGCTCGGCGGCGTACTGCTCCGGGACGTACTGCTCCGGGTGGTGGGGCTCCATGTCGTGCGGCTCAGGGGCGTACTGCTCGGTGTCGTGCGGCTCGGTGTCGTGGGGCTCCATGTCCTGCGGCCGGGCGTTCTGCGGCTCGGCGCCGTCCTGCCGGCCGGTGCGCGGGTCTACGGCGCGATGGTCCGCGGCGGCGGGGAGTGCCGCGGAATCGGGTGCTGTGGAGCGGCCTGCTGGGGGGGATACGGCCGCTTCGGTGGTGGGCTCGGGGCTCTCGCACTGCTCGGGGTGGTGCGGTGGGGTGTGATCCACGGCCGGGGCTTCGGGAGAGGCGTCCGTGGTCTCACGAACACCAGTCTTCCCGACCCCCTGATCCACAATGCCGTTCTCGTCAAGATTTTCTGACGTACTTCCCGAGGCGAGGTTCTCCGCCGCGGCGAGCGCTCGTTCCGCCGAGAGCCGGTCCGCACGGCTGCCGTGAACCCGGTTGAGGATCAGCCCGGCGAGCGGCATGCGCTCCTCCGCCAGCCGCTCCACGAAGTACGCCGCCTCCCGCAGCGCGTCCCGCTCCGGCGCCGCCACCACCAGAAAAGCGGTGCCGGGCGCCTGGAGCAGCCGGTAGGTGGCGTCCGCCCGGGTGCGGAAGCCGCCGAACATCGTGTCCATCGCCGTCACAAACGTCTGTACGTCCCGCAGCAGCTGGCTGCCGAGCAGCTTGCCCAGCGTTCCGGTCATCATCGACATGCCGATATTGAGGACCTTCATCCTCGCCCGGCCGCCCACCCGTGCCGTAGCCACCAGCAGCTTGATCAGCTTGCCGTCCAGAAACGACCCCAGCCGCTTGGGCGCGTCCAGAAAGTCCAGCGCGCTGCGCGAGGGCGGAGTGTCGACGACGATCAGATCCCATTCGTCCCGGGCGCGGAGCTGGCCCAGCTTCTCCATCGCCATGTACTCCTGGGTGCCCGCGAAACCGGCCGACAGGGACTGGTAGAAGGGGTTCTCCAGAATGGCGCGGGCCCGCTCGGGGTCCGCGTGCGCCTCGACGATCTCGTCGAAGGTCCGCTTCATGTCGAGCATCATGGCGTGCAGCTCGCCCCCGGCGGCTGCGGCGTCGGGAGCTATGCCCGCCACCCGGCGCGGAGTGTTGTCCAGCGAATCGATCCCCAGGGACTGGGCCAGCCGGCGGGCCGGGTCGATGGTCAGCACGACCACACGACGGCCGCGCTCGGCCGCCCGTACGCCGAGAGCCGCCGCGGTCGTCGTCTTGCCGACCCCGCCCGAGCCGCAGCACACGATGATGCGGGTGGCCGGATCGTCGATGAGCTGGTCGACTTCGAGAGGCGTCGCCGACGCTTCCAGGGTCATGAACCGGTCCCTTGCTTCCGCAGTTCCTTCGCCAGTTGGTAGAGCCCGGCCAGGTCGACCCCCTCGCTCAGCAGCGGGAGCTCATACGACGGCACCTCCAGCCGGTTCAGCGTGTCCCGCTGCTCACGCTCCAGCTCAACACGTTGAGCGTGCTCGACGGCCTGCTCCAGCAGAGGTGTCACCAGCTTGGCCGCGCCGCTCACCCCGGCCGCCGTGAGGGCCTTGGCGATCTCCTTGCGGCGGTCGCCCGAGGCGCTGCGCACCGCGTCCCCGTCCAGGATGTGCGGACGCACCATGTTCACGATCACCTTGCCCACCGGCAGGTCGGCGGCGTGCAGCTCGGCGACGCCGTCCGCCGTCTCCTGAACCGGCATCTCCTCCAGCAGGGTCACCAGATGGACGGCGGTCTGCGGGGATTTGAGCACGCGCATCACCGCCTGGGCCTGATGATGTATCGGCCCGAACTTCGCGAGCCCGGCCACTTCGTCGTTCACATTGAGAAACCGGGTGATACGGCCGGTGGGCGGCGCGTCCATGACGACGTAGTCATAGGCGTACGCACCCTGCTTGGTCCGGCGGCGTACGGCCTCGCACGCCTTGCCCGTCAGCAGGACGTCGCGCACCCCGGGCGCGATGGTCGTCGCGAAGTCGATCGCGCCGAGTTTTTTGAGGGCCCGGCCCGCGCTGCCGAGTTTGTAGAACATCTGGAGGTAGTCCAGCAGCGCCCGTTCGGCGTCGATGGCCAGCGCGAAGACCTCGCCGCCGCCGGAGGAGACGGCGATCTTCCGTTCCTCGTACGGAAGCGCTTCCGTCTCGAAGAGCTGCGCGATGCCTTGTCTCCCCTCGACCTCGACGAGGAGAGTCCGCTTTCCCTCGGTCGCGAGGGCGAGCGCGAGGGCGGCGGCGACCGTGGTCTTACCGGTGCCGCCCTTGCCGCTGACGACCTGGAGCCTGCTCACGTATTCGAGCCTAACCAGTCGCGCCGCGCGCTACGCACGGGACGGGTGCGGGCTGCGTCACGCCGGGGGCGGGGAGGGGGAGCGGCGAGGGCGGAACCGGGGCGGCCGGGAGCCGGCCGGGACGCGGGCGGGAGCCGGCCAGGACCCGGCCAGGACCCGGGCGGGACCCGGCCAGGACCCGGGCGGGACCCGGGTACGAGCCCGGGAGGGCGGCGGGAACCGGGACGGCCGGGGCTCGCCCGGCCCCCGGCCGTTCCCGTCGTCGCCCCGCTTTCCGCCGCCGTCACGGCCCCCGGCCGCCCCCGCCGAGACCTGCTGTCGGGCACCCGCTGGCTGCGCGCCGAGCCGCTCATCCGTGCGGCTACAGTCGCCCCATGACCACTAAATGGGAATACGCCACTGTCCCCCTTCTCGTACACGCGACCAAGCAGATCCTGGACACCTGGGGCGAGGACGGCTGGGAGCTCGTCCAGGTCGTCCCCGGGCCGAACAACCCCGAGCAGCTGGTGGCGTATCTGAAGCGGGAGAAGTCCGCATGAGCGCCGCCGGCGCCGTCGAGGCCAGGCTCGCCGGGCTGGGGCTGACGCTGCCGGAGGTCGTGCCGCCGCTGGCCGCCTATCAGCCCGCCGTCGTGTCGGGGGCGTACGTCTACACGGCGGGTCAGCTGCCGATGGTGGAGGGCAAGCTTCCGGTCACCGGGAAGGTGGGGGCCGAGGTCACCGCCGAGGAGGCCAAGGGCCTGGCCCGGGTCTGCGCCCTGAACGCCCTGGCGGCCGTGAAATCGGTCATCGGCGATCTTGACCGGATCGCGCGCGTGGTGAAGGTCACCGGCTTCGTCGCGTCCGCCTCGGACTTCACCGGGCAGCCCGGCGTCCTCAACGGTGCGAGCGAACTGCTGGGCGAGGTGCTCGGCGACAAGGGTGTGCACGCGCGCAGCGCCGTGGGCGTCGCGGTGCTGCCGCTGGACGCTCCCGTCGAGGTCGAGATCCTGGTGGAGCTCGTCCAGGGCTGAATCGCCCGCTACCGACCCCATGGCCCCGCGCCTGCCGATTTCCGGCGGGCCGGGGCCTTGTCGATGTGCGGTGACCGGATGTGCGGTAAACGCTTGCATCGCTCTTGACGCGGACACGTCGACGGGTGTGACCTGTTCATGGATGGGAACGTTTCCTATCCATCTGAATCCGTACGCCGACTCCCTGTGCTCTCGCCGGGCATCGAAACCCCGTTGACCGGCGGCGACGCCGATCCGGCCGTGCTGGATTCCGGCGGGAGCCGTCCCCCCGAGCTGTCGCCCTCAGCCGCTCGACGCCATCCGCACCATCTGAATTCGCCCTGAATTCATCTGAAAGTTGAATATCGCCTGAATTGACCCCCAGGAATATGGAGGGATCAGTGGCATCAACCCCCCGCCTCCGCCCCCGCCGTTCGCGCAGAGCGACCGGCGTCCTCGTGGCCGTGGCCACAGCAGCGCTGACCATGGCCCTGCCGCCGCTCGGCCATGCGCAGCCGGGACCGGTGGCCGACCGGGCCGCAGCCGCTCCTGTGCGGTACGAGGCCGAGTCCGCGACCATCTCCCAGGGCGCGACCGAGTCCAACCACACCGGCTTCTCCGGAACCGGCTTCGTCAACTACACCAATGTCGTCGGCAGCTATGTGGAGTTCACCGTCAACGCCCCGGCCGCCGGCCCCGCCGCCCTGGCGCTCGGATTCGCCAACGGCACCTCCGGCAACCGCCCCCTGAACATATCGGTGAACGGAGTGTCCGCCGCCGATCTGGACTTCCAGCCCACCGGAGCCTGGACCACCTGGTCCGCCATGACACCACGGTGACGCTCAAGGCGGGCAGCAACACCATCCGGGCCTCCGCCGGCGCCGCCGAGGGCGGCCCCAACCTCGACTACATCGATGTCACCGCCTCCGACGGCCAGGCGGGCACGGAGTACGAGGCCGAGTCCGGGACCGTCTCCCAGGGCGCCATCGAGTCCAACCACGCCGGTCACTCCGGCACCGGCTTCGTCAACTTCCAGGCCGTGACCGGCGCGTACGTCGAATTCACCGTCTCCTCCGCGCAGACGACCGCCGCGAAGCTCGACTTCCGCTACGGCCTCGGGGCCGCTGCCGCCCGTGCCATGGACATCACCGTCAACGGCGCCCCGGTCGCCGATGACCTCTCCTTCCCCGGCACCGGTGCGTGGACCACCTGGAAGACCGTCAGCGCCACCGCCACGCTCCAGGCCGGAACCAACCGGATCCGCGCCACCACATCGTCCGGCGACGGGCCCAACCTGGACAGACTCAACGTCACCCCGACCGGCCCGGCCGACACCGAGAAGCCGGCCGCGCCCGGCAATCTCCGCAAGGACCAGGAGCCCACGGTCTCCTCCGTCTCCCTGGCCTGGGACGCGGCCACCGACAACGTCGGCGTCACCGGCTATGACGTCTACCAGCACGGCCAGCTGATGAAGCAGGTCGACGGGAACACCCTCGCCGCCACCGTGACGGGCCTGGCGCCCGAGACGGCGTACGACTGGACCGTCTTCGCCCGGGACGCGGCGGCCAACGTCTCCGTCGCGAGCAACGCGGTCACCATCGCCACCCTGCCCGCCCCGCCGGACGACCAGGCGCCCACCGTGCCGGGTGGTCTGCGCTCCACCGGCAAGACCGCGGCCAGCGTCGATCTCGCCTGGAACGCCGCCACCGACAACGTGGGGGTCACCGGGTACGAGATCTACCGCGACGGCACCCTCGCCGGAACCGCGGACGGCACGACCAGCACCGTCGCGGGCCTGACCGCGAACACCGCGTACGCCTTCAAGGTCAGGGCGTACGACCTCAAGGGCAACAAGTCGGGCTTCTCCTCGGAGATCACCGTCACCACCAGCGGCGCCCAGCCCGGCGGGGTTCCCGATCCGGGCACCGTCTCCACCCTCGCCAGCGGGGTCGACGTGGCCTGGGGCCTGGCCTTCCTGCCGGACGGCGCGGGCGTCTACACCGAGCGGAACACCTTCAACGTCTACCGGCTCACCAAGTCGGGCACGAAGACCCTGCTCGGCAAGGTGCCCAACTCGCAGACCACGGGCGGCGAAGGCGGCCTGATGGGCGTCGAGGTCAGCCCGAACTTCACCAGCGACCGCTATCTGTACTTCCTGCACACCTCGTCCGACGGCAACCGCCTGGCGCGGATGAAGCTGGAGAACAACGCGCTCAGCGGCTACACCGTACTGCTCGACGGCATGGAGAAGAGCCGCTTCCACAACGGCGGCCGACTCCGCTTCGGGCCGGACGGCAAGCTGTATGTGTCGATGGGCGACGCCCAGAGCGCCAGCCGCGCCCAGGACCGCAACTCGCTCAACGGCAAGATCCTCCGTATCAACCAGGACGGCAGCATCCCCTCGGACAACCCGTTCGGCAACGCCGTGTGGTCCATGGGGCACCGCAATCCGCAGGGCATCGACTTCGACTCCAAGGGCCGGTTGTGGCAGGCCGAATTCGGCAACAGCAACATGGACGAGGTCAATCTGATCCAGAAGGGCGGCAACTACGGCTGGCCGAACTGCGAGGGCACCAGCGGCAGCTGCTCCGGCTATATCGCCCCGAAGAAGACCTGGCCGACCTCATCGGCCTCGCCCAGCGGTCTGACGGTCGTCAACGACCATGTCTTCGTCGCCACGACCCGCGGTGAGCGCGTCTACCGGATGAGGATCGACGCGAGCTCCAACCTGGTCGATCAGAAGACGTACTTCCAGGGAACCTACGACCGGCTCCGTACGGTCGAGGTGGACCACGACGGCGACATCTGGCTCACCACCTCCACCGACAAGGACGGCACCAGCGGCAACGACCGCATCCTGCTGATCGACATCAACTACTCCGGCGGCCAGACCGGTGAGTTCAAGCTGACCAGCGGCGCCTTCGGCGACAACGCCGCCATCCCGGCCAAGTACACCTGTGCCGGGGACGGCGCGGCGGGCCAGGACCCCTCGCCGCCCCTGTCCTGGGGAGCGGGCGGCACCGGTGCGCTCAGCTATGCGATCGTCTTCGCCGACACCAACAACAACGGCAATAAGCTCCACTGGGCGATCTGGGACATCCCCGCGGCCAAGCTCTCCCTGCCCGAGGGGCTGGGAGCGGGCTTCGCCGTGCCGGGTCAGGACGGAGCCAAGCAGAAGGCCATGGGCAGCGGAGCGAACGCCCAGAAGTACTTCGGCCCCTGTCCGGGCGGCTCCACCCACCCGTACTCCTTCACGCTGTACGCGATGAACACGGCGACGGTCCCGGGGATCGGCTCCAGCTCCTCGATGCCCCAGATCGAAACGGCCATCAAGAGCGCGAGCACGGCGAACGTGAAACTCCGCGGCAACTCCAACGCGACCGCCTGACCCCGGCTGTCCAGGAGAGCGCCAGGGGCGGCCGGGAACCTTCCCGGCCGCCCCGTACCGCTCCGTACCCGCCGTTGTGCTGCCCCGTACGGCCTGTACCGCCCCGCACCGCCCCACGCCGCCTGTATCGCCCCGTACCGCCTCCAGGGCTTCACCGGGCGTGTTTCACGTGAAACATCCCCCGGATGGCGGCTCACCGGGCTCACCGGGGCCGCCGGGGCCGATGGCCTCTCGAACATCCACGCGTGAGCGTTTAGCATCCGCCCATGTCCAATGGTCAGTGGTACCCCCCGGAGTGGCCCGACCGGATTCGCGCGCTCGCCAGCGGTGAACTCACGCCCACGACGCCCAAGCGGGCCGCGACCGTGATGCTGCTGCGCGACACGGCGGACGGCGTCGCCGTGCATATGCTGCGCCGACGCACCTCCATGGCCTTCGCCGGAGGGGCCTACGCCTATCCGGGCGGTGGCGTCGACCTCCGCGACTCCCGGCCGGTCCGCTGGGGCGGCCCCTCGCTCGCGGTCTGGGCCGCGCGGCTCGGGGTGGACGAGGCCGCCGCCCAGGCCATCGTGTGCGCCGCCGTCAGGGAGACCTTCGAGGAGGCGGGCGTACTGCTCGCGGGTCTCACCCCGGACACGGTGATCGGCGATACGACCGGACCGGAGTGGGAGGCCGACCGGCAGGCGCTGGTCGACCGGGAACTGGCCTTCGCTGATCTCCTGGACCGGCGCGGACTGGTGCTGCGCTCGGATCTGCTGGGCGCGTGGGCCCGCTGGATCACCCCAGAGTTCGAGCCGCGCCGCTATGACACCTGGTTCTTCGTCGCCGCCCTTCCCGTCGGTCAGCGGACCCGCAACGCCTCGACGGAAGCCGACCGCACGGTGTGGATCCGCCCCTGCGACGCGACCGCCGGCTATGACCGCGGCGAGCTGCTGATGATGCCGCCGACGGTCGCCACGCTGCGGACCGTCGCCCCGTACGCCACCGCCGCCGACGCGCTCGCCGCGGCCGACGGGCGGGATCTGACACCGGTGCTGGCCAGAGCCGAGATGGCGGACGGTGAACTGGTGCTCAGCTGGCCCGGCCATGAGGAATTCACCAAGCACATCCCGAGAGGAGGTCCGCGATGACGAACGCGGCCTCGCTGCCGGGACAGCCCCGCGGCGGGGTGCTCTCCGGGCCCGCCACCGCTCGTGCGGTCAATGTCCTCGCGCCCAACCCGTCCGCGATGACGCTCGACGGCACCAACACCTGGATCGTCTCCGAGCCGGACTCCGCTCTCGCCGTCGTCATCGACCCCGGCCCCCTCGACGACGTCCATCTGCGCCGGGTCGTCGCCACCGCCGAGCGGGCGGGCAAGCGGATCGCGCTCACTCTTCTCACCCATGGCCACCCCGACCACGCCGAGGGCGCGGGGCGCTTCGCCGAGCTCACCCGAGCCCCTGTCCGCGCCCTCGATCCGGCGCTGAGACTCGGTGACGAGGGGCTCGCGGCGGGCGATGTGATCCGGACCGGCGGCCTGGAACTACGGGTCGTCCCCGCCCCGGGCCACACCGCGGACTCGCTCTGCTTCCATCTGCCCGCCGACCGGGCCGTACTGACCGGAGACACCGTCCTCGGCCGGGGCACGACGGTCGTCGCGCATCCGGACGGACGGCGCGGCGACGATCTCGACTCACTGCGCCGGCTGCGCTCGCTGACGGTCGACGACGGGGTGAGCACGGTGCTGCCGGGCCATGGGTCCGTATTGGAGGACGCACAGGGCGCGGTGGAGTTCTATCTGGCCCATCGGGCCCATCGGCTCGCCCAGGTGGAGACGGCGGTCGAGGACGGCTGCCGTACGGCGGCGGCGGTGGTCGCGCAGGTGTACGCGGACGTCGACCGATCGCTGTGGCCCGCGGCGGAGCTCTCCGTACGGGCTCAGCTGGAGTATCTGCGGGAGCACGGTCTGATCTGACACCCCTGCCCTGCCGCCCTGCCGCCCTTCCGGTCCCGGGGAACGGCGCCGGTGCCCGGGTGAGAACCGGTGTGCGGCCCCCGTGCGTCAGGGCTGTCAGCGGTGCTTTACGCTCCGCCTACAACCGGCAATTGCCCCTGGGGGGATCCCACGTGTTCGTTCTCTTCGTCCTGCTCGCCATCGCGGCCCTGGTGCTGTACCTCGTCGGCCGCGGCCTTGAGCGCCAGGGGCTGAAACTCGGCGCCCTGGCCGCGCTGATAGCCGGCCTGCTCTCCGGTGTCGCCAGCTGCGTCCATGTCGTCAGCGCCTACGAGGTCGGCGTGCCGGTCACCTTCGGCAAGGTCGGTGCGCCGATGACCTCGGGCATGAACATCACCTCGCCGTTCACGAACGTCACCACGTTCTCCACCCGGCCCGTCGACCTCAACCTCTCCGACAAGGACGTGGTCGAGGTGCGCTCCCGGCAGGGCGGTGTGATGTACGTCGAGGTCACCGTGAAGTGGGCGGTGACCCCGGCCAAGGTGGTCGAGCTCTACAAGCTGGCCGGCAGCGAGAGCGCCATCCAGCAGCGGCTGGTCTTCCCGGACAGCCGGGAGATCATCCGTAACGTCTTCGCCCGCCACACCAGCGAGGAGGGCTACTCCTCCGCCCGCGAGAAGATCAACACCGAGATCGGCGATCTGATCAAGGAGCGGCTCGCGCCGCGCGGAATCGATGTCACCACGGTCAATCTGCGCAACGTGAAGCCCTCGGACCAGCTCCAGGAGCAGATCGACCGCAAGATCCAGCAGCAGCAGGCCACCGAGCGGGCGACCGAGGCCGCGCGTACCGCCGAGGCGGAGGCGGAGCGCCGCAGGATCGAGGCCGAGGGCATCGCCAAGGCGAACCGCATCCTGGACGGTTCGCTGAGCGACGACGTCCTGATGAACGAGTGCATCGACGCCTTCAAGGAGGCGGCGGCCAAGAACCCGGTGTACGCGGTGCCGTGCGGCGACGGCAGCGGCAATCCGCTGATCGTGGACGGCAGCAAGAACTGAGTTCGGGGGCGGGCGGGCTGCGGCGAAGGGGCGTACTCGCCCCCCGGGGACGGAGCGCGGCGAAGGGCCGCCCCCGCCCTCGTAGAAGGGTCATGGCGAAGGGCCGCCCGGAATCGTCCGGGCGGCCCTTCGCCGTGTATGACAGGCCGCCGTGCCTGGCACGGCGTCCGGGTCAGCGCGAACGCTTGGCGAGGCGCTCCACGTCCAGCAGGATCACCGCGCGGGCCTCCAGCCGGAGCCAGCCGCGCTGCGCGAAGTCGGCCAGCGCCTTGTTCACGGTCTCGCGGGAGGCGCCGACGAGCTGGGCCAGCTCTTCCTGGGTCAGGTCGTGGACGACATGGATGCCCTCCTCCGACTGCACGCCGAAGCGGCGCGACAGGTCCAGGAGCGCGCGGGCCACCCGGCCCGGGACGTCGGAGAAGACCAGGTCGGACATCTGGTCATTGGTCTTGCGCAGCCGGCGGGCCACGGCGCGCAGCAGCGCGGTGGCGACCTCTGGCCGGGCGTTCAGCCAGGGCTGGAGGTCGCCGTGGCCGAGGCCGAGCAGCTTGACCTCGGTCAGCGCGGTGGCGGTGGCGGTGCGCGGCCCGGGGTCGAAGAGGGAGAGCTCACCGATCAGCTCGCCCGGACCGAGGACGGCGAGCATGTTCTCGCGGCCGTCGGGGGATGTGCGGTGGAGCTTGACCTTGCCCTCGGTGACCACATAGAGGCGGTCACCGGGGTCGCCCTCGTGGAAGAGCGCGTCGCCGCGGGCGAGCGTCACCTCACTCATCGAGCCGCGGAGCTCCGCGGCCTGCTCATCATCGAGCGCCGCGAAGAGCGGGGCGCGCCGCAGAACGTCGTCCACGAGTTCTCTCCTTGTCGACCTGCTCAGGGACCCTGGCCCCCCATGATGCCGGACCGCACAGCGCCGGTCCGGGGGACACCGCGTAGGACAGCCTGCCCGCCGCGGACCCTTGGCAAGTAAATATTCGTGCGATCAATCACAACAAGTCTGACGCACTGGTGGCTCTGCTCGTGCGGCAGGGGCCCGATTGGGTCCGGATTACTGGTGACCGGGGCGGATGTCAGTGGTGGACCGTACTCTGGCCGGGTGTCCAATTCGCCGGTGAGAGCGCAGGCCAGAGGGGCTGGAAGAGTGTCCGCCAAGCAGGATTCCGCTGTGGGCGAACATCTGTCGAGCGATGCCCAAAAAGCCGCAAAACATTCTAAAACGGACTCGCGTTCGGCGCGTGCGGAGCCCGGGGCCGCCGGAACCCCGGCATCGTCCCCGAGGGCCCCCGTATCGCCCCCGGGCGGATCGCGTGGAGCGGGGCGGAAGCCGTCGCGGGAGACCGAGCGGCAGCCGTCGGGCGGGGCCGGAGGAAAGCCGTCGGACGGGGCCGGACGAAAGCCGTCGGGCGGATCCGGGCGGAAGTCATCGAATGGGGCAGAACGGAAGTCGTCGGGCGGATCCGGGTGGAAGCCGGAGTCCCGGTTGGCGATGGTCCGCCGGGCCCGCCGGATCAATCGCGAGCTGGCCGAGGTCTATCCGTACGCCCACCCCGAGCTGGACTTCCGTAACCCCTTCGAGCTGCTCGTCGCCACCGTCCTCTCCGCCCAGACGACGGACCTGAGGGTGAACCAGACGACGCCCGCGCTCTTCGCCAGATACCCCACGCCCGAGGACCTGGCCGCGGCCGAGCCCGAGGAGCTGGAGGCGATCATCCGCCCCACCGGCTTCTTCCGCGCCAAAGCCAGATCCCTGCTGGGCCTCTCCGCCGCGCTGCGGGACGACTTCGGGGGCGAGGTGCCCGCCCGGATAGAGGATCTGGTCAAGCTGCCCGGCGTCGGCCGCAAGACGGCCTTCGTGGTCCTCGGCAATGCCTACGGCGTCCCCGGGATCACCGTCGACACCCATTTCGGGCGGTTGGCACGCCGCTGGAAGTGGACCGAGCAGGAGGACCCGGAGAAGGTCGAGGCGGAGATCGCCGCGATCTTCCCGAAATCCGAGTGGACGATGCTCTCCCATCGGGTGATCTTCCATGGCCGCCGTATCTGCCACTCCCGCAAGCCCGCCTGCGGGGCCTGTCCGATCGCGCATCTCTGCCCGTCGTACGGGGAGGGCGAGACGGACCCGGAGAAGGCCAGGAAGCTGCTGAAGTACGAGATGGGCGGCCAGCCGGGCCAGCGGCTGAACCCGCCCCCGGACTATCCGGGCCGGCCGGCGCCGCCGCTCGCGCCACCGGCGGAGGGGGCCGGATGACGGAACGATCCGCGCGGCCCGGCGCGTTGTGAGTGAGGGGGTGCCCATGCGTACAGGGGAAGAGACGTCCGGCAGGGTCTGTGAGGCCGATGTGCACGATGGCGACACATCCGCGCGCCGCGCGGGGCGGGAGGCTTCCGCCGCCGCCCCAGGCGGCGATGTCCGGGGCGACGGCGAGGTCATCGTCAGCGCCGAGGGCCTGCCCGAATGGCTCGACCCCGTCGTCCGGGCCGCGGCCACCGTCGAGCCCCGGCAGCTCAGCGCCTTTCTGCCGCCCAAGAGCGGATCAGGACGCCAGTCCGCCGTTCTGATCCTGTTCGGCGAGGGCGGCGCGGGCCCCGAGCTGCTGCTGATGGAGCGCTCGGGCACGCTCCGCGCGCATGCCGGACAGCCCGCCTTCCCCGGCGGTGCGCTCGACCCCGAGGACGGCGATCCGGCGGGCGCCGGCCCTCTGAGGGCCGCGCTGCGGGAGGCCCGCGAGGAGACCGGACTCGATCCGGCCGGGGTCCAGATCTTCGGAGTGCTGCCCCGGCTCTACATCCCGGTGAGCGGATTCGTCGTCACCCCGGTCCTGGGCTGGTGGCGTGCCCCGAGCCCGGTCGGCGCGGTCGACCCCGCCGAGACGGCGCGTGTCTTCACCGTTCCGGTGGCGGATCTCACGGACCCGGCCAACCGGGCGACCGCCATGCACCCCAGCGGCCACCTCGGTCCGGCCTTCACCGTCGAAGGGGCCCTGGTCTGGGGCTTCACCGCCGGAGTGATCGACCGGATACTGCATTTCGCGGGCTGGGAGCGTCCCTGGGACCGAGCCAAGCGGGTCAGCCTGGACTGGCACGCATGACAGGCTGACCCTCCGAAAACCACGGCCGGACCGACCCCGGCGACGCGACGGATCCGGCATCCGGCGCGGACCGGACCGACCATCCGGTGACGAAGGCGATGAAGCTGCGAGGCAAACGACGGTGAACGTGCTGGACATCCTGTTGCTGATCGCCGCCGTATGGTTCGCGATCGTCGGCTACCGACAGGGCTTCGTCGTCGGCATCCTGTCGGTGACCGGGTTCCTCGGGGGCGGACTGATCGCGGTCTATCTGCTGCCCCTCATCTGGGACCGGCTGACGAACGAGTCGGAGGTGTCCACCACCGCCGCGGTCGTCGCCGTCATCGTCGTGATCGTCTGCGCCTCCGTCGGCCAGGCATTCACCACCCATCTGGGCAACAAGCTGCGCCGGTACATCACCTGGTCACCCGCCCGCGCCCTGGACGCCACCGGCGGCGCGCTGGTCAATGTGGTCGCGATGCTGCTGGTCGCCTGGCTGATCGGCTCCGCGCTCGCCGGGACCGCGCTGCCCACGCTCGGCAAGGAGGTCCGCAGCTCCAAGGTGCTGCTGGGCGTCTCCCAGGTCATGCCCGATCAGGCCTCCACCTGGTTCACGGACTTCTCCTCCGTCCTCGCGCAGAACGGGCTGCCGCAGGTCTTCAGCCCGTTCGCCAATGAGCCCATCACCGATGTCAAGGCGCCCGACCCGGCCCTGGTGGGCAGCCCGGTCGCGGCCCGCGCCCAGCGGTCCATCGTCAAGGTCGTCGGCACCGCGCAGAGCTGCAACAAGGTCCTCGAAGGCACTGGGTTCGTCTTCGGCGAGCGGCGGGTCATGACCAACGCCCATGTCGTGGGCGGCGTCGATGAGCCGACCGTGCAGATAGGCGGTGAGGGACGGCTCTACGACGCGACCGTCGTGCTCTACGACTGGCAGCGCGACATCGCCGTACTGGACGTGCCCGAGCTGGACGCCGAGCCGCTGAAGTTCGCCGACCCCGACGCCCGCTCCGGGGACAGCGCCATCGTCGCCGGCTTCCCGGAGAACGGCGCCTACGATGTGCGCTCGGCGCGGGTCCGCGGCCGGATCGACGCCAATGGACCCGACATCTACCACCGGGGCACCGTGCGCCGCGACGTCTACTCGCTGTTCACCACGGTCCGCCAGGGCAACTCCGGCGGCCCGCTGCTCACCCCGGAGGGCGAGGTGTACGGGGTCATCTTCGCGCGCTCGCTCGACGACCCCGACACCGGCTATGCCCTGACGGTCGATGAGATCGCCGGAGACATCAAGGCAGGTCTCTCCGCGAACCAGCAGGTGGACAGTGAGGGATGTGCGATGTAGGGGCCTGCGCCGGGGCCGTTTGTGGGGCCCGGGAGCGCCGGCCTCGGGTCACCGTCCGGCGGGTCCCGCCGTATGGGCGGGGCAGCCGGACGGCGGGGGACCGCCAGGGGCGGTGGTCTCAGTGGCGGGTATGCCGCAGCCGCGCGGATACCCAGCGCGCGCGACGCCTCAGAATGCGGGGGATTCCGATCCCCTGCGCCGAATGATCGTGGCCCCGGCCTTGCGGGCCATCACTGTTGCGGGAGCCCGGCCCATCAGCCGAGCGACGGTTGCGTGCCGCGTCACCGTAGTCGTACGTCCAGCCCATACCGGGACGTGTGCCCGTGCCCCAAGGTCGGTAACCGTGTCAGGGGTGCCCAATTGGCCTATGCGCCGGGCAATTGGCTGTTCGTCGTACAAGCGTTCTCCGGGACTGGGCACCGAGGCCCGGACCGCCGCACCCCGTGCTACCGGCGGTCCGGCTCCGGATCCTTCAGCCAGTTGATCAGTTCGGAGGAGAAGGCCACCGGGTCCTCCTCGTGCGGGAAATGGCCGAGACCGTCGAACAGCCGCCAGCGGTAGGGCGCTTCCACGTACTCTCCCGAACCCGCTGCGCTGCGCGTCCGCATCGCCGGATCCAGCGATCCGTGCAGATGCAGGGTCGGCACCCGCACCGGGCGCTTCATCCGGCGGTTGAACTGGATCCCGTCCGGCCGGGCCATCGACCGCACCATCCATCGGTAGGGCTCGATCGAGCAGTGCGCCGTCGACGGAATGCACATCGCCCGCCGGTAGACGTCCAGGGCCGGCTCCTCCGGCGGCTTGGGCCCGGACCACTCCCGGATCAGCTCGCCGACCAGGGCTCCTCCGTCCGCGACCAGCTGACGCTCCGGCAGCCATGGCCGCTGGAAGCCCCAGACGTACGAACCGGCACGGCTCTGTGAGAAGTCCGAGATCATCGCCGAGCGCCAGCGGCGCGGATGCGGCATCGAGGAGACGGCGAGCCTGCGCACCAGCTTCGGCCGCATCACCGCCGCCGTCCACGCCAGATAGCCGCCCAGATCATGGCCGACGAGCGCCGCGTCCGGCTCGCCGAGCGAGCGCACCACCCCGGTGATGTCGAGCGCGAGGTTGGCGGGGTCGTAGCCCCTCGGCGTACGGTCGCTGCCGCCCACGCCCCGCAGATCCATCGCCACCGCCCGGTATCCCGCTTCGGCGAGCGCGGGCAGCTGATGCCGCCAGGTCCACCAGAACTGCGGGAAGCCGTGGAGAAGGAGTACCAGCGGCCCGTCGCCCATCTCGGCGATATGGAAGCGCGCGCCATTGGCCGCCACGTCGCGATGGGTCCAGGGACCTTCGATGCGTACGGGGCTGCCGCTACCGGTATCAGGGGCCGTCATGATGACGAGCGTGCCACACCCGGACGGGTCGTGTGCGCCCCGTCCGTCCGGGCGGTGAGCGCCCGGGCAGGGCGGAGCGCCGGTCCGGGGCGGCGGAGTGCCGGGGAGGCCCGGCGACGGGGCGGCGGAGCGCTGGGGAGCGGGCGGGGAGGCCCGGCGACGGGATGGCGGAGTGCCGGGGAGGCCCGGCGGAGGGGCGGGCGCGGGCCCCGGCGGAGGGACGCGCCCGCCGCCGGATCCCGGGGCTCAGGCCGGGAGCCGCTCCTGCCCCTCGGCCTCCGGCTCATGGCCCGGCCGGGGGTGCGGCTTGACGTTCTGGAGCACGGCCGCCGTCTGCTTGGCCGAGGCGATGGACCGCTCCGGCGGCTTGACCTTCTTGAACTTGGAGATCGCCAGCAGCGTGAGCAGCGCCGCCAGCACCACGAACGCCCCGCCCACGATCAGAAACGACCAGGCCAGGCCGAGTCCGAGATTGTGGATCCCGTACGCCGCCGCGAAACTGAACACCGGCAGCGAGAACAGCGCGAAGACGCCCGCGATGCCGATGGCCACCGAGCCGATCGCCCCGCGCTTGACGTCCTGCCGGATCTCCGCCTTGGCCAGCGCGATCTCATCGTGCACAAGCGCGGACATCTCGGCGGTCGCCGAGGCGACCAGCTGGCCGAGACTGCGCTCGGCACTGGTGCCGGGGTCGCTCATCGCTGCTCCCTCTCTCCTGGGGTCCGAGACTCTTCTGTTCCTCGTCAGGCCCCGGAAAACTTCCGGGTCCGACATCAGATCATGCCGGACGCCCGTCGTCGCCGCGCGACGCCCCCGCGACTTCGGCCAGGCGGCGGTGCTCGGCGGCCTTCTTCTCGTGGATCGCGGCCATCCGCAGGTGGTACTCCGGGTTCTCCAGCTCGTAGACGTCCGGGATGCCGTCCTGGTCCTCGTCGCGCTCCTCGTCGTCGACGAGCGCCCGGTACTTCCGTACGCGCAGTTTGAGCAGGACCCCGGCCAGCAGGGCGGCTATCAGGGAGCCCATCAGGACCGCGGCCTTGATCTCGTCGGTGAGCCCGGGGTCGCCTGCGAAGGCCAGCTCGCCGATCAGCAGCGAGACCGTGAAGCCGATGCCGGCGAGGGTCGCCACGGCGAAGACATCAGGCCAGGCCAGATCCTCGTTCAGCTCCGCCCGGGTGAACCGGGCCGCGAGCCAGGTGCCGCCGAAGATGCCGACGGCCTTGCCGACCACCAGCCCGAGCACCACGCCGAGGGTCTCGGGCTGGGTGAAGACATCGCCGATCGCGCGGCCGGAGACGCTGACGCCCGCCGAGAAGAGCGCGAACAGCGGCACGGCCAGCCCCGCCGAGATCGGGCGCACCAGATGCTCGATGTGCTCGCCGGGGGAGTGCTCCTCGCCCTCGCGGCGGCTGCAGCGCAGCATCAGGCCCATGGCGACGCCGGCGATGGTGGCGTGTACGCCGCTGTTGTACATCAGCCCCCAGACGATCAGGGCGAGTGGTACGTACACGTACCAGCCGCGTACGCCCTTGTGCAGCAGCAGCCAGAAGACGGCGAGGCCGATGACGGCGCCCCCGAGCGCGGTGAAGTTCAGCTCGCTGGTGAAGAAGACCGCGATGATCAGTATCGCGAAGAGGTCGTCCACGACGGCGAGGGTGAGCAGAAACGCCCGGAGCGCGGACGGCAGCGAGGTGCCGATGACGGCGAGTACGGCGAGCGCGAAGGCGATGTCGGTCGCGGTGGGGACCGCCCAGCCTCTGGTGGAGCCGTTCCCGATGACGTTGACCAGGGTGTAGACCAGCGCGGGCACGGCCATACCGCTGATCGCGGCGATGACGGGGAGGGCGGCGGCCTTGGGGTCGCGCAGTTCGCCGGCGACCAGTTCGCGCTTCAGCTCGATACCGGCGACGAAGAAGAAGATCGCGAGCAGTCCATCGGCGGCCCAGTGCTGGATGGAGAGATCCAGCCCGAGCGCCGCCGGGCCCAGATGGAAGTCGCGCAGGGCGTCATAGCTGTCGGACAGGGGGGTGTTGGCCCAGATCAGCGCGGCTATGGCGGCTATGAGAAGAAGGACGCCGCCCACGGTTTCGGTGCGCAGGGCATCGGTGACGAAGGTGCGCTCGGGCAGGGAGAGACGGCCGAGGAATTTACGCTGGTTGGATGCGGCGGCCATGGAGGAACCTCCGGTCGGTCGGGCAGGACTGAGCACATGCCGACCAGACTTCCCGGCGCACCTTGGCTTTCTTGTCGCGTCTTTGACGCTTTCCTTACTTTACCTAAGGGCACAAGACCTCGGATCGGGGTCTTCCGACCTCGCACCTCGGCGGGTCCGGGGTATATCCGGTGATTTCCACTTCATTCTTACCTTATGGGGCCGGAGGCGATCGGCGCCCGGTGAAGGCCCACGGGCTGGTACGGGCCCGGGGCCAGGGAGCGCGAGCCGGTACGGGCCCGGGGCGGGCCCATGAGCCGGCGCGTGGGGCGGCCCCGGGAAACGGCGCGGGTTCGTGGCACGGCCCCGGGACTGGCGCGGGCCCCGGATGCGCGGGCCTGGAAAACGGTAACGGGCACCCGGCGTACTGCTGCCGGGTGCCCGTTACGCGGTGTCTGGGGGGATCAGTCCTCCGACGACGCTCCCGGCAGTCGCGTCTGGATCAGATCCATCACCGAGGAGTCGGTGAGCGTGGTGACATCGCCCAGCTCCCGGTTCTCCGCCACATCGCGCAACAGCCGGCGCATGATCTTGCCGGAGCGGGTCTTCGGCAGCTCCGCCACCGGCAGGATCCGCTTGGGCTTGGCGATCGGGCCGAGCGTCGTCCCGACATGGTTGCGCAACTCCGCCACCAGGCCCTCGTCCTCGTGCGCGGTGCCGCGCAGAATCACGAACGCGACGATCGCCTGCCCGGTCGTCTCATCGGCCGCGCCGACGACGGCCGCCTCGGCGACCTTGGGGTGGGAGACGAGCGCGGACTCGACCTCGGTGGTCGAGATGTTGTGTCCGGAGACCAGCATCACGTCGTCGACCCGGCCCAGCAGCCAGATGTCTCCGTCGTCGTCCTTCTTGGCGCCGTCGCCCGCGAAGTACTTGCCCTCGAAACGCGACCAGTAGGTGTCGATGAACCGCTGGTCGTCGCCCCAGATGGTGCGCAGCATGGACGGCCACGGCTCGGTCAGGACCAGATATCCGCCGCCGCCGTTCGGGACCTCGTTGGCCTCGTCGTCCACGACGGTCGCCGAGATCCCGGGCAGCGCGCGCTGCGCGGAGCCGGGCTTGGTCTCGGTCACACCGGGCAGCGGCGAGATCATCATCGCGCCGGTCTCCGTCTGCCACCAGGTGTCCACGATCGGGGTCTTGCCCGCGCCGATGTGCTCCCGGTACCAGATCCACGCCTCGGGGTTGATCGGCTCGCCGACCGAGCCGAGCACGCGCAGGCTGGACAGGTCGAACTTGGCGGGGATGTCGTCGCCCCACTTCATGAACGTACGGATCGCGGTGGGCGCGGTGTAGAGGATCGTGACCCCGTACTTCTGCACGATCTCCCAGAACCTGCCCTGGTGCGGGGTGTCGGGCGTGCCCTCGTACATGACCTGGGTCGCGCCGTTGGCCAGCGGCCCGTACACGATGTACGAGTGACCGGTCACCCAGCCGATGTCGGCGGTGCACCAGTAGACGTCCGACTCCGGCTTGAGGTCGAAGACGGCCTGGTGGGTGTATGCGGCCTGGGTCAGATAGCCGCCGGAGGTGTGCAGAATGCCCTTGGGCTTACCGGTGGTGCCGGAGGTGTAGAGGATGAAGAGCGGGTGCTCCGCGTCGAACGCCTCGGGGGTGTGCTCGGTGGGCTGGCGGTCGACGATGTCGTGCCACCACACATCGCGGCCCTCGGTGACGGCGGTGTCCTCGCCGGTGCGCCGGACCACGAGGACATGCTCGACCTGCGGGCACTTGGCGACGGCCTCGTCGATCGCGGGCTTGAGCGCGCTGGGCTTGCCCCGGCGGTAGCCGCCGTCGGCGGTGATGACCAGCTTGGCGTCGGCGTCCTGGATACGGGAGGCGACGGCGTCGGCGGAGAAACCGCCGAAGACCACCGAGTGCGCGGCGCCGATACGGGCGCAGGCCAGCATGGCCACGGCCGCCTCGGGGATCATCGGCAGATAGACGGCGACCCGGTCGCCCTTGCGCACACCCAGTTCGGTCAGGGCGTTCGCGGCGCGGGAGACCTCGTCCTTGAGCTGGGCGTAGGTGATGGCCCGGCTGTCACCGGGCTCACCCTCGAAGTGGATCGCGACCCGGTCGCCGTGTCCGGCTTCGACATGCCGGTCCACACAGTTGTAGGCGACATTGAGCTTGCCGTCCGCGAACCACTTGGCGAAGGGCGGATTGCTCCAGTCGAGGGTCTCGGTCGGCTCGGTGGCCCACGTGAGCCGCCGTGCCTGCTCGGCCCAGAAGCCGAGCCTGTCCGCCTTGGCCTGCTCATACGCCTCCGCTGTCACATTGGCGTTCGCGGCCAGTTCGGCCGGCGGGGCAAACCGGCGCTCTTCTTTGAGAAGATTGGCCAGGCTCTCGTTGCTCACGACATCTCCCTTTCCCAGGGCGTCTTCTGTGCGTATGTGTCCGGGCCATAGCTCACCAGCCGGAGGGCCGGGTGACAAGAGCCTTCCGATAATTGGTTTAGACCTATCGGGTGGTGGGGTGGGGCCCGGGGCCATGGGGAGCGCTGTGACGGCCCGCCGGCGTTCCGGCCGCCGGAGGTGTGCCGGGGGCGTCCGCCGGAGGTGTGGCGAGGGGGCGTCCGCCGGGCCCGTGGGTGACCCCTCCTTCCCGGGCGGCGGGAAGGAGGGGTCACTCTTGAGCACGGCCTACCCGGCGGATCGGTTCAGTTCTCCTTCCGGTTCCTTCCGGTTCCATCCGGTCGCTCCGCCGCCCCCGGGCTTTCGGATCTTCGGGACCGCCGGGCTCCGGGGCGTCAGGCTCGGGCCTTCACCAGCGACGAGGAGGCGGGGGCGACCCGGGCGAAGACCGCGTCGTCGGTGTGCTCGTCGCTGTTCGCCAGCAGATAGGCCTGGGCCTCGCCGACGTGGAAGTACATCCCTTGCAGCCGCAGCGTCCCCTCGGCGATTCTGCGGGCCACCGACTCATGCGCCCGCAGATGGTCCAGTTGCTGCACCACATTGGTCAGACAGAGCTGTTCCACCGCGTCGGCGGGCAGCCGTCCGGAGATCCGCGCCCAGGAGCGCTGGCGGTTCCGCATCCGCTCCAGACTCGGCAGCCCGTGCCGCAGCCAGCGCCGCAGGGGGGTGTGCGCACCGACGGGGGGCGCGGACAGCAGCGCCTGCATCGCGCTGCACCCGGAGTGTCCGCAGACGGTGATCGAGTCCACGCGGAGCACATCGACGGCGTATTCCAGCGCCGCCGCGACCGAGTCGTCGCCGCCCTCAGCGCCGGGCAGCGGAACCAGATTGCCCATATTGCGCACGGTGAACAGGTCTCCCGGGCCGCTGGCCGTGATCATGCTGGTGACGACACGGGAGTCGGCGCAGGTGAGAAAGACCTGTGAGGGCCGCTGCCCCTCGCGCTCCAGCCGGGCCAGCTCATCGCGTACCAGCGGAGCCGTATCGCGCTGGAACGAGCTGACTCCGTCCGCCAGAGGATGTGCGGTGTCCCGGTCGGGGCGGTCGTCGCAGTGATGGTTGCGCCATGGCGTCCAGGGGCGGCAGCAGCCAGGGGTCTCCGACGCGGGTTCGCTGATCCGGACCCCGGACCGACCGGTGAACTCCACCGTGCCGCCCTGGGCCAGATGGGAGGTCTGCCAGTCGTGCAGCGCCTCGTAGGCGGCATGGTCCATGAACGACCCGTCCAGCTCGACCACGCAGTCGGCACCCGGCGGCACCTGGCCGAGCGCTCGGCTCAGCCTGGGCACCGCGAGAAACGTCAACTGGCCGCGCACCCGGACCCGGTGGATTCCGTCCTGCTGTTCTTCGGTGATCCGGGTGCGGGTGAGACGGTGCAGCGCGACGGCGACCGCGACCCCGATCCCGATCACCACGCCCTCCAGTACGCCGGTGGCGACGACGGAGACCAGGGTTACCGCGTACACCAGCATCTCGCGGTTCCGCTTCACGCTGCGCAGATGGGTGATGTTGACCATCTGGACGCCCACGACCATCACCAGCGCGGCGAGCGCGGCCAGCGGGATCAGGTCGAGGACGGGGACCAGCAGCAGTGCGGCGAGCACGATCCACAGGCCGTGGAGCATGGTGGAGTGGCGGCTCACGGCCCCGGCCGAGACATTAGCCGAGCTGCGTACGGCCACGCCGGTGATGGGCAGTCCGCCCAGGGCCCCGGAGACCACGTTGGCCACGCCCTGCCCGGCCAGCTCACGGTCGAGATCGGCGCGTGGAATGCGTACGTCCGGCACTTTGCGGGCGGCCGTCAGCTTGTCCACGGCCACCGCCGAGAGCAGTGACTCCACACTGCCGACCAGGGTGATGGTCAGCACGGCGGCGATCAGGCCCAGCACGGGGCCCTCGGGCATCGCGGGCAGGGCATGGCTGCTCCACGAGGGCAGGTCGACGCGCGGCAGATGGAGACCGGCCAGCGCGGCGAGGGTGGTCGCCCCCGCCACCGCGGCCAGCGCGGCCGGGATCTTCCGTACGATCCGGCCCGTGCGCCCGGGGATCCGGGGCCAGGCGAGGAGCACGGTGACCGTCAGGGCGCTGACCGAGATCGCGGCCGGATGGAGCTGGGCCAGCTGGGCGGGGAGTGCCCGGACATTCTCGACGGCCGAGCTCTGGGGGGTTCCGCCGAGCACGATGTGCAGCTGTGCCAGGGCGATGGTGACGCCGATGCCGGCGAGCATGCCGTGGACGATCGCCGGGCTGACGGCGAGGGCGGAACGGGCGACCCGCAGGGCGGCCAGCGCGAGCTGGGCGAACCCGGCGAGGACGGCGATGGCGCAGGTGACCCGCCAGCCGTAGTGCTGGATGAGGTCGGCGGTGACGACGGTCAGACCGGCCGCGGGGCCGCTGACCTGTAGAGGAGCTCCGCCGAACCGGCCGGCGACGATGCCGCCGACGGCGGCGGCCACCAGTCCGGCCTGGAGGGGCGCGCCGGTCGCGAGCGCGATGCCCAGGGAGAGCGGCAGCGCGATCAGGAAGACGGAGATGGAAGCGGACAGATCGGTGCCCTCGATGCGGAAGCGATGGGGGCTCTCGCCGGGGGGCGGCGAATCGTGGGGGGCCGCCCGATCCGGCTTCCGGGGCTCGGGCGAGGCGTTGTCAGTGCGGGTGGGAACGCAGGCGGACATGGTTTCCCGTCTCCTCCGGGCAGCGCGGTCGCGGAATGTGGGGACGCGGCCGTGGGTCACGGCGTGCAGCGGCGGGATCCTCAACTCTCGGTAAATTGATCGTAATGCAGGGTAAAGACTGAGGCAGGATTTTCTTGGCAAATAGGGCAATGTTTCACCCGATTCAGTGATTAGTGCGCTTAATGCGGCTCGTCGCTCATCCCCCTTTCTCTTGCGGTGCGACTTTGGCTCCGGCGTCGCCGGTCCGAAAAGCACACAGTCATACGAAAGAGGGTGGGCCGATGATGGCCGCCACACAGAGGGTCGCCGTGGGCGCGGTGGCCACGGCGCTGGTCGCGGGTCTCGCGGGCTGCACCGGATCCGGCTCCGACGCGGAGAAAGAGGGCGCACCGGGCGCCAAGAAGGCGGCCCCCGCCAAGGTCGCGCCGCGTCTGATCGGCGACGGCTCCACCGCCTTCACCGGAGCCCAGCCCGGACAGCTCAAGCCGGAGCGGCTGAAGCCCGGTCAGCGACCGCCGCAGTTCGTGGTGTTCTCCTGGGACGGCGCGGGCGAGGACAGCCAGCGGCTCTTCTCCCACTTCCGCGCGGTGGGCCGGAAGTACGACGTCACGATGACCTATTTCCTCAGCGGTGTGTATCTCCTCCCCGAGGAGAAGGCGGATCTGTACCTTCCGCCGCAGCACTCGGCCGGGCGCTCCGACATCGGATTCAATGACGCCGGGGGCATCAGGGACACAGTGCGCGAGCTGCGCGCCGCCTGGCAGGAGGGCAATGAGGTGGGCACCCACTTCAACGGCCACTTCTGCGGCGCCGACGGCGGGGTGGGGACCTGGTCCGTCGACGAGTGGAAGAGCGAGATCAGCCAGGCCAAGTCCTTTGTGAAGAACTGGAAGTCGAACTCGGGCCTGAAGGGCGAGCAGCCCCTGCCCTTCGACTACGACAAGGAACTGGTCGGCGCCCGCACCCCCTGTCTGGAAGGCCGTGAGAACTTTGTGCGCGCCGCGAGCGAGCTGGGCTTCCGCTATGACACCAGCGGCGTCAACGACCAGATCTGGCCCGAGAAGGATCACGGCCTGTGGGATCTCTCCCTCCAGTTGGTGCCGTTCCCGGGCAAGTCCTTCGAAACCCTTTCCATGGACTACAACTTCATGATCAATCAGTCCGGGACGGTCAAGGGCGATCCCGAGTTCCATGAGTACTGGGGCGACCAGATGCGGGACGGTCTGGTCCAGGCCTTCGACCGCTCGTACGACGGGAACCGGGCTCCGCTGATCATCGGCAACCACTTCGAATCCTGGAACGGCGGCACGTATATGCGGGCCATCGAGGAGGCGATCGCCGCGGTGTGCGTGAAGAAGGATGTGAAGTGCGTGTCCTTCAAGCAGCTCGCCGACTGGCTCGACGCCCAGGATCCGGAGGTTCTGGCGAAGCTGCGCACGCTTGGGGTCGGCGAGCGGCCGAAGGGCGGATGGGCTGACTTCCTGGCCGCTCGGCCGGTGGTCCCGGCAGATCGGCCCGCGTCGTCGGCCAAGCCCGTCAAGGCCGTCGGCCGGGACGGCTGACGGTCCCATGGCGAGGCGGCGAGGGCTCGGGTGTCCTCTGGTGAGGCGGCGGGGCCGGGGATCTTGCGGCGAGGCGGCGGGGGTTCGGGGCCCTGTGATGAGGCGGCGGGGGCTCGGGGCCCTCGGGCTAGGCGGCTTGGCCCGGCGTTCTGTCGGTGAGGCGGCTGGACGGGCCGCCTCACCGGGGGGTCAGGCCGGCTGCGGCGTGCCGACTCCGGCCGTCTGCTCCCCGAGGACGAAATCGGGATCGACCTGTGCCGCCAGGTCGGCCCCGGTCTTCGCGTTCCCCCAGCTCTCCGCGTTCTTGAGATGGAAGTGCACCATCTGGCGGGTGTACCGCTCCCAGTCGCGCAGTGCGTACGAATCCTCCGCCGCGTCCTGAAGGGCCTGGAGCGCCATCCGGTTGTCCGCCTCCAGCAGCTCGAAACGCTGTGGACGGCCCTTCTCCATCGTCCGCACCCAGTCGGAGTGTCCGACCGAGACCAGCAGGTCGTCGCCCACCTCCGTACGGAGGAAGTCCACATCGTCCTGGCCCTGCACCTTGTTTCCGACGACCTTCAGGGAAACGCCGAAGTCCCGGGCGTACTCCTTGTACTGGCGGTAGACGGAGACCCCCTTGAGGGTGGGCTCTGCCACCAGGAACGTCATATCGAATCGGGTGAACATCCCGGAGGCGAAGGAGTCCGACCCGGCGGTCATGTCGACCACCACATATTCGTCGGGACCGTCGATCAGATGGTTCAGACAGAGCTCCACCGCGCCCACCTTGGAGTGGTAGCAGGCCACCCCGAGGTCCGACTCGGTGAACGGGCCGGTCGCCATCAGCCGGATGTCCCCGTCGTCCAGCCGGACGGTATGCGCGCAGGCGTCGTACACCGGATTGTTCTCGCTGACGCGCAGCAGCCGCGAGCCCGCGCCGGGCGGAGTGGTCTTGATCATCGTCTCGGCGGAGGCGATACGGGGGTTGGAGCCGCGCAGATACTCCTTGATCAGCGGCAGCTGCGCGCCCATCGCGGGCAGTGCGTCCGTCTGCTCGTCGTCGAGACCGAGCGCGGCCCCCAGGTGCTGGTTGATATCGGCGTCGACCGCGACAACGGGTGCTTCATTGGCGGCCAGATGGCGGATGAAGAGCGAGGACAGCGTCGTCTTCCCGCTGCCGCCCTTCCCTACGAAAGCGATCTTCATGTTCACCTAGGGTAGTGGTTCAATTGCCAGGCGTTGTCAAGTGAAGTGAAGAAGACCACTCCAACGTGGGACACGGGCGGACGGCGCGTAGCCTCGCTGCCTATGAGTACGCATGCCTCGTCCGGCCCCTCGGCCGACCCTCTGGCCGCGCTCGGCTCACTGCCGGGTGTCGCCGACTCCGTGGACTCCGTCCGGAAGGCCGTCGACCGGGTCTATGGCCACCGGGTGATGCGGCGGCGGAGCAATGAGGTCACCGCGGAGGCGGCGCTGCGTGGAGCTCGCGGCTCCGCGGCGCTCTCGGGCGCGGACTGGGCGCTGGAGGAGGTTCGCCGTCGGACCGACTTCAGCGGCGAGCCCGAGGCCCGTACCGTCGGCGCTGCGCTGCGATTGACCGCCGAGGCCGGTCAACTCCTCTCCATCTGGCGGCAGTCGCCGCTGCGGGTGCTGGCCAGGCTGCATCTGGTCGCGGCGGGCGGAACCGGCGACGACGCGACGGTGGGCCGCCCCCGGCTGGCGGGCGAGTCGGTCGACGAGCCCCTGATCGAGAGCGCGCTCCCGGACGCGGATGAAGTGAGCGTCCGGCTGGAGCAGCTCGCGGGGCTGATCGTCACGGGTGGTTCCGCGCCGGCGCTGGTGACCGCGGCAGTGGTCCACGGTGAACTGCTGGCGCTGCGCCCCTTCGGGTCGCACAACGGCCTGGTCGCGCGGGCCGCCGCGCGGATCGTCCTGATCGGCAGCGGACTCGACCCCAAATCGATCTGCCCGGCCGAGGTGGGCCATGCCGAACTGGGGCGGGCGGCGTATACGGCTGCCTTCGGCGGGTATCTGGCTGGGACGCCGGAGGGCATGGCCGAGTGGATCGCGCACTGCGGTCGCTCGGTGGAGCTCGGGGTCAGGGAGTCGACGGCGGTCTGTGAGGCGCTTCAGCGCGGGGCCGCCTGACGCGCTCTGCCGCGGGGGCGCGGTCTGCGCTCCGCCCGACGGAAGCGGTGGGCGCGACCCTGCCGGGTGATGCCGCGCGCTCCGGCGGAGGGCGCGTCGTTCGATGCGCCTGAACGGGGTTGCGGCGGTACCAGGATCGGTACCGCCGCTGGCATGTCCACCGAGGTACCAAGCGTCCTCGATCTGCTGTGCCCATCAGGCCGGGAACTTCTGCCCGTCACCTGGTGCGGCTGGCCCGTATTCGACGGGTCGACGTCGCGTGGGTGCTCGGTTTCCATGCAAGGTCCGTGGGGCCTTTTCTGCGTTTGATAGGTGATCCTCTCGGATGTCCTTGGTCTCGCGGGCCGTTGACTCCTTTGTACTCCAGCACGCCAGGAAGTGGAACCTTTTGTCCCAGTTCTTTACTTTTGGATTCAAACACGGGTGACGTTCTTCATGAGGCCCTCCATGGACTCCACTGCTGCCCGGGCCGCCCGCTCCGTCGCGCCGCGGCGGCGGCTGGTGTACCAGACGAGACCTGCGGTGGCCGCCGCCGCGCCCACGGCCGCCGCCGCCACCAGAGCCGGGCGCGGGGGCATGGAGAGCGCGGGCAGTCGCTGTTTGAGCCGGACCGGACGGTTGAAGACGAGAATCGGCCACTCGCGCGCGGCTGCTTCGCGGCGCAGTGCGCGGTCGGGATTCACGGCATAGGGGTGTCCGACGGATTCCAGCATCGGAACATCGGTGGCGGAGTCGCTGTAGGCATAGCAGCGCGACAGGTCGTATCCCTCGGACTCCGCCAGTTCCCGGATGGCTTCCGCTTTTGTCGGCCCATATGCGTAGTACTCCACTTCGCCGGTGAAGCAGCCGTCGTCGCCGACGACCATGCGGGTGGCCACGACCCGGTCGGCGCCCAGCAGCTCGCCGATCGGCTCGACGACCTCGGCGCCGGAGGTGGAGACGATGACGACGTCACGGCCTGCGGTGTGATGCTCTTCGATGAGGGAGGCGGCCTCGTCGTAGATGATCGGGTCGATCAGATCGTGCAGGGTCTCGGCGACGATCTCTTTCACCTGCTGGACGTTCCAGCCCTTACAGAGGGCCGAGAGGTACTCCCGCATCCCCTCCATCTGATCGTGATCGGCGCCGCCGGCGAGAAAAACGAACTGGGCATAGGCGGTGCGCAGTACGGCCCGCCGGTTGATCAGGCCGCCGTGGTAGAAGGACTTGCTGAAGGTCAGCGTCGAAGACTTCGCAATGACCGTCTTGTCCAGGTCGAAGAACGCGGCTGTGCGAGGCAAGGAGTGGTTTTCCACGAGCAGAGCATAGGTGCCCGCCATTCGGCGTACGCCCGGGCGTGTGGGTTTGCCTGAGAAGGCTCTCGGGTACACCATGGAAGTCACGGATCGTTCGCGACCGTGCTAACCCGGTCCGGCTCCTCCCCCCCCGAGCCGGCCGGAGAGACGACCCCCGCTCTCCCCCCCGGCGGGGGTCGTCGCATGTCCGGGCATGTTTTCTTCTTCTGCCTGAGATCCACTTCGGTCATCCCCCTCTTCGGCGGCTCCTGTCGACGTCGTTCTCACACCACTGTGCATCGTCACTGTGCGTAGTGGAAGAGGTGCGCCCGGGAGTCACCGGTATGGGCTACCGAGTTATTCACAACCGGCCGGTTTTCCACAGTTTTTTAGCAAGATCCACATCATTTCCGGGTGCGCTGCACCGTGATTCCAGCCGCGGAGTTCGCGGCCATCCGGAATCACGGATCTCGAATCGAAGCGAGATCCGGGTAAGCAGGGGGTGGAGATGGTGGCTGGATCCATCACATCGAAGGGGGCGGCGGTCGCCGAGGGGCGGCGGGAGCGGCCCCTGATCGTCACCGAGGATCTGGATCTGCTCGACGATCTGCTGCGGCTGTGCGCCGCCGCGGGAGCCGAGCCGGAGGTCCACCACTCGGTGCCGGAGCAGCGGGGGAGATGGGAGAGTGCGCCCCTGATCCTGGTCGGCGACGACGCGGCGGAGCGCTGCCGGGGAGCCGCCCGCAGGCGTGGGGTGCTGCTCGTCGGGCGGGCGCAGGACGATCCCTCGATCTGGCAGCTGGCCGTGGAGGTCGGCGCTGATGGAGTGGTGCGGCTGCCGGACGCCGAGGGCTGGCTGGTCGACCGGATCGCCGATGTGGCCGAGGGCGTCGGAGAGCAGGCGCTGACGGTCGGGGTGATCGGCGGCCGGGGCGGGGCCGGGGCGTCGACTCTGGCCTGCGCCCTGGCGGTGACCGCCGCCCGATCGGGCCGGCGCACCATGCTGATCGACGGTGACCCCCTCGGCGGGGGCATCGACGTACTGCTGGGCGGGGAGCAGACAGCGGGAAGGCGATGGCCGGATTTCGCCTCTTCCAAGGGGCGGGTGGCGGGCAGCGCGCTGGAGGAATCGCTGCCGGAGCTGCACCGGCTCCGGGTGCTCAGCTGGGACCGGGGCGATTCGGTGGTGATTCCCCCGGAGGCGATGCGATCGGTGCTGGCGGCGGCCCGCAGGCGCGGCGGAGTGGTCGTGGTCGATCTGCCGCGCCGGGTGGACGAGGGGGTGGCGGAGGCGCTGGCGCAGCTCGATCTCGGGCTGCTGGTGGTGCCGGGAGAGCTGAGGGCGCTCGCCGCGGCGAACCGGGTCGCCTCGGCTGTGCAGATGGTGCTGGGGGACCTGAGGGTCGTGGCCCGAGGTCCGTACGGCCCTGGGCTGGACGACGCCTGGGTGGCCGCCTCGCTGGGCCTTCCGCTCGTCGGTGAGCTGCCCTGGGAGGACGGGCTGCCCGCGGCCCGGGGCGAGACCGTGCCGCCGGGTGAGGGCGGCGGCCCGCTGGCCTCGTTCTGCGACGCTTTCTGGGACCGGGCGCTGACCGGGGGCGCGGCCTCATGAGCTCCGGAATGCTGGACGCCGTGCGGCAGCGGCTCGCGGAGAGCGGCGGCGAGCCCACCCCGGCACGGGTCGCGGCGGCCCTGCGGGCACAGGGCCGGCTGCTGGGGGACGCCGAGGTGCTCGGCGGCACCGAGAGGCTCCGCGGCGAGCTGGTCGGCACGGGGCCGCTGGAGCCGCTGCTCGCGGATCCGTCCGTGACGGATGTGCTGGTGTCCGCGCCCGACCGGGTGTGGGTGGACCGTGGCAGCGGTCTTGAGCTGACCGAGGTGACGTTCGCGGACGCGGCGTCGGTGCGCAGGCTGGCACAGCGTCTGGCCGCCGTGGCGGAGCGCCGCCTGGACGACGCCCGGCCGTGGGTGGACGCCCGGCTGCCGGACGGGACCAGGATGCACGCCGTGATCCCGCCGGTGGCCGTCGGCTCGACCTGCCTCTCGCTGCGGGTGGTGCGGCCCCGGGCCTTCTCGATGGCGGAGCTCGTGGCGGCGGGCACGGTGCCGCCCGGCGGCGACCGGGTGCTGCGTGCGCTGGTCGACGCCAGGCTGTCGTATCTCATCAGCGGCGGCACCGGCAGCGGCAAGACGACCCTTCTCTCCGGCCTGCTCGGGCTGGTGGGTGAGCGGGAGCGGATCGTGCTCGCCGAGGACTCGGCCGAGCTGCGGCCCGAGCACCCCCATGTGGTGCGGCTCGAGTCGCGGACGGCGAACCAGGAGGGCGCGGGCCGGGTCGATCTCCGGGACCTGGTGCGGCAGGCCCTGCGGATGCGTCCGGACCGGCTGGTCGTCGGAGAGGTCCGGGGCGCCGAGGTGACCGAGCTGCTGGCGGCGCTCAACACCGGGCACGAAGGCGGCTGCGGTGTATTGACTGAACTAGATGAGGCATTTGTGCAGGTCAGAGCGCTCTTCTGCTAGCTTCCGTTCGTGACACAACTGGGCAGTCCCGAGCGGGACTTGAAGAGATTTGTGCTGCCTGAGATCGGAGCACTCCACGAGACGGGTGATCCGTGGGAGCCGTACCGCTTGATCGATCCTGAAGGCAGCCGGGTCGAGCCCGTGGCGCTCTACTTCAAGGACGTCCAGGCCGGCGGGAGTCCTGCTACCACCATCCGCTCGTACGGCATGGACCTGCTGCGCTGGTGGCGGTTTCTGTGGGCCTTGGGTCTGGAGTGGGACAAGGTCCAGCGCGAAGACGCTCGGGACTTCTGCCTCTGGATGCAGTACGCCGACAAGCCGAAGAGGGATCACTGGCGTCATCGCGGAACAGTCCCGGCCCCGGTTCCGTCGACCCCGAGGGCACCAGGGCCCAAAAAGCTGCCCCCGGGCACGCCAAATCCGGTGACTGGAAAGCCGAGCATCGGCACCAAGTACTCACCCAACACGCGGGCGCACAGCGAGACGGTTCTCAGGGGGTTCTATGATTTCCATCTCGAAAGCAACTCAGGTTCCCTGATCGTCAACCCGTTTCCGCTGGCCCGCTCGCGTCGGGCGTCCCGAGCGCACGCCCATCACAACCCAATGGATGGATTCCTGCCCGAAGGTTCAGGTCGGTATCGCCCCAAGATTCCGGCACGGGTCCCGCGGCGTATCCCTGATGAGAAGTATGCCGAGATCTTCGCTGGACTTGAATGGGACAGAGACCGCGCCCTGTTGGCATCCTGGGCGGCTACCGGATCTCGTGCGGAAGAGCTGCTCACCAGTCGACAGCGCGATGTCCTGGCCGGCGAACAGGTCATCGGTGTCATCCGCAAGGGAACGGAAGATTACCAGCAGCTCCCAGCCTCTCCGGACGCGTTCATCTGGCTGCGTCTCTACCAAGAGGAGTTCTGGCGCAAGGGGTCGCCTCGCGGCCGCAACGAGCCCCTGTGGTGCACATTGCGACGACCCTGGCGGCCCTTGAGCTATCACGCGGCCCGAGCAATGTTCATGCGTGCACAACAGCTCCTCGGCTCAAATTGGACGCTCCATGACCTGCGGCACACTGCTGCCTACCGCATGGCCAACGACCCTGAGATGTCCATCCTCTACGTTCAACAGATCCTTGCTCACAGGTACTTGTCGACCACCCAGCGGTATCTAATACCCAGCCTCGATGAAGTCATTGAACAGGGGCGGGCGCATCTGGCACGGCAAGAGCGAAAGCGCCTTCATCCGCAGCCTCCGCAGCCGGCGCCTGGATACAACCCCGACTCGCTGAACAATCTCTTCGGAGGACCACTATGACGCAGCAGGTCCAACAGCTCGACGTTGACCTTCCCGAGGTGGATGGCGATTCCCTGTCGCTTGCAGGTGCTGAGGTAATCTCTCTGCTTCAGAAGTTTCCCCCGCGCCCTCTTCTGGACACGTGGCCTGCGACAAGTGCCAGCCGTGAAGCGGTGATTGAGCGTCTGCGTCAGCCTCCTTTGCGGCTGGAGCGCACTGCTTCGCAGAGCTCCCGTCTGGTCGGTGCTCGCTGGCTCCTGGAGTGGCTGGAGACGTTCCCGGGTGGCACCTGGCAACAGCGCTGGTTGGCAAGCCCAGCTCCGGAGGCACCTGCCGATTGGCGTGACACGGCCCTGGACTGGATCTTGCAGTCGGGCGGCCGGGCACAGATCGGAGTGGTCTCCTCGGGTCTGCTGGCTTTGGTCTGCGCCGATGTCGTTCGTCCCCATCCGTCATGGCTGAGCACGAACGGCTCGCGATATTTGCGTCCAGCGATTGCCGCTGCCCGAGACCCTGAAGGATTCAATCTGCTCGAAGCATCGCTCACTGCCGAAGAGTTGGGCACCGCAGATTCTTCTCGGTCCATGAAGACGCTGGCACAAGTTGTGGCCGCACACGGTGGAGGCATCCGTGACATTCAAGTTGGTGATCTGCTTTCGTTGCGGCTCGACCAGAGCAGAACCACGTCCCGGTCGACTCAGATCGCCTATCAATGGCTTCGCCGGCTCGGTCAGTTCCCGCACGATGCACCAGCTACTCTGCGGCATCTGACCGTCCGCACCGGACAGGTTTCCACCGCAGAGCTGGTTGATCGATATCGGATCCAGTGCCGCCCCATTCGCGACCTGATCGTTGACTACTTGGACGAGCGACGTCCCTCGGTTGACTACAACACGCTGAAACAGATGTCGACGGTCTTGGCGAACAACTTCTGGCGCAATGTCGAGCTACACACTCCTGGTGTCTCCTCCCTGAACCTTCCGCCCGAAGCAGTGACGGAGTGGAAGGCGCGGATCGCCACGAAGATAGTGCGCGAACGGCAGTCTGACGGGTCTGTCCAGGAGGTGGTGAAGCCCCGGATCGGCGCTCCCGCAATCTTGATGTTGGTGAGGGCGTTCTATCTCGATATTGCCCACTGGGCGGCTGATGAGCCGGGCCGTTGGGGGCCGTGGGTCACACGATGCCCGATCAGTTCGGACGAGACGTCCATCAAGAAACTTGAGAAGCAGCAGAAGTCCAGGTCCGACCAGCGGACCCGTGAACGCCTTCCCGTCTTGCCGACTCTGATCAGAGTGGCAGAGCGCCGTTTGAAAGAGGCCAGCATCAGGCTTGAAGCTCTATATGCGGCACCCTTCGGATCATCCTTTGAAGTACTGGGAGAGACGTTTCGCAAGAGCAAGGGCGCGACAAGGTCTGGCGGCCAACCGACTCACACTTACGACTCGCACGGCAAGCGGCGGGACCTGGGCGCTGAAGAGAAACGAGCCTTCTGGGCGTGGGCCACAATTGAGATCCTGAGACACACCGGAATTCGCTCCGAGGAACTGTTTGAGCTCAGCCATCACAGCATCATTCAGTACAAGCTCCCTACAACCGGGGAAATCGTGCCACTACTGCACATTGCCCCATCGAAAACCGAGGAAGAACGGCTCCTGCTGATCAGCCCCGAGCTCGCCGACGTCCTCAGTGCTGCCGTCTACCGGGTGCGAGGAAGGGATGGATCAATCCCCGTAATCCCGAGCTATGACAAACATGAGAGAACATGGAACTCTCCAATGCCGCTTCTATATCAATGGAATGCCACGGGGGAAGATCGTCCATTGTCAGTTAACACGATCCGGCAGGCTATCGACGAGACGCTGGAAGCGTCCGGACTGGAGGACAAGGCCGGCAAACCGCTTAAATTTCAGCCCCATGACTTTCGAAGAATCTTCATCACCGATGCCATTCTCAATGGAATGCCCCCACACATTGCACAGATCATCGCCGGGCATGGAAATATCAACACGACGATGGGCTACAACGCGGTCTATCCCGCAGCTGCGATCGAAGCACATCGCGCCTTCATTGCCCGACGGCGCACCCTAAGGCCAGCCGAGGAATACAGGGCAGTCACTTCCGAAGAATGGGAAGAGTTCCTGGGGCACTTCGAGCGAAGGAAGCTCTCCATGGGAACGTGCGGCCGCGCCTATGGAACAGATTGCATCCATGAACACGCTTGCATCAGATGCCCGGTCCTAATCGTTGACCCAGACGAGCGCCACCGACTTGAAGAGGTCCACGAAAACCTCACGGCCAGGCTCGCAGAGGCCATCCGTGAAGGCTGGCTCGCCGACGTCGAGGGCCTGGAGGTCAGCCAGGCCGCTGCCAAGGAGAAGCTCGCACGGCTCGATGCCTCCCAGGCCCGACGCACCACGATGGTCGACCTCGGTATCCCGACCTTCAGGCAACTCTCGACGCCTCCCGACGCCCCTGCGAAGTGCGCCCCAGGCACCGGGTCATGAGCCATGAACAGGTGGAATCCCGTGATGAAGTGCGGAACGGACACCATCGTCACTAGCTTTATAGGAAATCCCGCTGATAACTACAACTGGGACGCCACGACCACGCTGCCCGAGAATCAACCCAGCAGCTGCCGCAACCATGTCAGTCAGAGTCTCCTCCTGGTGCTTCAACCGTCCATCGGCCTCGATGCTTTCGGTCACCCGGAGCGGCGAGATTCCAGCGGCACCTACCGAGATGACCGTTGAACCACGTCGGTCTTCCCGGCCATCAGAGTCCGCAATAACAACGGCCACATCAGCGTTAGTTGCGGCATGGATGGCAGTACGCAGAGCACGGGCCGAGGCGTCGGGATCCGAGGGCAATAGCCATGCCCCCTCGGCCCCCGCGCGGTCAACTCCAGCCGATGTGAGCAGATAGCCGAGCCGGTGGCGGGCAATGATCGGGCCTCGCTCTCCGGCCACGAAGTGCTCGACCGATTCATCGAGGATCAGCTGAACCAGTTCCGCCGGCTTGCCCGTCAGACCTGACAGTCGCAGGGCCTCATCGCTCGGAGTGATCGACGCGAGATCGACGTATCGATCCTCCGAGATCGAAACGATTTTGGACGCAACAACGAGGACATCCCCCTGTCGCAGCTCGATTCCCTGCTCGCTGAGGACTGCGGCGATAGTCCCTCCCAAGTCGTCCTGCGGCTTGATCTCCGGGAATGGCTCGACAGCCACTGCCGAGAAGGCGGAAGTGATCACAGGGACCTCCATCGGTCATGCACAGCAGGCGAGTTCAGGCAGTCCATCAACGCTCTCGAGACCTTCCGAGGCACTCTCCCAAGATCCAATTCTTAGTTCAGAGAAGGCACGGTCCACGCCAATGCCGCCGCCGATGTCCCGGCCCGGCTTGAGGCGCTCGGCACCGCCGCCGGTCTCGACCGGGCCGCGCTGCACAGCCAGCTGGCGGCGGCGCTCTCGGTGGTGATCCATCTTGCACGGGACCGGTGCGGTGTGCGGCGGATCGCCGAGGTGCACGTGCTGGAGCGGGACACGGAAGGGTTGGTGCGCACCGTTCCCGCGCTGCGGTGGGGAGCGGAGGCGTTCGCCCGGGAGCGGGGCTGGGAGCGGCTGCGGAGGCTGATGGGAGGTGCGTTGTGATCACGGCCGATCCCCTGCACGCGGCGGCGGCGCTGGCGGGCGCGGCGGCGTGGCTCCTGGCCGGGCGGCGTCCGGGCCCGGCCAGGGCACGGCTGCTTCTCGCGGGAGTCGGTGTGGTGGAGCGCGCCCCGCGACGGTCCCCGGGCTGGCTGCTTCCAGGGCTGCGGTCACGGCGGGAGTGGCTCTGTCTGCCGGTGGCGACGGTTCTGGCGGTGCTGGGAGAGTCGGTGCTGCCGCTGATCGCCGGGGCGGCGGCGGTGCCGCTGGTGGGGCGGCGGCTGAGGGCCGGGGAGCGAAGGCGGGAGCGTGACCGGCGGGCCGAGGCGGTGATCGCGCTGTGCGGCGCGGTCGCCGGGGAGCTGCGGGCGGGGTTCCAGCCGGGGCAGGCGCTGGTGATGGCCGCCGGGGCCACCGGCGCTCTGGGCCCGGCGGAGCCGGCGGTGGTCGCGGCGGCCCGCTTCGGGGGCGATGTGCCACGGGCGCTGCTGGACGCCGCGCGGGAGCCGGGCACGGACGGGCTGGCGGGGGTCGCCGCCTGCTGGCGGGTGGCCCTGGACAGCGGGGCGGGCCTGGGGGCGGGGCTGGACCGGCTGGAGGCGGCGCTGCGGGAGGAGCGGGACCAGCGCGAGGAGCTGCGGGCCCAGCTGGCGGGGGCGCGGTCGACCACCGGGCTGCTGGCCCTGCTTCCTGTGGTGGGCCTGGCCATGGGCTGGGCGCTGGGGGCCGAGCCGTTACGGGTCCTGCTGCACACCCCGGCAGGTCTGATGTGTCTGCTGATCGGAGGGGCACTGGAGGCCGCCGGGCTGTGCTGGGCCGCCCGGATCGTCCGGGGAGGGAAGCGGTGACGGCCTGGGACGCCGCGCACCGGCTGGGGGTGGTGACGTCCCTGCTCGCCGGGGCCCTCTGGCTGGGGCTCGCCGTCGCCGGGCGGCACCGGGAGCGCGGGGTGCGCGGGCGTGGCGAGGCGCTGCTCGCGGTGGAGCACGAGCACCGGCGGCGGGGATGGCGGTGCCCCATGTCGCAGCTGCTGCGGCTGGCGCGGCTGGGGGCTCCGGCGGCGGCTCCCCTGGGAGCTGCGATCGCGGGGTGGGTTCTCGTCGAAGGTGCGCTCGGCGTGGTCGTGGGGCTCATCGCGGCCTCCGGCGTACGGCGTTGGCAGCGCGGCCGTCCTCGTGCCCCCGGCCCGGCGGCCATCGCCCCGGGGGAGGCTCACCGGCTGCCGCTGGCAGCGGATCTGCTGGCGGCCTGCGTCTTGGCCGGTGCGGGGCCGCGTGAGGCGGCGGAGGCCGTCGGGGAGTCCCTGGGCGGCCCCCTCGGCGACCGGCTGACGCAGACGGCGGCCGAGCTGCGGCTCGGCGGCGAACCGGCACGGGCCTGGGGCTCCTTGGCCCGGGTGCCGGGGGCGGCGGAGCTGGCCCGCTGCCTTGAGCGGGCCGATTCCACGGGAGCCCCGGCCGCGGAAGCGGTGTCCCGGACGGCCCGGCGGCTGCACGCGGACCGGGCGCGCGCGGTCGTCGCCCGGGGCCGCAGGGCCCAGGTTCTGATCACCGCGCCGGTCGGGCTGTGCTTTCTCCCCGCGTTTCTCGCGGTCGGGGTGGCCCCGGTGGTGATCGGGCTTGCGGACGGATTGCTGAGCGGCAACTGAACCAGAGGTCGATGAGAGGTCTAGGAGGCAGGGATGACCGGGAATCCGGTACGGAAACGGTGGCCGAGGGGCCCGCGTGGGCTGCTGCGGGCGGCCTGTGCGATGCGCGGGAGGCGCGGGGACTCGGGAATGACCACATCCGAGTACGCGATGGGGACCATCGCCGCGTGCGCCTTCGCCGCGGTCCTGTACAAGATCGTCACCAGCGGTGCGGTCTCGGGCGCGCTCGAATCGCTGATCGGCAAGGCGCTCGATGCGCAGTTCTGACCACGACCACGATCGCGGGCGTGGTGCCGGTCCGGGTGCTGGGGGCGGGCCCTTGGCGTGCCGCGGACCGGGTGACCGGGGATCGGTGACGGCGGAGGCGGCCGTCGCGGTTCCGGCTCTGGTCGTCTTCACCATGACGCTGGTGTGGGCGCTGACGGCGGCCTCGGCGCAGATTCAGTGCGTCGACGCGGCCAGGGCGGGGGCCAGGGCGGCGGCCCGGTCCGAGCCGCGCTCCGTGGTCGTGGCGGCTGCCCGTTCGGCGGCCCCGGCGGGGGCCGGGGTGGCGCTGTGGCGGACGGGTGGTCTGTGGCGGGTGCGGGTCTCGGCGGATATTCCGGGACCGGGTGCGCTGAGCCTGAGCGCCGATGCCGTGGCCCTGGCCGAGGACTCGGTGAGCCGGCCCGCTCCGGACGCGCGGACGCAGCCGCCCGGCGCGGGTGGGGACGGGGCTCCGTGGTGAACGGGGTCTTCGGCGCTCTCAGGGCTCCGGGGGCCGCCCTGAGCGCGCTTCCGGTCACGGGCAGGGACCGGGGGTCGGCAACGGTGTGGGCGGCGCTGGCGGCGACGGTGCTGTGCCTGGTGTTCGCGGCGGTGCTGGCGATGGGCCAGGTCGTGGCGGTTCGCCACAGGGCGGCCGGGGCGGCGGATCTGGCGGCCCTGGCAGCCGCCGGCCATGCCTTGCCGAGCCCCACCGCCGCCTGCGGGAAGGCTGCCGAGGTCGCCCGTGCCCAGGGTGCGGAGGTGGTGAGGTGCGCGGTGCGGGGCGAGATCGCCGAGGTGACCGCTCGGGTCCGGTTCGGCCCCTACGCTCCTGAGATCCGATCCCGTGCGGGCCCTGCGGAGGCGGTGGGCGTTCCGCAGGATGCCATGGGCCCGGAGGCGCCGGCCATGCGCCGGGGCCCGGCGGCTGCGGACCGGCTGAGCGCCGGTGATCGGCCGGGGGCGGGACGGCGGCCCGAGGCCGGCGGCCGGGGTGGGGAGCGGGCTCCTCCACGGCGGGGGCGGGGGAGGGAGCCGACCCGCGGCGGTAGGCGGCCGGGCCTGGGGCGAGGTGCCTACCGCCGCCGGTACGTCGGTCGACCAGGCGGGCCGATCCCAGCCCCCGGGTTCGGTCGACCAGGCGGGCTGCGGCCCCGGGGTGCCGGGGAGGGCGGCCGGTCCCCCGGCGGGGCCAGGCAGGCCGACCGCCCCCCCGACCCCCGGCTCTCGGGGCACAGGCGGGTCGACCGGCCCCCGGGGGGCAAGCCAGATCGAACCAGCCCCCAGCTTCCGGGGCCAGGCGGGCCGACCAGTCCATAGCCCCCCGGGGAGGCAAGCCAGGTCGAACCAGCCCCGAACGCACCAGGCGGGCCGCCCGGCTGCGCCCGAGGGCGCCGCAGGGCCGACCGGTATCTCATCCGGCCGCCGGGGGCCCCGGGGCACCCAGAGGGCCCATCGGTCCCCCGGCGGGGAGCGCGGGAGTGCGAGGAGCCAGGGGCCCGGTTCAGTCGGCGGGCGGTGGGCCGGGCGCCTCCTCGGGCGCGCCCTTCAGCAGCTCGGTCAGCAGGCGCACCGCACCCCGTTTGTGCAGCGGCTCATTGCCGTTGCCGCACTTCGGGGACTGGATGCAGGAAGGGCAGCCCGCCTCGCACTCGCAGACCGCGATGGCCTCGCGGGTCGCGGTGAGCCACTCGCGGGCCGTGTGGAAGGCCCGCTCGGCGAAGCCCGCGCCGCCCGGGTGGCCGTCGTAGACGAAGACCGTCGGCAGCATCGTGTCCGGGTGGAGCGGCACCGAGACCCCGCCGATGTCCCAGCGGTCGCAGGTGGCGAAGAGCGGAAGCATGCCGATGGAGGCGTGCTCGGCGGCGTGCAGAGCGCCGCCCAGCTGCTCCGGGTTCACCCGGGCGGCGTCCAGCTGGCCCTCGGTGACTGTCCACCACACGGCCCGGGTGCGCAGCGTGCGCGGCGGGAGATCGAGCCTGGTCTCGCCGAGCACTTCGCCGGTGATGAGTTTGCGGCGCAGAAAGGAGACGACCTGGTTGGTGACCTCGACGGAGCCGTAGCAGAGACGGCCGTCGCCCCAGGGGACCTCGATGTCGGTTTCGAGCACGGAGACGGAGGTGGTGTCACGAGCGGTGGTGGAGTACGGCGGCGCCGCCTCCTCCACGAGGGCCACCGAGTCCTCCAAGTCCAGCCGTCGGACCAGATAGGTGCGGCCCTGGTGGAGATGGACGGCCCCGTCGTGGACCGCGGTGTGGGCGGCCGACTCGTCGACCGTTCCCAGCAGCCTTCCGGTGCCGGCCTCGACGATCTGGACCGGCCGCCCGCCGCCGCCCCGGATGTCGGTCAGATCGGCGGCCCGCTCCCGCCGGGTCCAGTGCCAGCCCGTCGCCCGGCGGCGCAGCAGCCCGGCGGACTCCAGCTGGGGCATCAGCTCGGCGGTCGCGGGGCCGAAGAGCTCCAGATCGGTCTCGGTCAGCGGCAGCTCGGCCGCCGCGGCGCACAGATGGGGGGCGAGGACATACGGGTTGTCCGGGTCGAGGACGGTGGACTCCACCGGCTGCCGGAAGATCGCGTCGGGATGGTGGACCAGATAGGTGTCCAGCGGATCGTCGCGGGCGACGAGGACGGCCAGGGCGCCCTGGCCGGCGCGCCCGGCGCGGCCCGCCTGCTGCCACAGCGAGGCCCGGGTTCCCGGATATCCGGCGATCACCACCGCGTCCAGGCCGGAGACGTCCAGGCCGAGCTCCAGGGCGGTGGTGGCGGCCAGCCCGAGGAGTTCGCCGGAGTGCAGGGCGCGCTCCAGGGCCCGGCGCTCCTCGGGCAGATAGCCGCCCCGGTAGGCGGCGACCCGCCGGGGCAGCGATCGGTCCACCTCCGCCAGACGCTCCTTGGCGATCACCGAGACCAGCTCGGCGCCCCGGCGGGAGCGTACGAACGCCACCGTGCGGACCCCCTGCACGGTCAGATCGGTGAGGAGGTCCGCGGTCTCCGCCGTGGCGGTACGGCGGACGGGAGCCCCCTTCTCGCCGTGGAGCTCGGTGAGCGGGGGCTCCCAGAGGGCGAAGACCAGTTCACCGCGGGGTGAGGCGTCGTCGGAGACCTCCACCGTGGGCAGCCCGGTGAGCCGTCCGGCGGCCAGGGCGGGCTGCGCCGCCGTGGCCGAGGCGAGAAGGAAGACGGGGTGCGTTCCGTAGCGGGCGCATATCCGCCGCAATCGGCGCAGCACCTGGGCGACATGCGAGCCGAAGACGCCCCGGTAGGTGTGGCACTCGTCGATGACGACATAGCGCAGGGCGCGCAGAAAGGAGGACCAGCGGGGGTGTGAGGGCAGGATGCCCCGGTGGAGCATGTCCGGATTGGTCAGGACATAGGAGGCGTACTGCCGTACCCACTCGCGCTCCTCGACCGGGGTGTCACCGTCGTAGACCGCGGGCCGGATCCGGTTGCCCAGCGGGGCCGCCAGCTCCTTGACCGCGCGGCACTGATCGGCGGCGAGCGCTTTGGTCGGGGCGAGGTACAGAGCGGTCGCGCCGCGGCCGTTCGGGGCCTCGGAGCCGTCGAGGAGGGTGGTGAGCACGGGGGCGAGATAGGCCAGGGACTTGCCCGAAGCGGTTCCGGTGGCGATGACGACCGACTCGCCGTCCAGGGCGTGCTCGGCGGCGGCTGCCTGGTGGGCCCAGGGGTGCTCGACGCCGGCCCGCTGAATGGCGTTGATCACTTCTGGGCGGATGCGGTCGGGCCAGACGGCATGCCTGCCCGGTCGCGGGGGCAAGTGCTCCGTATGAGTGATGCGCGCGGCCCGGCCCGCCCCCGCGGCGAGCCGGTCGAGGACCGTACCGGGGGAGGGGCGGGATTCCCCGCTCTCGGGAGGTCGTCTGGGACGGAGATTCTTGGCCATCGGCACCGAGTGTGTCACTGGTGTGACGGACAATGGTCCCAAGGCGTCGTGCATGGCTGCTGGTAAGTGATTGAATGCCATCGCGGCTGGCGACCGTCCCCCGGCTCCGCCGGGGAGACCTCAGGGGGCGGCCGCTCGATAGCAAGGTGCTGGAGGATCCGTGGACCTGTCCCTGTCGACTCGCAATGTGTCCGGGCCTGCCGGCGACCGTACGGTCGTCGAGGTCGGTGGCGAGATTGATGTTTATACCGCGCCCAAGCTGCGCGAGCAGTTGGTCGAGTTGGTGAACGACGGCAGCTACCACCTGGTCGTCGACATGGAGGGCGTGGACTTCCTCGACTCCACCGGGCTCGGTGTGCTGGTGGGCGGCCTGAAGCGCGTGCGCGCGCATGAGGGCTCGCTGCGCCTGGTCTGCAACCAGGAGCGCATTCTCAAGATTTTCCGGATCACGGGCCTGACCAAGGTGTTCCCGATCCACACCACGGTCGAGGAGGCCGTCGCGGCCACGGACTGAGGCCGGTCGGAGACCATCGGAGGAAGAGAGGGGCACCGGGCAGCCAGCCCGGGCCTCCGACAAGCACGCCCGTACGTCTGAGGGGGATCGCATGGCCACCGTCGAACTTCGCTTCAGTGCCCAGCCCGAGCATGTCAGGACCGCCCGTTTGGTGGCCGCTGCCGTGGCGCGCCGGGCCGGGGTGGACGAGGCGGTGCTCGACGAGGTCAGGCTCGCGGTCGGCGAGGCGTGCAGCCGTGCTGTCGGGCTGCACCGCAGTCATGGGATCACCGCGCCGGTTCGGGTCGTGCTGACCGACGAGGACAAGACGTTCTCGATCGAGGTGGGGGACGAGGTCCCCGCCCCGGGATCCGACGGCTCCCGGGCGGCCTCCGGCTCGGGAGGCGCCGCCGACGAGGATGCCGACGGCGAGGACGAGATGGGTCTCGCGGTCATCAGCGGCCTCGTCGACGACATGGAGGTGAGCTCCACCGACGAGGGCGGAGTGATCCGGATGAGCTGGCCCACGGCCCCCGTATCGGTGCTTCCCTGACCCGCTCCGGGCCGCTCCGGCCGTGCTGACGCTGGTTCTGAGCTGGTTCTGAGCTGCTCGGACGGCACCGCGCCGCCCTGACCCTCCCCCGACCCCTCCCCGCCCCGGGCGCACCGGCCGGGCGTTCGCCGCATGCCGTCCGACGGGGTGGCGCCTTCTCCTCCCCGTAGAGGTCCTGCTCAGCAGGGCCTCTTTTTCATGCCCCGGATCAGTCCATAGATCTGTTCTGCAGATCAGCTCTATAGATCATTGATCAAGCGTCAATGCCTTTGCCCCGTTACTGCTTTTGAGTACATTTTCGGAACTCGATCATTTGCTGAGTAGCAGCTGAAGGTCAATTCCATTTGTCGCGCCCTGTTTTGATCTGGTTCCGCTCCCTACAATCCGTCCACATCTTGGGCTCTGAACGACGTCAAGGAGGACGAATGGCGGGGCTCTTCATCCCAGACCCGACTGATCACCCGGCTGCCCTCGCGGCAGCTGTACTCACGGATGACAATCGGCTGATCGTCATTGTCATCGCGGCGGTGGCGCTCGCCGCGCTCGTCGTGGCTCAAGTGCTGGTGCGCCAGGTGCTGGCCGCCGGCGAGGGCACCGATTCCATGAAAGAGATCGCCGCCGCTGTACAGGAAGGCGCGAATGCCTATCTGTCGCGGCAGTTGCGCACCCTCGGCCTCTTCGCCGTCGTGGTGTTCTTCCTGCTGTTGCTCCTTCCGGCGGACGACTGGGCTCAACGCGCCGGGCGTTCCGTGTTCTTCCTGGTGGGCGCGCTTTTCTCGGCGGCCACCGGATACATCGGTATGCGTCTGGCCGTACGGGCCAATGTGCGCGTGGCCGCGGCCGCGCGAGAGGCGACCCCGGCGGACGGCGAACCGGCGAAGGATCTGACGGCCGTCGCGCACAAAGCCATGAAGATCGCTTTCCGTACCGGCGGCGTGGTCGGCATGTTCACCGTGGGCCTCGGCCTGCTGGGCGCTTCCTGCGTCGTTCTCGTCTACGCGGCCGACGCCCCCAAGGTCCTGGAGGGCTTCGGTCTCGGCGCCGCGCTGATCGCCATGTTCATGCGAGTCGGCGGCGGCATCTTCACCAAGGCGGCCGACGTCGGCGCCGATCTCGTGGGCAAGGTCGAGCAGGGCATCCCCGAGGACGATCCGCGCAACGCGGCGACCATCGCCGACAACGTGGGCGACAACGTCGGCGACTGCGCCGGAATGGCCGCCGACCTCTTCGAGTCGTACGCCGTCACACTCGTCGCGGCGCTCATCCTCGGCAAGGCGGCCTTCGGCGACGCCGGACTCGCCTTTCCGCTGATCGTTCCGGCGATCGGCGTGGTCACCGCGATGATCGGCATCTTCGCGGTCGCCCCGCGGCGCGCCGATCGCAGCGGGATGACCGCCATCAACCGGGGCTTCTTCATCTCCGCGGTGATCTCGCTCGCCCTGGTGGCCGCGGCGGTCTACGCCTACCTCCCGTCCTCGTACGCGGATCTCAAGGGCGTCACCGAGAGCGCCATCAGCGCCCATGAGGGGGACCCGCGGGTCCTCGCCCTGGTCGCCGTTGCCATCGGCATCGTGCTGGCGGCCCTGATCCAGCAGCTGACCGGCTACTTCACCGAGACCAACCGCCGTCCGGTCCGGGACATCGGCAAGTCCTCGCTGACCGGGCCCGCCACCGTCGTACTCGCCGGTATCTCCATCGGTCTGGAATCCGCCGTCTACACCGCGCTGCTGATCGGGCTCGGCGTCTACGGGGCGTTCCTGCTCGGCGGCACCTCGATCATGCTCGCCCTCTTCGCGGTGGCGCTGGCCGGCACCGGTCTGCTCACCACCGTCGGCGTCATCGTCGCCATGGACACCTTCGGGCCCGTGTCCGACAACGCGCAGGGCATCGCCGAGATGTCCGGCGACGTCCAGGGCGCGGGCGCGCAGGTCCTCACCGACCTGGACGCCGTCGGCAACACCACCAAGGCGATCACCAAGGGAATCGCCATCGCGACCGCCGTCCTGGCGGCTGCCGCGCTCTTCGGCTCGTACCGTGACGCCATCGCCACCGCGGCCAGGGACGTCGGCGAGAAGGTCAGGGACGGTGCGCCCATGAACCTGGTGATGGACATCTCGCAGCCCAACAATCTCGTGGGTCTGATCCTCGGCGCCGCGGTCGTCTTCCTCTTCTCGGGGCTGGCGATCAGCGCGGTCTCCCGTTCGGCGGGAGCGGTGGTCTACGAAGTGCGGCGGCAGTTCCGCGAGCACCCCGGGATCATGGACTACACCGAGAAGCCGGAGTACGGGCGGGTCGTCGACATCTGCACCAAGGACGCGCTCCGGGAGCTCGCCACGCCCGGTCTGCTCGCCGTGCTGACCCCCATCGCGGTCGGCTTCTCCCTCGGCGTCGGCGCGCTCGGCGCGTTCCTCGCGGGCGCGATCGGCACCGGCACCCTCATGGCGGTCTTCCTCGCCAACTCGGGCGGCGCGTGGGACAACGCCAAGAAGCTCGTCGAGGACGGCCACCACGGCGGCAAGGGCAGCGAGGCCCATGCCGCGACCGTGATCGGCGACACCGTCGGCGACCCGTTCAAGGACACCGCGGGTCCGGCCATCAACCCGCTGCTCAAGGTGATGAACCTGGTGGCGCTGCTGATCGCGCCGGCGGTGATCCAGTTCAGCTACGGCGACGACGCCAGCCCCGGGGTCAGGGCGCTGGTGGCGGTCCTCGCCATCGCGGTCATCGTCGGGGCCGTGTACGTGTCCAAGCGGCGCGGCATCGCGGTGGGCGACGAGTCCGGCTCGGCCGAGCAGAGCGCGAAGTCACCCGATCCCGCGGTGGTCTCTTAACACCCGTTCAACACCCGTCCCCTCGGCCGGGACGGCTCAAAAGACGGGCGGGCGGCGCGTATTGACGCGCCGTCCGCCCCTTTGTCGGGCCGGGTGAGCCTTCTCTCCCTTGATGCAAATGGCTGCAATATCAGATGAACCGGGCATATGGCACGCTGCTGCCGCCCGTTCGGCGTGTATGTTCCGGGGCCGAGGAGCCTTGGAAGGGACCCATTCGGTGAACAAGAAGCTTGCGGTCGCACTCTCCGGCGGTGCGGTACTGGTGCTGGCGCTGTCGGGCTGCAGCAGCGACGAGGACAAATTCACGGTCGACGACTGGGCCAAGAAGTACTGCGATGCCGCGAAGCCGCAGCTCAAGAAGGAGGCCGCTGCCGAGGAGCTGATCCGCTCGACCGCGTCGGACGGCAAGCCGGGCGACATCCAGACGGCCGATTCCAAGGCATTCAAGGACCTGTCGAACGTGTACAAGGGGTACGCCGACGCCTTCAGGACCGCCGGAACGCCGCCGATCGACGGCGGCGAGAAGCTGGTGAAGGACGCCGCCGCCGAACTCGACGCCAACTCCACCTCGTACCTGGATCTGAAGAAGCAGGTCGACGGGCTCGACGCCGGGGACCAGCAGAAGTTCGCGGACGGGCTGCGTCCGGTCGCGGACGGGCTCGCGAAGATCGAGCAGAATCAGAACGCCCGGGACAAGCTGCGGGCGAGCGAGGCGGGCCAGGCGATGACCAAGCAGCCCGGGTGCAAGCCGGTGGCGGCGCCCGGCCCAGCGGGATCCGCCGCGTCCTCCCGCTGAACCGTGAGGGGGCGAGGGCGGGCGCGGGAGCTGGGCTCTGTGGCCTGAGCCCTGGGTTCCGTGGCCAGAGCCCGGATGCGGGACCCGGGCTCCGTGGCCTGAGCCCCGATGCGGGACCCGGGCTCCGTGGCCTGAGCCCGGGCGTGGACGGCGGTTGTCAGTGGCTGCGGCCACAATGGGCACTGTGAGTACGACCAGCGTCACCCCAGCCCTTCCCTCGCCCGCTCTCGCCCCCCGGCTGCGCGAGGCGCTCATCGCCGGCGCCTTCACCGCCGACGGGCTGCTCGAACTGCTCGGCGCGTCCGCCTATGCGGCCCTCGCCCGCAGCGAGACCGTCCCCGCCATGCGCGCCACCCGCGGAGACGGCGTCCTGGACGCCCTCGTACGGCTCTTTCTGCTCCAGCGGCCCGTGGCGTACGAGCGGGCCGCCGCCGCCCTGCCGCTGGACGAGTGCCTCGCCGGAGGCTGGGCGGTCCGCGACGGCGGCGAAGTGCGCGCCACCGTGGACGTACGGCCCTACGGCGGGCCCGAGGGACAGGACTGGTTCATCGTCTCCGACCTCGGCTGCGCGGTCGGCGGCGCGGGCGGCGCCGGCGGCCAGGACGAACAGGTGGTGCTCGGCGTCGGCGGCGCGTCCACCACCCTCGCGGGAGTCACCGTCCGTACGCCGGTGGGCTCGGCGCTCGCTCTCGGCACCGGCTCCGGCATCCAGGCGCTGCACGCCTCGCAGCACGCCACCCGGGTCACGGCCACCGACCTCAACCCGCGCGCCCTGCACTTCACCCGCCTCACGCTCGCGCTCTCCGCCGTCCCGGACGCCGAGCTGAAGCAGGGCTCGCTGTTCGAGCCGGTCGCCCGGGAGACCTTCGATCTGATCGTGTCCAACCCGCCGTTCGTGATCTCCCCCGGCGCCCGGCTGACCTACCGGGACGGCGGGATGGGCGGGGACGACCTGTGCCGCTCGCTCGTTCAGCAGGCGGGGGCCAGGCTGAACGACGGGGGATACGCCCAGTTCCTCGCCAACTGGCAGCACATCGAGGGGGAGGAGTGGCAGGAGCGGGTGCGTTCCTGGGTGCCGGAGGGCTGCGACGCCTGGATCGTCCAGCGCGAGGTCCAGGACGTCACGCAGTACGCCGAGCTGTGGCTGAGGGACAGCGGCGATCACCGGGGCGACCCGGCGAGGTATGCGCGGCGGTACGAGGAGTGGCTCGACGAGTTCGAGTCCCGCAAGACCAGGGCCATCGGATTCGGGTGGATCACCCTGCGGAAATCCGGATCCGAGCGTCCCTCGGTCATCGCCGAGGAATGGCCGCATCCGGTGGAGCAGCCGCTCGGCGAGAGCGTGCGGGCGCATTTCGCGCGGCAGGACTATCTCCGGACGCGTGACGACGCGTCCCTGCTCGCGGATCACTTCACGCTGGCCGCCGAAGTGGTGCAGGAGCAGGTCGGGCTGCCGGGCGATGAGCACCCCGAGCATCTGGTGCTCCGGCAGAACCGGGGGATGCGGCGGGCCACCAAGGTCGACACGGTGGGCGCGGGGTTCGCCGGGGCGTGTGACGGGACGCTGAGCGCCGGGCGGATTCTGGACGCCATCGCCCAGCTGATCGACGAGGACCCGGTGCTGCTGCGGGACCGTACCCCGCAGGCGATCCGGCTGCTGGTGGAGGAGGGATTCCTGGAGCCCGCGGGGATGACCCGCTAGCCGCTCCGGCCGAGCCGACGGGTGGGGACGAGCTGCCGGCCGGCCGTCCCGCCGCCCGCCCGGCGGCTCGCCCCCCATCCGTCGGCGGCTCGTGGATGGTGGTAATTCGCGCCGAGTGCCGGGGCGAATCGGCCAATGTTCGGTTTACGGGCCGGTACGAGCCGCCGCGCCCCGGGAGCGGTGTCCGGGGCCCGGGAGCTCGTCACCGTGCCCGGGCCCGCCCGCAGGCGCACGGGAGCCCGCCGCGGGGCTCCGGCCCGGGGACGAGGAGAAGGCGTCCCGGAGACAGGCGGAGACGACACGGAGACTCGGCGGAGACGACACGGAGAGCGGACGGAGAGGAGCCAGAGACGGCACGGAGAGACGGCGGAGAGAGAACCGGGACAGTACGGCGGAGAGGAGGACGGAGAGAGGGACCCGGGAAGCGCGCCCCGCCCCCGCCTGGGTGAACCCATGCGCCGTTCACCCCGATTTCGCACCCGGGCCGCCCGGAAGTGCCAGCCTCGGCACCGGGGACAGCCCCCGCACCACCTGGGCATGGGGAGAAGGACGGGGTACGGGCATGGAGAGCGGGCCAGCGATCTTCGCCGGAGCGGCGTTCGCACTGTTCGGGGCCGGGCTGCTGCTGTGGACCGGGGTACGGGTCAGACATCGCGCACCCGTCGCCCACGGAGTGAGCCCCAGCACCGCCATCGCCCTCACCACCAGCGCCGGAGTGGTGTGCCTGGCCCTCGGCGCATGGTGCTTCGGCCGGCTCTGAGACGCCCCCGGGCAGCCTCCGGGGGAAGGCGCCGGACACCGTCGTACCGGTCCGGGCGGCAGGAATAGCCGGACTCGGGTTACCGTTCGAGTGGCCGTTGCGGGCTTTTGCCGTTTGACACAGGGGCGGGTTGTACCGTCACACTCCGCAGCGGCAGCAGCACCACGCTGCTCCACAGAGCAGCACCGCAGCGCCCACAGCAGTGCGCCACCAGCGCCGCACCGCCGTGTACGCCCACCGAGCGCCGACCGGAGAGAAGAGCGAAGTTGTCCCCGACCAGCGAGACCGCACAGGGCGGCCGACGCCTCGTGATCGTCGAGTCGCCCGCCAAGGCGAAGACGATCAAGGGTTACCTCGGCCCCGGCTATGTCGTCGAGGCGAGCGTCGGGCACATCCGCGACCTCCCGAACGGCGCGGCCGAGGTGCCCGAGAAGTACACCGGCGAGGTCCGCCGTCTCGGTGTCGACGTCGAGCATGACTTCCAGCCGGTCTATGTCGTCAATGCCGATAAGAAGGCCCAGGTCAGGAAGCTCAAAGAGCAGCTCGCCGAGTCCGATGAGCTCTACCTCGCCACCGATGAGGACCGCGAGGGCGAGGCCATCGCCTGGCATCTGCTCGAAGTCCTCAAGCCCAAGGTCCCGGTCCACCGGATGGTCTTCCACGAGATCACCAAGGACGCCATCCGCGACGCCGTCGCCAATCCGCGCGAGCTGAACAAGCGGATGGTCGACGCCCAGGAGACCCGCCGGATCCTCGACCGTCTCTACGGCTACGAGGTCTCCCCGGTCCTGTGGAAGAAGGTCATGCCCCGGCTCTCGGCCGGCCGTGTCCAGTCCGTCGCCACCCGGCTGGTCGTCGAGCGGGAGCGGGAGCGCAGGGCGTTCACCTCCGCCGAGTACTGGGATCTGACCGGCACCTTCTCCACCGGCCGCGCCGGGGACGCCTCCGACCCCGCCGCCTTCACCGCCCGGCTGAACACGGTCGACGGGCAGCGGGTCGCCCAGGGGCGCGACTTCGGCTCCGACGGGGTGCTCAAGCCCGGCCAGACCAAGGTGCTCCATCTCGACGAGGCGAACGCGCGCGCCCTCGCCGCCGCGCTGGAGAACACCTCGTACGCCGTGCGCTCGGTCGAGTCCAAGCCGTACCGCCGCTCTCCGTACGCCCCGTTCCGTACGACGACGATGCAGCAGGAGGCCTCCCGCAAGCTGGGCTTCGGGGCCAAGGCCACCATGCAGGTCGCGCAGAAGCTGTACGAGAACGGCTTCATCACCTATATGCGTACGGACTCCACCACGCTTTCGGACACCGCCGTCGCGGCAGCCCGGGCGCAGGTCACCCAGTTGTACGGCGCGAACTATCTCCCCGAGAAGCCGCGCGTGTACGCCGGGAAGGTCAAGAACGCCCAGGAGGCGCACGAGGCGATTCGTCCTTCGGGTGATCGTTTCCGCACTCCGGCGGAGACGGGGCTCTCCGGGGACCAGTTCCGGCTCTATGAGCTGATCTGGAAGCGGACCGTCGCCTCTCAGATGAAGGACGCCACCGGGAACTCGGTCACCGTCAAGATCGGCGGCACGGCCGCAGACGGCCGGGACGTCGAGTTCACCGCTTCCGGCAAGACCATCACCTTCCACGGCTTCATGAAGGCGTATGTCGAGGGCGCCGACGACCCCAACGCCGAGCTCGACGACCGTGAGCGCCGGCTGCCGCAGGTCGCCGAGGGCGAGGCGCTCCTCGCCGACGCGCTCTCGGCCGACGGCCACGCCACCAAGCCGCCCGCCCGCTACACCGAGGCATCCCTGGTCAAGGAGCTGGAGGAGCGCGAGATCGGCCGCCCCTCCACCTACGCCTCGATCATCGGCACCATCCTCGACCGCGGCTATGTCTTCAAGAAGGGCACCGCCCTGGTGCCGTCCTTCCTGAGCTTCGCCGTGGTGAATCTGCTGGAGAAGCACTTCGGCCGGCTGGTCGACTACGACTTCACCGCCAAGATGGAGGACGACCTCGACTGCATCGCGCGGGGCGAGGCCCAGGCGGTGCCGTGGCTGAAGCGTTTCTACTTCGGTGCGGGCGACGACCGCGGCGCGGCCTCGGGCGCGGGCAACGGCGACGGGGACCACCTCGGCGGCCTCAAGGCCCTGGTGACCGACCTCGGCGCGATCGACGCCCGGGAGATCTCCAGCTTCCCCGTCGGCAATGGAATCGTGCTGCGGGTCGGCCGCTACGGCCCGTACGTCGAGCGCGGCGAGAAGGACACCGAGGGCCACCAGCGCGCCGATGTGCCCGACGATCTCGCGCCCGACGAGCTGACCGTGGAGCACGCGGAGGAGCTGCTGGCCAAGCCCAGCGGTGACTTCGCGCTGGGCACCGACCCCGTCTCGGGCCATGAGATCGTCGCCAAGGACGGCCGGTACGGCCCCTATGTCACCGAGATCCTTCCCGAGGGCACCCCGAAGACCGGCAAGAACGCGGTCAAGCCGCGCACGGCCTCGCTCTTCAAGTCGATGTCCCTGGACACGGTCACCCTGGAGGACGCGCTCCGGCTGATGTCCCTGCCCAGGGTCGTCGGCGCCGACGCCGACGGCGTGGAGATCACCGCGCAGAACGGCCGGTACGGCCCGTATCTGAAGAAGGGCACGGACTCGCGTTCGCTGGAGAGCGAGGACCAGCTCTTCAGCGTCACCCTGGAGCAGGCGCTCGCGATCTACGCCCAGCCCAAGCAGCGCGGGCGGGCCGCCGCCAAGCCGCCGCTGAAGGAGCTGGGCACCGACCCGGTGAGCGAGCGCCCGGTGGTCGTGAAGGACGGCCGGTTCGGCCCGTATGTCACCGACGGCGAGACCAACGCCACCCTGCGCACCGACGACAGCGTGGAGGACATCACGCCGGAGCGCGGCTATGAGCTGCTCGCCGAGAAGCGGGCGAAGGGGCCCGTCAAGAAGAAGACGGCGAAGAAGGCCCCGGCGAAGAAGACGACGACGGCCAAGACCGCCGCCAAGAAGACCACCACGGCGAAGAAGACGGCGACGGCGGCCAAGAAGACCGCGGCGAAGAAGACGGTGGCGAAGAAGGCCGTGGCCAAGAAGACGGTCGCCAAGAAGACCGTGGCCGCGGCGAAGCCCGCCGACGACGAGTAGAAGCCCGCCCGCCGACGGGTAAGCGCCGGCGGACGACCCCGGCGGCCCGGCCGGAGAAGCCGGCGGGGCGGCCCGCCTCCCTCAAGGGGCGGTCGTCCGGCCGGGTGGTTCTCCGGCGGGCGGCTCTTCGGCCGGGCGGTCTCCCAGTCGGCGGTCTCCCGGGTCTCCGCCGCCGGGCGGACAGGGCCGCCGGGTGGACAGGGCCGTGCGGCGCGGTGTTCGCCCCCGGCGTACGCGCCCTCGCGGGACGCGTACGCCGGGGGCGTGCCCCCCGTACGGCGCGTTCCTCACCGGCGGGCCCCGGGCCGGCTCCCGGGGCAGAGGACGGCCGTGTCCCCCGCGACGTAAGCGTTCGTACGTTCGATCGATCCGGCAAGGACCTCCGTGGTCCGGATAGGCTGGGCGGATGACGCGATCCGAGCAGCCAGCCGAGCCGCAGGCGGTCGTGAGCCCCGTCTCAGAGACTCTCCCCGGCTCCGACGACTCCGCCGACGCACTCGCCGCAGACTCCCGGGAACGGGCGCTGCGCGCGCTGTTGCGGGCGCCCTCGCTCAGAAGGCTCTGGAACGCCCGGGTCGTCGGAGGCGTCGGCGACGCCCTCGCCGTCCTCGTACTCCTGCTGCTGACGCTCCAGGCCGCGGTCTCGGAAGGCTCCTTCGGCGACGGATACCGCGGCGCCGCCCTCTCCGTGGCCGCCGTGCTCGGCGCGCGGGCGCTCGCGACCGTGCTCTTCGGAGTCGTACTCCTCGGACCGCTCACCACCCTCACCTCGCCCAAGGGCCCGCTCGACCGCCGCTGGACCATGATCGGCGCGGACGTGCTGCGGCTGGCGCTGCTCGTCGTGGCCCCGCTCTGGCTCGACTGGACCCCCGCCGACGCGGCCGTGATCCTGCTGGCCACGGTGTTCGCGCTCGGGGCCGCCGAGCGCGTCTGGGCGATCGCGGCGGAGGGAGCCGCCCCCGCGCTGGTGCCCGCCCCGCCGCTGGAGGGCGCGGCCGTACGCCCGCTGCCCGACCACCTCGACGCGCTGCGCCGGCTGTGGCTGCGTACCGGATTCGCGGTCGTACCCGTCGCCGCCGCCGTACTGCTCGTCGCCACGCTCGTCGGCAGACTGCTGAGCACCGGAAGCGAGTGGTTCTCGCTCCACCAGGCGGCTCTCGGCTCGTATGTCGCGGCCGGACTCTTCGCCGCGTCCGTGTCGGTGCTCTACTTCATCGTGCTGCCCGGCTCGACGACCCCCCGGCCGCGTTCGCCGTTCGAAGGGCTGCGCCGCCCGGCGGCCGGACCCGAGAGCGGGAAGGACGGCCCCGACAAGGGCCGCACCGGCGGTGTGCCGTTCTTCGTCCTGGCCTGCGCGGCGGTCGCGGGCGCGATCTCCGCCGCGGCTGCCGTCTCCGTACTGCACGCGGTGGACCTCGGCGGCGGCCCCGCCGCCTTCGCGCTGCTCGTCCTCGCGCTGACCGGCGGCACCGGACTCGGCATCCGGCACGCCGAATCCGTACTGCCCAGCCTGTCGCGCAGGCGGCTGCTCGCCCTCGCGCTGGCCGTCACCGGGATCGCGCTGCTCGCGATGGGACTGGTGCCGGACACGGCCACCGTCCTGTTCATCGCGCTGCTGGCCGGGTTCTCGGCGGGGGTCGCGGCGAACACCGGGCACGCGCTCATCGACCAGGAGTCCGAGGCCCCCCGGCGTGCCCGGCTGACCGAGCACCTTCAGGCGGTCGTCAGGGTCGCCATCGCGCTCGGCGCGCTCGCCGCCCCGCTGCTGGCCGCCGCGATCGGACCGCACCGGCTCGCGGGCGGCGACTTCGTCTTCGCCCACGGCGGCGCGGCCTTCACCCTGATGCTGGCCGGCGCGCTGCTGCTGCCGGTCGCCGCGGTCGTCCGCGCCAGGACGGACGACCGTTCCGGGGTGCCGCTCCGCCGCGATCTGGGCGAGGCGCTGCGCCGGGGCGCGGACCCGGCGCAGGCCGTGGCGCCCACCGGATTCTTCATCGCGCTGGAAGGCGGCGACGGAGCGGGCAAGTCCACCCAGGCCGAGGCGCTCGCCGAATGGATCCGCAACAAGGGCCATGAGGTCGTCGTCACCCGTGAGCCGGGCGCGACACCGGTCGGCAAGCGGCTGCGGTCGATCCTGCTGGACGTGTCGTCCGCGGGTCTGTCGAACCGCGCCGAGGCGCTGCTGTACGCGGCCGACCGCGCCGAGCACGTCGGCTCGGTGGTGCGGCCCGCGCTGGAGCGGGGCGCGGTCGTCATCTCGGATCGCTATATCGACTCCTCGGTGGCCTATCAGGGCGCTGGGCGCGATCTGGCGCCCACGGAGATCGCCCGGATCTCGCGCTGGGCGACGGACGGTCTCGTACCGCACCTGACGGTGCTGCTGGACGTCTCACCGGAGACGGCGAGGGAGCGCTTCCCGGAGGCGCCGGACCGGCTGGAGTCGGAGCCGGCGGAGTTCCACCAGCGGGTACGGGCGGGTTTTCTGACGCTGGCCGCGAGCGACCCGGGGCGGTATCTGGTGGTGGACGCCGGGCAGGAGCCGGAGGCCGTCACCACGGTCGTACGGCATCGGCTGGACCAGATGCTTCCGCTCTCCGCCGCCGAGGTGCGGGCGCGGGAAGAGGCACGCCGCAAGGCCGAGGAGGAGATCCGGCGCAAGGCGGAGGAAGAGGCCGCGCGCAAGGCCGAGGAGGAGCGTCTGGAGCGGGAGCGCCAGGAGCAGCTCGCCAAGCTCCGTGCCGAGGAGGAGGCCCGCCGCAAGGCCGAGGAGGAGGCCGCGCGGCAGCGCGAGGCCGAACGGCTCGCGGAGGAGGCCCGGCAGCGGGCTGAGGAGGAGCGCCGCAAGGCGGAAGAGGAGCGCCGCCGGCGCGAGGCGGAGGAGAAGGCCCGCCAGGAGGAACAGGATCGGCTGCGCCGGCTGGCGGAGGAGCAGGCCAGGCTGCGGGCGGAGGCCGAGGAGCGCCGCCTGGAGAAGCAGCGCAAGGCCGAGGAGGCGCTGCTGCGGGCCGAGGAGGCCCGCCGGGCCGCGGCGGAGGCAGCCGCCGCGCGGGCGGCGGCGGAGGCCGAGGTCTCGGCGAACGAGGTGACCGTGCCGACGCCGGTGGTGCGGCCCGAGGATCTGCGGGGCGGTGCGCCGGAGGGGGCCGCTCCGGACGACGAGGTGACGGTCTCCACGCCGGTGGTCCGTCCGGACGACGAGACGCAGCAGGTGCCGAGGGTGCGGCCGGAGCAGGAGTCCGGCCCGGCTCCCTCCGCTTCTGGAGCGGGAGCGGGGAACAGGGCTCCGTCCTGGGCTGACTCCGGGGCCGCTGATGAGACGGCGGTGCTGCCTCCGGTACGGGACGGCAGGGACGGCGGAGATACCGGGGACGGCAGGGACGGCAGGGACGGCAGGACCGCTGGTTCCGCTTCGGCGGAGGAGACCGCCGTGCTGCCCCCGGTGCGGGAGGAGCGTCCTGTCGACCGGGTGCCGCCGGGGTTCTTCCGTGACGGGGGCGATGAGCGCGATGGACGTGACGCGTCCGGCGGGCGTGACGGCGAGTCCCGTCAGCTGGGACCGGACGACCGTACGCGTGAGCTTCCGCAGGTCGACCCCGACACCGGACGTCCACGGCGTCGCTCGGACTGGGCGGAGGAGACTCCGCTGGACGATCTGCCGACGCTGGCGGATGAACTCCTCGGCCCGCACGACAAGGACGGCAAGGGGCGGCGGGGCGGGCGCTGAGGCACGGCGTGGCCGCTGAGGCGTACGGCGGCGGGTTCTGGCGGGGCGGCGGTACGAGCCGTTCGCCGAGCCCGCCCGCTGCGTGTCCTGTGTGGCCTGTGTGGTCATGGTGGTCCGTGTGGCCTGTGTGGACCCGAGGCGCACCGGATCGTCTGCTGGAATCCCTGCTGGAATCCCCGCCGGAGCCTGTGCCGGGACTTCGTTGTCAGACCCCTGCCCCACAATGGGAGACCTGGGGAACCCGTGGACGGAATTCCGTAGGCGGACAGCACACAAGGGGCAGGTGACGGCAGATGGCCGTATGGGACGACCTCGTCGGTCAGGATCGGGTGCAGGCACAGCTCGCCGCCGCCGCACGGGACGCCGACGCCCTCGTCACCGCCGAAGCGAGCGGTGAGCGACCGCCCGAGGCGTCCAAGATGACGCACGCGTGGCTGTTCACCGGGCCCCCCGGCTCAGGGCGGGCCACCGCCGCCCGGGCGTTCGCCGCCGCGTTGCAGTGCGTCAGCCCCGACCGGGCGCTCGGCGCCGCCCCGGGCTGCGGGTTCTGCGACGGCTGCCACACCGCGCTCATCGGTACGCACGCCGATGTGCAGGTCGTGCGTACGGACCTGCTCTCCATCGGCGTCAAGGAGACCCGCGAGCTCGTCCGCCGCGCCCAGCTCTCCCCCGCCGTGGGCCGCTGGCAGGTGATCATCCTGGAGGACGCCGACCGGCTCACGGAGGGCGCGGGCAATGTTCTGCTGAAGGCCGTCGAGGAGCCCGCGTCCCGTACGGTGTGGCTGCTGTGCGCGCCGTCCCTGGAGGACGTGCTGCCCACGATCCGTTCCCGCTGCCGCCATCTGACGCTGCGTACGCCCCCGGTCGCGGCCGTCGCCGATGTGCTGATCCGCCGGGACGGCATCGAGCCCGGGACCGCCGCCGCCGCCGCGCGGGCCACCCAGGGCCATATCGGCCGGGCCCGTCGGCTCGCCACCGACGAGCGCGCCCGGGCACGGCGGGCCACCGTGCTCAAGCTGCCGCTCCGGGTCGATGACGTCGGCGGCTGTCTCAAGGCCGCCCAGGAGCTGATCGACGCCGCCGCTGAGGACGCCAAGCAGGTCGCCGAGGAGATCGACGCCAAGGAGACCGAGGATCTGAAGACGGCGCTCGGCGCGGCGCAGGGCGGCCGGATGCCGCGCGGCACCGCCGGGGCGATGAAGGAGCTGGAAGAGCGGCAGAAGCGCCGCAAGACGCGTAGCCAGCGGGACAGCCTGGATCTGGCGCTCAGCGATCTGACCGGGTTCTACCGCGATGTGCTCGCACTGCAGCTGGGGTCGTCCGTGGCCATCGCCAATGACGATGTACGGGATGCGCTGGACCGGATCGCCCGCGCCTCCACTCCCGAGCGCACTCTGCGCCGGATAGAGGCGGTCATCGCCTGCCGGGGCGCGCTGGAGTCGAATGTGGCTCCGCTGCTGGCGGTGGAGGCGATGACGATGGCGCTGCGCGCGGGCTGAGCGTACGAGCCCCAGGGCCCCCGGGTCTCAGGGCCCCAGGGTCTACGGCCGCAGCGGTCCCAGGGCTCCGCGGTCGGGGCTCCGCGGCCAGGGCCTGGCCGCCGGGGCGCCGGTCCCTGCCCGCCCCGGCCCGTACGCGGTGTCACTCGCCCCGGCCCGTACACGGTGTCAACGGCGCGGTTCACCCATCCGGGCGCGGGCGGGCGTGTCCCGGGCCTGCGGTCCCCTACGCTCCGGGGGATGGACCCAAGGCGCATGTTCCGCAGTTCCGTTCCCGCGGTGGCCGCAGCGGCTCTGCTGGTCTCCGGCTGTACGGGGGGAGGCGCGGCGTCCAGCGCCTCCGCGTCCACATCGGGCGGCTCCGATTCGGGCAGGGCCGCCGAGCCGGCCGGGCCCGCCGCGGCGCTGCGGCCGTTCTACGGACAGAAGCTCGCCTGGCGGGGGTGCGAGAGCGCCGGCTTCCAGTGCGCCTCGCTGACGGTCCCGCTCGACTACGGCGAGCCCGGCGGCCGGACCATCAGGCTGGCGGTCGCCCGTAAGGAGGCCACCACCCCCGCGAAGCGGCTCGGTTCGCTGCTGGTCAACCCGGGCGGTCCGGGGGGCTCGGCGGTGGGCTATCTCCAGATGTACGCGGGGGTGGGCTACCCCGCCCCCGTCCGCGCCCGTTACGACATGGTCGCCGTCGACCCGCGCGGGGTCGCGGGCAGCGAGCCGGTGGAGTGTCTCTCGGGGAAGGAGATGGACGAGTACACCCAGATCGACCAGACCCCCGACGGGGCGGCGGAGACGACCCGCCTCGCCGGCTCCTTCAAGGGCTTCGCGCAGGGATGCGAGAAGCGTTCCGGGAAGGTCCTGCCGTATGTCTCCACGGTGGACGCGGCCCGGGACATGGATGTGCTGCGCGCCGTGCTCGGCGACGAGAAGCTGACGTATGTGGGCGCTTCGTACGGGACCTTCCTCGGCGCGACCTACGCGGAGCTGTTCCCCCGGCGCACCGGCCGTCTGGTCCTCGACGGGGCGTTGGACCCCTCGCTCCCCGCCCGGCAGGTCAACCTCGATCAGACGGCGGGCTTCGAGACCGCTTTCCGGTCGTTCGCCGCCGACTGCGTCAAGGAGCGGGACTGCCCGCTGGGCACCGGGTCCACGGCGGCGGCCGCGGACCGGCTCAAGGAGTTCTTTGCCGGACTGGACTCCCGGCCGGTCGACGCCGGCGAGGGCCGGGAGCTGGGCGAGGCGCTGGCGACCACCGGCGTGCTGACCGCGATGTACGACGAAGGGGCGTGGCCCCAGCTGCGGGAGGCCCTGACCGCCGCCATGAACGGTGAGGGCACGCCGCTGCTCGCGCTGGCGGACACCTACTACGAACGCGAGGGCGACGGCTCGTACTCGAATCTGATGTACGCGAACGCGGCCGTGAACTGCCTCGATCTGCCCGCCGCCTTCAGCGGGCCGAAGGAGGTGGAGGCGGCGGTCCCGGAGTTCGAGAGGGCCTCCCCGGTGTTCGGCCGGGGGTTCGCGTGGGCGGCGATGAACTGCGCGTACTGGCCGGCCGCCGCGACCGGGAAGCCGCATCGCATCGTGGCGCGGGGCGCGGCTCCGATCCTGGTCGTGGGCACCACCCGGGATCCCGCGACCCCGTACAAGTGGGCGCGGGCGCTGGCCGGCCAGCTCTCGTCGGGGACGCTGCTGACCTATGACGGCGACGGCCACACCGCGTATGGGCGCGGCAGCGACTGCATCGACGCCGCGATCAACGCCTATCTGCTGGAAGGCGAGATTCCACCGAAGGGCGAGCGCTGCCGCTGAACCGGCCCCGCCGGTGTCAGTGCCCGGCGATCGCCTTGAAACCGCGCGGTACGAGCCACACCACCAGAAGAGTGACGACGGCGACGATCCCGACCGAGACGTACGCGGTGGTCGTCAGCGCGCTGTCGAAGGCGGCCCGGCCGGCCGCCAGGGCCGCGCGGCCCGCGTCGCCGCCCTCGGCCTGCGCCAGTTCGTACGCGCCTCCGATCGACTCGCGCGCCATCCAGGGCTGTCCGGCCATATGGTCCGCGTACACCGCGGCGTGGATCGAGCCGAGCAGGGCGACTCCGAGACCGACGCCGAGTTCGTAGCTGGTCTCGGAGACGGCGCCGGCCTGCCCGGCGCGTTCGGCGGGCACGGAGGAGACCAGGACGGACGAGGCGGTGGTGATCGCCAGTCCGTCGCCGATGCCGAGCGTGATGAAGACGACGGCGATATAGCCGTACGTGGTGGGCTCGGGCGACGGCGCGAGCACCAGGAACCCGGCGACCACCCCGCCGAGCCCGACCGCCATCACGGTTCTGACCCCGACCCGCTCCATCGCCCAGGGAGCGAGCAGTGAGCCGACGAGCATGGCGAGCGCGGCGGGCAGGGTGCGCAGTCCGGCCTGTGAGGGCGAGTACCCGTGGACGTACTGGAGCCAGAGCGAGATCAGGAACAGCGCCGCGCCGATGGCGAGCATCGCCATGAGGATGGCGAGCGCGGCGGCGGTGAAGGCGCGGTTCCGGAACAGCCGCACATCGAGGAGCGGGTCGGACAGGGTGAGCTGGCGGCGTGCGAACAGCGCGAGAACGAGGATCCCGGCCGCGAGCACCAGAAAGTCCGCGGGTGCCGGGCTGCCTTTGGCGACATGCTTGATGCCCCAGGCCAGCGCCACGATCCCGACGACGGAGAGCACGGCGCCGAGGTAGTCGAGCGGCCCGTGCCCGGGGTCTTTGACCTCGGGCAGCAGCAGGACTGCGGCGATGAAGGTGACGACGACGACGGGCACGTTGACCCAGAAGGCCGCGGACCATCCGTACGCCTCGACGAGCACCCCGCCGACCAGCGGTCCGATGGCGGCTCCGGCCCCGGCGACGGCGGCCCAGATCCCGATGGCGAGGGCGCGCTCCCGGGCGTCGGCGAAGATGTTCCGGATGAGCGAGAGCGTGGACGGCATGATCATGGCGCCCCCGATCCCGAGCAGCACCCGCCCGCCGATCAGCTGCCAGGTGGTCCCGGCGGTCGCGGCGACGACCGACGCCAACCCGAAGATCACGATCCCGCTGACGAAGAGCAGCTTGCGCCCGTAGCGGTCGCCGACCGCGCCGGTGGTGACGAGAAGGCCGCCGAGGACGAGACCGTAGATGTCGATGATCCACAGTTGATCGAGGGCGCTCGGCTGGAGATCGTCGATGAGGGAGGGGAGCGCGACATTGAGAATGGTGGCGTCCAGGGCCACCAGCAGCAGGCTGGCGCAGAGCACGGCCAGCATGCCCCAGCGCCCGCGCCCGGGCCACTCTTCCACGGCCGGACCCAGGGGGTCGGGGGCTGGAGCCACGGTCCGGTCCCTTCGGGAAGGTGGCTTGAGGTCGTTTTCTCCGCTTGCGGGTAAGTATTGAGTGATCCGCCCGGCACGGCGAGTCGAGGGCGACACGGAAGCCCGAGGGTGGTGCTGAGCACCTAAAACAACCCTGTAGACTTGGCGCCGCTGCTGATGCGAACGTGTTCTCGCCAGAACCGGAGTCTCCGCAGCTTGCCGCCTTAGCTCAGTTGGCCAGAGCAACGCACTCGTAATGCGTAGGTCTCGGGTTCGAATCCCGAAGGCGGCTCTGAAGAACCTCAGGACTCACTCGCCGTGACCTGGGGTTTTTCGTTTTTTGGGTGCGGGGGGTCGCACTGTCGGGGTGCCGCGAGATGGTCTGCGTGAGCGGTGGGGGCTTCGGTCCTACTTCTCGGGCTTCTTCCGTCGGGCCTTCTTCTTGCCCTCGGCCTGGGCCTTCTTGGCGTGCCTGGCATTCCCAGGTCGTCTACTTCCCTTCCGGGGACGTACGCGGCTACAAGATCGCACTCAAGGGCGACATCAACGCCCAAGGGGACCCCATCTGGTTCTCCGACTCCGAACTCGCCCCGGACCTGTCCTTTCCCAAGATCCGGGAACGTTTGGACACCATCGACTCGGACACCGACAAGCAGCTGAGCCGACGCAGGTCCGACCCGTGACACCAGACCACCGCCGCGATCGAACGCATCCCCTACCACCTCGACCAAGCCGACGACGAAGCCTCCCAGGCCCAGCTCCACGCCTTTGGCGAAGTCCTTGATGCCCTCCCCCTCCTTGCGCTCCGGCCGCTGTCACACCACTGGCCGCTCTCGCCCAAGGCCGGCCACCCCAACGGGTCGTGGACCGGTACACCCGTCGCGTACGTCGTGCCGTTCCCCGCCAAGCGGAGCAGGTCATCGCAGACCCCGTCTTCGACGCTCTCGTCACCGTCCTTTCCGAAGCCGAGACCGCTGGCCATGACCCGGATCGGCTGCTGCGGCAGGCCACCGTTCAGCGTGCCCTGGATGACGCCCGCCACCCTGCCCAAGTGCTGATGTGGCGCATCCAGCGCCTCAGTGCAGGTCAGACATTCAGTAGCCGAGATCGTGTAGCGCAGATTCGTAGTAACGCCCTACCAATTACCAGCGTTGGGACTCATACAGCAGAGTTCACGCCTCCCCAGTCCTCGGCGCTCGGCCGCCGACGCTGATCACCGCAGTACGAGGCTGTCCCGGATCACCTTGTCGCTGGCGCGCAGAGCCGCCGACAGCTCAGCGTGCAGATGATCCGGGATGGCCCCGGTGCCCAGCGCGCAGGCCCGGACCAAGGCACGGCAGTCCTGAGCTTCTCGGTCCGTGGCCAGGGTGAGGAAGAGTGGGTGGGCCAGGACCTCGCGGGCTGCGTAGCCGTCCTCGGCCTCCGTCGTCCTGCGGTGGAGGTCTTCCACGATGCGCTGAGCGCCGACCGCTTCGACGGCATCGACCGCGTCGAGAACAGTGAGGCCGAGCCGGATGTCGAAGACGGTCATCCCAGGTTCTGCCGGCCGTTGAAGGTAGACCGCGATCAGCTCTGCCAGATGGGCGTCGAACGGCTGCTGGGCATCGCGGCGGCACAGGACGGTCAGGCACGCTGTGACGGCTTGTTCCCACGGGTCGCCGGGCGTCGTGTCGTGGAGGAGAGCTGCTGCCGATGCCGTGTCGCCGGAAACGAGAGCCGCCAGTACGGCGACCTGGCGGCCGTCGAACATTCGCTTGCCGACGCCTCGGTGGGACTTGATGTGCGTCAGGGCCTCGGCCCAGCGGCCGGCGGTGGTCAGGGTGCGGGTGCCGTCGGCGAGGAGTACCCGCCAGAGCCAAGCACGGACCTCTTGGCGGTCGGCTTCGGTCGCCGTGAGGTCCGCCGGTATCTCGACGCCGTCGAAGCGGGCATGTGCGCCTGCTTCGACGGTTCCGTACAGGTCGAGCAGTCGTTGCCGTCCCTCGTCGGCGCGGCCGGTGCGGATCTGGAGGCGGGCGAGGTTGACGACGGGTTCGAGTCCGCGGATCGCGCTCATCCCGGGCAGCGGACAGGCGTGGAGGTACGCGGCGGCGTGCTGGTGGCACAGCTCGCGCGCCAGGTCGGGAAGGCCCAGGTCGGAGGCGATGAGCGCGGCCTGGTTGTACACGGCCGACGCCAGGCCCTGGTCGGCCTTCCGTACCGCGGTGTCGGCCAGATCGACGAGCGCGCGGATGCGTTGGGGCAGGGGTAAGCAGGTGGGGCGGAATCGGGCGACGAGCGGGAAGCGCTGGGCGGTGGGTCCGTGCGGGTCCATGAGTCCCCCGGGGCGTGGGCGGGGACGGTGCCCGCCCACAGAGGCCGACGGGCACCGTCCTCTATCTGCGGGGCATCACTGCCAGTCGACGACGATCCGGTTCAGCGGCGTGTCGAGGGCGAAGAGACCGGGGCGCTGTTCGACGGGCGGAGCGTCGAGGGGCTGGATCTCAAAGGTGGCCTCCCGACTGCGGTACTCCCGGTCCCAGGTGCGGACGGCGTCGGCGACGTTCGCGGCCAGTTCGTCGCTGCCGGGGCCGTGGCCGATGACACCGAACTCCCAGAGCTTGCCGCCCTCCGGGGTCCTCTTCTCCAGCAGCCGCCGGGCCAGGTAGGTGACGGCGCCCTTCTCCACGGCGGCGGTGGACGAGGGGTAGGGGTCCTCGGCGAGCAGGCCGCCCTTGGCGCTCTGCGGGAAGAGCATCCGGATCAGCCCGGAGGGCAGGAAGCAGGTGAGGAACAGCTCCATCCATTCCGGTGACTCCATGGCGCGGACCGTCATCCCGGTCCACTCCTCGGTGCGCGGCTGCTCCAGAACACGGGCGACGGCGTCGGCGTCGATGTTCTGGCCGGCGGGGGCCTGGAGCCGGACGGTGCCGTCGGCGCTGAGCGGGATGACACGGCGGTCGTCGTCGGCGATACCCCGCCGGAGCGGCATGAAGGTGTTCATCTCACTGCCGAGGGACACCCACCGGCCGTCGCGCTGTTCGTACGCGATGGAGCGGGCGACGCTGCCCTTGAGGCGCTGGGGGACGAGGAGCCGTCCGCCGGGGGCGAGCTGGTCCAGCCAGGCGTGCGGCACACCGTGCGCGCCGACGGCGGCGATGATCCGGTCGTAGGGTGCGCCTTCCGCGTATCCGAGGGCTCCGTCCCTGGTCACGGCCTCGACATTGTTGATCCCGGCGGCGGCCAGGTGGGCGCGGGCGCCCTCCACGAGGTCGTCGTCGATGTCGAGAGTGGTGACGTGACCAGTCTCGCCAACCAGGTGCGCGAGAAGTGCGGCGTTGTAGCCGCTTCCGGCGCCGAGTTCGAGGACGCGGTCGCCGGGCCGGACGTCGAGCTGGTCCAGCATGAGGGCGACGACCCCCGGCTGGGAGGCGCAGGAGATGGAGGTGCCGTCGGTGTCGTACTTGATGTGCACCGGCGCGTTGGCGTAGGCGTCTTCGAGCGACGCGTCGGGCACGAACACATGGCGGGGGACGGCCCGCAGGGCGGTCTCGACGGCGGAGGTGCGGGCGTGTCCGTTCGCCCGAATCTGGTCGACCAGGGCGTTCCGAAGGCACTCGGCATCCGCCGAGTCGGTGGTGATCGTGTCGGTGTTCACCGCGCCGACGCTATCGACGTCCGCCGCTGCCCCGCTGGGCGACGCGGTGTTGTCACTGGTTCCCATGACTACCTCTCGTGCGATGTTGAACAGAGCGCTCTGGTCGTCCCGAAGGAGACCGGCGCGGTTGGCGTAGAAGATCACGTGGTGGGCGAGCACGGCCCGCAGCCCACGGGTGAGACCACCGTGGTCCGCGAGATCAGCGAGCGTCGCCCCCGTCCGCTCGAAGGCGGTGACCCATTCGTCGTGCCTGTGGAACGGGCCGCCCTGGTGGCAGAGACTGCGGGCGTCGGCCGTCATCAACTTCCGTACGGCGGGAGCAAGCTCGGCGGCGCGCTCGGCCGGCAGCCGATCGGTGGCCGGTCGAAGGGCGGCGACCTTCGACCAGACGTCCCCCTGCTCGAACCAGTCGAGTCCGGCACCGCGCATCATGACGCTCACCAGCAGTACTGCGGTCTCCCGGCGCCCTAGGTGCTCTGGGCCCGGCTGGTACGTCAGCAGGTGGCGGCAGTCGCTGTGGAACAGTTCGTGGGCAGCGTCCATGGCCGCCTGGCCGCCGAATGCGTCAGTCTCGGGCTCGTATATGCCGGGCAGCCACGACACGACCGAGCCCTCACCGACGAGGTCGTCCAGCAGCGACTCCACGCGTGGGGCCGGTTCGTCGGCGCGGTACCGCAGGGGCCAGGGCTGTTTGTTCATGAACCACCAGCCGGAGAGCTGCTCGGCGGCTTCGGCGGCGATCAGGGCGGGAGTGAGGCGTTCGACGATGACGGGCCGGGCGCGTGAACGGTCGACGAAGGTGATGTTGTGCTGCTGCCAGCGGTCGGAGGGCATCGAGGGTCCTTCGGGCGGTGGATCAGGCGATGAGCAGGCAGGAGTCCCAAGCGGATCGGGGCGAGGTGGTGGTGCTGGGCGCGATGAGCGCCAGGGCGACACCGGCAGCACCGTCGAGCAGGCCAGGATCTCCGCTCCCGAGCGCTGCGTCCGGTGGGAGGATCTCGTTCAGGAGCGCCGGGATCGCGGCGCGTATCCGGTCCACGGTCGTGGCATGGGCGTCCTCCGCGACGCGGGCCGCCAGGTGGGCAAGCCCTGCGACGCCGTGGCAGAGGCCGTTGTCCGTGATGGCCTTGAGTTGGTCGGCGTCAGTGAGAGCAGCCACGAGGGCGTTCTCCGCCCGGACGCGGCGGCGGGTGTCGCCGAGGGCGAGCCCGGCGAGCTGCTGAGCACGGGCGAGACCGGCGGTCCCGTAGCACCAGGATGGCCGCCGGGGCGTGGACGGGGTGAGGCGGCCGGTACGCAGTTCGTCCCGGGTGATCCAGTACGGCCATGCCGGGCCGGGCCCGGTCTCCCAGCGGTCCAGCCACGCCAGGATGGTGCGCATCGCCGCGTGGTGCCCGCTGACGACGGTGCCATGCCGGGCGGCCAAGGCCAGGAGGGCGAGTACGCCGCCGATGCCGTGCGCCATGCCGTGGTTGGCGTGGCCGCCGGGGAAGCGGTCGTCCGGATTGCCCGAGGGGCCGGTCTCCGTCCACCAGCCTGGCAGGGGCTCGTCCTGCTCGGTCGGCGGTTCAGTGAGGCGTACGCAGTAGGCGAGCACGGCACGAGTCGTGTCGCCGTCGGGGCTGCGGCGCAGAAGATAGGCCGCGTATCCGGTGAGTCCTCGGATGACGTCGAACTCGGCGAGCTGCGGTAGCCGTCCGGCGTCGATGCGGCGATGAGCGGCCTCCAGACGGCGCCGGACGTCGATCACGATCTGTCGGTCCAACGAGTCCAGGGCACTCTGGTAGGCCCCGGGGAAGCGGTCCGCCGCACAGGCCAGGGCATGGGCGAGGGCGGGAGCGCCGTAGAAGGGGTGGCTGTCAGGACCGCTGGTGAGAGGTTGGCGGGAGGCGGCGGTGAGCCAGTCGTGAGCGCGTTGCCGCGGCCCGAGGCCGTGCGCGGCCCGTTCGATGTGCAGGAGTGCGATGCCGGGAGGGCCATAGGCCAGGTGCTGCCCGTACGCGGGCACGGCCCAGGACCGGGGCACATCGGGATCGGCGAGCTGGGACGAGATGGCGTCGGCCAGGTCAAGGGCCGGGTGGGTGGTCATGATGGCCTCCCCTTTGTACGGGCGATCCAGGCGAGAGCGGCAGCGCGCGCCAGGTAGAGGCACACCTCTTCCTCGGGGAAGTTCACCGCGACATGCCGTACGAAGTGGACGTGCAAGAGGGACGTCAGAACGTCGTCGACGGCGATTCCCTGAGTGTCCGGGCCCGGCAGATGGGGCCGGTAGGCGGCAAGGGCCGCGTCCCGTTCCGCCCACCCGGACACGATGACGTCCCCGCCCGGTACTCCGCGCAGCGCCGCCCAGTCGCCACGGGGGTCGGCCAGCCGTACGGCCTCCGCGAATTGCGGGCGCGGGACGGGCACGGGAGCCGTCGGCGGAATGTGGTCGACCAGCCACCGCATCCCAGCTTCCGTGCTGCCGAGGAAGGCGGAGGCGATGGCGACAGTGTGCGCCGCCACCAGGGCACGTTGGCCGGGACGCTGCCGCTGCGCGAGCTGCGTCATCACGGCGCGCGAGTCGGCCCGGAAGACCTCTTCGGCAGCCTCCCACGCCGCTCCGGAACCCCAGCGGCCCATCTCGCGGTACGAGGTCGGATAGCGCAGATCGGCAAGCAGGCCGGCCCGGCGCAGTTCGTCGGCCCACTCGCTCACCGCACGGGCGGTCTCGCCGAAGGCGTCCGGATGGGGGAGGGCGATACGGAGGCGGAGATGCTGGGCCGGGTGGCGGAAGCGGATGAGCCACCACGGCGGGTTGCCGAGCCGCTCCAGCAGGCCGGGCAGGTGCTGGGCGAGCACGGTGTCCTGGCGGCGGGCATCTCCGTACAGGGTGGCCAGGAGTACGGGGGAGGTGGCTGGCGGCTGCATCTGTGCTGGTGAGAGTGCACGAGCCGGGGTGGGGGCGGGCAGGGGCGGCCACACCGCCGGCCGTACCGCCTTGAGCGGCAAGACGACCTCGTGGGCACGCCCACCGCACCAGCCGTACCCCTCCGGGGCTTCGACGAGCATGGCGGTGTGCGCACGGTCGAGGTGCTGGCGGAGCAGCGTTCGGTGACCGGCCTCTTCGAGGTCGAGGAAGAGGTGCCGGTCGCCCTCTCCGAGATAGACGTGACGCGGCAGCCGTCGACGGGCACGCCAGTCGGCCAGGGCTGCGTCCCACTCGGCGCCGCTGGGCAACTCCGACGACTCCAGCCGCCAGCGCGCCGGGGCCAGCACCGTTCGTCCGTAGCGGAGGCGCGGAAGGAACGGCATCGCTGCGGCGGCGCCCCAGTCGAAGACGGTGACCTGTGCACACTGGGCACGGGACAGCTCGGTGAGATACCGCGCCAGCGGCGGGGTGTGCGTGCGCAGGTTCAGCGCGTTCATCCCCACCGCTTCGACACGATGGCCCCGCCCGGGAGCGGCCAGGTACATCCGGCGTCCGTCGCACGCGACCGCGAGGTCGTCGAGGGTGAGAACGCCCGGTTCCGGGGCGCGATGCTCCTGGAGGCTGATCACGGTGGGCAGGACCTGAGGTGTACGAGTGACGTGAGCGCTCTCGGGGAGGAGCGGCGGGAAGGAGAGCTGCGCGGGCACGGTGTCGCCGTCCGCGGTCGGGGGATCAGCCAGCTCCGTGCTCAGCGCCTCGCGGTCGCCAGGCTCCAGCACGCTGAGGAAGCGACCTGTGGAGACGCCAGCACCGCGTGACACGCTCACGATCTCCAGTCGGAACCGCCCGCGCCGCAAATCGTCCAAGCTGGCTGAGTGCACCCGTACGCCCACCTCCAGGTGCGGCGGTACTCGTGGTTCGTCGGGCCCCACATCGAGAGCGGCGATCAGCTCGTCGGTGAGGACGACCTCCTTCTGGCCTTCGAGCGCGGCTGTCTGCGCTAGGCGTACGAGTACGTCGTCCCGAGCGGAGACCCGAGGCCGACGCGCACCGGCCGGCGTGCCCGGGTAGCCCTCGGGATAGCCGACGCCGCTGTCTGCCACGACCTCCTTGAGCGGCACCATCGTGCCGATGCCGTACCGCTCGTAGAACCGCTGGTGATACTCACCCCACGCAACGGTTCCATACGGGCGCGCGCTCAACCGGGTCAGGACGAGCGCGGCACGCTCGACTTCCCGGGCCACCGCCTCCGGCAGTACGAGCTGGGCGTTCAGCCGTAGGTCGAACGCGATGGGGTGGCGCTTCCCGTCCGGCACGAGCTCCCGCATCCGCGCGGCGGCTCTGTCCCGACCGTCATGCGTGGAGCACTCCCTCAAGGCTGACCGGATCGCGCGCAGCTCGGCCACCGTCTTCGAGATCCGTGCAATGCTCTCGGCTTCGACGGCGTCGAGCTGGTCGAGGAGGTACCCGAGAGCGTCGGTCTCCGTGCTCGGGGCGTGCAGGCTGGTGATCAACACCCGCCGTCGGATCAGCTCCGCCAACAGCCGACGGGTCTTCTCCGGCCCGGCCTCGGGGAACTCCGCCCGGAGCTTGCTCAGGAGCAGCCCAACCCCGATCGGCTCCTCGGCTGCGGTGAGGGCCGCACGCACGGGTGAGGTGAGGGTCAGTGACGCCTCGACAGCACTGGTCCCGTCGCCTCGGTCATCGGACTGAAACGGCACGATGAGCCGGTCCCCACGGACCGACGCGGTGCTGTTGGCAACGACGGGCAGCCGTTCGAGCAGCTCCGGGCACGACTCCAGCCGCTGTACGACGCTGGACAGCCACTCCGCCCCGGCCCGGCCGACGAGCACATGCTCCTCGCCCCAGTCCGCACTCACCTGCGATCCGAACTTCGCGGTGGCCACACCGGCGAACAGCCCAAAAGGAGTCGCCCGGTGCTGGGCCCGCAACAGGTATCGGACCACGGAAAGCACCGCACGCCGGAGGGCCCGTGGATCGGACCGTTGACCCGTGCACAGGCCCTGTACTTGCGCGGCCAGGGCAGGGCTGGAGTGCTTCAAGGTCTCGGCGAAGTCCTCGTCCGCCATGACCGCGCACAGCCACGCCGCTTGATTTGCTGCGGCATCGGGCAGCCCGTCGTCCAGGTCGGGCCAGGGAGGGACCGCCAGCGGCGACTGGGCGACGGTGCGCACGAGGGCAGTTGTTCCGGCGCGGAATGCCGCGGTCGTCGTAACCACCGACTACCTCCGTAGGGTGCGGAAACGGGCGGCTGGTGCCGCCGCACGAAGGCGGCGGCACCAGCCGAACTGGCCACAGACAGGTCAGGCGACGTTGGTGGTGCAGGCCCCGCAGGTGGTACCGCAGTTGTCGTCGGTCAGGTTGACCAGCCCGGCCGGGTCGGCGATCTCGGCGAGGGAGACGTCCAGGTCGAAGCCGTCCGATGCGTCCGGTGCCTGGGGGCGGACCGGAGTGAAACTGGGTACCACGGTGTTGCGCGTCATGGTGACTACCTCCTTGTTTCATGGGTTCACTGATTGATGTGGCCGACGGGTCGTTCATCCGTCGCTGGTGAGCTGAAGCTCGGCCCAGACCTCCTTGCCCCATGGGCACCTGTCCGAGCCGTACAGGTCATAGCCCCAGCAGTCCGACACCGCGTCGATGAGGAGCAGGCCGCGGCCTGACTCATCACCGTGATCCGCGTGGCCGGCGGCGGGCAGACGCTCCGGTTCCCAGTCCACGACGCCGACACGGACTCGCGACGCGCTCGGTCGTCCCACGGTCAGACGGATGTCGTGGCACGAGGTGTGCTTCGACGCGTTCGCGATCAGCTCCGTGACGATCAGCACGGCACCGTCGGCGAGTTCATCCAGGCACCACGCACCAAGTACACGCTGGACGAGCTTGCGGCAGGTCTCAGCGGTGGACGGCTGGCACGGGATGGTCTGGCTGTAGGCGGGACGCCCGACGCGGGCGGCATGGACAGGTGTGTTGAGACTCGTCATGGGAATGGAGCCTTCGGGTTGTCTCGGCGCCCGGTCCGCCCCTTGCGAGATGTGAGCGTGTGGACCGGGCCGTCAACAGCCGCCCGGGATGGTGGGCGGCCGACACCCAGATAACCCCGGCTTCCGTTCGGTTGGTTAGGACCATCAGGCATGCGCTCAACGGGTCGACCTAGGGCGATTTGCCCCAGCATTTACCTGACGATTGGGCGACGCGAGCGCTACCGTGCCGGGATGAATGCCACGCGCAACACCGTTCTTGAGGCGTGGATGGCAGAGCACGGCTACAGCTCCAACAGCCTTGCCGACGCTGTGAACAGGTCTTTAGAGCAGTTGACCGGAAGGCCCGGAGGGCTCGACGGCTCATCGGTCCGGGGCTGGAAGGCCGGCCGTGTGAAGTGGCCGAAGTCGGCCACCCGCAAGGCGCTTGAGGACATCGCCGGTCTGCCCGCCACCGCTTTAGGGTTCGTTCCACGGGGCAGGACTCCGTCGGCCCTGGTTCCACCGCAGCAGGAGGACCCTGACATGAAGCGCCGTACGCTCGTCGGCGGGATCGCGACGGCCGCCGTCGACGCGGCGTCACCCGGCACCGCGTCGCCACGCCGGATCGGCATGAGCGACGTCGACCGTCTGCAGAAGCGCTTCACCGAGATCATCGCCAGCGACCACCGGCACGGCGGCCAGCTCGGTATCGAACAGCGAGCCGCCGCCCTCGCTGACGAGGCACTGAACCTCCAGAACGCGGGCAGTGCGACCCAGCGCGTACGCAGCAGCCTCTACGCCTCCGCAGCAGCGTTCCGTTCCTCCGCGATGTGGGCCGCGATCGACGGCCGGCGCTATGACGTCGCGAAGACCCACATGCGAGAGGCCCAAGCCCTCGCCGAGATGTCCGGGGACCAGGCGATCAAGTTCCGCATCTGGAGCCACACCGGAACCATGTACCGGCACCTCGGCCGCCCCGCCGACGCGCTCGCCGCGAACGACGTGGCCCGCAACCTCTTCCTCACCCGGCGCGACCCCCTGTTCGCGTCCCTCGGCCTGGCCCGGCAGGGAGCCATCCAGGGCACAGCCCAGGACCGCAGCGGCATGCGTCGAACATTCGACCAGGCGCAGGAGGCCATGCTGCGCTCCGACCCCACCGAATACCGCCCCGTGTGGATGCTCGCCTTCTACGACCAGGCCGAGCTGGACTCGCTGGCCCTGTCCGCGAACCTGGCCCTGGGCGACTACCCGACCGCCGAGTACCACGCCCACCGCTGCTTGTCCGCGCTCCGCCCCCACATGATCAGATCCCGCGCCATCGCGACGACCCGCCTCGCCCACGCCCAGCTCGCGCAGGGGGCCGCGGACGCCGCCACGGCCACCGCGATGAAGGTCCCCACCGACGTCGCCACCCACCACGCCCGGGTAGCACGCATGCTCCAGGAGTTCGGCGCCGCCCTGCGCGCCACCGCCCCCGGCAGCACCACCGCGCAGACCTGGACCGAGCACGCCGCCACCTGGAGGACTACCGCATGACCACGGCCCCCACCATCGAACTGCGCACCTTCACCACCCTCGACCCCGTCCGCGGCGACCTCCTCGACGTCTACGCCGACGTACGCGCCCCGCTCCTCCACCTCCCGAATTACGCGGTCACCACCTTCGGCGAACGGCTGGACCGCCACGGCACCGAACCGGGCTTCGTCGCGGTCCTCGCGTACGCCGACGATGAGCCGGTCGGCTACGCCTACGGCAACACTATCGAGCGCGGCGACCGCTACTGGCAACGCACCACCCCAGAGCCGGCCGAGAAGTACACCGAGCGCCCGGTCCTAGCCCTGAAGGAGATCGGCGTCCGACCGGCCTGGCGCAAGACCGGCACCGCCCGGCGCATCCACGACACCCTCCTCGCCGCCCGCGAGGAGCCGTACGTCACGCTCATGGTCAACCCGGCCGCTGGCGACGGGAAGGTCCGCGCGCTCTACAGGTCGTGGGGGTACGAAGACATCGGCCAGAGCCAACCATCAACGGCTTCACCAGTCCTCACGGTGATGATTCACGCCATTCCCGCTGGCTCGGTGACGGGTTCGGCACCTCACTGACGCACCACTCTTCGTTGCCTGTCGGCCGGCATGCCGGTGGAGCGGCGCGTACGACACAGCCTCGAAGTCGCCAGGGCGCTGAGCTTCTGGAACCGCACCGACGAAGCCCTGGCTGTCTTGCTGGACGCCGAACAGGCCGCGCCCGAGCAGGTGCGCCACCACTACCTGAGCCGGGAACTGGTCATCGGCTGGATACGTGGCACCAAGGGCCGGCCTTCCCATCCTGTGGCAGATCTGGCCCGCAGACTGGGCGTCGTCGTGGGCAGCTAAAGTCCGAACTGTGAGCGAGAACGAGCACGAAGCGAAGATGGCCCGCCCCCGCATGGCTGCCGGCGCTCTCTTCTTCGACGAATCTGATCGAGTCCTCCTCGTCGAACCGTCCTACAAGGACTACCGCGACATCCCAGGGGGTTACGTCGAAGAAGGGGAGTCACCCAGGCAAGCCTGCGTGCGTGAGGTCCAGGAGGAACTCGGCATCGCACTGCGCATCGGTCGCCTGCTCGTCGTGGACTGGGCGCCGAATCCCGGAGAGGGAGACAAGATCCTCTATCTCTGCGACGGTGGTCGCCTGAGCGCCGACGACCGCCGACAGATCGCCCTGCAAGCAGACGAGCTCCGCGGCTACGACTTCCACGATGCCGACCAGGTGCCGGGCCTCACCATCCCCCGCCTCGCGCGCCGCATCTCCGCCGGCATCAACGCCCGGGCGAACGGCCTGACTGCTTACTTGGAGCACGGGGATTCGTTGGAAATTGGAGCTTGATCCCATCTGTGTTCGGCAGCCATGCACAGCGCTTCGAAGCCGTCTGGGTCTCCGAATGACCCTAGGCATGCCTGCGAGCAACCGGCTCATCGTGGAGGACAGCGGGTGCCATCCTCCTCCAACGGGCATAGACACCGGTCGGCAGGCCTTGCTGGGGGAGCCCAGGAGCTGCGTCTTGATCGAATCCATCCGGGCCGCGCCAGGGAGCGCGACTACCGGTCACCGGATCGCTCGAGTACATGGAGACCGTGACAGCCCGGATGCGGACAGTAGCGGATGGTGTGGCCGACTCCGCCCCGCCATTACGCTTGGCAGGTCTTTGCCGCCTTCGTATGGAGTGGAGTCCCGCTGTGGCTCAGCCGCAAGCGCCCGAGCAGCTGCGACTGCTACAAGATACAACTGGCGCGCTTACCCTCAGTGAGCTGGAGTCGCATCTGCTCGGCGCTGCCCATCTCCTGCGGGGGCTGGTCGACCAGGCAGATTTCAAGAGCTACATCTTCCCGCTGCTCTTCTATAAGCGCCTGTGCGACGTCTACGGTGAGGAGTTTGACGACGCTCTGGCGCATTCCGAAGGCGACCGAGATTTTGCGGCGAAGGCTGATCAACATCGCTTCCTCATCCCAGAGGGGCATCTCTGGGCGAACGTCGTGGCAGAGTCCGACGACAAGCTCGGCCGGGTGCTCACTGATGCACTCCGGGCGATCGAACAGGCAAACCCGGACACTCTCGAGGGGATCTTCGGTGACACTCCGTGGACCAATCGTGACCGGGTGCCGCCCCACGTGCTCCGGGCGCTCCTCGATCACTTCTCCTCGCGTTTCTTGGGTGATGCGCATGCCGACGCGGATCTGCTTGGGCAGGCCTACGAATACCTGATCAAGAAATTTGCCGATCTGTCCAACAAGAAGGCTGGCGAGTTCTACACACCGCGCGCCGTGGTCAACCTATTGGTGGACATCCTTGCCCCGCAGGCGGGAGAGACGGTGTACGACCCGGCCTGCGGCACGGGCGGGATGCTGATCGAGGTAGCCCACCACTTCGACAGGCGTGGGGTGGCTCGCCAGCGGCTGTGGGGCAACGTCTTCGGCCAAGAGAAGAACCTCACAACCTCGGGCATCGCCCGTATGAACCTCATCTTGCACGGAATCGAGGACTTCCGGGTGGCGCGGGGTGACACCCTGCGTGCCCCTCAGTTCTCTTCGCCGGATGGAGGGCTGCGTACCTTTGACTGCGTGATCGCGAACCCGCCGTTCTCGCTGGCCGCGTGGGGCGAGAAGGAGTGGGCCAAGGACCCGTACGGACGTGGTAAGACCGGTGTGCCACCGCGCGGCACGGCCGACTGGGCCTGGGTGCAGCACATGATCGCATCGATGAGGTGCGGCACCGGTCGGGCGGTTGTTGTACTACCGCAGGGCATTCTCTTCCGGGGCGGGACCGAGGCCCGCATCCGGAAGAAGGTCATCGAGTCAGACGCGATCGAGACGATCATCGGTCTGGGCGAGAACCTTTTCTACGGTGCGGGGCTCGCCGCCTGTGTTCTCGTATTGCGTTCGGAGAAACCAAAACACCGACAGGGGACGATCTTCTTCGTCGACGCTTCCGACCAGCTGCGCAAGGGGCGCAACCAGAACGTGCTCGAGGCTGAGCACACGTCCCGCATCCACGGCTGGTACCGCGCCGGCGCGGACATCGAAGGGCGTAGTCGCCTGGTGGACCGCTCGGAGATCGAGGGGAACGACGGCAACCTCAACATCGCGCTCTACGTCGGGAAGGACCGCGCCGCAGAACTACCTCCGCTGAGAGAGGCCATCGCCGCCCTGGAGAGTGCCCTGACGGACGCGGCAGCGGCCGAGGACGAACTGCGTGGCCAGCTCAAGGAATGGAGGCTCCTCGGATGAGCAGCACGAAGACCGCTGTGGCCGAGTCGCTGCCCGGTACGGATGTGGAGCCGGAGCAGTTGGACCAGCGGGAGCTGGAGAACTACCTGTGGGGGGCGGCTGTCCGACTGCGGGGGCTGATCGACGCGGGCGACTACAAGCAGTTCATTTTTCCGTTGCTCTTCTTTAAGCGGATCTGTGACGTGCATGACGAGGAGCGTGAGCAGGCCCTTGCTATGTACGACGGGGATGCGGAGCTGGCGGCCAAGGAGGAGAACTATCAGTTCCAAATCCCCGAAGGTCACCACTGGACGGAGGTTCGGGAGGCCCGTTCGGGGCTCGGCGGGGCGCTTGCTAAGGCCATGAAGGCGATCGAGAAGGCAAATCTCGAACAGCTTGGCGGAGTGTTCGGGGACGCGCAGTGGACGAACACGGAACGGCTCTCGGATGCCACACTCCGGGACTTGCTGGAACACTTCTCCACCCAGGTGCTCTCTCTCGCACGGGTCCCGGAAGACGAACTCGGCAGGGGCTATGAGTACCTGGTTAAGAAGTTCGCGGACGACTCCGGACACACTGCCCAGGAGTTCTACACCAACCGGACGTTGGTCAGGCTCATGACCAGGATGCTCGAACCAGAGCCGGGCGAGACGGTCTATGACCCCACGTGTGGAACGGGTGGCATGCTTGTCACCGCGGCGGCCGAGTTGAAGCGGCAGGGGAAGGACCACCGGCGACTCGCTTTGTACGGGCAAGAGTTCAACGTGATGACCTCCTCGATCGCCCGCATGAATCTCTACCTGCATGGCATCGAGAATTTCCGGGTCGAGCGTGGTGACACGCTGGCTGAGCCGTTGTTCTTCGAGGGCGACCGGCTGCGGCGCTTCGACGTGGTGCTCGCCAACCCGCCCTACTCGATCAAGGGGTGGAAGCGTGCTTTGTTCGCTAAGGACCCCTACCAGCGCAACATGTGGGGAGTCCCGCCGCAAGGGCGGGCGGACTACGCGTTCTTTCAGCACATCGCCGCGTCGCTGGACCCCGAGACTGGGCGCTGCGCCATCCTCTTCCCACATGGTGTGCTCTTTCGGGAAGACGAGCGGGCCATGCGGGAAAGACTGATCGAGTCTGATCTCCTGGAGTGCGTGTTGGGACTCGGGCCTGGTCTCTTCTACAACTCGCCAATGGAAGCTTGCGTGGTGGTGATGCGCACCCGGAAGCGTCCGGGGCGGGAGGGGAAGGCGCTCTTCATCGACGCGGCGCATTTGATCGAGCGAGTGCGGGGGCAGTCGTTCCTCAGCGAGGAGCACATCGCAGAGATTCTGCGGGCGTACCGAGGATGCCAGGACGTCGACGGCTTTTCGCGCGACATGGAAAGGGACGCGCTGCTGAACGGCGGGGCAGACCTGGCGATCAACCGCATCGTCGGTACTCGGCCATCAAACGGCGTGGTTGACGGGGAGGTTCCGCTTCGGCAGGCGCTCGCGCAGTGGGACGTACACACCACCGCTATGACCCGCCAGGTGGCAGGGCTGGTCGCGCGACTGCGAGGAGGTGAATGAGCGTGCAACAGGAAGCTTGGCGCACTGTGCTGTTTGGGTCATTGGTCCGTCAGGTGAAGGACTCGACAGATCCTGCGGCAGACGGGCTGGAGCGATTTGTGGCCGGGGAGCACATGGACTCCCAGCAGCTTCACCTCGCCCGTTGTGGAGATGTGAAGGGAAGCACCCTTGGTCCCGCGTTCCACCGCAAATTCCATCCTGGACAGGTCCTCTACGGGTCCCGGCGGACGTATTTGCGCAAGGTCGCTTACGCGGAGTTCGAGGGGGTCTGTGCGAACACGACGTTCGTGGTGGAAAGCGCTGAGCCGGGCCAGCTCCTCCCGGACTTTCTGCCCTTCCTAATGACAGCCGACGCCTTCCACCGGCATTCGGTGTCCTGGTCGAGGGGGTCAGTCAACCCCTATGTGAACTGGCCGGACATCGCAAAGTACGAGTTCCTCCTCCCGCCCCTCTCCGAACAGCGCCGCATTGCGGATCTTCTATGGTCCTTCGAAGGGGCCGTGCGGGCGAAGGCCACCGCGCTGGAGGCCGCACGGCAGGCGGAGCTGGCGGCGCTGGCAGAGCTCTACGACGAGCCGGCGTGGCCGGTGCGGCGAGTCGACCAGGCAGGCGAGGTGCAGCTGGGCATGAAGCGGGAGCCCAAGGTGCACGAGGGCACGGACCTGCGCCCGTATCTGCGTGTGGCGAACGTTGGAGACGACGAGCTGTTCCTGGACGACGTGTTGGAGATGAACTTCGAGCCTGGCGCCTACGCCAAGTACGCCCTGCGTCCGAAGGACGTGCTCCTCAACGAAGGGCAGAGCCTTGAGTACGTTGGCCGGTCGGCTATGTACCGCGGAGAGATCGACGGCTGCTGTTTCCAGATGACACTGCTGCGCTTCCGCGCGGGCGAGGAGGTGCTGCCGGAGTTTGCCCTCGGCTGGTTCCGCCGATGTCAGCATCTGGGGGCATTCGCACGGGTGGCCAAGCGAACCACCTCGATTGCGCACCTCCCCGCTGGCCTCCTCTCCGCCCAGCCAATCCCCGTCCCTCCTCTCTCTGTTCAGCGACGGGTCGTCGAGCGTCTCGAAGCCGCACGTGAATTGCGTACCACCCTCACCGAGGACCTCACGCAGGCGCGTAACCTGATGCAACGCACCTTGGACATGCTGTTGCAGGGACCGGAACCGTCAGCTGACGTGACGACGCAGGCAGGAGCCGGCAGCGAGGAGTGACGACGAGGGGCGCGAGGCAACCAAGGGTGAGCTAGGGGTGGCGGATGTTCAACGAGCGCGACACGGTCCAGGCTTTCGTGACCGACCAGCTCATCGCCCTGCCGGGCCTTGCGTGGGTTCGGCCCAGCGCTCAACTGGACCGGTCCGAACAGGATGTCATCGTCGAGTCCGAGCTGCGTGATGCACTGGTTCGCCTCAATCCCACCATCGCGTCTGATCCCGACCTTGCCGACGAGGTGCTCTACCGACTCACCGCGCTGATCCGCTCGGCGCGTGGCGAAGGCTTGATCAAGGCGAACGAGGAATTCCGCTCCTGGCTGCTCGGCGAGGATCATTCGATGCCCTTCGGGCCGAACCATGAGCATGTCGCGGTCCGGCTTGTCGACTTCGATGACCCCACCCGCAATCGGTACCACCTCAGCACGGAGGTCACCTTCCGTCGTGGTGAGACCCGGCGCCGCTTCGATCACGTGCTATGGGTAAACGGTATTCCCCTGGTCGTGGGCGAGACGAAGTCCGCTACGCGTGCTGGCATAAGCTGGGCTGACGGGGCGCTCCAGCTGGACGGCTACCAGCAGGACGTGCCGGAGTTCTTCGTCCCCAACGCTCTGTGCTTTGCCACGGATGGACGAGACTTGCGCTACGGCAGTCTCCGACTGCCTCTCCCGCTATGGAGCCCGTGGTGGTCTCCGGGGGGACGGGGGATGCTTCCCGAGTCCGGCCCCGAGTACCTCCGTCAAGCAGTCGATGGTCTGCTGAACCCGCCTACCGTCCTGGACATTGTCCGGAACTTCACGGCGTACAGCACCAATGAACGCCATCGGAAGATCAAGAATGTCTGCCGCTACCAGCAGTACGAGGCGGGCAGACGGATGGCCGACAGGGCAGCCGACGCGGCGCATGACCCGGACGCGCCCAGGCAGGGACTTGTGTGGCACTTCCAAGGCTCCGGCAAGTCCCTGCTGATGGTGTTCACCGCTCAGGCGCTGCGCACTGACCCCCGGACGGGTGCCCCTACGGTGCTGATCGTCGTGGACCGGCTGGACCTCGACACACAGATCACCTCCACCTTCGGGGCCTCGGACATACCGAACGTGGTCACTGCAGACTCCGGTGACGACCTCGGGGAGATGCTCGCGACGGGCCAGCGGAAGATCATCGTCACCACCGTGCACAAGTTCCAGAACCTGGACCGGGTTCTGTCCGCACGCCGCGACATCGTTTGCCTGGTGGACGAGGCGCATCGCACTCAAGACCGAGATCTGGGCCAGCGGATGCGTGAATCCCTGCCTAATGCCGTCTTTTTCGGTCTGACCGGCACTCCCATTAACCGCACCGACGTCAACACCTTCAAGACGTTCGGCTGCGAGGCGGACGAGGGCCGCTACCTTTCCCGCTACACCCAGGCCGACTCCCTGCGCGACGGGACTACGCTACCGCTGCACTTCGAGCCGCGCGACGCGCGCTTCCGGATCGATGGCGAGGTGATCGACGCCGAGTTCGAGAAGCTCGCCGAACGGCTCTCCCCGCGCGAGAAAGCTGCCATGGCCAACCGTGCTGCCCGCATGGGGGCATTGATCAAGGCTCCTGAGCGTATCCGCCTCGTGTGCGAGGACATTGCGCGGCATTTCCGGGAGAAGGTGAATCCTGAGGGGTTCAAGGCGCAGGTCGTCGTCTTCGACCAGGAGGCGTGCATCCTTTACAAGGAGCGCCTGGACGCGCTGCTGGGGCCGCAGACCAGCGAGGTCGTAATGTCCACCCAAGGGCAATCCGAGGAGGTTAAGAAGCGCTTTGGACGAGGCAAGGACGAGGAGGCGGCGCTCTTGGACCGCTTCCGTGACCCGGATGACCCGCTGAAGGTCCTCATCGTGACGGCGAAACTTCTTACCGGCTTCGACGCCCCGATCGCCCAAACCATGTACCTGGATAAGGTCATGCGAGACCACACGCTGCTCCAAGCTGTCTGCCGCGTGAACCGCCCGTACCAGCGTCCCAGCAGCGAACAGGCGAAGTCTCACGGGCTGATCGTTGACTACCTCGGCGTCTTCGCCCGGCTCGGGCAGGCGATGCGCTTCGACGAGCGGGCTGTCGAGCGCGCGGTGACGAGTATCGAGGAGCTGTGGGACCGGTTCCCCGGCGTCCTGCGCTCGTGTCTGGACTTCTTTCCCGGTGTGGACCGTGCCGAGGACGGCTACGAAGCTCTGTTCGCGGCACAGGACAGGCTGCCCGACGATGGGACACGCGAGGCGTTCGCGGAGGAGTTCGCCAAGCTGTCCCGGCTCTGGGAGGCGCTCTCACCCGATCCGCGGCTGAGTGAATACGTTGCTGACTATCGTTGGCTTGTCAAAGTGCACCGCTCCGTGCAGCCCAGCAACGCCACCAGCCCCCTGTTGTGGCGGGTGCTTGGTCCAAAGACCCGTGAGCTGGTCAACGAGCACATCCACGCGGACGTGCCGCCCGAACGGCTCGACACACTCGTCATTGACGCCAAGATGGCTGAGTACCTCCAGCGCGTGCCCGAACACGGTATCCGGCAGCTTCAGCCCCGGCTTGCGGACCGGCTCGGTCGCCGCAGCGGCGAGCCGCGTTTCGACTCGCTGGCGCAGAAGCTGGAGCGGCTGCGCGAGCAGTACGAGGCTGGTCAGATGCTCAGCCGGGAGTATCTCTTCCAGCTGCTAGCCCTCGCGGAGGAGGCCGCGCGGGCAGAGGCCGAGGAGGAGCGGCAGGAACCGGAGGAGCAGGGGAAGTACGCGCTCACGCGGCTCTTCGAGTCGTCCCGATCTGAGGGAACCCCTGTGGCGGTTGCGAAACTGGTCGAGGAAATCGACAGCATCGTCCAGGCGGTGCGGTTTCCGGGCTGGCAGCACACCGCCGGCGGTGAGCGCGAGGTGAAGAAGGCGCTGCGTCGCACGCTGGTGCGCTACCGGCTACAGCGGGACGAAGAGCTGTTCCAGAAGGCGTACGACTACATCCGGCAGTACTACTGAGGCGGCTCTCGAACCATGGTCCACCGGATGTCAGTGTTTGGCCGTACGGTGCTTTCAGGCAGCGGCTTTCGTTGCGCTTCCCAGGCCAGCGGCTACCCCCCACGGGAGAGGAGGCGAGTGTCATGACGCCGTCCCACGACCTGCGCGCGTCGGCGACACGGCCCACCGTCGTGACCGTGAGTGAGGCACTTGCACAGCTTCGCGACGGAAGGCTGCGCCAGGCGTCCGAGCCGTCCGGCGGTGCAGAATGGTCGGACCATCACAAGCACGTGTTGCTCGACTCCGTACTGCGTGGCTGGCCGATCGGCACGTTGCTCGTCGTTCGCGAGGCGGATGGATCAAGAGTGCTGCTTGACGGTCAGCGACGTCTGGCGGCGCTTGGCGAGTTCGTCCGCGGCGACCTGCGGGTCGACGGCAGGCTCACGCCTCCTGCCCGTGAATTGCGTGAATCCGACGAAAGTACATACGCGGACCTCCCGCAGGGGCTGCGAGCCGCAGTCGACGAGTATCCCCTCGTCCTCCTAGAGCTTGACGCGCTACCGCCCGCCGAGTTGCGCACCGCCGTGCTGAGGCTCAATTCCGAAACCGGACTACCCGAGGCGGGCCGCAGACTGGTCGAGTCGGGTTCCTTCGGCGAGCAGGTCCGAGCTCTCGTGGCCACGGCGGTTGACTGGGGCCTAGGGGAGGAGCGATTTGGCTTTGGAAACGTGGGCTTGGCTTACGAGGACGTGATCAGCAGGGTGCTGGTCGCCGTAGAAGCCGGCAGCGTTCGCGCCGCGGCGGTGGGCAGCGAGCAACTGAACGCTCGGCTGCGCTCTGGTGATGCGGTGGCCGAAAAGACACGTGATGAAGTAGCAGAAGCATTCAAGGGGTTGTTGTCGCTACCCGCTCTCGACATGCCTGCTGTCCGGTTCACTAAACCGACGCTGTTGAGCTGGTTGCTAGTGATGGTGCGGGCTCGACGAGCGTTCGGGCCTGGTGCCCAGCACCATTTCGGGTATCTGCTCGACTGGTTGGAACCTGAGCGCCGCAGGCGAGCGGCAAGTCTTGAGCCAGGAACAGCCCCGCCGCTGAGGTCTGCATTCCGTGAACTGCCCCACGCTGCACTGCTGGAGCGGTTTAACGAGGTGGCCGCAGTGGGCGCGCACACACCCGAATCGACGGTGCTACGGGATGCTGTTGGCTGGCTGTTCCTGGTGGCAACGGGCGGTGCTCCGTCACGCCGGATTTCTCCCGTGCCGGACGTGTTGCGCATGTACGCAGCGCTGACCAGAGCCGCCGCTGGGCCGTTCACGGAAGACCGGATTGACCAGGTCCTGTGGGATGACGGGGCGCTGAAGTCCTGGGGGGAGTGGAATTGAGCCGGGACGCGGAGGAGGTGGAGGCCCTCAGCCGGGCCCAGATCGGGAATCACTACCGCAAACTGGCCAGTGGTCGGGTGCGTTCACCGCTGCGCAGGGTGGAGATCGACGGACATGCACACCTCGGCTCACTTGCAGCTGAGATGGCGCCGGGTGTCACGCTCCTGTGTGGGGTGAGCGGCGCGGGCAAGACGCAGTTCCTGCGTACGCTCGCGCGGCACCTGCAACGAGAAGCCCCGCTAGACGGTGCGCCGGGGCCCAGCGCTGTACGGCTGACGGGACAGTCGCGGCACCGGAAGCAGGACCGCGCAGGGGCGTCGACGGGCGAGGTGGACCTTGTTGAGGCCAGAACCCCGTGTGTGTACGTCGACACTGCACGTGAGTGTTGCGACGTGCTGGCCCAGGTGAGCCGGGTGCCGATGCACGAGCTGGAAAGCGAGCGAGCCACGGCTGAGAAGGCTCCCCGCAGTGCGTGGTTTGACAACGCACTTGGCACGATCATGGGGCGTCCGTACGATCTGGCCACACACCAGGAGTTGGACCGCCGCTCTCCGGCCGCTGGCGAGTCTCCCACCTGGTTCTACTACGAACTCAGCTGCCACGGTGACACCTATGGACCGGGGCAGATGAGCTTGGGAGAGCTCGCCGCTTGCGTTATCCTGCGCGCCTTGCGCTCGGCACCGCGCGGCAGCATTGTGCTGCTCGATGAACCCGAGAACTTTCTCTCGCCCCGCGCACGCGGGCGGCTGCTTGACATCATCGTCGCCCGTGCAATCGAGTTGGAGCTATCCGTCGTTCTAGCTTCGCACTCACCGGAGTTCGCCTACCGACTGCCGAGTACTTCCCTGCGCACTCTAGAGCGTGGTGTGGGTGGTGTGGCCCAGGCGAGCATCTTGGCCGGCGCTATTCCGGCTCAAGTTAGCCGGAAGCTGGGTATGGCTCCGCGGACCGAAGCGGTGCTGCTGGTCGAGGACCGCTTCGCCCGACAGATGTTGGAGGAGCTGCTGCGCCACCACCTGTCTGAGCTTGCCCCCGCTCTGCGCGTGCAGGATGTGCGGGGTGCGGACAACGTCGTAGCTGTTGCGCGCGCCTTGGGGCCGACGAGGCCAACAATGGCCTTTCTTGGTGTGCTGGACGGCGATGTGCGCTTCGAAGCAGGGCGCCAAGGAGAGTGGTTGGATTACTTGCCAGGCCACGTTGATCCCGAGGCGGTTGTTACTCAGGTACTTGAGGCGCGCGCCAGCGCGGCAGTGCGAGAGTTTGGGGTTGCAGAGGATGTGCTGAAGCGAGCTCTGGAGGAGGCACGCGTCTGCAACGCTCACGATCAACCTTTCATGGTGAGCGAACACACGGGTGTGGACGAAGCGCGGTTGATCTCCTTTGCGGCGCGCAAGATCCGATCTCTGCCTGGGCTTCGCGGAGAGACTGACCAGCTCATGCAACGCATCCGGGGGCTAGTGGTTCCTTCGCCGTGAGGGATCGGCACGGACTGTAGGAACAAAACCTCCGCCGTCGCGTCCGCCGTGACCATGCCAGCACGTGCGTGAGCGCTGCGTGAGCGGACTGGGTGGCACTAGGGTGGACTCAGCATGATGGTGATCAAGGTTAGACGTCTCTGACCTGGGGAAACGGGATTCTGCGGCATCGTTCGGCACCAGTCAGGATGATCTTGCGGGCCCTCGTAATGCGTAGGTCTCGGGTTCGAATCCCGAAGGCGGCTCTGAAGAACCTCAGGACTCACTCGCCGTGACCTGGGGTTTTTCGCTTTTCCGGGGCCAGGGGGGCGGGGCTGTCGGACCTTCGAACCGGGGCCGCGCGAGCCGGAGCCGGCTCTGGTGATGCTGGGTGCTTCACCCGTTCGGGCAGATTAAATCCAACTGTCCATTACGTAGTTGATATCCCTGATACCGACTGTGGCGTCTTGCCGTTGCACTCCTTGGAGACGCCATGAAGTCCTTCCGCTGGAGGCGCACATGCAGGCACCCGTGCTGTCGCCGGCGTTTGGCGCGGAGGAGGGGGAATGCCGGCTGGAAGAGTTGTTGTGGCGGGTTCGGTGTCCTTCTTACGGGCGGTTTGGGATGCGGATTGTATGAAGATGTCGGAGCCGGGCTCATAGCGTGGGGAGCACTGCTGCCTGTGGATCTTTGGTTCTGCGGGCGGAGCTGTGTGTTCCCTCGTCACAAGGAGCGTTGATGGCGGTCTTCCAGCTCGGCGACGTAACCCGCGGCTTCACGTTCAACGAGAGCGGCGGGCTGATCCACTACCAGGACGCCCTTCTGCTGGCCATTCCCCAGCCCAACCAGACCGGGGTGTGGGGCGACGCCTACATCAGCTTCGGGTCCAGCTGGGCGGATGTGCGTCTGAAGGTGCAGTTCCACAACGGGACGACCTGGCTCCCGGCCAAGGACATCGATGTCAACCAGGGCGCCGGCCGTCTCGCCGAGAAACTCCCGAAGGGGATCCAGAAGATCCACGTCGGACGTGTGAAGAAGAGCGGCGGCGATGTCGTCGACGACAACCCCGTCGGCTGGCTCCTCGAAATCCTCTAGCGGCGGCCCTGACGCGACACCGCGCTGCCCCGAACCCGGGCACCGTGTCGGTGCCCGCCGCGCCGGAGGCCCCGGAAGGCGATCAGCCGCCACCAGGTCCCGTTGAAGATCCTGCCGCCGGTACCTCGGCGGTCGAACCGTCCTCGCCGTCCGCGGCAACAGCGGCTGCAGCAACGCCCATTGCCCGTCCGTCAGACCGCCGCGAGTCATCCCGAGACCGTTCCGCGATTTTGACGACGTCTTCAGCGCGCGGCGGCCCGGGGCCGCCGCGCGCTACCGCTCAGACCTCAGTCCGCTCCACAGGGATCCACAACTCCGCGTCCGCCTGTGCCGCGTCCTGCGACAGCCGGGTCCGCAGGATCTCGGGCCCCGGTCGGCTCCGGTACGGATTGGACGGGAACCACTGCGTGAACACGTCCCGCCACAGGTACTGGAGCGCCTGCGGAAACGGCCCGGAGTTCTCGAAGACGGCCCACGTCCCGGCCGGGACGGTGAGCGCCTCCATATCCTCAGGCACGGCGGCGCGGGTCACCGCGCCGTGGTAGTAATCGAGTTCGGTACCCTCGGCGCGACTGGCGTCCAGATTGTCGCTCACCGAGATGATCCCCTCCGGCTCCTGATCGGACAGGCTCTGGATCCGCTCCAGCGTCTCCTGGCCGAGGCCCCGGATGAAGGCGGCGATGGCCGGGTTCACCCCCTCGTGCACGAGGGGGACGCGCGCCTTCCTGCCCACCACACGGAATTCCTCCTTCTCCACGACCCTGTACCGCATGCTGCTACTCCCTTCGACGATGAGGCGGAAGGACATCCGCGGCTGGGACTGCAGACTCGCACCGACCCGCCTGGCCTCACCGGGACCGACGCCGTGCATCGCGCGGAACGCCCGCGCGAACGCCTCCCCCGAGGTGTAGCCGTAACGCACCGCGACCTCCAGCAGCGTCCGCTCCCCGGCCAGTACCTCGGCGCCCGCGACTGTCAGCCGCCTGCGCCGGATGTACTCCGAGAGCGGAATCCCCGCCAGCGCGGAGAACAGCCGCCGGAAGTGGTACTCCGACGTCACCGCGATCCGCGCCAGGTCGGGCACCTCGATCCGCTGATCAAGGTGGCACTCGATGTGCTCCATGGCCTGGTTCAGCCGCTCCAGCACCCCGGGCCTCCTTCCCTTTCGGTCACCCACGTTAGGAAGGCCCCACCCTGTCGGACCCGACATCCTGTGCCCGGTCCGGTCGGGAAGCCCCCGACGGCCCGCGCACACCACACCGATCAGCCGGTGAACTGAGCCCGGGTGGGAGCGGCGGTGGGCAGCGGGTGGGCGTTCTGGGGGCGCAGGCTGTCGAAGATCAGGGCCAGGTAGCGCTGCCAGAGGCCGGGGGCGTCCTCGCTGATGCTGAGGACGGCCTGGGAGGCGGCGCTGAGCAGGAGCACGATGTCCAGGCCCGTGATGTCGTCGCGGATCGCCCCGGCCCGCTGCGCCTTGGCGACGAGGGTCTCGGCCACGTCCGCGGGGCGTTCGCGGGAGGCGTGGACGGCGGACTCGCTGCGGGAGAGCGCGGCGGCGGCCTGGCAGAAGGAGCGGTCGCGGGCCTGGATCTCCGTGCCGATGGTCATGAACTCGAAGAGCGCGGCACCCGGGTCGTCGGACTCGGCGAGCCGGAGCCCGGCCGTGACCAGTTCTTCCAGGCGGTCGCTGAAGATCTCGGCGAGCAGTTGCTCCTTGGTGTCGAAGTGCCGGAAGACCGTTCCCTTGCCGATCCCGGCCCGGGTGGCGATGCGGGTGATCGACACGTCCATGCCGTTCTCGGCGAACTCCGCCGCGGCGGCGTCCATCAGCAGGCGTCGGTTGCGCACGGCGTCAGCTCTCATCATGGTCCCCATCCTACCTAATCGGACCACGCGGTCATGTTGTGCTACGGTTCAAACATGACCGAGCGGTCCGGTTGATGGAATCGGGGCGTACGGGGTCACCTGGGCCACCCATGGGCCCGGCACATCGGATGTGCCGGGGCGAGGGGAATCCCGGTGGGCCCGCGCCCCGCGGACCGGTCGCGCGGCACGAGGCGCCTCAGAGAGCCGAGTGCCACAGGTCTCGGCGCGGCCCCAGGACGGGGCCGCGCCCGGAACAGATCTCCCCGCCCTGCCGGTGTCACGGCAGGGCCCGCCGTGAGCGGGATCGCCCGATCCGGGGAGCGGCAGCACACAGTGAGAGAGGAAACAGTCATGGACGTCCGCGGTTACAAGACCGGTCCGATCGAGGCGGAGGCCGCCTTCACCTCCGACTTCCCCCTGGACGACCGCTACTCCACCCAGGACCTCGTCGACATGCTGGAGCGCGAGCGCCCCAACATGGACATCCGTCCCGGCATGCGGCACAAGTACACCCCGCTCCGCTTCGACCCGGCCACCGGCGTCAAGTACATCGGCGGGCGCTACCTCTTCGACACCTGGGAGAACGTCCTCGACTACAACCACTTCACCAACGAGGAGCTCTTCCCGGAGCCCGGCGTGAAGTTCTGGTCGCGCTTCCCGGGTGTGGACAGGCACTACTGGAAGGTCACCGGCGCGCACGACTTCAAGCCGATGGCCACCTCGCACCACATCAACCGGTTCGAGCGCTACTCCTACACTGACGACAGCGTCGAGCAGCTGCTGAAGCAGGTGTGGCCGGCCATCCGTGACGAGGCCGAGAAGCAGGGCCTGTCGAGCGTCTGGCTGATGTTCCAGCCGGAGGAGAAGCAGATCGGCATCATCACCGTCGCCGAGAAGGCCGGCGACGCCGACCAGTCCGTCGCCATCTCCAAGGGTCTGGAGTACCTGGAGCGTCTGGACGCCTTCGGCCGCTTCCTGCCCGCGCAGCTCGGCGCCGAGCAGCTGATGGACCGGACCAGCCTGATCATCTCGTCCTGGCTGCCGGAGTCCCGGGCGCTGGGCGGGGCGCCCGTTCGACGTGTCCCCGCCGCACCCGAAGCCGCAGATCTGATCGTTGCCCCGGATTCGACCGGGGCAACGGCAGGGCGGGCACCCGGCCGGAACACCCTCACGGTTCCGGCCGGGCGCCCGCGTCCATCACTGACCGGACTGATCCGGACTGATCCGGATCAGTCCGGTCAGTCGTTCGCGGCGGGCCGGGCCATGAGGTCCAGACTGCCGGGTACGGCGGCGAACGCGCGGTCGGTCAGGGCGATCAGCTCCGGCCGGCCCGCGTCCGCCGGCCCGGTGGACCAGGCGTGCAGCGCGCACCGGAAGGCGGCCACGGTGATCTCCAGCGCGATCCGCAGCCGCAGTTCGTCCGCCCCCGGCCCGGCCGGGCCGCCGTCGTCCGCGATCAGCGGTCCCAGCGGTCCCAGGCGTACGGAGAGCAGCGCCAGGACGGCGTCGGAGGTCTCGGCGCAGTGCTGGAGGCTGTGCGCCGAGAGCGCCGGGGTCCGTTCCACGAGCCGCCGGCTCTCCGCGAACCGGCGTTCCCATTCCTCGCCCATCCGTTCCAGGGAGGTGATCAGCGCCCGGTGGAGTACCCCGAGGACCGGACCGGTCAGCTCGGCCTCCCGGAGTACGTCGAGGAAGGCCGCCCAGAACTCCTTCTCCGGTGCGAGCGCCACATCCTCCTTGGAGGCGAAGTAGCGGAAGAAGGTCCGTTTCGAGATCTCGACGTCGTCGGTGATGTCGTCGAGCGTCGTCCGCTCGAAGCCGTCCCTGGCGTACCGGGCGAGCGCGGTCTCGACCAGGGCCCGCCGGGTGCGCAGCCGCTTGCGCTCGCGCAGCGGCAGCTCCTTCCCCTCCGGTCCCGGTGTCGTCGCCGCTGTCGTCATACCGGCGAGTCTAGGCGGAACCGCCTCTGGAATACCCGGACCACCGAGCAGCGTTTGCCCGTCATAGACATATGCCACTGAGTGACATTTTCTCTTCGTGGCCCGGCCCGTCCCCAGAGATCAACCGGAGCAATCCCATGCGTGCCCTGATCGTCGACCGCTCCGTCCCGGGGCAGCTGAGGCTCGCCGAAGCGCCCGACCCGGTCCCCGCGCCCCACCAGGCGCTCGTCCGGGTCACGGCGATCTCGCCCAACCCGGCCGAGTTCCGTTACGTCCTTCCCGGGGCGCCCGACGGCGCGGTGATCGGCTGGGACGCCGCCGGTGTGGTCGAGCGGGCCGCCGCCGACGGCTCCGGCCCGGCGGTCGGCACCCCCGTGACCACGCTCGGCCTCAGCGAGGGCTGGGCGGAGCTGCGGGCCGTCGACACAGCGCTGATCGGTACGGTCCCGGAGGGCGCCGACCTCGGCGAGATGAGCACCCTGCCCGTCTCCGGCGGAACCGCGCTGCGCGCCCTGCGCAGGCTGGGCCCGATCCTGGGCCGCCGGGTGCTGATCAACGGGGCCTCGGGCGCGGTCGGCCGGTTCGCCGTCCAGCTCGCCGCCCGGGGCGGCGCGCGCGTGATCGCCGTCGCCCGGAGGCCCGAGTCGGCCGATGAGCTGCGCGCCCTGGGCGCCCACGAGGTCGTCACCGGACCCGACGGGATCACCGCGCCCGTCGACGGCGTACTCGACCAGGTCGGCGGCCCCGACCTCGCCGCGTACTTCGACGCGCTCGGCGAGGGCGGCACCCTCGTACTGACCGGCGCGGCCTCCGGCGGCGCCACGGTCTTCGCGCCGGGCGCCCTGCTCGCCGACCCGATGCGGCAGAACCGCTCGATCGTCACCTTCTTCGAGACGGCCGGCGACGGCATCGGCACGGACCTGACCTGGCTCGCCGCCGAGGTGGCCGCCGGGAGGCTGCGTACGCACACCGTGTGGCGCGGCGACTGGACCGGCGCCGGCGACACGCTCGACGCCGTACGCGAGAGCCGGCTCGCCGGAAAGGCCGTCCTGGACCTGTCCTGACGGCCCCGCCGTCGAGCCGTCGACCCCGCCGCCGTGACGGCGACGGTCCGGTTCCCGTACCGGAAGTACCGGAAGTACCGGAAGTACCGGAAGTACCGGAAGTACCGGAAGTGCCGAAAGTACCGGAAGTGCCGAAAGTGCCAGGCGTACCGAATGTATCGGGCGTACCGGACGTACCGGAACCGGGCCCCCGACCACCCCCTTCACCCGGGGCCGCCTCCGGCGCCCCGCCCCACCGAAAGAACGGACATGAACAACTCCACCGACTACTCAGGCATCCCGCTCTCCGTCCTCGACCTCTCCCCGATCCGCACGGGCCGGCCCGCCGCCGAGGCGCTGGGGAACACCGTCGCGCTGGCCCGCGCCGCCGAGGCGTACGGCTACCGCCGCTTCTGGATCTCCGAGCACCACAACACCCCCGCGATGGCCAGCTCCGCGACCTCGATCATCATCGGCCAGGTGGCCGCCGCCACCGAGCGGATCAGGGTCGGCGCGGGCGGCGTCATGCTCCCCAACCACGCCCCGTACGTGGTCGCCGAGCAGTACGGCACCCTCGCCACCTACCACCCCGGCCGGATCGACCTCGGCCTCGGCCGCGCGCCCGGCACCGACCCCTGGACCACCCGCGCCCTGCGGCGCGAGCACCAGAGCGGCGCCGACTTCCCCGAGCAGGCCGCCGAACTGCGCGGCTACCTCGCCCCCGGCAGCGCCGAGCGCAAGGTCCGCGCGATCCCCGGCGAGGGCGTCGACCTGCCCGTCTACATCCTGGGCTCCAGCACCTTCGGCGCGGCCCTCGCCGCCCGCGAGGGACTGCCGTTCGTCTTCGCCTCCCACTTCTCGCCCGACCAGCTCCGTACCGCGCTGACGCTGTACCGGACCGCCTTCCGCCCCTCGGCGACCCTGGCGAAGCCGTACGCGATCGTCGCGGCCAACGCGGTCGTCGCCGACACCGACGCCGAAGCCGTACGGATCTTCAGCTCGATGCAGCAGAAGTTCCTCACCCACTTCCGGGGCGGCATGGAGTTCCTGCCGCCGGTCGACGACATCGACGCCGTCTGGGCCCCGCAGGAGGCACAGATGGTGAACGCGATGCTCGCCGAGTCCTTCACCGGCACACCGGACACCGTCCGCCGCGGTCTGGAGGATCTCGTCGACCGCACGGACGCCGACGAGCTGATGATCGTCAGCGAGGCGTGGGACTTCGACGCCCGGCTGCGCTCCTACGAACTGCTCGCCAAGACCTGGAACCTCTGAACCCCGGCACCACGGCACTCCGGCACCCCGGCACCCCGGCACACCCGCGAAAGGATTCCGCATGCGCGCGCCCGCCGCCCTCTTCGAGCCCACCCGGCTCGGTGATCTCACCCTGCCCAACCGCATGGTCATGGCGCCGATGAGCCGCGCCCGCGCGGACGCCGACGGCACCCCCGGCACGCTGATGGCCGACTACTACGCCCAGCGCGCCTCGGCGGGGCTGATCGTGGCCGAGGGCACCCACCCGGTCGCCGTCGGAGCCATCGGCCCCGACGCGCCGGGCCTGTTCACCGACGCGCACCAGGACGGCTGGGCGCGGGTCGCGGACGGGGTGCACGCGGCGGGCGGGCGCGTCTTCCTCCAGCTCATGCACGCGGGCCGGCTGGCCCACCCGGACTTCCTGCCCGAGGGGTCGCTTCCGGTGGCCCCCTCGGCGATGGCCGCCGACGCCCCCGTCTACACCCCGGGCGGCCGGGTGCCCGCGGTCACTCCGAGGGCACTCACCGACGCTGGGATACGGGAGCTGATCGACGACTTCGTACGCTCCGCGTGCCGGGCGGTGGCCGCCGGGCTCGACGGGGTGGAGATCCACGCCGCCAACGGCTATCTGCTCCACCAGTTCCTCGCGGAGAACGCCAACCTCCGCACCGACCGCTGGGGCGGGGACACCGAGGGCCGGATCCGGCTCCCCGTCGCGATCGCGCGGGCCGTCGCCGACACCGTCGGCCCGCACCGGGTCGGCGTGCGGATCTCGCCGTCGAACCCGTTCGGCGATCTGACGGAGGCCGACCCGTACGGTACGTACACGGCGCTCGTCCGCGCCCTCGCGCCGCTGGAGATCGCCTATCTGCACCACGGCGAGACGGGCACGGAACTGGACCCAGCGGTACGGGAGCTGTGGCCCACGGCGCTGATGGTCACCCCGCTCCCGGCCGACCGGGACAAGCCGGAGGCCGCCGCGCACTCCCTCGCCCGGGGCGCGGATCTGGTCTCCTTCGGCCGTGACTTCCTCGCCAACCCCGACCTGGTCACCCGCTGCCGCATCGGCACGCCCCTCAACGAGGCGCGGCGGACGGGCTTCTACGGCGGGGGAGCGCAGGGCTACACCGACTACCCCGCGCTGTAGCCGAAGGGACGGCCGGACGCTTCCAACGGCCGGGCCCGGAGGGCGAACCCGCAGCCGCCGCGGGCTCGCCCGCGGCGTCTCTCGGCGCTTCGCCCGCGGAGAGCCGCCTGTCGGTTCCGGCGGTCAGACGCGGGGCGCCGCCCTGACGAGTTGTCCGAGGTGGACGGCCGCGTCCCGGAGGGGGGTGTCGTCCGCGGTCACACGGCTCAGCAGTTCGGCGCCCTCCAGCATGCTGATGACCGTTCCGGCGAGGGAGCGGGCCGCGGCCGGGGCGATGCCGCTCTCCGTCAGCTTGGCCGTGACGAGGCTCTGCCACTGGGTGAGGGCCTGGGTCGCGGCCTCCTGGAGGCCGGGGACGCGGCCGATGGTCTCCAGGGCGGTGACCGCGACCGGGCAGCCGTCGCTCCACTCCGACTGTTTCAGGTCGTCGGCCAGCAGCAGGGCGCAGGCGGCCGTCGCCTCGGCCGGGTCGGCGGCGGAGGCGAGTCCTTCCGCGAGCATCTCGCCGAACTCCCGCGCGCCGTGGTGCATCGCCTCGATGGCGAGCTCCTGCTTCCCCCCGGGGAAGAAGTGGTAGACGGAGCTGGGTGACGCCTGCGCGGCGCCGGCGATGCGCTTGACCGAGGTGCTCTCGTACCCCTGCTGCTGAAGCAGGGCGGCCGTGGCCCGGATGATCCGGCGGCGGGTGTCGGCGTCGGACGAGCGGTGGAGCGGTGGGGTGGCTGCCATGACCGCGAGTCTACTGGTCCACTGGTTGGAACGTTCGATCCAGAGTGTCGTATGGTTTGGATCGAACGTTCCAACCAGAGTTCCAACCAGAATTCCGACCTGGATTCCAGCCAGAGTGATGGACGGGTATCGATGAGCAGCACAGCAGCACCGGCGTCTTCGTGGGCGGGCCACCCCGGGTACGAGCGCATGTTCGCGCCGGGGGAACTGACCGTGGGACTGTTTCTGCCTCTGTGGCCGTACGCGGGGGACATGGCCGGAATGCGCGGTCAGACGGAGGTCGTTCAGCAGGCCGAACGCGGGGGTTTCGCCGCTGTCTGGGTCCGGGACGTACCGTTGGCCGACCCCGCTTTCGGCGATGTGGGGCAGGTGTACGACCCGTGGACCGCGCTGACCTGGCTCGCGGCGCACACCTCCCGTATCGCCCTCGCGACCGGCAGCGTGATCTTCCCGCTGCGGCACCCGATCGACCTGGCCAAGCAGGCGGCCTCGGTGGACCATCTCGCCGGGGGACGGCTGGTGCTGGGGGCGGCTTCCGGCGACCGACCGGTCGAGTTCCCCGCGTACGGTCTGGACCACGGGACGCGCGGCGCCCGGTACCGGGAGGCGGTCGACGCCTTCCGCGGGCTGCTGGAGGCGGAGCGGCCCGGCGGGCCCGGCGGCGCCCGCCTGCTGCCGAAGCCGGTGCACGGCCGGATCCCCCTCCTGGTCACCGGCTCCTCCCAGCAGTCCCAGGACTGGATCGCCGAGCACGCCGACGGCTGGCTGGTCTATCCGATGGCCACCGCCACCCCCGACGGCCCCCGGGCCCTCGGACGCAAGATCGAGGCTTGGCGGAGCCTGGTCCCCGGAGGGGATTTCCGTCCGGTCGCCACCAATGAATGGATAGACCTGGACGAGGATCCCGGGTACCCGCCGACCCCGTTGCGCGGCGGTTTCGTCCTGCGTACGGGCACGGAGGGGCTGCTCGAACTGCTCGGCCGCTGGAAGGACGCCGGGGTCAACCACGGCGCTCTCGGCGTCCAGCACGGCAGACGGCCTGCGGCGGAGGTGGTGGCGCAGCTCGCCGAAGAGGTCGTACCGCACTTCCCCGCCCTGGCGGCCACCGCACCGTCGGCTCCCGCGTGGTGACCCGGCCCCGTACCGCGGACCGCGGTGCTCCTGGGGACGGGGCGGACTCCGGTGCGCTCGGCGACCTCGTCGGTCAGCGGCGCGGGCCTGATCCTGGACGCGACGGGACCGACCCCGGTGCGTTCCGCGACGCGATGCGCCACTGGGCGACGGGCGTCGCGGTCATCACCACCGAGAGCCCGCAGGGGCCGCACGGCATGACCGTCAACTCCCTGCTGTCGGTCTCGCTCGACCCGCCCACCCTGCTGATCTCCCTGAAGAGGGGCAGCCGTACCGGGGGCGTCATCGAACGGACCGGCCGCTTCACCGTCAATGTCCTCACCGCCGGGCAACGCGCTCTCGCCGACCGCTTCACCCGGCGCCGTGTGCCCGGGGAAGGGGAGTTCGAGGGGGTGCGCCACCGGCCGTCCCCCGATGGCGGAGGGCCGGAGCTGGACGGGAGCGCCGTCGTTCTGACGTGCCGTATGACGCAGCGGATGGAGGTCGCCGACCACACCCTGATCGTCGCCCGGGCGACCGGTGTCCGCGTGCCGCCCGCCGACGGTCCCCGTGGACCGCTCCTCTACGCGGGCCGGCGCTACCGGAGTCTCGCCGAGCCGGGAGCGGGTCCGGGGCCTGGAGCGGGTCTGGGGCCGGGTCTGGGTCCGGGGTCGGGTCTGGGTCTGGGGCCGGGTCTGGGTCCGGGGTCGGGTCCCGGGGAGACTCCTGAGCCCTCCGGTCCGCCGCCGCGCGAGGGCTGACCGACCCTGGCGCCGCACGCCCACCCCGAGGATCCCGCCTCGAACCGGGTCCCGTACCCCTCAGCCGGTCGTCAGCAGGCTGTCGAGCAGCTCGTCCACGGCGTTCTTGATCTGCTCAGGGGTACGGGTGCGGTCGCGGGTCAGATGGGTGATCAGGCTGGGGGCGAACGGTGCGAGGAGGAGATGGGCCAGCAGCGAGGCGTCGGCCGAAGGGCGGAGTTGGCGGATCAGCATCGCCGTATGGGTGTGCAGACCCAGATACGCGCCATGGTGATAGCGGGCCATGGGGGAGGCCGCCTCGCCGGCCAGCAGCAGATCGCGCTGTTCGATGACGCGGTCCGCCAGCGCGTGGAGGAAGGCGCGCAGCCGCTCGCCGGGCGGGGCGCCGGGGCCCAGCGGGGGCGGGCCGGCCATGAACGCCTGCTGGAATCGCTGTTCCCGGTCGTCCAGAAGGGCCGAGAACAGCGCGGAGACATCGCCGAAGCGGCGGGAGACGGTGCCCACTCCCGTTCCCGAAGCGCGGGCGACCGCGTTCATGGTCAGGGCCTCCGGGCCCTGCTCGGACACGATCGTCGCGGCGGCGTCCAGGATCTTGCGCCGGTTGTGCGCCGCGTCGGCGCGCGGGGCGGCGGTCGGCTGCGCCGAAGCGGGGCCGGTGAGGGGGAGGCTCATGGGGTGGCCACCGCTGGAGCCGTCGCTGGAGCTGGGGCCACCGCCGGAGTCACCGCTGGTGTTGGAGCCATCGCTGGGGCTGGGGCTGGAGCTGGGGCTGGAGCTGGAGTTGGTGTGCACTGCGGGGCCTCCGTTCTGCCGGCTCGGCCCTTCTCCCCCCAGGTTAGTGGATAGCTATCCGGTTAGGGCTTGCAGGGCGATAGTTGAATGCTTTACCTTTGTCGAAGCGGATAGCTATCCGCTTCTTCTGCCCCGGATGCCGTTGGAGAGAGGTCCACGATGACCACTGCCGTACCCCCCAAGATCGCTGTCGTCTACTACTCGGCGACGGGGAGCGTGCACCACCTGGCCCAGGCGGTGGCGGAGGGCGCGGAGAAGGCGGGCGCCGAGGTCCGGCTCCGCCGGGTGGCCGAGCTCGCTCCGGACGCCGCCATCGACTCCAACCCCGCCTGGCGCGCACATGTCGACGCCACCCAGGGCGTGGAGCTCGCGAGCCACGACGACCTCGAATGGGCCGACGCCTACGCCTTCGGCACCCCGACCCGCTTCGGCAATGTCGCCTCGCAGCTCAAGCAGTTCATCGACGGCACGGGCGGGCTCTGGCAGCGTGGGGTCTTCGCCGACAAGCCCACCACCGCTTTCGTCAGCGCCGCCAATGTCCACGGCGGCAACGAGTCGACGCTGCTGGCCCTCTACAACACGCTCTACCACTGGGGTTCGCTGATCGTCCCGCCCGGCTACACCGACCAGACCGTGTACGCGGCCAACGGCAACCCGTACGGCACCGCGCACGCCTCGGGCGCCGGTGAGCTGCCCGGCGACAACATCCTCGACGCCGCCCGTTACCAGGGGCAGCGCCTCACCGGCATCACCGCCCGGCTGCTGAACGGCACCCGCGACTGAGACCGGTAGGTCTCCTGGTCGCGGCCCGGGGCGAGCGCTTGCCCTGCCCTCAGCGGCTCCGGCCCCGGCTCCGGCTTCGGGGCGCGGCCACCGCTCAGACCCGCCGGGTACCGGACGGCGCAGCCACCGCCCGGCCTCGCCCGGTCCCGGACGGCGCGGCCACCGCTCGGCCTCGCCGGGTACCGGACGGCGCGGCCACCGCTCAGCCTCGCCCGGTCCCGGACGGCGCGGGTCCCGTCAGATCCGCCGGGTCGGTGTTGGCGCCGCAGAGGACGACCGCGACCTTCTCGCCGGGAGCGGGCGCGTATCCCCGGCCGTCGGTGCCCGCCATGGGCAGCGCGGCCAACGCGGTGGCGCCGCTCAGCTCGGTGACGATACGCCGCTGGTCCCAGAGCGCCCGCCGGGCCGCCTCGATCGCCCGGTCGGGGACCAGCACCGAGAGCGCGCTGGGGTGCCCGGCCGCCGCCAGCGCCATCTCCGAAGCCCGCCGCGCGCCGAGCGCGTCGGCCGCGACGCTGTCCACGGCGACGTCGACCGGCCGCCCGGCGGCGAGCGCGGCGTTCAGCGCACGGCTGTTCTCCGGCTCCACGGCGACGGTGCGGATCCCATGGTGCCGCGCCGCCGCGGCCACCCCCGAGAAGAGCCCTCCGCCGCCGACCGCGACCACCACCGTGTCCAGGCCGGGGATCTGCGCACGGATCTCGTCCAGCAGGGTTCCCGCTCCCGCGGCCACGAACGGATCGTCGTAGGCGTGCCCGCGCAGTGCCCCCGTACGCTCCGCGAACCGGGCGGACGCCTCCGCCGCGTCCGCGTACTCCCCGTCGACCATACGCACCGACGCGCCGTACCCCTCCAGCCCGGCGATCTTGACCGCCGGGGCGCTCGCGGGCAGGAACACCGTGGCGGCCACGCCCAGGGTCCTGGCCGCCCAGGCGCAGGCGAGGCCCGCGTTGCCGCCGGACGCGATGGTCACCCCGGCGTCCGGAAGCGATCCGGCCTCGCGGTGGGCGCGCAGGAAATTGACCGCGCCGCGCGCCTTGAAGCTGCCGGTGTGCTGCATGTACTCCAGCGCGAGCCAGACCTCGCAGGGGTCCCCCGTCTCCGTGCCGTCCGGGGCTCCGCCGGGAGCGGTGCGTACGCTGCCGGGATCCAGCCGGGTCACCGCGACGGGCCGCACACGCCCCTGGACACGGCCTGCCGCCGCCAGGACATCGCCGTAGTCGATCTGCCGCATGAGCTGCTCCGAGAGATGAGAGGCCGATGACATCCGTGGGCCGCGCCCGCCGGATGCCGGTTGTCAGGGAATACGGGTTTCCAGCCTGCCGCATGGCCGGAGAACAGTACGGCCGGGGCAGGTGCACGTGACATCTGTCTCAGTGCGGGGATAGCGCGCGGGTATATCCAGCCGCACCCGTAGCCGCTGAATACACCTCGGCTACGATCAAGGGCAGAGGCTTCGGCTACTCCGTCGCGACCTCGGCAACAGCCGTGCGGTAAAAGGAAATTCGCGCTCCATACGCCCGATTGGCCAACGGTCATGAACGCACCCTTTCCGAAAGTGATGGCTTTCGCCGCGGCGGCTTCGATCGCGCCCTGGGCGGTCGGCGGTCTGCTGTCGTACTTTCTGCCGTACCCCTCCGGGCCGTCGATCGGCGACCGCTGGCAACTCTTCGTCGACGACGCGTTCTCCGACGGGGCGTGGACGTTTGTGCCGCTCACGATCCTGGCGACGATCGCGGTCACCCTGGTGCGTCCCAGCCGGACCTGGTGGGCGGCGGCGACCAGGAGCACCGTCGCCTACAGCGTGGTGCTCCTGGCCGTGAGCATCGCCAGTGCCGTGGTGTCCGGGACGGAGGGGGCCGTCGACTACGGCTTCGTGAGGCTGATCTTCGCGCTGCTCACCCTGCCGATCCCGCTGTGCTTCCTGCTCTCGGCGCTGCTCGCCAGGCGCCTTCTGGGTTTGGCGTCCGAGCCGGACGGCCGCCGTCATCCGGTGGGCCCGGTGCTGGGACAGCGGGACGAGCGTGCCTGACAGGCCGCCGCCGGTGAGGCCGCTCCCCGGCAGCACTGATATCCGCCGGATACAGCCGCAACCGATAAGCCATGCGAACCACCTCGGTCTGCCGCACCGAATTCTCTGTGCGCATATCCGTATGCGCGACGGTCCAATCGTTTCAGAGGGAATGAGCCCGGAGCGGAGCGTTCTCGTTCAGGGGGTGGAAAGGAGCGCTGAAGGCAGGCGACGAGATCTATGTGCTGGGACAGGGACGCGTCATCGTGGCCACATTGACACGCGCGGTGAACGGCCAGCGGTAGAAGTCCCCGCACGGGCGTGCTGCATCCAGGTGTGGAAGGAGACATACCGGCGGCGGCGATCGTCAGCGAACTCCACGCGCTGGGCAGGGTCATCAGCGCCAGCAGCGGCAGCAGCGGCAGCAGCGCGGGGTGCAGCACGGTCAGCACGCCCGCGGCGGCGACCAGCGAGATGGCCGCCGTGATCACCGAGGTGCAGAACCCGATCATCCGGCGCAAGGCCGACGCCGCCCCTCATCCACGCGTAACGGTCAATGCCTCGATGGAGGGGAGAGGCCGGGGGAGCGGTGCACTCCGTCTGCTTCGGCCCGGTAACGCGCCCCCCGGCGCCGCCGGCGCCAGACCGGGATCCCATGACCCCGTCGAATTCCCGCCCCGCCTGTTCCGCCGCGTCATTTCGCGTCCGCGTAGCACTCGACCACCGCCGTCGTAAAGGGAAACCTGACCGGGGTCCGGCCGAACACGATCGCCCCGGCTGTCTCCCCCGCTTCTCCGATCGCTTTCACCACAGCGTCCGCCTCGTCCGCCGGGCAGTGCACCATCACCTCGTCGTGCTGGAAGAAGACCAGCTCGGCCCGCATCCCCGCCAACGCCTGGCGGAGCGCGGCGAGCATCAGCAACGCCCAGTCCGCGGCGCTGCCCTGCACCACGAAATTCCTGGTGAACCGGCCCCGCGCCCGCGCGTTGGACGATGCGTAGCCGGGGGTGAACCCGCTCGCCCCGGAACCTCCGTCCGCGTCCGTGCCCACCCCCATGTCCTGCGGGGCGGCCTCCTGGGGGATGCCCGCCTCGTCGTCATCGCCCGCCCCTTCCGCTCGCGGACTGGTCCGCCCCAGCCAGGTGCGCACCAGCCGGCCCTCCTCGCCCGCCCGCGCCGCCTCGTCCACATACGCCACCGCCGCCGGGAATCTCCGGCGCAGCGCCGCCAGGTTCTTCAGCCCGTCACCCGAGGTCTGGCCGTAGATCGCGCCGAGCAGCGCCAGCTTGGCGTGATCACGGTCGCCCGAGAACGCGCGATCGGAGAGCACCGAGTACAGATCGCCGCCGTGGCCCGCCACATCCATCAGGCCCGGATCGCGGGAGATCGCGGCCAGCACCCGGGGCTCCATCTGGTCGGCGTCGGCGACCACCAGCCGCCATCCCTCGTCCGCGACCACCGCGCGCCGGATCACCTTGGGTATCTGAAGCGCCCCGCCGCCATTGGTCGTCCAGCGCCCCGAGACGGTGCCCCCGGGCAGATACTCGGGCCGGAACCGCCCGTCCCGTACCCAGTCCTGGAGCCAGCTCCAGCCGTGCGCCACCCAGATGCGGTAGAGCTTCTTGTACTCCAGCAGCGGTGGCACCGCCGGGTGGTCGATCTCCTCCAGCTCCCAGCGGCGGGTGGACCGCACCTTCACCCCGGCCTGGGCGAACGCCTTGATCACATCGGCCGGCAGCTCGGGCCGAACCCGCCGGCCGAAGGCCGCCGACACCTCGTCCGCCAGCTCCGCCAGCCGGCGCGGCTCGCCCCCGCCCGCGTACCGCTCGCCCAGCAGCTCCTCCAGCATCCGGCGGTGGACGTCCGCGCGCCACGGCAGCCCCGAGCGGTGCATCTCGGCGGCCACCAGCATCCCCGCCGACTCGGCGGCCGTCAGCAGCCGCAGCCGCCCCGGGTGCTCGGCGGCGTCATGACGGCGCAGCTGCTCCCCGTACACCTCCAGGAGCGACTCCAGCGGGAGCGGCGCCCGCTCCGGCTCGAAGAGCGGGGACTGCGCGCCGGGCTCGGCCGCCCGCTGCGGAGGATCGGACGGCACAGGACTGCGGTGCAGACGAGCCAGCGCCGCAGCGGCCGAACGGGGCTCCCCGAGCCGCCCCTCGTGCCCGAGGAGGAGCTGCTCCGCGACCTCGATGTCGTAACACCGCTCGACGCGGACCCCGGCCGCGAGCAGTCGGGGATGGATCTCGGCGGTGGAGCGCCACACCCACCGCCCCACGCCCGGCCGGGAGCGGACCGCTTCGATCAGGTCCGGCTCCGTCACGAGAGGGCCGGTGGGCAGCCCGTCGGGACCGAGGGGGGCGAGCCGTGCCCCGCCCCCCTCCGCCGCCGCCAGAGCCCATCGACTCCGTCGTTCGTCCATGGATTCGAGTGTTGCAGCCGGGTCTGACAATGCCCCCGGACGCGCCGTTCGTACGCCCGAATCCGCTGGTCGCGGGCTTCGGGCGGGGCTCAGCCGAGCGCGCGGACCACCCGTGCCGGGTTCCCGACCGCCAGCACCCCGGCGGGCAGATCCCTGGGCACCACCGAACCCGCCCCCACGACGGTGTTCTCGCCGATGGTCACTCCGGGACAGACGATCACCCCGCCGCCGAGCCAGACGTTGTCGCCGATGGTGATGGGCTCGCCCCGCTCCCACCCCGCGCGCCTGCGCTCGGGGTCCAGCTCGTGGTTCGGGGTGAGCAGCTTTACATTCGGCCCGATCTGGACATCCGAGCCGATGGTGATGGGGGCCGAGTCCTCGAAGACCGCGTTGAAGTTCACGAACGTGCGGTCGCCGATGGATATATAGGTTCCGTAGTCGCACTGGAACGGCGGGCGGATCCGTACGTCTTCGCCCACCGACCCCAGCAGCTCGGCCAGAATCGCCGCGCGGTCCTCGATCGCCGCGCCTCCGTTCGCGTTGTACGCCGCGCAGAGCGCGAAACGCCGCTGGGAGTCCGCCGCCAGCTCCGGGTCATTGGGCAGATACCAGTCCCCGGCCAGCATGCGGTCCTTGTTCTCGGACATCGAGGGCCTCCCCATCCCTTGTGTCACATGGGCGATTCGGCGATTCGGCGCTGCCGGCTCCCTCTGGCACGCCGGGCCGGCGGAACCGGTGCCGACACATCCCACGTGGGGTCCGCCGAGGAGTTCGATGCATGAGTGAGCGTCATGGTGCCCCCGTCTGAATCTTCTGGTTGGGTGACACCTATTCAGAACGGTCAGCCGTCGCCATCGGTTCCGTTTCCGCTGCCGTTACCGCCCGGTAGCCGCCCGTCGGGCACCTTTGGATCTGTGACCAGGGGTCCGGGATCGGGACTCCGGACGACCGAGGGCTCCGGGGCCGGAGCGCCGCGGCCGGGGCGAGCCTTGAGGGCGGGGGGAGAGGGCCATCGGTCGGATTATCATCCACAGGTTGTGGACAGCCGGACCGTCGTCGTGAGCGTGCCCGCTACGGTGAATGTGTCCGGCGGTGTCCGTGTGCATCGCCCCGGGGTCGGCCGACGGCGGGTCCCGGCCCCGCCTGCGATGATCGAGCCAGGAGGTGAATGATCCGATGGCCACGGTGGATGACGCGCTGGCAGCCGCGCTGTATATGGACGGCGACGCCTCCCTCGACGCGGGCGCGTCCCTGCTCGCCGCCGACCCGGCAGCGGATGCGGAGCTGTCCCGGCGTGGTGAGGAGTATCTGCGCCGTGCCTGGGAGCGCGGCTGGCAACCCGTCGATCTCATACGTCTGGTCCGCCGGGACCTGGATGACCACCATGTGCGGCTGCTGTCCGCTCTGATCACCGCCGAGTCCGCGCGGTACGAGAATCTCGCCCCGCGCTGGCGTGCCCAGCTCGCGGATCTGCATCCGACGGGCTGGAGCGTGGACCGCTTCTCGTATGCGACAGCGGTGCTGGAGCTGTACCGGCTACTGATCCGCCTCCCGTCGATCGAGCCAGTGGGCCCGGTTCCAGGCGCTCCCTTCGTCCCGCAGTCGGGGTACGAGCCCAGGATGCTCTCGCGCATACGGGCGCTCCTGGCCAAGGCCGAGGCGACCGGCTTCCCCGAGGAGGCCGAGGCTCTCACCGCCAAGGCCCAGGAGCTGATGGCCCGTCATAGCGTCGACGAGGCGGCCCTGCCCGGACATGCCCGGGACACCCCGTCCGCCTGTCGCATAGGCGTGGACGCGCCGTACGAGACGGCCAAGGCGATTCTGCTGGACGCGGTGGCCTCGGCGAACCGCTGCCGCGCGGTGTGGAACGGCGCGTTCGGCTTCTCGACGGTGGTGGGGTTCGAGAGCGATCTCGAATCGGTCGAGCTGCTCTATACGTCTCTGCTGGTGCAGGGCACGACAGCGATGGCGAGGGCGGAGGCATCCCAGCGGGCGGGCGGCCGGAGACGTACGAAGACCTTCCGTCAGTCCTTTCTGATGTCGTACGCGGGGCGTCTCGGCGAGCGCCTCGCGGTGGCCGCGGAGAGCGTGCCGGTCGCATCCGACCTGCTGCCGGTGCTGGCGACGAGAGAGGTGGCGGTGTCGGCGCACACGGATGAGATGTTCCCGCGCACGACCTCCACCCGGGTCCGGGGAGTAAGCGACGAGGCGGGCTGGCTCGACGGCCGTGCGGCGGCCGACGCGGCGAGGGTCTCGGAGGATCGTCGTCGGCTGACGGGGTAGCCCACCGGGGTGCGGGGCCGTCCAGTCCGCCGGGCCCGCCGCTCCCCGCTCCGGCTGTCCGCCGGAGCCGCCGCCCGGCCGGAGTCGACGCCCAGCGGGGGTGCCGCGCCCGTCAGGGTCTCCAGCCGCAGACCGGGCGGGGCGGTCACGACGGCGGATCGGTGGATCGGCCGACCTGGCACCGACCTGACCGACTTGGCCGCGATCTGGCACCGTCCAGCCGGACCGCACCCGGGCCGCACCCGGGCCGCGCCCCGTGGCGCCGCCTGCTCCCGCCGTCCTCTGAGAGGAGGGGCTGATGTGAACTGATCACCCAGTTATGACCTAAATATCCCCCACGGGGCTACTCTCACCTCATGACCTGGCTCCGGGCGCTGAAGGACACCGCCCGCTCCGGACTCACCCTTGAACGGAGGCGGCTCGAACCTCTTGTCGCCCTGCGCGGGGCCGCCGGGCTTGCGATCGTCGTCGGGGGAACACTCGCGCTCTTCGGGCCGGTGGTGGCGGTCAGTTCCGCGTTCGGCGCGTTCCAGGCTGCCATCGCCACCTATCAGCGCAGCTGGCGGCCCAGGCCGCTGCTCGCCCTCGCCTCCGGGTGCAGCCTGGCCTTCTCCACCTTCATCGGATATCTCGCCGCCGGGAATCTGCCCCTCTTCCTCGCTCTGCTCGCCGTCTGGACCTTCGCCGCCGGGCTCGCCTGGGCGCTCGGGCCCGCCGTCGGGGTCATCGCCGCGTCGAATGTGGCGATCATGCTGGTGACCATCACCCTGCCCACCTCGGTCGCGGCGGCCGGCGGCCACGCGGCCGTGATCGCGGCGGGCGGGGCCGTACAGGCACTGCTCATCGTGCTGTTCCCGGTACGCCGCTGGGGCGCGCAGCGCGATGCCCTCGCCGACGCGCTCGCGGCCGAGGCGGACTATGCGCGGCGGCTGCGCCAGGACCCGACCACGTCCTTCGACCCGGGCCCGCTGATGCTCGCCCGCAGCGCCGCCGCCGTCTCGCCCCGCCAGGCCCGGCGCCGACCGGCCGAGCTGCACGGGACCCGGGGAGTCGCCGAGCGGATCAGGCCCGTACTGGCCTCCCTCGCCGACCCGGCCGTGGGCGTGCCGCTCGAAGGGCCCGAGCGCGACCGCTGCCGGGAACTGCTCGCCGCCGCCGGGACCGTGCTCGACTCCGCCGCGTCCGCCGTCCGCGACGGCACCCGGATGAGGATCCCGCGGGACGCGATGTCCGCGCTCAAGGCCCCCGACACCCTCGCCATCCTGGACGGCCCGCCCCGGCGGGCGGCGATCCGGCTGGCCGCGCTGATGGACGACGTGGTGGAGACCGCGCGCGGGGAGGGGACCGACGAGGACCCGCACCGTGACCGGCCGCCGCTGCACCGGCTGGCGCCCGGCGCGCTGCGCAGGGTCCGCGCCGGACTCCGGCGCAGATCGCCCGTGCTGCGGCACGCGATCCGGGTCTCCGCCGTCGTCTGCGCGGGCTATCTGCTCGGCACCGTACTGCCCCTCGGACACGGCTACTGGGCCCCGATGACCTCCGTCATGGTGATGCGGCCGGACTTCTCGCAGACCTACGCCCGTTCCGTGGCCCGCTTCGGCGGCACCCTCGTCGGCGTCGGGGTCGCCACCGCCGTGGTGCAGACCGCGACCCCCGGCGTCCGGCTCTCCGGAGCGCTCGCGGTGCTCTGCGCCTTCGGCATGTATCTGGTGATGCGCACGGGCTACGCCGCCGCCAATGTCTGCAACTCCGCCTATGTCGTCTTCCTGCTCGGGATGGGCGGCGAGGACGTGGGGCAGACCGTGCCCGAACGTGTGCTGCTCACCCTCATCGGCGGGCTGCTGGCGATGCTCGCGTACGCCCTCTACCCGGCGTGGGAGACGCCCCGGCTGCGCAACCGGCTCGCCGACTGGCTGAAAGCCGATGGACGGTACGCGGCGGCGGTGATCGACCACTACGCGCGCCCCTCGGACCGGGACAGTCCGGATATCCGCAAGGCGCTGCTGGCCGCACGGGACGCCCGTATCGCCTGGCAGGAAGCGCTCGCGCGGGCCATCCACGAGCCCGTACGCACCCGGGGGCTGACCCGGGCAGGGGCAGAGGCCGCCGAGCACGCCCTCGCCCAGATGGGCCGCAGCGCCATGCTGATGGAGGCGCACCTTCCCGAGCACGGGGCGATCCCCGTGCCGGCCGCCGCGGGGCTCGCGGACGCCCTGCGGAAGGACTCCGAACGCGCCGCCAGAGCCGTACGCGAACGCCGGCCGCTGAAGTGGGACCGGGTCCGCATGGCCCTCGCGCAGTGGGAAGCAGAAGAGCACGCGGTGTTCAGCAGCGGGACCACGCTGCTCGCGGAGGCGCTGGAGGAGCTGACCGACGCTCTGGACGAGGGCGTACGGCGCTGACAGCCATCCGGCGACTCCGGCCGCCGCCGGGGAAGTATGTATACGCAGGGTGGTCCCCGCCGATGAGTGGGAAAGATCGCGCGTCAAGCGGCCGGGGCGGCATTGCGGTGTACGGGGAATGCGGTCGCGTGTACGGGAGGAATCGGGCTCTCCCGCCCGCCCGTCGCCGGACTCCGGCATACCGGTCTGTGCGCCAATGGCGAACCCGTGCACGGGAATTGGGCGATCGTGTGGAGACTGGATCCCGAAGGGCGCGTGAAGCGTCTCTCTTGAAGCGGGGGAGGATTCGGCCCGGGTGATGATCCGGAGCCGTTCAACAAGCCCTTCAGACCGGCGAGATAAGCCCGGACCGGCTGAAATCGACCCTGTAACGGGCCGAGACTGTAACCGTGGGAATACCCCGCGTGCACGTGCATATGCCCGTGCTATCGCTCATGCATTCGCACGTGAAACAGGGCTATGATCCGGGACAGTTGACACATGCACCTTGTAGCCCGGGAGCGACTCGTGCACCACGCGTACAACGGCATGGCGGCCACAGAGCTCCACGGGGTCGTCTGGCAGAAGAGCAGACACAGCAACTCGCAGGGTTCATGCGTCGAGTTCGCCAAGCTGCCCGGAGGGAACGTCGCGATGCGTAACTCGCGGCATCCCGAAGGGCCCGCCCTCGTCTATACGCCGGCGGAGATAGCGGCGATGCTTCTGGGCGTCAAGGACGGGGAGTTCGATCACCTGGCGGCGGGCGGCTGACCCCCGTGGACCCGCCGGTCCCAGCGGGGGCAGAGGCGGGGACGAGGGCTTCCGGCGGCTCGGGCCTGCCGCCGCGCGGCGCGGCGCGGCGCGCGATCATGTCGCCCGAGGGGGCGCTCCACGCGGACAGCGCGGGCAGGGCAGAAGAAGCGGACAAGACAGAGGGAGCGGGCCCGCCCCCCGACAGCCGGGCCCGCTCCCCGGCTCGACGGCCCGGCTTCCGCGCCGGACTAGCTCAGCCTGAACAGCGCCCACACGACTTTGCCGTGCAGCGCCCCGGCGAGCGGATGCCACCCCCAGCTGTCGCTGAAGGAATCCACCAGAAACAGCCCCCGGCCGGACTCCGCCGTGCCCGTGGGGTCGGGAAACGGCGACTCATCGACATGGCCATGGCCGTCGCCGTCGCCGTCGAAGGGGCCCGGGCTCTCCGGGCTCGGGTCGCGCACCGCGCACACCAGCTTGCCCGGCCAGCGCATCAGATGAAGGCGGACCGGAGGGTCTGGTATCTCATGCGCCGACTCCTCGGGCAGTGCGTGCCGCAGCGCGTTGGTGACCAGCTCGGAGACGACCAGGGCCACGTCGTCGAAACGGTCGCCCAGGCTCCAGTCCCCGAGGGTGACCTTGGTGAACTTCCGTGCCCCGCGCACCGCTTCGAAGCGGGCCGGCAGCGAACACGACGCCGAGCTGGAGACCCTTGCGGGATCGATGGGGGGAAGCCCCTGCCGTAATGGCGCGAGCATGGTCGATCCATTCGTTCCCATGCGAGGCACTCCCGGGAAATCGCGGCTGTGACGCTACAACACGAACGAGCACGCAGGTGCGCGAGGACCATGGTTGCCGAATGCGTTGGGCAGATGCAAGGGCAGATGCACGTGCACGCGGTCCGGCTGTCCGGTCTATACCACTTGTTCGGCATATCTTTCCGTGATCTTCTCCCCGCCCTTCTCAAGGGTTTCCCATTTCCGTAACCGACCGAGTACGCCCCGAAGTGTTTTGGTGGCAGAATCGCGCACTTGGGGCGCGGGGGGTGCCTCACTCTGTAGGGAGGTCCACCGAGGGCTCCGCGGCGACGCCGCGGGATACACGGCGGGCCGGGACGAGACGGATGGCGAACGATGGGGAGGGTTGGAGCCGTGACCGCAGGCGAGTCGTGGGCCGAAGGGCCAGGTGGGGGTTCCGTGGTGCGGCGCATCCTGTTGGGCTCGCAGCTGAGGAGACTGCGCGAGTCGCGCGGCATCACCCGTGAGGCGGCCGGCTACTCGATCCGCGCGTCGGAATCAAAGATCAGCCGCATGGAGTTGGGGCGGGTGAGCTTCAAGGCGAGAGACATCGAGGATCTGCTGACGCTCTACGGGGTCGCCGACGAGGTCGAGCGCGGCGCTCTGCTCGGCCTCGCCAAGGAGGCCAATGTCGCCGGGTGGTGGCACAGTTTCGGCGATGTGCTGCCCGGCTGGTTCCAGACATACGTGGGACTGGAGGCCGCGGCCTCGCATATCCGGCTCTACGAGGTGCAGTTCGTCCATGGACTGCTCCAGACCGAGTCATACGCGCACGCCGTCGTGGCCCGCGGTATGCCGAACGCGCCCAAGGCCGAGATCGACCGCCGGGTGGCGCTCCGGCTCAGCCGCCAGAAGGCGCTGGTCTCCGAACGTGCTCCGCAGCTGCACGCGATCCTGGACGAGGCGGCGCTGCGCCGCCCCTATGGCGACCGTGCTGTGATGCAAGGGCAGTTGAGGCATCTCATCGAAGTCTCCGAGCAGCCGAATATCACACTCCAGGTCATGCCCTTCAGCTTCGGAGGTCATGCCGGTGAGAGCGGAGCTTTCGCCATGCTCCGATTCCCGGAATCCGATCTGTCCGACATCGTCTACCTGGAGCAGCTCACCAGCGCGCTGTATCTGGACAAGCGCGAAGAAGTCGCCCAGTACGAGAAGGTCATGAAGCGGCTCGAAGAGGACAGCCCCGACCCGGAGGAGAGCCGCGATGTTCTGCGTGGTCTACTCCAACTCACCTAAAGCAGAAGTATAGTGACGGCGCATCAGACAGAGGCGCTTTGTGAGGTTCTCACGTTCCAGCGTTCCGACGGGTGACGTTCCAACGGGTAAGGAATCGGTTCATATGTCCTTGTTCACCGAGCTGGCCTACCAGTACATCGACGGCGAGTGGAGGCCCGGGAGCGGCTCCTGGGACATCATCGATTTCAATCCGTACGACGGAGAGAAACTCGCCTCCATCACCGTAGCCACGGCGGCCGAGGTGGACGAGGCGTACCGGGCGGCGGAGCGCGCCCAAGTGGGCTGGGGCGAGACCAGTCCGTACGCCCGCCGAGCCGTCTTCGAGAACGCGCTGCGCATCATCGAGGAGCGCGAGCAGGAGATCACCGAGGCGATCATCGCGGAACTCGGCGGCACCCACACCAAGGCCGGTTTCGAGCTCCATCTCGCCAAGGAATTCCTGCGCGAGGCCATTCAGCTCGCGCTCCGACCCGAGGGGCGGATTCTGCCCTCCCCGGTGGAAGGCAAGGAGAACCGCGTCTACCGGCTCCCGGTCGGGGTCGTCGGGGTGATCAGCCCCTTCAACTTCCCCTTCCTGCTCTCCATCAAATCCGTGGCGCCGTCGCTCGCGCTGGGTAACGGAGTGGTCCTCAAGCCGCATCAGAACACCCCCGTCTGCGGTGGTTCCCTGGTCGGCAAGGTGTTCGAGGACGCGGGGCTGCCGCCGGGGCTGCTGAATGTGGTCATCACCGATATAGCGGAGATCGGCGACGCGCTCATCGAGCACCCGATTCCCAAGGCGATCTCCTTCACCGGCTCCGACAAGGTGGGGCAGCATGTCGCCACCGTCTGCGCGGCCAACTTCAAGCGCGCGATTCTGGAGCTGGGCGGCAACAGCGCGCTGATCGTGCTCGAAGACGCCGATATCGACTACGCCGTGGACGCGGCGGTGTTCAGTCGCTATGTGCATCAGGGGCAGGTGTGCATGGCGGCGAACCGGGTTCTGGTGGACCGCCGGGTCGAGAAGGAATTCAGCGAGAAGTTCGTCGCCAAGGTGCGCGCTCTCAAGGTGGGCGACCCGGCCGATCCGGCCACCCATATCGGCCCGCTCATCAACTCCCGGCAGGCGGACGCCGTCACCGCCCTGGTCGAGCAGACCGTGGCGGCGGGCGCGACCGCGCTGCTGCTCGGAGGCTCCAAGGGGAATCTGGTGGAGCCCTCGGTGCTGACCGGCATCGCCGACGACTCGCCTGTGCTGGGCCAGGAGATCTTCGGTCCCGTGGCGCTGATCGTGCCCTTCGACGGGGAGGACGAGGCGGTCAGGATCGCCAATGACACCCCGTACGGGCTGAGCGGGGCCGTGCACACCGCCGATGTGGAGCGCGGGGTGCGGATCGCCAAGCGGATCAACACCGGAATGATCCATATCAATGACAGCACCGTGCACGACGAGCCGATCGTGCCCTTCGGCGGTGAGAAGCACTCCGGCAGCGGCAGGCTGAACGGCGAGTCGATGATCGAGGCGTTCACCACCCAGAAGTGGATCTCGGTGCAGCACGGCCGTTCACGATTCCCGTTCTGAGCGTTCCCCTTCGGATGCCGTTCCAGCGCACGGACCCTTGAGGACAGAACCTGTCCTCAAGGGTCCGTAGCGTTTGCGGTGCCAGAAGGAGGGCGGGAGCCTCTCCTTGAGCCTGGAATCGGTCTGGAAGGGCGGACACCATGGTCACTCACGTTCCCGCGGAGGCCCACGGCGATGAGCGAGGGGCGCTGCTCTCCTTCGTCGAGGCCCAGCGCGGCGCTCTCCGCCGCTCGGTCCTCGGGCTCACCGAGGAGCAGGCCGGAAGTCTGCCCAGCGCGAGCGAGCTCTCCCTGTCGGGGCTGCTCAAGCATGTCGCGGAGACAGAGCTGAACTGGCTGCGGCTGGCGCAGCGGATGCCCAATGAGAGGGCGCGTACGCAGGAGACCTGGGCCGACAGCTTCCGGCTGGTCGACGGCGAGACGGTGGCGGAGACCCTGGAGTTCTGGGACTCGGTCGTCCGGGAGACCGAGCGGTTCATCCACGCCCTCCCCAGCCTGAACGACACCTTCCCGCTGCCGGAGGCCCCGTGGTTCCCCAAGGGGGAGGTCTCGATGCGGTGGCTGCTGCTGCATCTGCTGGAGGAGACCGGGCGGCATGCGGGGCACGCGGACGTCATCCGGGAGTCGCTGGACGGGAAGACGGCCTTCGAGCTGGTGGCACTGGAGCGGGGGGAGAGCTGGTAGCCGGACCGAAGGCACCCGGCCGGCCGGCCGGGCGCGGCTCCCCGGGCCGCTCCGGGGCCCGGCTCGGGGCCGCCCGGTCAGCCCTGGTCGGTCCGAGCTGAGTCGCTCAGCCCCGCAGTTCCGCGAGCCTGGCCAGGCCGTCCCGTACCACGTCGCGCTCCTGCTCCGTCAGCTCGATCCCGGCGGCCCGCTCCAGCAGTTCCCCCGCCGCCGCCGTGTCCCCCAGCCGCTGGGCGATATCGGCCCGCAGGACCAGCAGCCGCAGATGCTGTACGGGTGTCGGCCGCTCGTCCGCGAGGCCCAGCACCCGGTCGATGATCTTCGCCGCTCCCGGCAGATCCTCCTTGGAGTCCACGAACAGATCCGCCATGTGCAGTGCGCGGGCGAAGGTCTCCCGGGGCGCGGGCCGGTGGCTCTGGTCCTCGGAGACGGGCTGCCCGACCCGGATGGAGTTGCCGCTCGGGTCCGTCATCAGGAACTGCCGCATCCCGTAGGACATGTCCTTCAGGGGCCCGATGCGCGGCAGTCCGCGGCTGGGCGCCCTGCCGTACGCCGCCTTCAGGCCGGCGCGGAAGGTCTCGTACAGCCCGTCGACGTCTTCGGTGGTGATGTAGCAGCCGGAGTACGACTGGGCCGGGTCGTACTCCTTCATGCCGAGGAACTGGAGCTCGACGGGGCCGCGCTCGACGACCACGTACGGATAGGGGCTCTTCTGGTGGAAAGTCGTCTCAAACCCCAGAGCGGTGTAGAAATCGATCACTGACTGCATCAACTCTGTCCGACACGGCAGGAGCGGGATCGTCTTCTCGGTCATGGCGGCAGGGTAGTCAATATTGATTACCATAGTCAAAGTGGAATAGACGGGAGTTCCGGCCGATGTCAGCGATCCGTCTGCTGGTCCTCGGAGCCGTACGCCAGCACGGCCGGGCGCACGGCTACCAGGTCCGCGGCGACCTTGAGTTCTGGGGCGCGCACGAGTGGTCCAACGCCAAGCCGGGCTCGATCTACCACGCCCTGAAGCAGATGGCGAAGCAGGGACTGCTCCAGGTCCACGAGGTCGCGCCGTCCACGGCCGGCGGACCGCCGCGTACCGAGTACGAACTCACCGCCCAGGGCTCCGACGAATACTTCCGGCTGCTGCGGGAGGCGCTCACGGCCTGGGACCAGAAGCTGGACGTGCTGTCGGCGGCGGTCGGCTTCATCGTCGACCTCGACCGCGCGGAGGCCGTGGAGCTGCTGAAGGAGCGGGTCCGGGGCATGCGGGAGTGGCGGTCCGCGGTGACCTCCTACTACCCGCCGGGTCAGGGGCCCGAGTCGCTGGGGCACATCGGCGAGATCATGAACCTCTGGGCGTCGTCGGCGGAGTTCGGGGCCGAGTGGACGCGCGGGCTGATCGAGCGGATCGAGGCCGGGGCGTATGTCTTCGCGGGCGAGGCCGGGGAGAATGCGCCGACGACGCCGCAGTGAAGACACCTCCCGGCGGGACCCGGGACCCGGGACCCGGGACCCGGGAGCCGCATCCGCGTTCAGTGGATTTCAGCGGATTTCAGTGGTGGAAGGCCGTGGCCGCCGCCCTGTCCCCGGCCAGGGGGTGCTGCTGGCGGCGCAGTTCGGGGAGGAGCTGCTCCAGGTCCTCCATCAGCAGGGCCGCCAGATCGGCGGAGAAGCCGTTGCGGCAGACCACCCGGAGTACGGAGAGGTCCTCCCGGTTCTTCGGGAAGGTGTAGGCGGGCACCAGCCAGCCCTGTTCGCGCAGCCGCCGGGAGACGTCGAAGACATCGAAGGCGGTGACCCCGGGGGCGGTGGTGAGGGCGAAGACGGGCAGCTGGTCGCCGTGGGTGAGCAGCCGGAAGTCCCCGAGGGCCGCGAACTTCTCCGCGAGGCCCATGGCCACATCCCGTGAGGTCTGCTGGACGGCCCGGTAGCCGTCCCGCCCGAGCCGCAGAAAGGTGTAGTACTGCGCGACGACCTGGGCTCCGGGCCGGGAGAAGTTGAGGGCGAAGGTGGGCATGTCGCCGCCCAGATAGTTGACCCGGAAGACCAGCTCATCGGGGAGCTCCGCCGCCGTCCGCCACAGCGCCCAGCCCACCCCGGGATAGACCAGACCGTACTTGTGCCCGGAGGTGTTGACCGAGGAGACGCGCGGCAGCCGGAAGTCCCAGACGAGCTCCTCGTCCACGAAGGGCGCGACCATCGCGCCGGACGCCCCGTCGACATGGACGGGGACGTCGAGCCCGGTGCGTTCCTGGAGCGCGTCGAGGGCCGCGCAGATCTCGGCGACCGGTTCGTACGACCCGTCGAAGGTCGAGCCGAGCACCGTGACGACGCCGATGGTGTTCTCGTCGCAGAGTTCGGCGGCGGCCTGCGGATCGAGATGGAAGCGCTCGCCCTCCATCGGTACGAGCCGGGCCTCGACCTCCCAGAAGGTGCAGAACTTCTCCCAGCAGACCTGCACATTGACGCCCATGACGAGATTCGGCCGCGCGCTCGCCGGATAGCGGTCGGCGTTGCGCCGGGCCCAGCGCCGTTTGAGAGCCATGCCGGCCAGCATGCACGCCTCGCTGGAGCCGGTGGTGGAGCAGCCGACGGCGGCGGCGGGGTCCGGGGCGTTCCACAGGTCGGCGAGCATGGCCACGCACCGGCGTTCCAGCTCGGCGGTGCGCGGATACTCGTCCTTGTCGATCATGTTCTTGTCCTGGCACTCGCCCATGAGGACCCCGGCCTGCGGCTCCATCCAGGTGGTGACGAAGGTGGCGAGATTCAGACGGGAGTTGCCGTCGAGCATCAGTTCGTCATGGACGAGCCGGTACGCGGTCCTGGGCGGCATCGGGCCGTCCGGCAGCCGGTGGGTGGGCGGCGCGGAGGTCATTCCGCCGATCGGGTCGGCCTCCCCGTAGAAGGGGTTGAGGGAGAGCCGGCGCAGTTCGTCGGAGGCGCTCTGGGCGCTTTCCGATCCCCGGTGGAGTGGCATCCGCTCTCGCCGCCTTCCGCGTACGGGGCATCGCCCCGGGTTTCAGGGTCATATGGATGGCCGGGACCCGCAACGCGGACGGGCCGTCCGGGGTGAACCGGGCGGCGCGGGGCTCAGGGGTCTCGGATGCGGTGTGGAGGTGTGCGGTGTGCGGTGTGCAGTGCGCGTCGTACGGCATACGGCATACGGCATACGGCATACGGCATACGGCGTACGGTGTGCGGGCCTCAGGCGCGCGGGGCGATCAGCACCGCCGTACCGTACGCGCACACCTCGGTGCCCACGTCCGCCGCCTCCGTCACATCGAAACGGAACATCAGCACCGCGTTCGCGCCCCGGGCACGGGCCTGTTCGACCAGGCGGTCCATCGCCTGGTTGCGGGTCTCCACCAAGGTCTTGGTGAGGCCCTTGAGTTCGCCGCCGATCATCGACTTGAGCCCGGCGCCGATCTGGCTGCCCAGATGGCGGGAGCGGACCGTGAGGCCGAAGACCTCGCCGATGACCCGTTCGACCCGGTAGCCGGGAACGTCGTTGGTCGTGACCACCAGAACGTCCGCGTGCGGGCCTTGCCCACCGCCGTAGTCCTCGATGCCCATCTTCGTCCGCCTTCCTCCTGAAGCCTTCGGGAGACAGCTTTGTCCCAGGGCGCGCGCAGTGCATCCTGAGGGGACCGGCGACCGCCGAGAGCGGTTCGCGGTTCGCCGTTCGACCGATCTACGACTCAGGAGCACGGACCTCGTGACTACCCTTGCGCTCGGACCGAGCTGGCTGGACCCCGACTATCTGATCGGCACCTTCGGGCTCATCGGGGTCCTGGTCATCGTCTTCGCCGAGTCCGGACTGCTCATCGGGTTCTTTCTGCCGGGCGACTCGCTGCTGTTCACCACCGGCCTGCTGGTGACTACCGGAAAGCTGGACGATCTGCCCCTGTGGGCGGTGTGCTCCCTGATCGTGCTGGCGGCCGTCGTCGGCGACCAGGTCGGCTATCTCTTCGGCCGCAAGGTCGGTCCCGCGCTCTTCAAGCGCCCGGACTCCCGCTTCTTCAAGCAGGAGAACGTGGAGAAAGCGCACGACTTCTTCGAGAAGTACGGCCCCAAGTCGCTGGTCCTGGCGCGCTTCGTGCCCATCGTCCGGACGTTCACGCCGATCATCGCCGGTGTCAGCCGGATGAACTACCGGTCGTTCATCATCTTCAACGTCATCGGCGGGGTGCTGTGGGGCGCGGGGGTCACCCTGCTGGGCGCCGCCCTCGGCAAGATCGCGTTCGTGCATGAGCACATCGAGAAGATCCTCATCCTCATCGTGCTGCTCTCGGTGCTGCCGATCATCATCGAGGTGCTCAGGGCCCGCTCGCAGGGCAAGAAGGAAGCGGCCCGGAGCGGCGGGGCGGACAGCGACCCGACCCCGCCGGCGCAGCGCGGACGGCACGCCAAGCGCTGAGCGGCCTCCACTCCCGGAAGAGCCGAAGAAGAAGCCCTGAGAGAGCCCCGGTCAGGCCAGCAGGCCAGCCGCCGGCAGGCTCCCCGGGGCCTTCCCGAAGGTTCTCAGAAACCTCTGGTGCGCTTCGCCGCCCGGCGCGGTTCCCCCGAGGGCGCCGCGCCGCCCGGCACCCCGATGAACAGCCGGGCCGTCTCGCCTCCCAGGTTGACCCCGATCGCGATGGCCAGCGCCAGCGCGGACGCCTTGGAGAGCGAGGCGAGCCCCGCGTTCAGATCGCCCTGCGCTATCGCCAGCAGCCCGAAGTAGGTCGCGCTGCCCGGCAGCAGCGGCCCGATCGCCGCCGTGACATACGGCAGCGCCGAGGCGAAGTGGTAGCGCGAGAGCATCTGCCCGAAGAGGCCCACCAGACCCGCCGCCGCCGCGGTCGCAGCCACCGGCTCGACGTCCGCGGTATTGGCGAGCGCGCCGTAGACCGTCCAGGCGACACCGCCGTTCAGGGTCACCAGCCATACCGTCTCCCGCTCCTGCTGGAGCAGTACGGCGAAACAGAGCGAGAGCCCCATGGCGGCCAGCAGCTGGGTCAACGGTCGCTCCACCGCCTGCACCGCGGTCTCCGGGGTGAGGACCGCGCCGAGGGTGACCCCCAGATAGAGCACGGTCAGCACGCCGATGACGATGCCGACGATCAGATAGCCGACTTCGAGGAGCCGGGCCGCCGCGGTGATGTAGAAGCCGGTCAGACCGTCCTGGACGCCCGCGACCAGCGCCCGCCCCGGGATCAGCGCGAAGAGCCCGCCGGTGATCACCGCGGAGGCGCGTACGTCCAGCGGTGAGAGGACCAGCGCCACACCCATCGCCGCGGGAGGCATCGCCGCCGCCACGAACTGGTAGAACTCCGGCAGCCCGCGGCCCGCGCAGAGCCAGGCCAGCCGGTCGCCGAGCATGGCGCTGATCGCCGCCGCCAGGAACACCAGCACATCGCCGCCGACCAGCACCGAGGCCGAACCGGCCAGCAGCCCGCCGGCCGCCGTGAGCGCCCAGCCGGGGTAGGGGTGCCGGTTGCGGCGCATCTCCGCCAGCCGGCGGTAGGCGTCCTCCAGCGAGACCCCGGTCTCGGGGGTGCTGATGTCGTGGACCAGCCGGTAGACCGCCGCCAGCCGGGTGTAGTCGGTGCCCCGACGGCGTACGGTCCGGTTCGCCGTCACCGGGTCGTCCACCAGCGAGGGCTGGTACGTGATCGACAGCAGGGTGAAGGTCACGGTCGGCTCGCAGCGGTCCAGCCCGTAGGAGCGGGAGATCGCGAACATCGCGGCTTCGACGTCCTCGGCGCCCTCGCCGCCCGCGAGCAGCAGTTCGCCGATACGCAGGGTCAGGTCGAGGACCCGGGGCACGGCCGGGCCGCCCTCTTCGGGCTTCTGCACCGCCTCGGGCACCGGGCGCTCGCCCACCGGCATCCGCAGCATGGTCCGCATCCGGTCCTGCCAGGGCGCCTCCTTGGTCAGCCGGACCGTGGGCAGGCCCTGCGCGGGGGTGAAGGCGGGCGGGGAGTGGCGGGCGCTGTAGGTGCTGGGCGGGGCGAAGGCGGAACCTTCCTGCTCGGGCGGGGCCTCGGGAGCGGCGCCCGGCGGGAGGGCGAACTCGGACGTCGGCTGGTCCTCTTCGACGGCCTCGGGAGGCTCGACTCCGGCCGGCGCGGTGAAGGCGCTGCGGGTCTCCTCGGACGGCGGCCTGCGGTCCTCCGGGGCGGGGCCCGGCGGAAGCTTGGGCTGCTGGGGGCGCACGAGGCCCCCGGGGGTCTCCGGCTCCCCGGACTCCCCGGCGGGCTCCTGGTCCTCCGGCTCCCGGTCTTCCGGAACCTCCGGTTCCGCCACCACGTGCTGCCCTCGCTCCCTCTCGTGTCGCCGGTGTCAGCTCAGTATGTGCGTGGACATGGCGACGTACGACTCCGGGATCTTCTGCCCCACGCACCGCGGGCGGGACACCTGTGAAAGGTGTCCCGCCCGCGGTGGACCGCTGATGCCGCTGAAATGCCGCCGGGTGGCGTCAGTGCGCGCCGCCCTGCGCCTCCAGGCGCTTGTAGGAGGCCTCGATCTCGGCCTCGGCCTCGCTGCGGCCGACCCAGTTCGCGCCCTCGACCGACTTGCCGGGCTCCAGGTCCTTGTAGACCTCGAAGAAGTGCTGGATCTCCAGGCGGTCGAACTCGGAGACATGGTGGATGTCCCGCAGGTGCTCCACACGCGGGTCCGAAGCCGGAACGCAGAGCAGCTTGTCGTCGCCGCCCGCCTCGTCGGTCATCCGGAACATGCCGATGGCACGGCACTTGATCAGGCATCCGGGGAAGGTCGGCTCATCGAGGATGACCAGGGCGTCCAGCGGGTCGCCGTCCTCACCCAGGGTGTTCTCGACAAAGCCGTAGTCGGCCGGGTAGCTGGTCGAGGTGAAGAGTCGACGGTCCAGACGGATGCGACCCGTCTCGTGGTCCACCTCGTACTTGTTCCGCGAACCCTTCGGGATCTCGATGGTGACGTCGAACTCCACGGGTGGCTCCTCCATGATCAACACATACATCCGGTGGTGCTGTGTCCTTCCGGGAGCAATCCCCGGACCCCCGGTCGAATGGTCGCTGGCGGCGACCGGGGTGCCGTGCACACGGCAAGACGCAGTTCTGGTGATTAAGTGTCTCTCACGCAGGTGTGTGATCGCGAAAGGGGCTGGTGCAAGGTGCCTGTGATCAGAACGTGGCAGCTCACAGCGGGCGCGACGGCCGTGGGACTGGCACTCGCCGCCGGGGCGGTGGCCGTGGCCGGCCCCTGGGATTCCGGCCAGCGCAGAGCCGAACGG
>NZ_VCLA01000009.1 GCF_009600885.1 Streptomyces jumonjinensis
TCTCCCGGGCGGAGGGCGGCGGCCGGCCCGGCGGCGGATCCGCCGGGTACGCGCCCCTTCTCACGGTCGTCGACCAGCGCGAGCGCCCGGCGTCCGGCGACCGTGCCGCGCTTGTCGGCGAGCGCTCCGCGCATCCCGATCGAGGTCTCCAGCTCGGCGCGCGCCCGGTCCACCCGGTCCGTGCAGAGCGCCAGGACGCCCAGCTCATGGTGGAAGTACGCCTCTTCGGCCACCTCACCCGCTATCCGGGCGGCCTCGGAGCCGATCCGCAGCGCCCGCTCCCAGGCCCCCCAGTGGAGACCGGCGGCGAAGGCGGGCGCGGCGCTGCGGGCGAGCAGTACGGCGGCGCTGGGGTGTCCCGTCGTGTCCTCGGCGTCCGGTCCGGCGGTCCGGCTCGCGACCAGAGCGGTGAGCGCGGCGACGACGGCGTCGGCCTCCAGGGCGGCGCGCTCGGGGGTGACGGAGGGGTGCCCGGTCCACCAGGTGTAGTGCTGGGCGGCGGCATGGGCGTGGGCGGCGGACTCGTCCGCGTACCCCTGCTCCTTGAGCTGGAGCAGTACGCCGGCGGCCAGCCGGTAGCGTCCGCCGACGGGTGAGAGCAGTCCGCAGCCGAGGAGTTCGCCGATGGCCGTGTCGGCGTGGGTGTCGCCGATGAGCGCGGGGAGGTGGGCCTGGTGCGGGACCTCGCCGCCGAGCGCGACGGCGAAGCGCAGGGTCTTACGGGCGGACTCGCTCAGCCGGGAGGCGAGCAGGGGCGCCGGAGCCGCGCCCTGGGCGAGGGTCGGGGTCGGCGGCGCCGCCCCGGCTCCGCCGGCGCCTTCGGACGGTGTGAACGCCGCGAAGGCGCCGGGTTCGTCGCCGAGCCGCTCGCGGAGCTCGTCGCACTGCCGCAGCAGCGCGCCCGCCTGGACGAAGCGCAGCGGCAGTCCCTCGGATTCGAACCAGAGGTCTCCGGCCCAGTTGGTCTCGTCCTCGTCGAGCGGCCGTTCGGCGACGCGCCGCAGCAGTTCCAGGGAGGCGGCCCGGCCGAGTCCGGCGAGGGGGACCTCTTCGAGGCGGGACTCGGCGGCCGGTTCGGCGACCTCGGGGGCCGCCGCCAGGACGAAGGCGCACTCGGGGGTCGCGTCGAGCAGCTCGCTGAGCGCCGCGCCGCCGAACTCCAGGTCGTCGAGGAGGACGACGGCCCCGATGTCCGCGACCCGGCGGAGCAGTTCGGCGCGGCCGGGCCGGTGGCGCGGGGCGTGGTGGACGGCGGCGAAGAGTTCGTGGAGCAGATCGGCCGGGGTGCGGTGGCATCCGTTGAGTCGCACGACTCCATCGGGTGCGAGGTCGGCGCAGTCCTCGGCGACGGCGTCGAGGAGGGCGGTGCGTCCGCTGCCCGCGGGGCCGGTGATCCGCAGGGAGCGGCCCCGGGCCAGCAGCCGCCCGATGTGCTCGCGTTCCGTCTCGCGCTCCAGGAGCGGGAGCCGGGCGGCGGCGGGTCCCGGGGGCACGGGCGGCTGTGCGGCGCGTTCGTGTTCGGCCCGTTCGGCGGCGGTGCGGCGCACGGGCGGGGCCATGGCCGCGGGTCCGCCGGGCGGCGCGGGCTCGATCTCGCTGCCGTCGACCGGGTTGACGGTGAGCAGGAAGTCCCCGGCGGCCAGCCGTACGGTGCGGGCGGGCGCGGGGGCGGAGGGTTCGAAGTCGGGTGTGCCGGGGTCCCGTGGCGGGCGCTTCGAGCCCGCGCCCTCGCCGAAACTGTCGTTGTCCATGGTCAAGCCCCCAGATGCACTTCGCAGAGGTCCGTCCGCGCCGGGATTCCGTCGGGAGTCGGGAGTCCGTGGCGGAGCCGGGTACGCAGGGCGCCTTCCGGTCCTTGCGCACGCCGGCTGTCGCGTCGGTCCGGCAGTCCAGCCGCGCGGCTGCCCGAAGCGGCTCACCGCTCTGGCGCCACGAAGCGCTCCCGCACATCGGCGGACGAACGAACCCTAGACGCAGGCAGGGTATCCGTCATCCGGCGGGGTGCGGCCCGTCCGCTGCGTCACAGCTTGGTGAGAAGGGCGGGCGCGGGCCGCCTGCCCCTGTTCGCGCGGGGTGCCGCCCGGGGGATCGCCCCGGCGGGGATCACACCCGGGGAAGCGACTCGGCGGCGAGACCGCCCTCGATCGCGAGGATGCGGTGGAGCCGGGTGGCCACCAGCAGCCGCTGCATCTGCGGTGGCACGCCGCGCAGTACGAGCCTTCTGCCGCACCGTCCGGCGCGGCGGTGTGCGCCCATGATGACCCCGAGTCCGGTGGCGTCCCAGGAGTCGAGACCGGTCAGGTCGAGCACCAGATCGCCGTCTCCGTCGTCGACCGCCGAGTGCAGGACCGTACGGGCGTCCGCCGCGCTGCGGACGTCGAGGCGGCCCCCGACGACCAGCTCGGCGTGGTCGCCCCTGATGTGCATATGCGCTCCCCGAGAGTGCTTCGGTGCCCTGTGGACATGTCGTGGGCCGGTCCGGCGCCCCCGCCCGTTCGGACCGGTTGTGCTATTTCCCCTTGCATCAACTGACTCCCCTGAGGGCCTATCAGTTGCTGTTTGTAAGCGAACCGATACCGAAATCACTCCGTAGGGTGATACCGGCGGCGTGGGCGAGCCGCTCGGCGGCCTCCGGCGGGCGGGGTGCGTCCGTCCGCCGGCGAACCGGTCCGGATCAGTAGGTGTAGAAGCCCTGCCCGCTCTTGCGGCCGAGGTCCCCGGCGTCCACCATCCGGCGCATCAGCTCCGGCGGGGCGAACTTCTCGTCCTGGGATTCGGTGTAGATGTTCCCTGCGGCGTGGAGCAGGATGTCGACGCCCGTCAGATCGGCGGTGGCCAGCGGGCCCATGGCGTGGCCGAAGCCCAGCTTGCAGGCGAGGTCGATGTCCTCGGCCGAGGCCACCCCGGACTCGTACAGCTTGGCGGCCTCCACGACCAGCGCCGAGATGAGACGGGTGGTCACGAACCCGGCGACATCGCGGTTGACGACGATGCAGGTCTTGCCGACCGACTCGGCGAACTCGCGGATGACGGCGAGGGTTTCGTCGCTGGTCTTGTAGCCCCGGACGAGCTCGCAGAGCTGCATCATCGGCACGGGCGAGAAGAAGTGCGCGCCCACGACCCGCTCCGGACGCTCCGTCACCGCCGCGATCTTGGTGATCGGGATGGCGGAGGTGTTGGAGGCGAGCACGGCGTCGTCGCGTACGAGCTTGTCGAGAGCACGGAAGATCTCATGCTTCACCTCCAGCTTCTCGAAGACCGCTTCGACGACGACATCCGCGTCGGCGACGGCGTCGAGGTCCGTGGTGGCGGTGATACGGGCCAACGCGGCCTCGGCGTCACCCGCTTCGAGCCTGCCCTTGGCGACGAACCGGTCCCATGACGCTTTGATGCCGTCGGTGCCACGGGTCAGGGCCTCGTCGGTGACGTCGCGCAGTACGACGTCCCAGCCCGCCTGGGCCGAGACCTGCGCGATTCCGGAACCCATGAGTCCGGCTCCGATGACGGCGAGCTTCCTGGCCACTGAGACACCCCTTAACGGCTGTTTACATTTCGCCCCTCGGCCGGAGATTAGCGGGCGGGAGGGGCCAAGTGGCGCTGAAGAGATGCGCGTCACGTCTCACATGACGGACATCACATCGACGCCGGGGCGGGTGGGGCGCAACAGGGTGCCGTGACGGGTGTGACGGCCTGGTTCCGGATGTCTCCCGCGCCCGCCGTGACGGGTGTCCCGCGCCCGCCGTCACGGGTGTCCCGCGCCCGCCGTGACGGGTGCGGCGGTCCCTGTCCCAAGGCCCCGGCATCCGGTATCCCGTGTCCGCGTGACGGGCGGCACGGCCCGGGTCCGCTCCCCGGGGCCGGGGCCTCATTACGCTGGACGCATGGTCAATCTGACACGCATCTACACCCGTACCGGCGACCAGGGCACGACCGCCCTCGGCGATATGAGCAGAACCGCCAAGACCGATCTGCGGATCTCCGCGTACGCCGACTCCAATGAGGCGAACGCCGTCATCGGCACGGCGATCGCGCTGGGGCAGCTCGCGGACGACGTCGTCCAGGTCCTGCTCCGCATCCAGAACGACCTCTTCGACGTGGGCGCGGACCTCTCCACCCCGGTGACGGAGAACCCGCAGTACCCGCCGCTGCGGGTGGAGCAGTTCTACATCGACCGGCTGGAGGCCGACTGCGACCGGTTCCTGGCGGAGCTGGAGAAGCTCCGCAGCTTCATCCTCCCGGGGGGCACCCCGGGAGCGGCCCTGCTCCACCAGGCATGCACGGTGGTACGGCGGGCGGAGCGCTCGACCTGGGCGGCGCTGGAGGCGCACGGCGAGACGATGAACCCGCTGACGGCGACCTATCTCAACCGCCTCTCCGACCTCCTCTTCATTCTGGCGAGGACGGCGAACAAGGAGACGGGGGACGTTCTCTGGGTCCCGGGCGGGGAACGCTGACCACCGGCGACCGGGAGTCCTGAAAGCTCAGGAGCTCAGGCGCTGTCGTCCGGGTCCCTTCGGCTGCCCGCCCGGACCGGGACGCGGTCGCCGGCCTCCGGAGCGGGGGCCTTCCCCGGCCGGATCGCGTACGACAGGGCGATCACCCCATGGATGCCCGCCGCCTTCCACGCCTGGTACATCCAGCCCTCCAGCGAGCCGGAGCGGCTCGCGTCGTCCACGTACCAGATCGCCAGCTGGAGCAGGGCCGTCGCCACCGCGGCCCCCAGCAGCGTCCCGGACCAGACCTTCGCCTCGTGGCGTGCCCGGGCCATGCCGTACCGCGGCGGCTTCGGCGGCGGCGGAGCGCCCCCCAGACGGTGGGCCGCGTGCCCGTCGAGCCAGACGACGGTGCGGTGGCCGTGGCCGACGGTGTAGCCGATGTAGAGCGCGGCGAGCCCGTGCCCCCACCCCGGCTCCGCGCCGTTTCTCAGATCGACGGCCGTGGCGATCAGCAGCACGACCTCCAGCAGCGGCTCGCACAGCAGCAGCCCCATGCCCAGCCGGGGCATCCGCAGCGCATAGCGCGCGGCGAGCCCGGCGGCCAGCAGCACCCAGAAGCCGACCTCGCAGACGACGATCAGCGTGACGATCACGGTCCTCTCCTCTCACCGCCTCCAGCCTCCCGTCCCCCGGGCCGCCGGTCGTCGTCGTCAGTGACGACGCGGCACTGCATCCTTCGATGTACCGGGACTCCCCCGCCCCGATGAGGCGCGCGGCGGCGGGCCGCGTGTTGGATGGGAGAGTGACGATTCCCCGCCCCCACCGCGACGACGTCCTCATCGGCGCCGGGACCTTTCTCGGCGGTCTGCTGCTGTGGTCGCTGGGCCTGAACCTCCACGGGGGCCACAGCGAGCTCCCCCACTGGGCCGCCCTCGTACCGCTCGCGGTGATCTGCGCCCAGGAGCTCTTCCGCAGATCGCTGCCGCTCACCACCCTGGCGGTCGGCACCCTGGCGCTGATCGCCGACCTCTTCACGGTCGGCAGTCTCTTCACCGTGCTGGCGTTCACCGATGTGGTCTACGCGGCGGTGGTGTACGGCTCGCCCGCGACCGCCCGCCGGGTCCCGGTGACCGCCGCGCTGCTCACGGTCGCCTCGGCCATCGGTCTGATGGTCCTGCTCCAGGACCCCGAGGGGCTCTTCCTCGGGGTGCTCTTCGGCGTGCTCACCCTCACTCCGTCGATCACCGGGGTCGTCATCCGCAACCACCGCGAAGCCGCCGGAGCGGCGAGGCTGCGGGCCGAGCAGACCGCGCTGCTCGCCGAGATGGACCGGGTGCAGGCGGTGGCCGCCGAACGGGCGCGGATGGCTCGTGAGCTGCACGACATGGTCGCCAACCATCTCTCCGCCATCGCCATCCACTCCACCGCCGCGCTCTCCCTGGACGATCCGGGGACCACCCGTCAGGCGCTCGGGGTCATCCGGGAGAACAGCGTCGCCGGGCTGGCCGAGATGCGACGGCTGATCGGTCTGCTGCGGCAGAGCGACGACGACGACGAACCGGCCGCCGCGCCCACCCTCGCCGGCCTTGAGGCGCTGGTGCGCCAGGCGTGCGTCAACGGCGCGGGCAGCGGGCTGGACTTCGCGCTGGACGACCGGCGCGAGGACGGGCCCGCCCTGCCGGCCCCGGTGGAGCTGGCGGCCTACCGGATCGTCCAGGAGTCCCTGACCAACGCGCTCAAGCACGCGGCCCCCGGCGAGGTGCGCGTCCAGCTCACCCATGCGGCGGGCCGGGCGCTGACCGTGACGGTCAGCAGCCCCTTCGGCAGCAGGCCCGGCCCGCGCGCGCCCGGTTCGGGGGCCGGTCTGGTCGGCATGCGGGAGCGGGTCGCCCTGCTGGGCGGCGAGATCACGGCGGGCCCGGCGGCGGGCCCGCCCGGCGGACCCGCGAGAATCTGGTGCGTACGGGCCGTACTGCCCGTACCGGACGGTAAGGAGCACTCCGCATGACGCGGGACGCACACCCCGAAGACGGCTCGCGGGACGCGGCGCCCGTACGAGTGCTGGTCGCCGAGGACCAGAGCGCGGTCCGCGCGGGCCTGGTCCTCATTCTGCGCAGCGCCCCCGACATCGACGTGGTCGCCGAGGCGGGGGACGGCGAGGAGGCGGTGCGGCTCGCCCGTGCGCTCCGTCCCGATCTCGTGCTGATGGACATTCAGATGCCCCGGCTCGACGGAGTGTCGGCGACCCGGCAGATCGTCTCCGAGCGGCTCGCCGACGTTCTGGTGCTGACCACCTTCGATCTGGACGAGTACGTCTTCGGCGCGCTGCGCGCGGGGGCGGCGGGCTTTCTGCTGAAGAACACCGAAGCCGGGGAGCTGCTGACGGCGGTACGCACGGTGGCGCGCGGCCAGGGGCTGATCGCTCCGGCCGTCACCCGCCGGCTGATCGCGGAGTTCGCCGCCGGGCGTCCCGTCCGCTCCCCCGACGCGCCCGACCCGGCGATCCTCGACCCGCTCACCCGGCGCGAGCGGGAAGTGCTCTCCTGTCTCGGTCAGGGGCTGTCGAACGCGGAGATCGCGGTACGGCTGGAGATGGCGGAGGCGACGGTGAAGACGCACGTCAGCCGTCTGCTCGGGAAGCTGGAACTGCGCAGCAGGGTGCAAGCGGCGGTGCTGGCACAGGAGTTGGCGGCCGAGCTCGGGATCTGACGGGTCGTTTCCCGCCACTCGTGGCCCATCCGTCGCCTTTGGTCTGGACCTATTGACGATTGGTACAGACCTTCCTAGTCTCACCGCAACACACGCTGCGGTGAGCCACGCAGAGTGCGCAGTGCACGGTCCCACCCCACCACTGTCCGGACCTCCCCACAAGGAGCACCCGTGAGCACTCAACCCCCACCACTGCACGGCTTCAGAAAGCGTCTTACCCGATCCGGGGCCCGCCTCTCCACCCGCTCCAGGATCGTCGCGGCCCTGACCGCGCTGCTCCTCCCGCTGGCCGCCATGGTCGGCCTCGCCACTCCGGCCCAGGCGGCGACCTCGGCGACGGCGACCTATGCGAAGGCATCCGACTGGGGCAGCGGCTTCGAAGGCCGCTGGACCGTCAAGAACACCGGCACCACCGCCATCAGCGCCTGGACCGTGGAGTGGGACTTCCCGGCCGGCACCCGGGTCACCTCCGCCTGGGACGCCGATGTGACCAACACCGGCGACCACTGGACCGCCAAGAACAAGTCCTGGGCGGGCTCGCTGGCCCCGGGCGCTTCCGTCACCTTCGGCTTCAACGGCACCGGCTCCGGCGCCCCGTCGAACTGCAAGCTCAACGGCGGCTCCTGCGACGGCGGCACCATCCCGGGCGACAACCCTCCGTCCGCCCCCGGAACCCCGACCGCGAGCGCGATCGGCGACACCCAGCTGACGCTGAGCTGGACGGCCGCGACCGACGACAAGGGCGTCAAGAACTACGACGTCTACCGCGACGGCACCAAGGTCGCCACGGTCACCGGCCTGACCCACACCGACACCGGGCTGACCAAGGCCACCGACTACACCTACACCGTCCAGGCCCGTGACAGCGCCGACCAGCTCGGAACGCAGAGCGGCGCCCTCACGGCGCGCACCACCGGCAAGCCCGACGCCGGCTCCAAGATCAAGATGGGGTACTTCACCCAGTGGGGCGTCTATGGGCGCAACTTCCATGTGAAGAACCTGGACACCTCCGGCACCGCCGCGAAGCTCACCCACATCAACTACGCCTTCGGCAACGTCCAGAACGGCCGCTGTACCATCGGCGACTCCTACGCGGACTATGAGAAGGCCTACACCGCGGACCAGTCCGTGGACGGCGTCGCCGACACCTGGGACCAGCCGCTGCGCGGCAATTTCAACCAGCTGCGGGAGCTGAAGAAGAAGCACCCGCACCTCAAGGTGCTGTTCTCGTTCGGCGGCTGGACCTGGTCCGGCGGCTTCACCCAGGCCATGCAGAACCCGGCCCAGTTCGCCGAGTCCTGCTACAACCTGGTCGAGGACCCGCGGTGGGCCGATGTGTTCGACGGCATCGACCTGGACTGGGAGTACCCCAATGCCTGCGGTCTGACCTGCGACACCAGCGGCCCCGCCGTCATGAAGAACATGATGCAGGCGTTCCGCACCAAGTTCGGCCCCAACTATCTCCTCACCGCTGCCATCACGGCCGACGCGTCCAACGGCGGCAAGATCGACAAGGCTGACTACGCGGGCGCGGCACAGTACGTCAACTGGTACAACGTGATGACGTACGACTTCTTCGGCGCCTGGGCCGCTCAGGGCCCGACCGCTCCGCACTCGCCGCTGAACACCTACGCCGGCATCCCGCAGGAGGGCTTCAACTCCGCCGCGGCGATCAACAAGCTCAAGGCGAAGGGCATCGCGTCCGAGAAACTCCTCCTCGGCGTCGGCTTCTACGGCCGCGGCTGGACGGGGGTGACCCAGGCGACCCCGGGCGGCACCGCCACCGGACCCGCCCAGGGCACCTATGAGCCCGGCTTCGAGGACTACAAGGTCCTCAAGAACACCTGCCCGGCCACCGGCACCGTGGGCGGCACCGCCTACGCCAAGTGCGGCAACAACTGGTGGAGCTACGACACCCCGGCGACCCTCGGCGCGAAGATGAGCTGGGCCAAGAGCCAGGGTCTCGGCGGCTCCTTCACCTGGGAGCTCAGCGGCGACACCGCCAACGGCGAGCTGATGACCGCGATGGACAACGGGCTCAAGCCCTAGGCGCAACAGGCTCAAGCCCCAGCACGACGGGCTACGGCCTGAACCTCACGCCGGGCCGTCATCGGCAAGGCGAAGGGGCCGGGGGATCACCCCCGGCCCCTTCGTATGCCAGTTGCCAGTCCTGTGGAGAGGGAGACCCGCCCGCAGAAGCTACGCCACATTCACCCGCTGGCCCGGCGGAGCCGCCTCCAGCCAGGCGAGAAAGCCGGTCAGCGCGTCCTCGCTCATCGCCAGCTCAAGCCGGACCCCGCGGTGCAGACAGCCCAGCACCACCGCATCCGAGAGCAGCGCGAGCTCCTCCTCGCCCTCCGGGGTGCGGCGGCCGATCACCTCGATCGCCGAACGCTCCAGGACCCGGCGCGGCCGGGGAGCGTAGGAGAAGACCCGGAACCACATGATCCGGTCACCGCTGTAGCGGGCGACGCCGTACACCCAGCCCTTGCCGCCCGGAGCCCCGGCGGCCGGATCGTCCGGCTCCTCCGGGACGTTCCAGCGCAGGGAGCAGTCGAAGGTGCCCCCGGAGCGCTGGATCAGCCTCCGGCGCAGCCCGAAGACGAACAGCCCGATCCCCACCAGGGCGACCAGAGCCAGGACGCTCACAAGCACCGCGAGGAACATCTCCACCGACCTCCTCGCATCGACTCGGCTGAGGACGTACCCAACCGCTATCTCCTACGCACCTGCATTGCCTCAGCCGCGGTCCGGTCTGGAGGACTCCAGTCCGGGCCGCGGCTGAGGGTGACGACTGTCGGCGGGGTGCTCAGCGCACCGCCACCGCACGCAGCCGGACATCGGCACGACGCTCGGCGGCGGCGTCCGAATCCGACTTGGCGCGCTCCAGCGCACGCTCGGCGCGCTGGGCATCGATCTCGTCCGCCAGCTCAGCGATCTCCGCCAGCAGCGACAGCTTGTTGTCGGCGAAGGAGATGAAACCGCCGTGCACGGCGACGACGACCGTACCGGCGCCCTCAGGGGTGCTGGTACGGATGGTCACAGGGCCCGATTCCAGCACACCGAGCAGCGGCTGGTGACCGGGCATGACGCCGATGTCGCCGGACGTGGTGCGCGCGACAACCAGGGTGGCCTCACCGGACCAGACCTGACGGTCGGCGGCGACCAGCTCGACATGCAGCTCCGCAGCCAAGGGTGGCTCCTCGGGTCACCACCCGGCGAGGATGCCGGGTGTTGGGTCAAAGTCTAATGGGGGTCCGGCCGCGGAAGCGTCCGGGCCCCGCCCCGGCATTTCACGGCCGGGATTCCGGGGGCTGGCCCCGGAGAGGCGGAGCGAAGGGGGGCGGGACGGATCCCGCCCCCCTCCTCACCAGCCGTCCGGCTCAGCTGACGCCGAGCGCCTTGGCGTTGGCCTTGAGGTCCTCAATGCCACCGCACATGAAGAACGCCTGCTCGGGGAAGTGGTCGTACTCACCGTCGCAGATCGAGTTGAACGCGGCGATCGACTCGTCGAGCGGCACATCCGAGCCGTCCACGCCGGTGAACTGCTTGGCGACGTGGGTGTTCTGCGACAGGAAGCGCTCCACACGACGGGCACGGTGGACAACGAGCTTGTCCTCCTCGCCCAGCTCGTCGATACCGAGGATCGCGATGATGTCCTGGAGGTCCTTGTACTTCTGCAGGATCCCCTTGACGCGCGTGGCGGCGTCGTAGTGCTCCTGCGCGATGTAGCGCGGGTCCAGGATGCGGGACGTGGAGTCCAGCGGGTCCACGGCCGGGTAGATGCCCTTCTCGGAGATCGGACGGGAGAGAACCGTCGTCGCGTCGAGGTGGGCGAAGGTGGTGGCCGGGGCCGGGTCGGTCAGGTCGTCCGCGGGGACGTAGATCGCCTGCATCGAGGTGATCGAGTGACCACGCGTCGAGGTGATGCGCTCCTGGAGGAGGCCCATCTCGTCGGCCAGGTTCGGCTGGTAACCCACCGCGGACGGCATACGGCCGAGCAGGGTGGACACCTCGGAGCCGGCCTGGGTGTACCGGAAGATGTTGTCGATGAAGAAGAGCACGTCCTGCTTCTGCACATCGCGGAAGTACTCCGCCATGGTCAGACCGGCCAGGGCGACCCGCAGACGGGTCCCCGGGGGCTCGTCCATCTGGCCGAAGACAAGCGCCGTCTTGTCGATGACGCCCGACTCGCTCATCTCGTCGATGAGGTCGTTGCCCTCACGGGTACGCTCACCGACGCCCGCGAACACCGACACACCGTCGTGGTTGTTGGCGACGCGGTAGATCATCTCCTGGATCAGCACGGTCTTGCCGACACCGGCACCACCGAACAGACCGATCTTTCCACCCTTGACGTACGGGGTGAGCAGGTCGATGACCTTGATGCCCGTCTCGAACATCTCCGTCTTGGACTCCAGCTGGTCGAAGCTGGGGGCCTTGCGGTGGATGGGCCAGCGCTCGGTGACCTCGGCGTTGGCCTCCGGGACGTTCAGCACCTCGCCGAGGGTGTTGAAGACCTTGCCCTTGGTGAAGTCGCCGACCGGGACGGTGATACCCGCGCCCGTGTCGGTGACCGCGGCCTGGCGGACCAGACCGTCGGTGGGCTGCATCGAGATCGCGCGGACCACGCCCTCACCGAGGTGCTGGGCGACCTCAAGGGTCAGGATCTTCAGCTCACCGTCGGCGGCCGGGTCGGCCACCTCGACGGTCAGCGCGTTGTAGATCTCCGGCATCGCGTCGACGGGGAACTCCACGTCGACGACCGGGCCGATGACCCGGGCGACGCGGCCCGTGGCAACGGCCGTCTCAACTGTCGTCGTCATTACTTGTCACTCCCCGCGGTCGCGTCGGCCAGGGCGCTGGCGCCACCGACGATCTCGCTGATTTCCTGGGTGATTTCGGCCTGGCGGGCCGCGTTGGCAAGCCGGGAGAGGCTCTTGATCAGCTCTCCGGCGTTGTCGGTCGCCGACTTCATCGCACGCCGGGTGGCAGCGTGCTTGGAGGCAGCGGCCTGGAGCAGCGCGTTGTAGATCCGGCTCTCGACGTAGCGCGGCAGCAGGGCGTCGAGGACGTCCTCCGCCGACGGCTCGAAGTCGAACAGGGGCAGGATCTCGGTCTTGGCCCCGTTCTCCTCCGCGGTCGCAGTCTCAAGGCTGAGGGGCAGCAGCCGGTTCTGCACCGGCGTCTGCGTCAGCATCGAGATGAACTCGGTGAACACGATGTGGAGCTCGTCCACACCGCCCTCGGCCGTGTCCTGCTGGACCGCCGCGATCAGCGGGCCCGCGACCTTCTTGGCGTCCGCATAGGTCGGGCTGTCCGTGAACCCGGTCCACGACTCCGTGACCTTGCGCTCACGGAAGCCGTAGTACGAGACACCCTTGCGGCCGACGATGTAGCTGTCGACTTCCTTGCCCTCGGCCTTGAGCCGGGCGGTCAGCTGCTCCGCCGCCTTGATGGCGTTGGCGGAGTAGCCGCCGGCCAGACCGCGGTCGCTCGTGATGAGCAGAACCGCGGCGCGGACCGGAGACTCGGCCTCGGTGGTGAGGGGGTGCTTGGTGTTCGACCCGGTCGCGACCGCGGTCACCGCGCGGGTGAGCTCGGTCGCGTACGGAGTGGAGGCCGCCACCTGGCGCTGCGCCTTGACGATGCGCGAGGCGGCGATCATCTCCATCGCCTTGGTGATCTTCTTGGTCGCGGTGACGGATTTGATGCGACGCTTGTAGACCCGGAGCTGGGCTCCCATGAGTCAGGTCCCTTCCGTCGTCACTTGCTGGTGCTGACCGGCGCGTCTTCGCCCAGAAGCTTGCCGTCCGAGGTCTCGAACTGACGCTTGAAGGCGGCGATCGCGTCACCGATGGCCTGGAGGGTGTCGTCCGACATCTTCCCGCCGTCCGCGATGCCGGTCAGCAGCTCCTTGCGCTCACGGCGCAGGTGCTCCAGCAGCTCGGACTCGAAGCGGCGGATGTCCTCGACCGGGACGTCGTCCATCTTGCCGGTGGTACCGGCCCAGACGGAGACGACCTGCTCCTCGACCGGCATCGGCTGGTACTGAGCCTGCTTGAGCAGCTCGACCATCCGCTTACCGCGCTCCATCTGGGCCTTCGACGCGGCGTCCAGGTCGGAACCGAAGGCGGCGAACGCCTCCAGCTCACGGTACTGGGCCAGGTCGACGCGGAGCCGGCCGGAGACCTGCTTCATCGCCTTGTGCTGGGCGGAGCCACCGACGCGGGAGACCGAGATACCGACGTTCAGGGCCGGGCGCTGGCCGGCGTTGAACAGGTCGGACTCCAGGAAGCACTGGCCGTCGGTGATGTAGATGACGTTGGTCGGGATGAACGCCGAGACGTCGTTGGCCTTCGTCTCGACGATCGGGAGACCGGTCATCGAGCCCGCGCCCATGTCGTCGGAGAGCTTGGCGCAGCGCTCCAGCAGACGCGAGTGCAGGTAGAAGACGTCACCCGGGTAGGCCTCACGGCCCGGCGGGCGGCGCAGCAGCAGGGACACGGCGCGGTAGGCGTCGGCCTGCTTCGAGAGGTCGTCGAAGATGATCAGGACGTGCTTGCCCTGGTACATCCAGTGCTGGCCGATGGCCGAGCCGGTGTACGGCGCCAGGTACTTGAAGCCGGCCGGGTCGGACGCCGGGGCGGCGACGATGGTCGTGTACTCCAGGGCGCCGGCCTCCTCCAGCGCACCGCGCACGGACGCGATGGTGGAGCCCTTCTGGCCGATGGCGACGTAGATGCAGCGGACCTGCTTGTTCACGTCGCCCGAGCGCCAGTTGTCGCGCTGGTTGATGATCGTGTCGACGGCCAGGGCGGTCTTGCCGGTCTGGCGGTCGCCGATGATCAGCTGACGCTGACCACGGCCGATCGGCACCATGGCGTCGACGGCCTTGTAGCCGGTCTGCATCGGCTCATGGACCGACTTACGGATCATGACGCCGGGGGCCTGCAGTTCGAGGGCGCGGCGACCCTCGGTCTCGATCTCGCCGAGGCCGTCGATCGGGTTGCCGAGCGGGTCGACGACGCGACCCAGGTAGCCCTCGCCGACGGCGACGGAGAGGACCTCGCCGGTACGGGTGACCGGCTGACCCTCCTCGATGCCGCTGAACTCGCCGAGGACGATCGCACCGATTTCGCGCTCTTCGAGGTTGAGGGCGAGACCGAGGGTTCCGTCCTCGAACTTCAGCAGCTCGTTCGCCATGGCCGAGGGCAGACCCTCGACCTTCGCGATGCCGTCGCCGGCCACGCTGACCGTACCGACCTCCTCGCGCGAGGCCGCGTCCGGCTTGTACGACTGGACAAAGTTCTCCAGCGCGTCCCGGATCTCCTCCGGCCGGATCGTGAGCTCCGCCATCTGGGTTCCCTGCTCTCCTTGTTGGGCCCGAAGTTTCTTAAGGGGGTCTGGGGGCCGACCCCCAGGAATCTTCTGCAATCTCTGCACGGCCCAACCGGGCCGCTGGTACTGCTGGTGCTGCTCGTGTGCTGCGTGTTCAGTTGGTGACGGCCGTCAGCCGGCCATACGGCGGGCCGCCTCGCTGAGGCGCTCCGAGACCGTGCCGTCGATCAGCTCGTCGCCGACCCGCACCGAGATCCCGCCGACGACCTCGGGGTCCACGTCCAGATTCAGATGCATCTGGCGTCCGTAGACCCTCGCCAGCACGGCGCCGAGGCGCTGCTTCTGCTGGTCGGTGAGGGGCACCGCCGAGGTGACGACCGCGACCATCCGGTCCCTGCGCGCCGCGGCGAGCTTGGACAGCGAGTCGAGTCCCGCCTCCAGGCTACGTCCCCGGGGCGCGGTGACGAGACGGATGACCAGCCGCTCGGTGACCGGGGTGACCCGGCCGCCCAGCAGGCTGCGCAGCAGCTCGGTCTTGGCGGCGACGGTGGCCGACTTGTCGGTCAGCGCGGCCCGCAGCTCCTTGCTGGAGTCCACGATCCGCCCGAACCGGAACAGCTCGTCCTCGACGCTGTCGAGCGAGCCGGCCTGCTGGGCGGCGGTGAGGTCGGCGGTGGCCGCCAGCTCCTCAAGACCGTCGACCAGGTCGCGCGACTGCGACCAGCGGGCGCGGACCAGGCCGGAGACCAGATCGGCGGTCGCCCCGCCCACCTGGCCGCTCAGCAGCCGGCCCGCCAGCTCGGCCTTGGCCTCGCCGGCCTGCGCCGGGTCGGTCAGGACCCGACGCAGCGACACCTCGCGGTGAAGCAGCGCGGTGACGGCGGCCAGCTCCTCGGCGAGCTTCGCCGCGTCGACCGAGGTGTTGTCGGTCAGCGCGTCGAGGGACTCGCGTGCGGCAGCCAGTGCCTCCCGGCTCGCTCCGTTCATCGGGCGACCCCAGTCGCTTCCGCCTTCTCCTCGAGCTCGTCGAGGAAGCGGTCGATGGTACGGCTCTGGCGGGCGTGGTCCTCAAGGGACTCGCCGACCAGCTTGCCGGCCAGGTCGGTCGCGAGCTTGCCGAGGTCCTGGCGGAGCGCGGCGGACGCGGCCTTGCGGTCGGCCTCGATCTGGGCGTGGCCGGCCGCGATGATCTCCTCGCGCTGCCGCTGGCCTTCCGCCTTCATCTCCTGGATGATCGCGGTACCCTGCTCGGTCGCCTCCTGGCGCAGCCGAGCCGCCTCATGACGCGCTTCGGCGAGCTGAGCCTTGTACTGCTCCAGTACGCTCTCGGCCTCGGTCTTCGCCGCGTCGGCCTTCTCGATGCCGCCCTCGATCGCCTCCCGGCGCTCTTCCAGAACCTTGTTGATGTTCGGGAGAAGCTTCTTCGCGAGGAAGAAGAAGACGATGGCGAACGCGATCAGGCCGATGATGAGCTCGTCGGGATGCGGGATGAGAGGAGGCTGCTCCTCGCCTGCCGCAAGAGTGAACTGAGCGATCACATCAGTGCCTTCCGTGAAAAGAGTTGGGCTGTCCGGTCGGCGTCTTAGTAGACGAAGCCCATGACGATGCCGATGAGGGCGAGCGCCTCACAGAAGGCGAAACCCATGATCTGGTTGGTGCGGATCAGACCGGCAGCCTCGGGCTGGCGGGCGAGGGCCTGGGTTCCGTTACCGAAGATGATGCCGACGCCGACGCCGGGGCCGATGGCGGCGAGGCCGTAACCGATGGCGGCGACGTTTCCTTCGACGGCGGCGAGGGTCTGGAGAGCGGACATGCCGGTTCTTCCTTCTCTTTCAAGGACCCGGTGGGGGTTGGCCACCGGACGTCTGGGTGGGAGTTGGTGCGGGAGGAGAGTCTCAGTGGTGCTCGGAGAGAGCGCCCTGGATGTAGCTGGAGGCCAGGAGGACGAAGACGTACGCCTGAACGGCCTGGATGAACAGCTCGAAGACGATCATCACCATGACCAGCAGGAACGAGGTACCGGCGTAGAGGACGCCGATCCCGTTCAGCAGGTACCAGCTGGCGACGGTGAACATCACGATCAGCAGGTGGCCCGCGAACATGTTCGCGAAGAGCCGCACCGCGTGGGTGAAGGGGCGGATGACCAGGTTCGAGAAGAACTCCAGAACGACGACCAGCGGAAGAATCGGTCCGAGTTCTTTGTTGTAGCCGGTGATGTTCTTCCAGCCACCGACGAAGCCGTGCTTCTTGAAGGTCAGACCGACCCACAGGAAGTAGCCGAGAAGGGCCAGACCCGCCGGGTACGCGATCAGCGAGGTCACCGGGAACTGGGCGACCGGAATGATCGACCAGAGATTCATGATCCAGATGAAGAAGAACAGCGACACCATCAGCGGGACGTACTTCTCGCCGTCCTTCTTGCCGATGATCTCGTAGACGACACCGCGGCGCACGAAGTCGTAGCCGGCCTCACCGACCATCTGGAGCTTGCCGGGCACCACCTTCGGCTTGCTGAAGGCGGCCCAGAAGAACCCGACGACGACGAGCGAGCTCACGAAGGCGAGCAGCATGGGCTTGTCGAACTCGAAGCCACCCACGGTGAAGAGGGGCTCGTACATGAAGGTGTGGAGCCCAGGGGCATTGAATCCACACCCGGTGAAGAGTTGACAGTCCGCCTCAAAGGCGAGCATCTGGGGGTCAGCACTCACCGCGGGCTCCTTCAGCGTGGCGCATAGGTACGGCAACCTCGTTGTGTCGGCGCGGCGCGAAGCCGCGGTTCGGCACTGGACTGGTGTTACGGATGTGGGGGCGGCAGGCGGGCAGAGAGCCTCGCGAATGAGCAGGCGACAGCTCAGATGCCCGCGCCCGCAAAGCCGCAGTTGGCACCGGACGATAGCAGGACCGCGAGAGGTCCTTTATCCCGCCCCTACCCTTCACGTCGACGACCCCGTCTTCTCGGGCTTGTCGCTCTTCGCGGCCTCGGGATCGACATAAAGGATCTTGGCCTTCATGTAAGCCCTGGCCTGCGCGGCCACCCAGACGATGGTCGTCGCCAGCAGCGTGAGGGCGAAGACCTTGGAATCGAAGAGAGTGGTGTCCTTGAACGTCGCCATGAAGACGAAGAGCAGGAGCAGCTGTGTCGTGTAGAGCAGCAGCCCCATGCCCTGGAACAGGTGCGGGTACGCCTTGGCGACACGCTGGAGGACCACCAGGCCGACGCCCATGAAGAGGATGACCACCAGGGTGCCGACGACCGCGCCGAGCGCGCCCTTGCCACCGGCGACGCCCGTGGCGACCGCGATGGCGACAACGCCGGCGGCGACTGTGGGGACAGCTGTGTGGAGAAGGGTGCGAACGTCGTTGGACGGCATGGCGGCAGCTCCGCTTCCTGGGGAAATGGCAGTGGTGTGTCGTCATGGACGAGCGTAATCCGGGTCCGAGTTGGGTCCTCGGGGCCAACAGACCGTCGCACTACGGTCTTTCGGCTCTGTCGCCGGTTCTCGTGAACCGTATCACAAACTATTTGAAGAGGTCTTTACCCTGGCGTGTGCCAACTATCACACATGAGGGCTAACGCGCCCGTGTGTGCACAGAATCGGTACCGAGTTCTGTGCTATTGCACACAAATGTGGGGGTTGTCAGCCGCGTGTTCCGGCCTTCCTCCGGTCGGAAAGACGCGAACGAGCGCCCAGGGCCGTCGCCCCGTTGACGCCCGCGGGAGGGGAGGCGGGCTCAGCGGACGCAGTGGCTTCGGTGGGCCCGGCTCCCCCGCCCGGCTCCCCCGCCAGGGCCGCGGCCGGGGCGGGCGAACCCGCCGCCGGGACAGGGGACTTGCGCCGGCGGTAGCGCGGCGGCACGAAGGACTCGGCCCAGCGCGGCGCGCGGGGGGTGAAGCGCGGAAGGAGCAGCAGCACCAGACCGACCGCGCTCATCCCCACGATCACCGTCACGATCCACGCGGACGTCGAGTTCACGGAGTAACCGACGACCCCGAACGAGATCAGCGTCGACCAGAAATACATCACCAGAACGGCTCGGCTGTGCGAGTGACCGATCTGGAGCAGCCGGTGGTGCAGATGTCCCCGGTCGGCGGCGAACGGCGACTGGCCGTTCCAGGTGCGGCGGACGATCGCCAGCACCAGATCGGCGACCGGGATCGCGATGATCGTCAGCGGCAGCATCAGCGGCATGAAGACCGGGAGCATCGCGTAGGTGGCGCCCCGCTCGCCCCCCGTGAAGAGACCGAGCCGGTCCGGGTCCACCTGCCCGGTGATGGAGATGGCACTGGCCGCCAGAACAAGACCGATGAGCATCGATCCCGAGTCGCCCATGAAAATTCGCGCGGGATGCATATTGTGCGGCAGAAAGCCCAGGCACATGCCCATGAGAATGGCGGTGAAAAGGGTCGCGGGGGCCGCCGCCTCAATGCCGTAGCTGACCCAGATGCGGTACGCGTAGAGGAAGAACGCGGCGGCGGCCACACAGACCATTCCGGCGGCGAGACCGTCGAGGCCGTCCACGAAGTTCACCGCGTTGATGGTTATGACGACCATCGCGACCGTGAGCAGATTGCCCTGCCAGGCGGTGAGCGAGACGGTCCCGATTCCCGGCACGGGCACCCAGAGGATCGTCAGACCCTGAACGACCATGACCCCCGCGGCGATCATCTGACCGCCGAGCTTGATCAGGGCGTCGATCTCGAACTTGTCGTCGAGGACGCCGATGATCCAGATCAGCGCGGCGCCGGAGAGCAGCGCACGTGGCTCGCTCGTCAATTCGAAAGCGCTGTCGAGATTCGAAAGATGAGCGGCGACCAGCAGTCCCGCGCAGAGACCGAAGAACATGGCGATGCCACCGAGCCGCGGTGTCGGTTCTCGGTGTACATCGCGGGCGCGGATCTCCGGCATCGCACCGGTCGCGATGGCGAACTTACGCACCGGACCGGTGAGCAGATAGGTCACCGCAGCCGTGACGCAGAGCGTCAGCAGGTAATCACGCACGGGCTGCCCCACAGGAATCGCTGGCCGTCTAAGCCCCACACCCTAGCTGTGGTGGCCACATGGTCGAGGACATCCGGGAGCCGGGGACGGTTGCAGACGATTCCGGCTACCCCTGATACGGCGGAAATCTACCGGCAAGCTCGCGGACTTCCGCACGTACCCTCCGCGGCGGTCCGTCCGCCTCCCGGATCGCCCGGGTGAAGAAGGAGGCGATCTCGGCCATCTGGGGCTCGCGCATGCCCTGGGTGGTCAGCGCGGCGGTGCCCAGCCGCAGACCGCGGCCGTCCCCCGACGGGAGCGCACAGGTGTCCAGGACCAGCCCGGCCGCCGCGAGCCTGCCCCGGGCGGCTCTGCCGTCCATGCCGAGCGGGGAGGGGTCCGCGCCGATCAGATGGGTGTCCGTGCCGCCGGTGAGCACCGCGAAGCCCTCCGCCTCCAGCGCGCCCGCCAGCATCCGGGCATTGGCGACCACCTGATGGGCGTACGCGGCGAACGCCGGAGCGGCGGCCTCCCCGAAGGCGACGGCCTTGGCGGCGACGGCGTGCATCTGGGCGCCGCCCTGGGTGAACGGGAAGACCGCCCGGTCCAGGCGCTCTGCCAGCTCCGGCCCGCACAGCAGCATCCCGCCGCGCGGGCCCCGCAGCACCTTGTGGGTGGTCGCGCAGACCACATCGGCGTACGGGACGGGGCTGGGGGCCGCCCCGCCCGCGATGAGGCCCATGGGGTGGGCGGCGTCCGCGATGAGATAGGCGTCCGCCTCATCGGCGATCTCCCGGAAGAGGGCGTAGTCCGGGTGGCGCGGATAGGAGATCGAGCCGCAGACGATCGCCCGGGGCCGGTGCTCCCGGGCGAGGGCGCGCACCTGGTCGTAGTCGATCAGACCGGTGTCGGAGTCGACTCCGTAGCCGACGAAGTCGAACCAGCGGCCGGAGACGTTGGCCGGAGAGCCATGGGTGAGATGGCCGCCGTGCGCCAGTCCCATGGCGAGAACGGTGTCACCGGGCCTCAGAAGGGCCGCGTACGCCGCCAGGACGGCCGAGGAGCCGGAGTGGGGCTGCACATTGGCGTGGGCGGCCTTGAAGAGCCCGGTGGCCCGCTCACAGGCGATCCGCTCGGCGGCGTCGACGATCTCGCAGCCGCCGTGGTGCCGGGCGCCGGGGTAGCCCTCGGCGTACTTGTTGGCGAGGGGCGACCCGAGAGCGGCGAGCACGGCGGGCGAGGTGAAGTTCTCGGCGGCGATCAGCTGGAGGGTGTCGCACTGGCGGGCGGCCTCGCCGTCGATGATCTCCGCGATCTCGTGGTCCTGCCGGCGGAGGGCACGGAGATCGGCGTAGGACGCGACGGACGCGACGGGGGTGGTGAGCATGACGGGCTCCGGGCATCGCGAGGGGTGCGCTGCCCCTCCAATGTAGGCCGCGCCGCCCCTGCCCGCCCGGCGCCTGATGCGAACGGGAGGATCTAGCGGCAGGTGGGCGCGGAGATGCCCGTCAGGGCCGTGACCACGGGGTCGAGGGCCTGGTTGATCTCGTCGCCGATCGACCGGAAGAAGGTGATGGGTGCGCCGTACGGGTCGTACACCTCGTCCGCGTCCGGGCTCGGCGCCAGCAGCCAGCCGCGCAGCGCCGCCGACGCCCGCACCAGCGCCCGCGCCCGCTCCACCACGCCCTCGTCGCGCGGATCGGGCAGAGTCGCCGGGTCGATGGCCCGAACCAGCCGGGTGAACTCCTTCAGCGTGAAGGTCCGCAGCCCCGCCGAATGCCCCATCGAGATGACCTGCGCCCGGTGGTCCCGGGTCGCGGTCAGCACCAGGTCCGCCCGGATCACATGCTCGTCCAGCAGCTCACGCCCGGCGAAGCCGCTGGCGTCCGCGCCGAAGTCGGCGAGCACGATCTCGGCGTTGGCCTCCATCGGGGCCCCCTCATGCCCCCAGGTGCCCGCGCTCTCCACGATCAGCCCGCTCGTCACCAGATCGCCGAGGCGGTCGCTGAGGGCATGCCGGGTCAGCCGCTCGGTGATCGGCGAGCGGCAGACATTGCCGGTGCTGACATGGAGGATCCTGAACGTGTCGCCGGTGGCGTCCGCACCTATGCCACGCCCCTCAGGGGCGGTCAAGGGGCCACCTCAAGGTCTGGTACGACCTTGCGCAGCTCATCCGCGTCCAACGCGCCCGCGCGCAGCAGCACCGGGACCTCGCCGGTGACGTCCACGATCGAAGAGGGCACGATCCCCGGGGTGGGGCCCCCGTCGAGATAGACGGAGACGGAGTCGCCGAGCATCTCCTGCGCCGCGTCGCAGTCCTCGGGGGCGCGGTGCCCGGTGAGGTTGGCGGAGGAGACGGCCATCGGGCCGGTCTCCCTGAGCAGCTCGATCGCGACCGGGTGCAGCGGCATCCGGATCGCGACAGTGCCCCGGGTGTCGCCCAGATCCCACTGAAGGGACGGCTGATGCCGGGCGACCAGGGTGAGCGCACCGGGCCAGAAAGCGTCGACGAGCTCCCAAGCCTGCTCGGAGAAGTCGGTGACCAGGCCGTGGAGGGTGTTGGGCGACCCGATGAGGACAGGGGTGGGCATATCGCGGCCCCGGCCCTTCGCCGCCAGCAGATCGGCGACGGCCTCGGAGCCGAAAGCGTCCGCGCCGACGCCGTAGACCGTGTCGGTGGGCAGCACGACCAGCTCACCGCGGCGGACGGCCGACACTGCCTCGCGCAGACCAGTCGCGCGATCGCCGGTGTCGTTGCAGTCGTATCGCCGAGCCATCAGAGGGCCTCCCTTTTTTTGAGCGCTCGGTTCGCCTCCGAGGCGCTGATGCGTGCATCGACGGTCGATCGTGCTCGACCACTCGTACCTCGCGGCCTCCGCGCGTTCTCCCTTTCGACGCCCGCGCGCCTCTTCGGCTCACTCGCAAAGGCAATCCGGGTGGGCGCCAGGGTCGTCACGGTGGCATCGCCTTGCGGGCCGTCGCGAAGCACGGACGCTTGCACAGATCGCGGCTCACTCGCAAAGGGGGTTCGGGTGGGCGGCAGGGAAGCCGCGCGCTCGCTCGCGAGGGTGGTCCGGGTGGTCACGGCATCGCCTTGCGGGCCGTCGCGAAGCGGGGGCGCTTGTTCAGGTCGGGGTGGTCGGCCGCGTCCGCCCAGCCGGACTCCTCGCTGAAGATCCACGGCACCTGCCCGCCCTGGGTGTCCGCGTGTTCGATGACGACCAGACCGCCGGGCCGCAGCAGCCGGTGCGCGGTGCGCTCGATGCCGCGGATGGTGTCGAGGCCGTCCTCGCCGGAGAACAGCGCCATCTCCGGGTCGTGGTCGCGGGCCTCGGGGGCGACGTACTCCCACTCGGTGAGCGGGATGTACGGCGGGTTGGAGATCACCAGGTCGACCTGGCCGTCCAGCTCCGGGAGCGCGGTGAGCGCGTTGCCCTGGTGGATGGTGACCCTGGACCCCTCGGCGTTCTTGCGGGCCCAGCCGAGCGCGTCGTCGGACAGCTCCACGCCGTGCACCCGGGAGCGCGGGACCTCCTGCGCCATGGCGAGCGCGATGGCCCCCGACCCCGTACAGAGGTCGACGATCAGCGGCTCGACGACGTCCATGGCGCGTACGGCGTCTATGGCCCAGCCGACGACCGATTCGGTCTCGGGACGGGGCACGAAGACGCCGGGGCCCACCTGGAGCTCCAGATAGCGGAAGAAGGCCCGTCCGGTGATGTGCTGGAGCGGCTCGCGCGCCTCACGGCGGGCGACGGCCTCCCAGTAGCGGGCGTCGAAGTCCGCGTCCTTGACGGTGTGCAGCTCCCCCCGCTTCACCCCGTGCACGAACGCGGCCAGCTCCTCCGCGTCGAAGCGCGGAGACGGCACGCCGGCGTCGGCCAGCCGCTGGGTGGCCTGGGCCACCTCGGCAAGCAGCAGATTCACTGGTCCTCCACCCGGTTCGTACGAGAGCTTGCTGGGGGTCGTCGCGCGTTACTGCGCGGCGGCGAGCTTGGCGGCGGAGTCCGCGTCCACGCAAGCCTGGATCATGGCGTCGAGGTCACCGTCGAGCACCTGGTCCAAGTTGTACGCCTTGAAGCCGACCCGGTGGTCCGAAATGCGGTTCTCCGGGAAGTTGTAGGTGCGGATCTTCTCGGAGCGGTCGACGGTGCGGACCTGGCTGCGGCGCGCGTCCGCCGCCTCCCTCTCGGCCTCCTCCTGGGCCGCGGCGAGCAGCCTGGAGCGCAGGATACGCAGGGCCTGCTCCTTGTTCTGGAGCTGGCTCTTCTCGTTCTGGCAGGAGGCGACGACCCCGGTGGGCAGATGGGTGATGCGCACCGCGGAGTCGGTCGTGTTGACGGACTGGCCGCCGGGACCGGAGGAGCGGTAGACATCGATCCGGAGATCGTTGGGGTTGATCTCGACGTCGATCTCCTCGGCCTCGGGTGTGACCAGCACACCGGCGGCGGAGGTGTGGATACGGCCCTGGGACTCGGTCGCGGGCACCCGCTGGACGCGGTGCACCCCGCCCTCGTACTTCAGCCGGGCCCAGACGCCCTGACCGGGCTCGGTGGCGCCCTGGCCGCCCTTGGTCTTCACGGCGACCTGGACGTCCTTGTAGCCGCCGAGCTCGGACTCCGTGGCGTCGATGATCTCGGTCTTCCAGCCGACGCGTTCGGCGTAGCGCAGATACATCCGCAGCAGGTCCCCGGCGAAGAGGGCCGACTCGTCGCCGCCCGCGCCCGCCTTGACCTCAAGGATCACGTCCTTGTCGTCGCTGGGGTCGCGCGGGACGAGCAGCAGCCGCAGCTTCTCGGTCAGCTCCTCGCGCTGCTTCTCCAGCACCTTGACCTCGGCGGCGAAGTCCGGGTCGTCGGCCCCCAGCTCACGGGCGGTGCCGATGTCGTCACCGGTCTGCTTCCAGGAACGGTAGGTCCCGACGATCGGGGTCAGCTCGGCGTACCGCTTGCCGAGCTTGCGCGCGTTCGCCTGGTCGGCGTGCACGGAAGGGTCGGCGAGCTTCTTCTCAAGGTCGGCGTGTTCGCCGATCAGTTCCTCGACCGCCTCGAACATCGGTGGCTCCTGTGTCTGTACGAGGTTTGCTGCGGGACGACGGCAAAGCGCCGGTCCCGGCCACCCGCGCGGCGGGCGGCCGAAGACCGGCGCTGTTGGCTCGCTACTTCTTGGCGGAGCCGGCAGCCTTGCCGAAGCGGGCCTCGAAGCGGGCCACGCGGCCACCGGTGTCGAGGATCTTCTGCTTGCCCGTGTAGAACGGGTGGCACTCGGAGCAGACCTCGGCGCGGATCGCGCCGCCGCCGATGGTGCTACGGGTGGTGAACGACGCGCCACAGGTGCAGCTGACCTGCGTCTCGACGTACTCGGGGTGGATGTCGCGCTTCAAGGTGTCTCCTAGTTTCGGGAGGGCTCCGGGTCGCCCGGGCGGATTGCCCGTACGTGAACCGGGGCCGACGTACCAGTCTGCCAGGACTGGCCGTATCTCCCAAAACCGGGGTACCCGTGCTGGTATTCCCCCCGCCCCGCCGCCGGGGGTCCGGCGCGCTATCCCCCGGCCGGCGTACCGCCGTCCGGACCGGTCTTCCCGGCGGTCTCCTGGCCGTCGGGGGCGGTGTCGCCGCCCTTGACCAGGGTTCCGGCCTCGCCCTTGTCGCCCGCGGAGTCCGTGAGGGCGGAGGCGGGGATGGGCTTGTCGAGCGAGAGGGCGGTCCAGACCTGCTGGGCCGCGCCCTTGAGGGGGATCACCCGGTTCGGGTCGACGGGGTCGTACTCCACCGGCATGGTCACCATCTCGACGTCGGAGGGCCCGAGCCCGCTGAGCCCCTCGGCGAAGCCGATCAGCTCGGTGACCGAGTCCAGCTCGGAGTCGGGGGTGATCGCCTTGGTGGCGGTGTCGGCGATGTCCAGCATCTTCGTGGGGTCGTTGAGCACGCCGACCTCCTTGACCTGGGCGATGAATGCCTTCATGAACGCCTGCTGGAGCTGGATCCGGCCGAGGTCGCTGCCGTCGCCGACGCTGCTGCGGGTGCGTACCAGGCCGAGCGACTGCTCCCCGTCGAGGGTGTGGGTGCCGGGCTCCAGATCGAGATGGCTCTTGGCGTCCTTGATCGGCTTGGTGGTGGTGATCTCCACCCCGCCCAGTTCGTCGATGAGCTTCTTGAAGCCGGTGAAGTCGACCTCGATGTAGTGGTCCATCCGGATGCCGGACATCTGTTCGACCGTCTTCACGGCGCAGGCGGGGCCGCCGACCTCGTACGCGGTGTTGAACATGGCCCGGTTCTGGGCGGCGACGGTCCTGCCGTCGTCGTCGACGCACGGCGGGCGGGTGATGAGGGTGTCGCGCGGTATGGAGACCACACTGGCCTTCTTACGGCCGTCGTACAGATGGACGACCATCGCGGTGTCGGCGCGCGCACCGCCCTCGTCGCCGCCGTACCCCGCGTTCGATCCGGCGCGGGAGTCGGAGCCGAGGACCAGGAGGTCCAGGGAGCCGTTGTCGACGTCCCGGGGCCGGTCGGTGCCGAGCCGGGCGTTGATGTCGATGCCTTCGAGATTGCCGTTGAGCTTGAGATACACATAGCCGAGACCGGTGCCGCCGGCGAGGAGAACGGCGGTCACCGTCCATATGACGGCCTTCCCCGCCTTACGGCCCGTGGACTGCGGCTTCCGCCGCCGTCCACGGCCGCCCGCACGGCCTGTGCTGCTGCTCTGCTCGCCCATGGTCTCCTCGGCTTCCCGCTCTTTCCGCTGCCCCCTGGCGGATCGATCAGGCGCGGTCTGTCCGTCCTGTCAATTCTGGCTCCGCCACTGGGGAGACCGCTCGGGGAGCGTAAGGGTTGCACGCACGGCTGAGAACGGGGTGAGAAACGGCCGTGCCCGCCGCGCCGGGGGGCGGGACGGGCACGGTGAGCTTCACCTCACGGATGGTGATCAGCCGAAGAGGTCGGATCAGCCGAAGAGGTTGTAGGACTTCCAGTCGCCGCCGAGCTGAACCCGGCTGCCGAAGAGCTTCGACGCCTTGCCGCTGCCCGGGTAGAGCCACAGCTTGTTCTTGCTGTCGCGGGCCAGCAGGTCAGCGCGCCCGTCGCCGTTGACGTCACCGGTGGTGACCAGGGCGTTCAGCGTGCTGTAGGTGCCGACCAGGGTACGAGCGGAGAACGGCGCCTTCGTGCTGCCGGTGCCCTTGTGGAGGTAGATCTTTCCGCCCGCGGCACGGGAGAGCACATCGGCCTTGCCGTCGCCGGTGAAGTCACCGTGGCCCCGGACCATGCTGAACCGGTCCCAGCCGGACCCGGCCGAGACCCGGGCGCTGAAGGAGCCGTTGCCCTTGCCCGGGTAGACGTACGCCTTGCCCTTGGCCTCGACGGTCATCAGATCGGGGATGTCGTCGCCGGTCAGATCGCCGGGGACCAGGATCTGCCGGTGGGTGCCCCAGCCGGCGCCGATCCGCTTGGGCCCGGTCTCGCCGTGCGCCCAGTACACATCGCCGTTCGTGACCCGGAAGACCAGATCCTGGCTGTCGTCGCGGTTCAGATCGGCCTGGACCAGCAGATTCACCCCGCTGAAGTCACCGAGGTCGTACTTCCGGGTGAGCTTCGTCCCCTTGGCGGAGGAGACCCAGCCGTACAGCGTGTCGCCCTTGCGCGCCAGCAGATCGGCGGAGTGGTCGTGACCGCTGAGATTGGTGTCGTGCACACGGGCCCGGATGTCGGACTGGAAGGCGCTCACCTTGGCGTAGACGCCGTACTTGCCCTTCTTGGAGCAGTCGACATGACCCCAGGAGACCACGCCGACCAGTCTGCCGCCGGCCACCAGCGGGCCGCCGGAGTCGCCGTTGCAGGTGGTCTCGGTGGTGCTGTCCTTACCGGTCGGCGCGCGCCCGGCGCAGTACATGGTGCCCGCGATGAAGTCCGCGCCGTACGCCTTCTTGCAGTCGGCGTCGGAGCGGGCGTCGGCGTCGGCGACCTTCAGCCGGTCGGAGCCCGGCGAGGTCGGGCTGGAGCCGATGCGGCCCCAGCCGTAGACCTTGCCGTCCGTGCCGGCCTTGTAGAGCTTGCTGTCGGAGGACTTCATGATCGGCAGCGGCTTGGCCTTGACCGGCGCGGTCAGGGTGAGGACGGCCACATCGCTGTCGAAGGAGTACGAGTCGTACTTCGAGTGGTGCCACTGGCGGTAGACGCCGCGCACCTCCCCGCCGTGGAAGTCCACGATCGGGTTGCCGTCGGCGTCGGTCCGGCCGGTGTCCGTGGGCACCCGGGTCGCGCCGGTGACCACCGCGCCCGTGGACTTCCAGCTGATGCCCTCGACGCAGTGGGCGGCGGTGAGGATCTTGGTGGGGGCGACCACCGTGCCACCGCAGGAGTACGAATTGCCGAGGCTGTCCCCGAAGTAGAGCTGGGCCATCCAGGGCGCCGAGGCGATCGTGGTGGTCTTGCCGCCGATGATGCGGGCGCTGGGCCCCGAGGACTCGGCCTCGGGAGCGGGCCGGGTCGAGTCGCCGGCGCGTTCGGCGGCGCGGATCCCTTCGAGGGTCCCGGCCACCCGGGCGGCGAGCTCCGCCGGGGCGGGTCCGCCGGACTGCTGCGGGGCGACGGCGGCGGGAACCGGGATCTCCTCGGCCGCCGCCGGGGCGCCGGTGGCCAGCACACCGGTGCCGGCCAGGGCCAGCGCGGCCACTACCGCCGGTATGCCGTGCTTCGTACGGCTCTCACGCCGACCGTCAGGGGTGCGCTCGGGCACTCGGTAACCACCTCGGGCTGTCATGCCGGTGGAGCGCGCGAGCCCCACCGGGAACGGGAGTCGGCGGGGTACGAGAAAGGTGGGGAACGTACCGAAGAGGGGTCATGGCTGACGCGGCAGCGCTGTGACCCCGGAAATCCCCCCTGGAACCCCCGCCTTGAGTGATCGATCGTATGTTCCCGGTCCGTGCACTGGCCAGCCCGGACCGCCTATCCCCCGGAAATGAGACCGCCCCGTCACCTCAGGGGTGACGGGGCGGTCCGCTGACAGACGGTGCGTCAGTCTCCGTTGCCGGAGGACGGGGTCGTCTTCTGGATCTGGAGCAGGAACTCGGCGTTCGACTTCGTCTGCTTCATCTTGTCCAGGAGCAGTTCGATCGCCTGCTGCTGGTCGAGCGCGTGCAGCACCCGGCGCAGCTTCCAGACGATGGCGAGCTCCTCGCTGCCCAGCAGGATCTCTTCCTTACGGGTGCTGGACGCGTCCACGTCCACCGCCGGGAAGATGCGCTTGTCCGAGAGCTTCCGGTCGAGCTTGAGCTCCATGTTGCCGGTGCCCTTGAACTCCTCGAAGATCACCTCGTCCATGCGCGAGCCGGTGTCGACCAGCGCGGTGGCCAGGATGGTCAGCGAGCCGCCGTCCTCGATGTTCCGCGCCGCGCCGAAGAAGCGCTTCGGCGGGTACAGCGCGGTCGAGTCGACACCACCGGACAGGATGCGCCCGGAGGCCGGGGCCGCCAGGTTGTACGCACGGCCCAGACGGGTGATGGAGTCCAGCAGGACGACCACGTCATGGCCCAGCTCCACCAGGCGCTTGGCGCGCTCGATGGCCAGTTCGGCGACGGTGGTGTGGTCCTCGGCCGGACGGTCGAAGGTCGAGGAGATGACCTCGCCCTTGACCGACCGCTGCATGTCGGTGACCTCTTCGGGCCGCTCGTCGACGAGGACGACCATCAGATGGCACTCGGGGCTGTTGACCGTGATCGCGTTGGCGATGGCCTGGAGGATCATGGTCTTGCCGGTCTTCGGCGGGGCCACGATCAGACCGCGCTGGCCCTTGCCGATCGGCGACACCAGATCGATGATCCGGGTGGTCAGCACGCCCGGGTCGGTCTCCAGACGGAGCCGGTCCTGCGGGTAGAGCGGGGTCAGCTTGTTGAACTCCGGCCGCCCACGGCCCGATTCGGGGGCCATGCCGTTGACGGAGTCGAGACGGACCAGCGCGTTGAACTTCTCGCGGCGCTCGCCGTCCTTGGGCTGCCGGACGGCGCCGGTGACATGGTCGCCCTTGCGCAGCCCGTTCTTGCGGACCTGGGCGAGGGAGACGTACACGTCGTTGGGGCCGGGGAGGTAACCCGACGTACGGATGAACGCGTAGTTGTCGAGGATGTCCAGGATGCCCGCGACGGGGATCAGCACATCGTCGTCGGCGACCTGCGGCTCGCTCGTCACGAACTCGTCGCGGCCACGACGGCCACGGCGGTCGCGGTAACGGCCACGGCGTCCGCGGCGTCCGCCCTCGAAATCGTCGTCGTCCTGCTGCTGCTGGCTGACGCCGCCGCCCTGGCGCTGCGGCTGGCCGCCCTGCTGCTGACGCTGACCGCTCTGCTGCTGGTCGTCGCCCTTGCCACGGCGGTCACGGTCACGATCCCGGTCGCGGTCCCCCCGGTCACGGTCGCGGTCCCCCCGGTCACGGTCGCGGTCGCGCTGACGCTCCCGGCGGTCACCGCGCTGGCCGCGCTCCCGGCGGCCCTCGCCGTCCTGCGCGGAGGCGGCGACGGCGGACTCGGTCCTGGCGTCGGCCTGGCCCTCGGCCTTGTCCTTCACATCGACGGCCGTCTCGGTCCGGGCCTCGGCCTGGACCTCCGGGCTGCCCGCCTGCGCGGTGGCGCGGCGGCGGCGGCGCTCACCGGTCGGCTGGTCGTCGCTGGCCGGCTGGCCGGGGATGTCGATCTGCTGCTGCGCCGCGGCCTTCTCGGGCGCGGCCGCGGCGGACTCGGCGGCTGCCTCGCCCGTACGCGCCTTGGAGGTGGCGCGGCGCTTCGGCTTGGTCTCGGCCTCGGCGCTCTTGGACGCGGAGTCCGCCTTCTTGGCCGTGGCCGCGCCGCTTCCGGCCTGCGCCTCCTTGATGACCTCGATCAGCTGGCTCTTGCGCATACGCGCGGTGCCCCTGATGCCGAGGCCGGACGCGACCTGCTGCAGCTCGGCCAGGACCATGCCCTCAAGGCCGGTGCCGGAACGGCGGCGCCGTGAGGTGGTGCCGGAGGCAGCACCTGCGGCGGGCGCGGAGGTGTCGACGTTGTTGTCGGCGCTCACGCCCATCAGATCGGTGGTGTCGCTCACGAAGGGTCCTTCCCTGGAGCGGACGTCGGCCTTCTGGCTCGGCGACCGGTTGTGCTGTCCGACTGCGGTCTCTCTGATCGGACCGGGTCGGGGCGGTGGTCCCCGCCGGGTGTGATACGGCGGAGAGTCAGATACATGCGGGTCCGGCCCGAGTCCCCCTGCTCGGCCCACTCGCTGGTGGGAGCGGGAGGTGTCGTGCCGGTTCCGGAGCGTGCTCGAAACTGCTCAGGCAGGCTGCTCAGGCAGTTGGGGAGGCTCCCGGAAGAATTGGTGGTCCCGAATCGGGACACGAAGCTCCGAGCCGCGAAGGCTTCGGTTGCAGACTTGAGGTTAACACTACCGGCTCCAACAAACATTCCCCCTCTCCATCACCGGCAATCTCGTGTCACTGCGATTCGCCGCGCATCGCTGCGCGGCGGCCGGACCGGCGGATATCACCGGTCCCGCCAGCTGTGCGTCACCCGGGCGCGGCGGCGGCGCGCACCCGTTTCCCGCCCCTTTCCGCTCCCCCGCGCATCACTGCGCGGGGGTGTCACCGCCGGCCGGGGCGAGCGGCAGTACGCTCGCGCCCGCCGTGTCGAAGGCGAGACGGTTGGCCGCCCACCCCTCGCCGGCCAGCCGCGCGACCTTGTCGGCCACGCTGTCCTCGGCCAGTGCGAGCACGGTCGGGCCCGCACCGGAGATGACTGCTGGGACGCCGTCGGCGCGCAGACGGTTGACGAGGTCGACGCTCTGCCGCATCGCCGGGGCGCGGTACTCCTGGTGGAGCCGGTCCTCCGTGGCGGGCAGCAGCAGCTCAGGACGCCTGGTCAGAGCCTCGACGAGCAAGGCGGCGCGACCCGCGTTCGCGGCGGCGTCCACATGGGGGACGGTGCGCGGCAGCAGTCCGCGGGCCGTCTCCGTGAGCACCGGCTTCTCGGGGACGAAGACCACCGGAACGACGGAGTCGGAGGGCTCCATCCTGATGGCGCGCGCGGCCGACCGGTCGGTCCAGGCCAGGGTGAAGCCGCCGAGGAGACAGGCGGCGACGTTGTCGGGGTGCCCCTCGATCTCGGTGGCGAGCTCCAGCAGGGCGGTCTCGTCCAGCCGGGCGTCGCCGCCTATGGTCACCGCGCGGGCGGCGAGGATGCCGGCGCAGATGGCCGCGGACGACGATCCGAGGCCCCGCCCGTGCGGAATCCGGTTGGCGCAGACGACCTCCAGACCGCGCGGCTGCCCGCCGAGCAGATCGAAGGCCGTACGGAGCGACCGTACGAGCAGATGACTCTCGTCGCGCGGCAGTGTGGCGGCTCCCTCGCCGGCGATGTCGATATGCAGGCCGGAGTCGGCCACACGGACGACGACATCGTCGTAGAGCCCCAGCGACAGCCCGAAGGCGTCGAAGCCCGGGCCGAGATTGGCACTGGTGGCGGGCACGCGCACACGGACGGCGGCGGCGCGGAACGCTGGACCGGCCATCGCTCGATGACACTCCTTGGTTCTGACTGCGAAACGAATCCGGCGTCCGGGCGCCGGATGCTCCCGGCGCTCCGATGGGGTCTGGACGTCAGACGTTTCGGCGCTCTGATGTTCTGGGGTTCAGATGTTCTGTCGTTGAGGTGTTCGAGTGACGGGTGTTGCGGCTGCGGGGTGTTCGGGCGGCGGGATTCAGGGGATTCCAGGGGATTCCAGGGGGATGAGCACCCGAGGGCCACAACGTCGACTGCACCGCGGCATATGCGCGGGGTGGGTTCGGTACAGCCTATCGAAGGAAGGTTCTGCGGCGACATAGGGCGCACAGGAGGCGCACGATGCGTGTCGCAAGCCTCCTGTGCCTCTACGTGCGTCGATGCCCTGCTTGGAGAGCTTTTCGCCGGGGTAACCCGGCGGACGGCTCGGGGCCCCGCCGCCCCGGGGACCGCGCTCCGGCATATACCGGGACGCGGGCTCCTCGAAGAGGCTGGCCTCCGAGGTCTCCGGTACGGCGCTTACGCCAGGCCGAGCCGCTCGGCGGCCGTCGCGGCGTCGACCGGGACGGTGACCGGCTGCGGCGCTCCGGCGACGGCCCAGTCCGGGTCCTTCAGACCGTTTCCGGTGACGGTGCAGACGATCCGCTGGCCCGGGTCGACCTTTCCGGCCTCGGCCGCCTTGAGCAGACCGGCCACGGAAGCGGCGGACGCGGGCTCGACGAAGACGCCCTCCTGGGAGGCCAACAGCCGGTAGGCACGCAGGATCTCACGGTCCGTCACCTCGTCGATGAAGCCACCCGACTCATCGCGCGCGGCGAGCGCCTGCTGCCAGGAGGCCGGGTTGCCGATCCGGATCGCGGTGGCGATGGTCGACGGATCCTTGACGACCTCGCCGCGGACGATCGGGGCCGACCCGGACGCCTGGAACCCCCACATGCGCGGCGTACGGGAGGACATGCCGTCGGCGGCGTACTCCCGGTAGCCCTTCCAGTACGCGGTGATGTTCCCGGCGTTGCCCACGGGCAGCACATGGATGTCGGGGGCGTCGCCGAGGGCGTCCACGATCTCGAAGGAGGCGGTCTTCTGGCCCTCGATACGGTACGGATTAACCGAGTTGACCAGGGCCACCGGATAGTTCTCGGACAGGCTCCTGGCCAGATTCAGACAGTCGTCGAAGTTGCCGTCGACCTGGAGGATCTTCGAGCCGTAGACCAGCGCCTGGCCCATCTTGCCGAGCGCGATCTTGCCCTGCGGCACCAGGACCGCGCAGACCATTCCGGCGCGCACCGCGTAGGCGGCGGCCGAGGCCGAGGTGTTGCCGGTGGAGGCGCAGATGACCGCCCGCGCGCCCTCCTCCTTGGCGCGGGTGATCGCCATGGTCATGCCGCGGTCCTTGAAGGATCCGGTGGGGTTCGCGCCCTCGACCTTGAGGTGCACCTCGCACCCCGTGCGCTCGGAGAGGACCTGAGCGGGGACGAGCGGCGTACCACCCTCACGGAGCGTGACGACGGGCGTCGTGTCCGTGACCGGAAGGCGGTGCCGGTACTCCTCGATGATGCCGCGCCACTGGTGGGTGCCCTTGCTGGTCATGGGTCCTTTACTCCCCTTCAACACGCATGATGCTGGCGACACCGCGCACGGTGTCGAGCTCGCGCAGCGCCTCGACGGTCCCGGAGAGGGCGGCGTCGGGCGCGCGGTGGGTGACGACGACGAGCGATGCCTCGCCGTCCTTACCCTGCTAGCGGACGGTGTCGATCGACACCCCGTGCTCGGCGAAGACCGTCGCGACCTGGGCGAGCACGCCAGGCTTGTCGGCCACGTCGAGACTGATGTGGTACCGCGTGACCACGTCGCCCATGGGGCTCACGGGCAGTCGGCTGTACGCGGACTCGCCCGGTCCGGTGGACTCGGCGAGCTTGTTCCGGCAGACGGCGACCAGGTCGCCGAGGACCGCGGACGCGGTCGGCGAGCCGCCCGCGCCGGGTCCGTAGAACATCAGCTGCCCGGCGGCCTCCGCCTCGACGAAGACGGCGTTGTACGCCTCGCGGACGGAGGCGAGCGGGTGGCTGAGCGGGATCATCGCGGGGTGCACCCGCGCGGTGACGGACTTGCCGTCGGCGGCGCGCTCGCAGATGGCGAGCAGCTTGACCGTGCAGCCCATGCGCCGGGCGGAGGCCATGTCGGCGGCGGTGACCTCGGTGAGGCCCTCACGGTAGACGTCGTCGAGGCGTACGCGGGTGTGGAAGGCGATCCCGGCGAGGATGGCGGCCTTGGCGGCGGCGTCGAAGCCCTCGACGTCGGCGGTGGGGTCGGCCTCGGCGTAACCGAGCGCGGTGGCCTCGTCGAGCGCCTCGGAGTAGCCCGCGCCGGAGCTGTCCATCCGGTCGAGGATGAAGTTGGTGGTGCCGTTGACGATGCCGAGCACGCGGTTGACCTTGTCCCCGGCGAGCGACTCGCGCAGCGGCCTGATCAGCGGGATGGCGCCGGCGACGGCGGCCTCGAAGTAGAGGTCGCGGCCGTGCTCCTCGGCGGCGGCGTAGAGCGTCGCGCCGTCCTCGGCGAGCAGCGCCTTGTTGGCGGAGACGACGGACGCGCCGTGCTCGAAGGCGGTGGTGATGAGGGCGCGGGCGGGCTCGATGCCGCCGATGACCTCGATGACGACGTCGATGTCGCCGCGTTTGACCAGCGCGGTGGCGTCCGTGGTGATGAGCTCCGGGGGGATGCCCTCGCGCACCTTCGACGGCCTGCGCACGGCGACGCCCGCGAGTTCCACGGGGGCGCCGATCCGGGCGGCGAGGTCGTCGGCGTGCGTCGTCATGATGCGCGCCACCTCTGAGCCGACGACTCCACAGCCCAGCAGCGCCACCTTCAGCGGACGCGTACGCATCATCCGACCTCGCTTCTCATCACTACTACAGTTGGACCAGTCTCACTCACCGGACGGAAGTTTCTATCCTCCGTCCGGCATGCGAGACATCTATCTCATCAACCTACGTCCAGACGCAGAAGATCTTCCTCCGTCTCACGCCGGACGATCACTCGCGCCGCTCCGTCCGCGACGGCCACGACCGGCGGGCGGAGCGCATGGTTGTAGTTGCTGGCCATGGAGCGGCAGTACGCGCCGGTCGCGGGCACGGCGATCAGATCGCCGGGCGCGAGGTCGGCGGGCAGAAACGCGTCCTTGACCACGATGTCACCGCTTTCGCAGTGCTTGCCGACGACACGGGAGAGCATGGGCGCGGCGTCGGAGGCACGCGATACCAGTGTGACGCTGTATTCGGCGTCGTACAGCGCGGTGCGGATGTTGTCGGACATGCCGCCGTCGACGCTGACATAGGTCCGCAGGCCCTCCAGGGGCTTGATGGTCCCGACTTCGTACAGGGTGAAGGCGGTCGGGCCGACGATGGCGCGGCCGGGCTCGACGGAGATCCGGGGGACGCGCAGCCCGGCGCTCTCACACTCACGGGTGACGATCTCGCGGAGCGCCTTGGCGATGTGATGCGGCTCACGGGGGTCGTCGGCGGAGGTGTACGCGATCCCGAGGCCGCCCCCGAGGTCGATCTCGGGCAGCTCGACGCCGTGCTCGTCGCGGATCTCCTTCAGCAGGCCGATGACCCGGTGGGCGGCGACCTCGAAGCCGGAGGTGTCGAAGATCTGCGAGCCGATGTGGGAGTGGATCCCGATCAGTTCGAGGCTGTCCAGTCCCAGCACCCGGCGCGCGGCCTCGGCGGCCTGCCCGCCGGCGAGCGGAATGCCGAACTTCTGGTCCTCGTGGGCGGTGGCGATGAACTCATGGGTGTGGGCCTCGACCCCGACGGTGACCCTGATGAGGACGGGCTGGCGCACACCGAGGCCCCGGGCGATGTGGGCGACGCGGACGATCTCCTGGAAGGAGTCGAGGACGATCCGCCCGACGCCGGCGCGGATGGCGCGCTCGATCTCCTCGGGAGACTTGTTGTTGCCGTGGAAGGCGAGGCGCTCGGCGGGCATGCCGGCGTCGAGCGCGGTGATCAGCTCGCCGCCGGAGCAGACGTCGAGGTTGAGCCCCTCCTCGTGGAGCCAGCGCACCACGGCCTTGCTGAGGAACGCCTTCCCGGCGTAGAAGACGTCGGCGTCCCCGCTGAAGGCGTCGGCCCAGGAGCGGCAGCGGGCCCGGAAGTCGGCCTCGTCGAGGAAGTAGGCCGGGGTGCCGAACTCCTCGGCCAGCCGGGTCACTTCGATGCCGCCGACGGTGACGACCCCGTCGTCGCCGCGGGCGACGGTGCGGGCCCAGACCTTGTCGTCGAGGTGGTTGAGGTCGGCGGGCGGGGCGGTGTAGTGCCCTTCGGGGAGCAGATCGGCGTAACGGGGCCCGGCGGGGTGTGCGGAACGGCTCATGATGTCTCTCTCACAGATGTTCGGGTGCGCTGACGCCGAGCAGGGACAGGCCGCCGGCGAGCACCGTCCCGGCGGCCTCGGCGACGGCGAGCCGGGAGCGGTGGGCGGCCATGGGTTTCTCGTCGCCGAGGGGCAGCACGGTGTGCTGGAAGGCGAGCAGGGCGTCGGCGGTGCTCTCCAGATGCCGGGCGAGCCGGTCGGGCGCGCCCAGCCGGGCGGCGGAGGCGAGAACGGCGGGATAGTCGGCGATGAGCCCGGTGAGCCCGCCGGCCTCGACCTGTTCGAGCGGCGCGGCGGTGAACCCGAGCCGCTCGGCGTCCCGCCGGAGGGCGCGGGCGCGGGAGTGGGCGTACCGGACGGTGAAGAGAGGGTTGCTCTCGTGCTGCCGGAGCAGTTGCGGCCCGATCCGCGGCCGATCGTGCGCGGCGGCGGCGAGCAGACCCCAGCGGATGGCGTCGTCGCCGAGGGAGGGGTCGTACGGAGGGGCGGGGGTGAGGGCGCCTGCGGCCCGGGGGCGGGCGGCGGCGCCCTGGGTGCGCAGGAGCCGGGCGACGGTGTCGTCCCAGAGGAGGGCGCGGGGGTCGGGGGCTGGGTGGCGGGAATCCCGGCGGGCGGGATCTTGACGGTCAGGGCCGGAATCCTGACCGCCGGGGGACGGGGCGGCGCTCTGCCAGCCGTACCGTCCGCCCTGCTCCAGCACCTTCCGGATCAGGGCCTGCTGTGAGCCCTCCCCCAGGGTGATGTTGAGGAAGCCGGGCCCGGTGATCTCCACGGAGGCGATGGCGGGATCCTGGGCGATGCGCTCGCGCAGGGCCTCGGCCACGGCCCGCGGCGGCTGCCCGGCCGGCCGGGCGAGCCGGAGCGCGACATTGGTGGCGTAGTCGCCGCACCCGCCGGGGCCGGGCCGCTCGACGCTGACGCTCTCGGGCGGGACGACCCGCAGCGCACCGTCCGCCACCGCGCTGCGCACGGCGTGCAGCACGGTTCGGGAGAGCTCGGCGGGAGTCACGGGCCAAGCGTAGGTGAGGGAGGGGGGCCCTTCGCCAACCGTTTCGCCATGCGGTCAGCCGCGGGCGCTCTCCGCCCGTCCGGCCCCATGCCTTCCGTCCAGGGACGGCGGCCCCTCGGGGCGTCTCAACCGCCGTACGAGCCGGACCAGCTCGGCCGGTTCGAAGGGCTTGGCGAGAAACGCGTCGACCCCGGCGGCGAGGCCGCTCTCCACCTCGTACTGGGTGCAGGCGCTGATGATCGCGACCGGCAGATGGCTGGTGAGCGGCTCGGCCCGGAGCCGGGCCGCGGTGCGCAGACCGTCGAGCCGGGGCATGACCACATCGAGCGTCACGACATCGGGCCGCACCTGCTGGACGACCTCCAGACACTCGGCACCATCGGCCGCGGTCACGACCTCGAAGCCCTCCAGCTCAAGGTTGACCCTGATCAATTGCCGGATGACCCGGTTGTCATCGACAACGAGCACACGGCCGGACGCTCCTGACACAACTAGAGAGTAGGTGCCACAACGCGGCTGCGTCCGGGTTTTGCCCACTTCCACCCCGTGCGGGCGACGCGCCCCCACCCCGGGCCCACCCCCACGATGGCCCGCGAGCCCCGGAAATACCTGTTCACAGGCACCCTGTGGGAGCTGGTAGTGTTCTACCCGTCACCGCGCAGGGCACCAACCCGGCGGGGACAGTGCGCCCCCGTAGCTCAGGGGATAGAGCAACGGCCTCCGGAGCCGTGTGCGCAGGTTCGAATCCTGCCGGGGGCACTTCTGCCGGACCAGCGTGAAACACTCGCTGACCTGCACGAGTGCCAAGCATGAAGACCTGGACCCAGTCCCACTGAGTCCAGGTCTTTGTCGTTGTTACGCACTGGTCGCGATAGACCTGCGATAGAGGTCGCTACGCCTCGGCACCGTCGCCCCCGGCTGACTCCTCTCCCGGCCAGTCGAGTTCCTGCTCGATCTTCGCGTTCATGGTCGCCTCCTGGCCGTAGATGCACCCCTCGTACACCCGATGGATAGTTGTCCCTGGGGAACAGCCCGCCAGCCGCGCTGCATGACGACGACCTGACGTCCGGTGAGGCGTTGTTGCACTCATTCGTTCGCCTGGGCGTCTGGGGGCCGGATCAGGCAACCGTCGTCGGCCGGAGCATCCAGGACCTGACTCCTCATGTCTACGGCGCGATGAAGTCCGGATCCCCAACAGACTCGTTTCAGGAGACGTTCCGGACTCGACGGAGAGAACTGCAAGCGTTATGGGCGGATTTCCTCAGCCTCGCCGCACAAGCCCTCAGAGACCGCGGACAAGTCGCCTGAAGGCTGTCCCGATATGGGGCCTCAGCCGGGCTCACTGAAGAAGTCTCCAGTGCCCGCGATGGTTCGGCCACAGCGCACCGCCGGGCCTGCAGCACCCTCAGGAAGCGGCGCACCCTGTGGGAATGCTCCAGAGTCGAAGTGGAAGGATCAAACATGGCCGAGCCTACCGGTAAGTACTCGATCACCATGCCACGCGACATCGCCGAGGCCGCGAAGGCCCGCAGCGGTCCCTCCGGGCTGTCCGCCTATGTGGCCGCCGCCGTCGCCCGCCAGATCGAGCGCGACAACCTCAACGAGCTCATCCAGGTCGCCGAGGCCGAGCACGGCCCCATCACCGATGAGGAGATCCAGTCGGTGCGCGACCAGCTCCATCGGGCCCGGAGCGAGCAGACACAGGGCGGAGCGAACACCGTGTGACCCGCTCCCCCGCCGTCCCCGGCGGCACTCTCGTGCTCGACAGCGGAGGGCTGGCCAAGGCCGTCCTGCGCGACCGCTCGGTCACCGCCTGGCTCGCGCTGGCACGCACCGACGATCTCCGCGTGGTCACGTCCGCTGCCGCCCTGGTGGAGGTCGTCCACCCCCGGATCAACCGCCCGGCCCTGGAGTGGACGCTCTCCCGCCTCGTCGTCGAACCCATCACCGAGCCCGTAGCCCGCCACGCCGCCGCCCTTCTCGCGGACGCCAGCCTGCACGGCCACAAGCACGCCATCGACGCCATGCTCAGCGCCACCGCCCTCGCCGCACCCGGGCCGACCACCATCCTGACCTCCGACCCTGAGGACCTCGGTGTGCTCTGCGGCGGGCAGGTCACCGTCACCAAGGTCGTTTCCGCTGTTCAGGCCGGCTTCCGAAATCGTCCGGGGGATATCCCCCCGACGATTTCGGAAGCTGCCACCAGCGCGCGGCGGCAGGGGCCCGGACCAGGATGTTCCTCACATCGCGTGACGCACATCGAGGGGTACGAAAAAATGGACGGGCACCGGAAGCGCATCAGCCGGCGGGGACTGCTGGCGACGGCGGTCATCGCGATGGGGGCCGTTCTCGCACCCGTGGCGGCCCAGGCGGCCCCGGGGTCGGCGTCGGCTCACGCGGCCGGTGGGAAGCAGGATCCGGTGCGCGCGCTGGAGAAGGCGGCCCATCCGCTGCGTTCGACCGAGCCCGGGAAGAAGACGGGCGACCTGCGGGCGCTCGGCGCGATGATCGGCGACGCCACGGTGGTCGGGCTCGGCGAGGCCACGCATGGCTCCCATGAGTTCTTCACCATGAAGGAGCGCGTCTTCCGTTATCTCGTCGAGGAGAAGGGCTTCACGACCTTCGCCCTGGAGCTGGGCTGGTCCGCGGGGCTCCGGATCGACGAGTACCTCCAGACCGGCAAGGGCGACGCCCGCGAGATCGCGAAGGAGACGCTGAGCAACTCCCCGTGGGAGCGTGAGGAGTTCGTGAGCCTCATCGAGTGGATGCGCGACTACAACCGCCGCAACCCCGGCCGTACCGTCCACTTCATGGGCGACGACATCGGCTCCCCCGCGGTCAGCGACGAGTTCTTCGGCCGGGTGACCGGCTATATGAAGCGCCACCACCCGGAGACGCTGCCGCGGCTCGACGAGCTCTACACCGGCCTGCGCCCGATCGACGACGTCTTCGCCTATCTGAGCAAGCCGCTCGCGGAACGCCGGCGGCTCGCCGCCCAGGCACAGCAGGCCCTGGAGCTGATCAGCGCCCAGGGCTCCGGTGGAGAGGCTTTCGCGTGGGCCGAGCAGAACGCCCGGTCCATCGCCCAGACCGCCCGGTTCCTCACCATGGACCCCGACGACCCGGAGTCGGTGGCCGCCGCTCAGCTCTACCGCGACGAGGTCATGGCCCAGAACGTCACCTGGTGGCAGCGGCGCACCGGGGACAAGATCCTGCTGTCGGCGCAGAACGACCACGTCGGCTACGCCGCCGGTGATCCGAAGCTGTATCCGAAGACGCAGGGGGCGTTCCTGCGCGACACGATGGGCGAGAGCTATCTCCCCATCGGCTTCACCTTCAACCAGGGCTCCTTCCTGTCGAAGGACGCCGCCCTCGGCGGCGACTGGAAGAAGTTCACCGTGGGCGCCGCCACGCCCGGTATGAACGAGCACACCCTCGACAAGGTCCGCTACCGGGACTACTACCTCGACGCCCGCAGGGCCCCGGCCGCCGCCCGCGCCTGGCTGAACGCCGCCCGGCCCACGCGCAACGTCGGCACCCAGTACCCCTGGCCGGACTCCGGCATCGCGATCGCCCGCTCCTTCGACGTCCTGATCCACCTCGACGAGGTCCGGGAGGCCGACAAGCTGAAGCCGTGACGGCCCGGCCCGCGGAACCGACGGCGCCGCCCGCCCCCCGGCAGGAAGGGGGCGGGCGGCGCCGTCCGTCAGGCCGGGGTGCCGCCCGTCAGGCCAGGGTGAGGAAGAGCTTCTCCAGCTGCTCCTCGCTGAGCTTGGGCTCGCCGCCGTCCTCGCGGGCGGTCATGCACTCGCGCATCCGGCTGGCGATGATCTTGAAGCCGGCGCGGTCCAGCGCGCGGCTGACGGCGGCGAGCTGGGTCACCACATCACGGCAGTCGCGGCCCTCCTCGACCATGGCGATGACTCCGGCCAGCTGCCCCTGCGCACGGCGCAGCCGGTTGAGCACGGCCCGGGCGGCGGCCTCGTCGTCGGCCGTCATGGCGGGCGTGGCGGGCACTGCGGGCGCGGCGTGCACTGCGGCTGCGGTCTCCGGGGCCGGGGTCGGCGGGGTCGGGTTCATCCGTTCAGCTCCTTGGTGAGTGCGGCGAGGGCTCTGTCCAGTCTGCGGGCTGCTGCCTCGCTCCCGGCGAGGTCGGGCCGCTCGGCCGCCGCCGTGCGGGCGGCGCCGGCCGGGACACGCACTGTGCGGTCGTATCCCAAGATCGGATATTCCGGGTGATTCACCCCTCACTATACCCCTGGGGGTAATCTGTTACGGTCGAATTAATACCCCGGGGGGTAATCAATGAGGATGTGAGTGGCACATGTTCTTCGTCGAGACCATCGAGATCGAGGGCCTGGGCAACCGGCACTATCTGGCCGGGGGCGCCCGGGCGGCGGTGGCGGTGGACCCGCCCCGCGACATCGACCAGGTGATCGCGGCAGCCGCCCGCCGGGGTGTGCGCATCACGCATGTCGTCGAGACGCACGTCCACAACGACTATGTGACCGGCGGTCTGGAGCTGGCCCGGGTGACCGGCGCCGTCTATCTGGTGCCCGCCGCCGCCCAGGTGTCCTTCGCTCGTGAACCGGTCCGCGACGGGGATGTGATCGAGGTCGACGCCGGCCTCACCCTGCGAGCCCTGGCCACCCCCGGCCACACCCCGCACCACACCGCGTACGTACTCCAGGAGAGCGGCCGTCCGGTCGCCGCGTTCACCGGCGGCTCCCTGCTCATCGGCACCGTCGGCCGCCCCGACCTGGTCGAGCCCCGGCTGACCGAGCAGCTGGCCCGGGCCCAGCACGCCTCCGCGCACCGGCTCGCCGCCGAGCTGCCCGACGACGCCTCGGTGCTGCCCACCCACGGATTCGGCAGCTTCTGCTCCTCCGGTCAGGCCGAGGGCGACGCGAGCACCATCGGCCGGGAGAAGACCGTCAACGCGGCCCTCTCCCAGGACGTGGACGCCTTCGTCACCGGGCTGCTGGCCGGTCTGGAGGACGTACCCGCCTACTACGCCCACATGGGACCGGCCAACGCGGCGGGCCCGGACCCGGTCGATCTGACCGCACCGGCCCGCGCGGACGCCGAGGAGATCGCCGCCCGGCTCGCGGCCGGTGAGTGGGTCGTCGATCTGCGCAGCCGGGTCGCCTACGCCCAGGGGCATGTCGCGGGATCGTTCAACTTCGAGGCCGACGGCAAGATCGCCACCTATCTCGCGTGGATGATCCCCTGGGGCAAGCCCGTCACCCTGCTCGCCGAAACGCCCCGGCAGCTCGCCGAAGCACAGCGCGAGCTGGTCCGCGTCGGCATCGACCGCCCCGCCGCCGCGGCGACCGGCGGCCCGGCCGACTGGCTCCGCCCCGGCGAGGCCCCGGCCTCCTTCCGCCGGGCGGTCTTCGCCGACCTGGCCGCGGAGCTCGACGGGAAGCCCGACGGGGCGTCGGCGCGGACGGTGGTCCTGGACGTACGCCGCGACTCCGAACGCGCCGGCGGGTACATCGAGGGCTCGGTCCACATCCCCGTACACCTGCTGCACCAGCGGATCGACGAGGTGCCCGCCGGAACCGTCTGGGTGCACTGCGCCGGCGGCATGCGGGCCGGGATCGCGGCCTCCCTGCTGGACGCGGCCGGACGCGATGTCATCGCCGTCGACGACGGCTTCGACCGGGCGGTCGATGCGGGTCTGACCGTGACGCGTCCGCGTTTCGGCCGGGCCTCCGGCGCGGCCTGACCGCCAACCGTCCGCACGCGCTGAGCACTCGTCTGCGCTGAGGCACCCGCCCGCGCCGAACCGCGCTCACGGAGCCGAACCACTCTCACGGAGCGCCCCGGCCTGCCCGGAGAGCGCTCGAAGGAAGCACTGTCATGATCTTCTCCCGATGGAGGACCGGCCCCGGCCGGCTCACCGCCGCCGAGGCCCACCGCCTGCTCCAGGAAGGCTCCGCCGTCCTGCTGGACGTACGCGAGCAGGACGAGTGGCAGGCCGGGCACGCCCCCGGCGCCCGGCATCTGCCGCTCTCCCGGCTGACGGCCGGGGCAGCGGCGCCCGGTACGCCGGCAGGCCGGCGGCTGGTGCTGATCTGCCGCTCCGGACACCGTTCCCAGCAGGCCGCCCGGCTGCTGCGGGCACGGGGCACCGACGCTGTCGACGTCACCGGCGGCATGACCGCCTGGGCCCGGAAGGGACTGCCGGTCCAGAGCTCCGCCGGGAGCGCGGGCACGGTCATATGAGCGTGCTCGTCCTCGCGCTGGCCGCCGGAGCGGTGGTCGGTCTGGCCCTGGGCGGGCTGGGCGGCGGCGGCAGCGTCCTGGCCGTTCCCGCGCTGATCTATCTGCTCGGCTTCAGCCCCGTCGCCGCCACCACCGCGAGCCTGATCATCGTTGCCGCGACCTCCGCCAGCTCGCTGGTCGCGCACGCCCGGGACGGCGACGTGCGCTGGCGGGCCGGGCTGCTGTTCGCCGCCGCGGGCATCGGACCCGCCATGCTCGGCGGGCTCGCGGCCGGGCGTATCCCCGGCTCCGCGCTGACCGTCGCGTTCGCGGTGATCGCCGCGCTCGCCGCCTGGCGCATGCTCCGCCCAAGCCGCCCGGCGGAGGACCGGCCCGTACGGCCGGTCCGGGCCGCCGGCGCCGGAGCCGGGCTCGGCGCGGTCACCGGCGTACTCGGCGTGGGCGGGGGCTTCCTGGCCGTACCGGCCCTGGTGAGCGTGGTCGGCCTGCGGATGAAGGCCGCCGTCGGCACCAGCCTCCTGGTCATCGTCGTCACCTCGCTCGCCGCGCTCGCCACCCGTACCGGCACCGCCGACGGGCTCGACTGGGCCGTCATCGCGCCCTTCACCGGAGCCGCGATCCTCGGCGCCTGGGACGGCAGACGCCTCGCCGCGAAAGTCTCCGGCGACCGGCTACGGCGCCTCTTCGCCTACGTCCTGCTCGCCGTGGCCGCCCTCATGCTCCTCGACAGCCTCATCTGACCTCTGACCTCTGACCCAGCACATACGCATCCGAATCCGCATCCGCATCCGAAGGACACCCGTCGCATCATGAACACGACCCTCACCCCCGGCATCGCCCGTGAGCGCCTGCACTCCCTGACCGTCATCGACGTACGCACCCCCGGCGAGTACGCGGGCGGACATCTGCCCGGCGCCCACAACATCCCCCTCGACGACCTGGACCGTGCCCTGCCGACCCTGCGCGAGGCCGCGGGCCGCCGCGAGCTCCTCGTCGTCTGCGCCTCCGGCGCCCGCTCGCAGAGCGCCTGCGCCGTGCTGTCCCGCGACGGCATCCCCGCCGCCACCCTGGAAGGCGGGACCGCCGCCTGGGCGTCCGCCGGAGGAGAGCTGCACCGGCCCGCCGCCGCACGGCCCACGTGGGCCATGGACCGCCAGGTCCGTCTCACCGCGGGCTCCCTGGTCCTGCTCGGCCTCCTCCTCGGCCTGCTGGTCCACCCCGCCTTCCAGCTGTTCTCCGCGGGCATCGCCGCCGGGCTCGTCTACTCCGCGCTCTCCAACACCTGCGCCATGGCCGCCCTGCTCGGAAAGCTCCCCTACAACCGCACCGACCGCGCCGCCCTGGACGGCGTCCTCGCCAGTCTGCGACGGGGCTGACTCCGTCAGCGCGCGGTCAGCGGCGCCCCTGGTTCCTCGGGTGGTTGCGGGCCGTGCGTTCGTTGCCGAATTTGTACGCCCCGGTCCAGCGGGCCATGACCAGCTGGGCGTCGCCCGACGCCACCTGGGTCAGGAACTTGTCGGCGCGTGAGCCGCGCAGGGTGGCGGCCGTCCGGCCGCGGTGGGTGATGACCACCGTGCCGTCGGGGTGCCGCTCGTAACTGAATCCGGTGGCTGGGGGCATGACGGGGATTCTTCCCTCTGTCTCGGTGGAGTCAACGCCTCAAGGGCTGCCGGGGAGCGATCGGTGGTGGGGGGTGCGGGTCGTCAGCAGGGAGGGGTGGCCGGTGAGCACGGCCTGGTGGAGCCGGCGGAGTTCGGCGCACGGCTCGATGCCCAGCTCCTCGTCGAGGGTGGCGCGGGCGGCGCGGTAGGCCGCGAGCGCGTCGGCCTGCCGGCCCGCCCGGTAGAGGGCGGTCATCAGGGTGGCGCGCAGCCCCTCGCGCAGTGGGTTGGCGGCGATCAGCGCGGTCAGCTCGGGGATGAGGGCCGTGTGTCTGCCGAGTTCCAGATCGGCGTCGATGCGCTGTTCCAGGGCGACCAGACGCTCTTCCTCCAGCCGGTCGCGCTCCAGTCGGACGAGCGGTTCGCAGACTCCGCCCAGTGCCACGCCGCGCCAGACCGCGAGAGCTCCGCGCAGCAGCCGGGCCGCGGAGGCGGGGTCGCCGGCGGCCAGGGCGGCGGCGCCCCGGCGGGCGTGGTCCTGGAATTCGGCGAGGTCCACCCGGACGCCCCGGTGGGGCAGGCGGATCAGATAGCCGGGGCGGCGGCGTTCGACCTCGGCTGCCGGGCCGATCAGCTGCCGTACCCGGGAGGCGTAGGTGTGGATCTGGGCGGGCGAGGTGGCGGGCGGGGCGTCGCCCCACAGGAGCGCGGTGAGCTCGCTGTCGGGCACCACCCGGCCCCGGGCGAGCAGCAGCGCTGTCAGTACGGTGCGGGGTTTGGCGCCGCCGAGGTGGAGCGGCCGGCCGTCGCGGTGGGCCTCGACGGGCCCGAGCAGGCTCAGGGTGAGGCCCGGCGTCCTGGTCGGCTCCGTGGACCAGTGCCGGCCCTGGGCCAGGTCCGTTTCCCGGCCCGGAAAGGTGATCTGGGTCAGGGTCACGGCGATCACGGGCCCCAGATGTTGTCCGGCCTGGCGTCGTCGCCCTGCCCGCCGCCCGCGCCGATCTCCTTCGCCACCGGGGCGGCCGGCGGGACGTCCCCGTCATGGGGGCCGCCGGCGCCCGTCCCGCCGAGGGCGAGCACCAGGGCCACGGCGAGGGCGCCGGCGCCGAGCATGGCCTTGGGACGGAGCCAGGTCTTCATGTGTTCTCCCCTGTGAGCGCATCGGACGAGTGCAGGAGCGTGCCCCGTCCGGTCCGGGCGGTGTGTCCTGCTCGATGGGTACGACTCTGCTCGGGAGGCAGGGGTTTGCCCAGGGTATGGGCCTGTCAGGGAGCTGCAATGGCAGGACTATGTCAGGGCGGCCAGGCTGGTCAGGCCGGACCGGCCCTTTCCTCGGCATCCGCGGCGCGGGCCTACCGGGACTACCGAACCCCGGGCCCCGGGCCGCCCGTTCCCAGGGGAAGAGCAGCGTTCACCCCCGGTCCGCGCCATAGGCCGACAGCTCTACCAGCGTGGCCAGCGGCACCGTGGACCGTCTGCTGAGCCGCCAGCCGTCCACGGCGCAGCGCGCCAGCACCGCGTCAGCGGACTGTTCGGCCTCGCCGAGCGTCCGCCGGGCGAAGAAGAGCACCGCCTCGACGGACGGCGACGCCCCGTCCGGCTGGACATAGACGTGTTCCAGCCGGTCGGCGGGGAGCGCCGCGTCCGACAGCAGCGAGCGCAGCTCCTCGCCGAGGCGCTCGGCCCCGTGAGCGGGGGCGGTCATGGGCTCCAGCCGGATGCTCACCAGGTACACAGCTCGTCCTCCGCGGCATGGCCCGGTCGTGCCCCGAAAAAAACCGTGCTCGGGAACCCATCGTTCTGATCGAGCCATCCCATAGAGTATGGCCGCATGACTCGCCGATCAGCCGGACGGAGAGAGTCATGGAAGTTCTTGTGCTGTCGCCCTTGGGGGAGGGGAAAATGCTTGGTCAGCTGGGTCTCGGCCCGGATGAGGAAGCCATCTACCGTGCGATGTTGGTGGATCCGACGGGAGAGGTTTCCAGCCATACCGATCGGTTGGGCTGGACAGAGGAGCGGACCCGTTCCGCACTCGACCGACTGGCCGCCCTCTCGCTCATCAGACCGTCGCCGGACGGCGGACCGGGATGTCCGGTCGATCCCGAACTGGGTCTCAACTCGCTGCTCATCAGCCAGGAGGCCGAGGTCCTCGAAAGCCAGCGGCGGATCGGGGCGAGCAGGCTCGCGGTGACCCGGATGCTCGCCGATCTGCGGGCGTCCGGCGAGGGGGGCGCCGCCGAGGTGCAGAAGCTCCAGGGGCTCGGCATGATCCAGTCGAAGATCGAGCATCTGGCGAACACCTGCACCACCGAGGTGGCGGCCTTCGTCCCGGGCGGCGGGCAGAACGAGAGGCATCTGGAGGCCGCCCGGCCGCTGGATCTGGCGGTGACCGGGCGGGGCGTACGGCTGCGGTACATCTTTCTGGACAGCGCGCGGAACTCGCAGCCGACCCGGAAGTACATGGAGTGGCTCGGGGAGCGCGGCGCACTGGTGCGCACGGTCCCCCGGCTCCCTCCGCGCATGCTCATCTACGACCGCGCCACGGCGATCGTGCCGGTCGATCCGGGCGCGGCCGACCAGGGTGTGCTGGTGCTGCACGGTACGGGTGCGGTGGCCGCGCTGCTGACCCTCTTCGAGACCAACTGGCAGGCCGCGCGTCCGCTCGGACAGCCCGCCGTGACCGCCGACGATCCACTGCCGCCGCAGGAGCGCGTGGTGCTGGAACTTCTCACCCAGGGGCTCACCGACGACGCCATCGCCCGTCAGCTGGGGGTCTCCGTGCGCACCACCCGCCGGATCACCGCCGAGTTGATGCAGCGGCTGGGGGCCCGGAGCCGGTTCGAGGCGGGGGCGCTCGCCGCCAGCCGGGGCTGGGTGCGCCCCTGACACCGGGTGCCCGTCTGAGACCGGATGCGCCCCTGACGCCGCGTACGCCCCCGACACGGGGTGCGTGCCCGGGACCGGGCTCGTACTCAGAGCCGCGTACGCCGCCGGGACCGGGCCCGTCGCTGACACAGGGCACGTACACACCGCGTACGCCCCCCGGGCGCGGGCCCACACGCGTCCGGCCGGTCCTCGCGCTCCATCGGCGGGCGCGCGGACCGGACCCGGCCGTGCGTCGGTCACCACGACTGCCTCATCAGGGCCTTCCGTGTCGTACGGGGCGAGTGCTGCTGCCGGCCGAGGCTGTCATCGGCTCCTACATTTTCTCTGCACCGGCCAGTTGCAGATCCTGCCCGGCGGCCTCCGCGAGGGTCCCGGCGGACTGCCGGGCCCGGAACCAGTCGATGGTCTCGATGAGTCCGCGCTCCGTGGCGAACTCGGCCCGCCAGCCGAGGCATTCATACGCCTTGGCGGTGTCGGGGCACCGGACCGACGGATCGTCCACCGGACGCGCCACCTGGACGATACCCGCCGGGGACGCGGTGAGCTCCCGGATCCGCTCGGCGAGCGCGAGTATCGTCACCTCCTCCTGGTTGCCCAGGTTGACCGGGCCCTCGACGGTGGAGCCGGTCATCCGGACGATGCCCTCGATCAGATCGGAGACGTAGCAGAGCGAGCGGGTCTGGGAGCCGTCGCCGGCCACCGTGATCGGCTCGTGGGCGAGCGCCTGGCGGATGAAGGTGGGCACGGCCCGCCCGTCGTGGGCGCGCATCCGGGGGCCGAAGGTGTTGAAGATACGGATGATCCCGGTGTCCACGCCGTGGGTGCGGCGGTAGGCCATGGTGATCGCCTCGGCGTAGCGCTTGGCCTCGTCGTAGACCGAGCGCGGGCCGACCGGGTTGACATTGCCCCAGTACGTCTCCGGCTGGGGGTGGACCAGCGGATCGCCGTAGGTCTCCGAGGTGGAGGCGAGGATGAACCGCGCCTCCTTCTCCCTCGCCAGGTCCAGCAGATGCCGGGTGCCTTCGGAGCCCACCCGGAGGGTTTCCAGCGGGAGTTCCAGATAGTCGACCGGGGACGCGGGCGAGGCGAGGTTGAGAACGGCCGTGACCGGCCCCTCGATCCGCAGCGGTCCCGCCGAGACATCGGCCTCGATCAGCCGGAACCCCTCGGCGCCGGTCAGATGGGCGATGTTCTCCGGGGATCCGGTGACGAAATTGTCGACGCAGACGACATGCCAGCCGTCGGCGAGCAGCCGTTCGCACAGATGCGATCCGAGAAACCCCGCCCCGCCGGCCACCACGGCTGTTCCGGCCGCCCCGCTCATCCTGCTCGTTCGCATTCCCATTTCCTCCCTGGAATTACACGGCATACGGGGGAATGTGACATCAAGAAAGCAACCTACGCAAGAGTAAATTCTTCACATCCAGCACAGGCCGGGTGTTCTTCATACCGGATGTGAGATCTTCACATCCCATCGCCGCATGGCATCTTCATTCGCCATTGATGACGAGAGAACTACCGCCCCGGGGCGGCTTGCGAGAAGAATCGGACCAACGACGGCGACCGGAGGGAATTCCGGCCGCCGAGTGCCGATACCGTTGAGGAGCAACCCGCCATGACGCAGCGCGAGATAACCGCCGCCACGGTCGAAGAGCTGATCGCCAAGAACATCTCGGAGCGCTTCGACAACGACCACGAGGTCGTCAAGCTCTCCCAGCACTTCCGCCGCGAGGGCTATGTCAAGCTGCCCGGTCTGGTCTCGCCGGAGGTCTTCGACGCCGTGGCCGAGGAGACCCACCGGCTCATCGACACCCATCAGAAGCGCATCGACATCCGGCTCAAGGAGACCGGCGACTCGCCGCGCTACATGTCCACGGTGGGCCAGAAGGCCATCGCCACGGACGGCGAGCTCGTCCCGGCCGTCTACGAGTCGCCCGCGCTGAAGGGGTTCCTCTCCCGCATCGCGAAGGAAGAGGTGCTGGACTGCCCGTGGGACGAGGAGAAGTACATCATCACCCGTCAGCACCAGCGCGGTGACACCCACGGCTGGCACTGGGGCGACTTCAGCTTCACCGTCATCTGGCTGATCGAGGCGCCGTCCCTGGAGTACGGCGGCATGCTCCAGTGCGTCCCGCACACCGACTGGAACAAGGAGGACCCGCGGGTCGAGGACTACCTCCAGGAGCACCCGATCCGCTCGTACGGCCACGCCAAGGGCGACATGTACTTCCTGCGCTCGGACACCACGCTGCACCGCACGGTCCCGCTGAACGCCGACCGTACCCGGATCATCCTGAACACCTGCTGGGCCGGTCAGCGGGACATGACCAAGACCGCCACCCACGAGACCATGCAGGCGATGTTCGACTGACAGGGGCGATCGGCGAGAACGCGCAGCAGAGGACGGCCAGGATGCCTGCCACGCTTTCGATCACCGCGATGGTGCCCTGTTTCAACGAGGAGGAATGCATAGAGCAGGCATACCTGGAAATCAAGCGCGAGATATACCGCTACGAAGACTCGGAGATCCTCTTCATCGACGATGGATCCACGGACGGCACGCTCGGCATCATCAAGCGGATCGCCGCCGCGGATCCCCGCGTCAGCTATCTCTCCTTCGCCCGCAATTTCGGTCTGGAATCGGCTTTCACAGCCGGTTTCGCCTATGCGTCGAAGGAATGGACCGTCCAGCTCGACGCTGATCTCCAGTCCCCGCCCGCCGAACTGCATAAACTCGCCCGGCGGGCCGTGGAGGGCGACTACGACGCGGTGTTCGCGATCCGGGCCAACCGGCAGGACCCCTGGCACCGCCGGCTCGGCACCCGGGCCCACCAGGCCATCGCCACCCGGATCCTGGGCATCGAACTGCCGGTGCGGGCCTCGGTGTTCCGGGTGGTGCGCACCTCGGTGGCGCGCAAGGTCGCCGAATGCCGGGTCAGCACCCCGTACTTCATCGCCACCCTGCCGCTGATCGGCGCCAGCTACACCACGATGGAGGCCGCGCACGCCGCCCGGCGTGCCGGACGCGCCAAGTGGTCCCTGGGCAAGCTGTTCCGGCACGCGCTCGACCTGTTCGTCGGGTTCTCCTACCGTCCGCTCGCCCTGATCTATCTGGCCGCCGGGGGCGCCGCGGCAGCCGCGACCGCGCTCGCGCTCTCCTCCGGCGGGACCCGGGTGCTCGCCGTGGCCTCGGTGATCCTGCACGCCTTCGGCCTCGGCGCGCTCGCGCTGCTCGCCCGCTATCTGGTGCGCATCATGCGCGGCGGCGCGGGGCTGCCGCGCTATCAGATCCGGGAGGCCAATGTGCCCATCCGGCCCCAGGACGACCTCTACGCCTATCGACACGCTTCCACCGGCGGCCGGGGCCCGGCCGCGCCACTGCCGCAGCAGGGCCCGGCCGCACCGCCACCGCAGACAGGCCCGGCCGCACCGCTACCACTACCGCTGCCGCAGACAGGGAAGCAGACAGGGAGACTGCCATGACAGAGCCACAGCACATCCTGGTGCTGGGCGGGGGCGAGGACCAGCTGCCCGCCTACCACGAGGCACGCCGCCTCGGGTACCGGGTCATCGGGGTCGACCGGCGCCCGGACGCGCTCGGGGCCGCCGCCAGCGATCTCTTCCTCTGCATGACCACCCGGGCGCCGGACCGGATCGCCGCGATGGTCGGCCATCTCGACGTCGCCGCGGTGATCTCCCCCGCCAGCGACGCCGCGCAGGAGTCGGTGGCGGAGCTGAGCCGGCTGCTGGGCACCCCGTACCAGCCCGCCCCGGACGCCGTGCGCGCCTCGGTCGACAAGGGCTGGTTCCACACCGTGCTGGACCGCCTCGGACTGCCCGGCTACGCCTACGCGCAGTCGTCGGACGAGGCGGAGCTGCGCCGGGCCGCCGCCGATCTGCCGCTGCCCGTCATCGTCAAGCCCAGCGACTCCTCCGGCAGCAAGGGCGTCCAGGTCGTCGCCGACCCGGCGGCCCTGCCGGGCGCGCTCGCCGAGGCCCGCCGGCACTCCTTCACCGGCGAGGTGATCGTCGAGGAGATGCTGCTCGGCCGGCATCTGTCCGCCGAGGCGTTTCTGCGCGGGTCCACGCTGGCGACCATCGCCGTCACCGAGCGCTCCACCACCGGCGCCCCGCATATGATCACCACCGCCCATACGGTCCCCGCCGAGCTGACGCCGAGCACCGAGATCCGGCTGCGCTCCATGATCATGGACATCTGCGGCGAACTCGGCCACACGGACGGTCCGGTCAACTTCGACTTCGTCGTGGACGCCGCCGACGAGATCCGCTTCATCGAGATGGGCGCACGGCTCGGCGGCAACGGCATGCCCCTGCTCGTCCGGCACGCCTTCGGCATCAACACCTACGAGGCCGCGCTCCGTCTGGCGCTGGGGCAGCCCACCGAACTGACGCCGCGCCACCACCGCAAGACCGCGCTGCGGATCCTGACCGCCGACACCGACGGCGTCCTGCTCGGCGTCGACGGCACGGACGCGGTCCGCGCGCTGCCGGAGACCGTGGAGCTCCAGCTCTTCGCCGAACCCGGCAGCCGGGTCCACCGCTACACCCAGGCCGGACACAAGCTCGGCTATCTGCTGCTCGTCGCCGACACCCATGACGCGCTCCGCGCCGCGCAGGCCAGGGCCGAGTCCCTGCTGCGCTTCCGGATCGAGCCCGCCACCCCCCGCGCGGCGTCCGCCGCCGCCCCCCGTTCCGAGGAACTTACGGAGCAGATCCGTTGAACACCATCCGCCGCAACGCGGCCTTTCTGATCCTCACCGCCCTGGCGCTGTTCTTCGCGGGCATCGTGTGGTTCGCCATGCCCCACGAGCGCGAGGTGAAGAGCCTCTGGGTCCTGCTGTTCAAACTGGTGCCGTTCGTCTTCGCCACCGAGGCGATCGCCCAGCTCGACCCGGTGTGGGCGAAGCGGGCCCGGCTCCATCTGACCGTGCCCCTCTGCTTCCTGGTGTACTTCACCTTCTTCGTACCGAAGATCTTCTTCTACGCCACGGTCCACCCCGAGCTGTACTACTACATCCTGACGCTGACGCCGTTCCTCATTCTGACCTTCGTCTTCAACTACCGGCTCGGCGGCGGCGCCGCCCATCTGGTCCGCAGGCTGTCGTACGCGATGATCCTGCTGATGCTCTCCGGTCTTGAGGACCTCGCCTACCTCACGGTCAACGAGCACACCGACCCGGCCTGGGCCACCATCCCCGAGGTATGGACCTGGGCCTCGCATATGACGGTCCGGCTCGGCCACCCGGCCAGCAAGTACGAGGCGTACGCCTTCATCGTCGTCCATGTGGCGGTGGCGCTGTTCGTGCTGCTCGCCCCCACCCGCTGGTTCACCCTGCTCACCGACCGGTTCCGGCGCGGCGGCACGCCGTCGCGCACCGTCACGGCGAAGGCCGCGGAAAAGGCCCCGGCGAGCGGCGACACCGCCCCGGACGCGCCCGCCACGGACGCGCCCGCCACGCAGGCGAAGCCGTCCGCCCGGCGCACCCCGGCCGGCTGAGGGCGGGGGCGGCGACGATGTTCCTCAGAGAGGCCTGGTACGTACCGGTGGGCATCGCCCGCCAGTACGGCACCAGGGCCGCCCTGCGGCGGCGTCAGCTCACCGGGCTCAACCGGATGCTGGCGCACGCCCGCGCCCATGTCCCCTACTACCGGGACGACCCCGACTACGCCCGCACCGGTCCGCTGCGCACGCTGGCCGAGCTGGCGGAGCTGCCGGTCATCGACAAGGAAGTGCTGCGCGGGCGGCCCCTGGAGGAGCTGCTCGCCGACGGCGCGCGCCCCGGCGACCTCCCCACCTTCCGTACCAGCGGTTCCACCGGCCGGCGGGTGACCGTGGTACACGACCGGCACAGCCACGACTACCACATGGCGTGCTGTGTACGCCGGTTCCTCGCGACCGGCCGCTATCTGCCCACCGACCGGCTCTCGCACATCCGGCCCTTCGCGCCGCCCTCGCGCGGCTTCGAGAAGGCCGGGCTGTTCCGCCGCCATGTGCTGCTCACCGACCGGCCGATGACGGAGATCAAAGCCGCGCTGCTGGCCGCGCGGCCCCAGGTGCTGATCGGCTACCCGGTCCATCTGCGCGCGCTGCTCAGGGCCCTGACCCCGGCGGAACTGGCCCGGCTGCGCGGCACGCTGAAGCTGGTGATGACGGAGTCCGAACTGCTGGTCGACGCCCACCGGGCCCTCTTCGAGCGGGAGTTCGGAGCGCCGGTGCACGACGAGTACTCGGCGTTCGAGGTGCTGAACATCGCCTACGACTGCGCCCACGGCCGGGCCCATCTCGCCGAGGACCGGCTGCTGGTCGAGATCCTCGGGGCGGACGGGCGGCCGGTGCCGGACGGCGAGGAGGGCCGGGTGACGGTGACCGCGTTCATGGAGCGCGCGATGCCGCTGATCCGGTACGACCTCGGTGACGTCGGCCGGATCGATCCGCGCCGCTGCCCGTGCGGGCGCCGCTTCCGTACGCTCCGGCTGACCGCGGGCCGGGTCAACGACGCGGTGCTGCTGCCCAGCGGGCGTCAGCTCTACCCGGATGCCTTTCTCCATCTGGCGGCGACCTTCCCCGGCGTCGACGAGTGCGGGGTGCATCAGGACGCCACCGGCGCGGTACGGCTCAGCGTGGTGCCGTCCGAGCCCGGCGATCCGTCCCCCGACGCCTGGGCCGGGCTGCGCGACCGGGTGCACGAGCGGGTCATCGCGCTGGCCGGCTGCGACTTCCCGCTGGAGGTCGTGCGGGTGGACCGGGTGGAGATCACCGCCGGAGGCAAGGGCCGGTTCGTCACCTCCGAGCTGACCGGGGCCCCCTCCCCCGGTGCCGCCGGTCCGGTATGAGCGGCACGAAGGAGCCGGGGAGCGCATCGGCCGGCGCGTCCACCACGTCGCTGCGGCCCCGGGCCGGCGTGCTGCTCTCCCTGCTCGCCGGGCGCACCGCCTTCCGGCTCGCCCTGCTCGGCGCCAACGCGGCGCTGCTGGCGAGCTGGGGCGAGGGACCCTACGAGCACTACGCGCGGGCCATGGGCACCGCCCAGGTGCTCACCACGATCACCTCCCTCGGCATCGAGAAGTGCGCGCTGAAGCTCGTGCCCCGGGCACGCCGCACCGGCCCCCAGCTGATCACCGTGTTCCTGGCGGCGGCGCTGCTGCTGGCCTCGGCCGCCGCGATCTGGCTGGGCTGCGCGACGCTCTACGCGTCCGACGGCCGCCACCTCGGTGTGCTGGGCCCGCTGGCCGGGCTGTACGCGGCGCTGCTCGGTCTGAACATGGTGCTCGTCGGGCTCTGCCGGGCGCTCGGCCGCAACCGCGCCGACGTCGTCAACTTCGCCGTCCTGTCGGTGATCGTGCTGACCGGCGCCGGGGGCGCGGCCCTGCTGGAGTGGGGCCCGGTGGCGTTCACCGGCTGGCTCCTCGGCGGCACGGCCCTGCTCAATCTGGCCCAGCTGCCCGCCCTGCACCGGGCCGCGTCCCGGCCGGTGCGCCGGGACCTGGCCCGCCAGGCGGTCGCCACCTCGCTGCTGATGGCGGCGGGGGACGTGGCCGCGAGCGGCGCGGTCAGCGTGCTCTTCGCGGTCCTGGCCCGGTCCCGGCATCACGACGAGAGCGGCCATCTCTATCTGATGGTGCTGGCCTCCTCGGTGCTGCTGAACGTCTTCGGCTATGTGATGCGGCTCTTCCAGCCGCATGTCTCGCTGACCCTGCGGTCGGCGGATCCGGCCCTGCTGGACCGGCGGGTCGTCGGGCGGCTGCTGCCCGTCGCGCTCTGGGGCACGGTGTGGACCGCCGCCGCGTTCGCGCTCACCCGCTCCGCGGAACGCGCCGCCGGGCTGGAGCCCGCCGTGACGGTGCTGCTGCTGTATCTGCTCTGCGTACCGCTGTTCTTCGCGGTGGGCAGCCTCCACTATCTGCTGGAGAACGCGACCGCGGGCACCCTGCGGGCCACCGCCGTGGCCGCGCTGGCGGGCCTCGGCTGCGCCGCCGCCCTGGGGCTGCTGCTCGTACCCCTCCTGGGGGCGCTGGGCGCGGTGACCGCGCTCGCCGCCGGGGAGATCGCCCACGCGCTGGCCGCATGGCTGCTGCTGCGCGGCGGCTCCCGGCCCGCGGCCCCGGCCCAGGGACCCGCCGCCCCTCCGGAGCGCCCGGAGCGCCCGGAGCCCGTCGCTCCCCACGCCCTCCCCCTCGAAACCGCCGCCGTACGCGCCGAGAGCGCCACGGACCCGACCCGTCAGGGAGTCGATCGATGACCAAGGCAGAACATCCGCGCGCGTCCGGCCGGAGCCCGCGCGGCGGCCCGCCCGCATGGCGCGGCGTCGTCTGGCCGCTGCTGATCTCGGCCGTCGCTCTGGGCGCGCTCATCGCCGTGCTGGGCTTCGGGCTCGGCACACCGGAGGATCTGCCCGGGGCCGCGTCCCCCGATGCGACCACAGGCGGCGGGACCCACCCCAGCGAGACGATCCTGCGGGTGACCTGCGCGCTCGCGGCGGTCGCGGCGGTGGCCGCGCTCGGCGGCCGGCTGGCCCGGCGGCTCGGTCAGCCCCCGGTCATCGGCGAGATCGCGGCGGGGCTGCTGCTGGGCCCGTCCGCGCTGGCGGGGCTGGTGCCCGCGTCGACCGAGGTGTTCTTCCCCGAGTCGGCGAGGCCGCTGCTCTCCCTGCTCGCCCAGGTCGGTCTGATCCTCTTCATGTTCGCGGTGGGCTCCGAGTTCGATGTGGCGGAGCTCCGGCGCAGCGGCCGGGTGGTCGGGGTGGTCAGCCAGGCGAGCATGGTCGTGCCCTTTGTGCTGGGCGCGCTGTCGGCACTGGTCGTCTACCGGGAGTTCGCCGCCGACGGGATCGGTTTCATCCCCTTCGCCATCTTCCTCGGCACCGCGATGAGCATCACCGCCTTCCCGGTGCTGGCGCGCATCGTGCAGGAGTCGGGGCTGGCCCGGCGTCCCCTCGGCACGATGGCCATGGCCTGCGCCGCGGCCTGCGACGTCATCGCGTGGTGCACGCTCGCCCTGGCGATGGCGGTGGCGGGGTCCGGCGGTCCCTGGGGGGCCGTGGGCACCGTGCTGCTCGCGGCGGCGGTCACCGTGGTCGTCCTGCGGGTGGGCCGTCCGCTGGTCCGGGCGGCGGAGCGGTGGGCCGACCGGGCACAGGTCCCGGTGGCGGCCCGGGTGGTCTTTCTGCTGCTGCTCGCGTTCTCGCTGGCGCGGCTGACCGATGTGATGGGCGTCCACGCGATCTTCGGCGCGTTCCTGGCGGGTCTGCTGGTGCCGCACCGTCCGGGGAACCGGATGACGGCCGTGCAGACCGGCATCGACTCCCTCAACCGCAAGCTGCTGCTGCCGCTGTTCTTCGTGACGGTCGGCATGACGGTCGACCTCACCGCGGTGACCGGACGGGCCGGGCTGCTGCTGGCCGGGGTGCTCGTCCTCGTCGTCGCCGTGGTGGGCAAGCTCGCGGGCACCGCCGTCACCGCGCGCTCCGCCGGTCTGCCCTGGCGTACGTCGCTGGGGCTCGGCGTCCTGCTGAACGCCCGCGGAGTGACCGAGATCGTGGTGCTGCGGGCCGGCCTGGAGGCCGGGCTCATCAATCAGAACGCGTTCACCGTGCTGGTGGTGATGGCGGTGGTGACCACCGTGATGACCGGTCCGGCGCTCGACCTGCTGAAACTCTCCCACCGCCGTACGTCCGCCGCCCCCGGTGCGGAAACCGCGTCGCCGGTCACCGGCGACGCCAAGGAAAAGGAACTCGTATGAACACCGCATCGTCCGCCGCGCCCGTCTCCCTCGTCACCGGTGGCGCGGGGTTCATCGGCTCCCATGTGGCGCGCGAGCTCCTCGCCGCGGGACATCAGGTGATCATCCTCGACGATCTCAGCGGCGGGACCCGCGCCAACATCCCGGCCGGGGCCGAGTTCCGCCACGGCAGCGTCTGCGACCCGGAGGTGGTCGACGCGGTCTTCGCCGCGCACCGCATCGATTACGTCTTCCACCTCGCCGCGTACGCCGCTGAAGGGCTGAGCCACTTCATCAAGCGCTTCAACTACATGAACAACGTGGTCGGCAGCGTCAATCTGATCAACGGCGCGGTCAACGCGGGCACGGTGAAATGCTTCGTGTTCACCTCGTCCATCGCGGTGTACGGCGCCAACCAGCTGCCGATGAGCGAGGATCTGACGCCCGCGCCGGAGGACCCGTACGGCATCGCGAAGTACTCCGTCGAACAGGAGCTCAAGGTCACCGAGGCGATGTTCGGCCTGCCGTACATCGTCTTCCGGCCGCACAACGTCTACGGCGAGTACCAGAACATCGGCGACCGCTACCGCAACGTCATCGGCATCTTCATGAACCAGGCGCTGCGCGGCGAGGAGTTCACCGTCTTCGGCGACGGCGAGCAGACCCGGGCGTTCAGCTACATCAAGGACGTGGCCCCCGCCATCGCCCGCTCCGTGGAGATCCCCGCGGCCTACAACGGCGTCTTCAACGTCGGCGGCGACCAGGTCTACAGCGTCAACCGCATCGCGGCGGCCGTCTGCGACGCGATGGGCGTCGAGCTGCGGGTGAACCATCTGCCGGAGCGGCACGAGGTGCGCGACGCGTACGCCAGCCATGAGCGCGCCCACAAGGTGTTCGGCACGCCGGAGCTGCCGGTCTCCCTGGAGGAAGGCATCGGGCGGATGGCTGCCTGGGTGAAGGAGGTCGGTCCGCAGGAGCCGTCGGTGTTCTCCGGCATCGAGGTGGTCCGCAATCTGCCCCCGTCGTGGCGGACCGCGCTGGAGCAGCGCCGCACGATCTGAGCGGCAGCCCGTACTGACGGTGCCGCGGTACGGGCCGGAGGGCTTCCCCCCGGCCCGTACCGCGGCGTTCTGGCTAGGGAGTGTCGGCCGGCTCGGCGGACCGGATCACCTTGACCAGCTTGACCTTGCCGTTCCGCTCGGGGGCGATGGCGTCCACGGCCCCCACGGTGACCTCGAAGCCGGGGACGGCCTTCCGGAGCGCGGCCTCGATCCGCCCGGTCACCGGGGCGTCGGCGCGGTCCGCGAGGACCACCGAGACCGCGAGCCGGCCGGGCTGCTCCTGGATCAGCTGCATCCGGGACACCTCGCGGAAGTCCTTCACCACACAGGTGAGGAAGTCGGCGTGGAAGTCGCGGCCGTCGAGGCCGCGCAGCCGGTCCTCGCTCCGCCCCTGCACGGCCAGCACGATCGGGGTCCGGACCCCGCAGCCGCAGGTGTCGGGCCCCACGGTCACCCGGTCCCCCAGCCGGTAGCGGATCAGCGGCATCGCCTCGCTGCGCAGCCGGGTGACCAGGATCTCGCCCTCCGCCTCCCGGCTTCCGTCGGCGAGGACCGCGGTGCCGTCCTCCTGTTCGAGTTCGACGACGACGTCCGCCGAGCGCAGATGCAGCGCCCCGCGCCGGCAGCTCCGGGCGATGGTGAAGACCTCCACGGAGGCGTACACCTCATGGCCCCGGGCCCCCAGATGGCCGAGGACCCGGGCCCGTGCGGTGGGGGTGAGCCGCTCGCCGCCGAACTGCACGGTGTGCGCGCCCCGGTAGCGGATCCCGCGCCGTTCCAGCTCCTCCACCACCGAGGCGATCACATGCGGGAAGCCGACCAGGAACGTGGGCCGCGCCGCCAGGAACGCCTCGACCTGTTCGTCGAGGGTGCCGCTGGTGTCGATGTGGAAGGTACGGAGCAGACCGAAGCGCTCCAGCGGATGCCGGAGGAACGGCTGCACCCGGAAGTACGCCATCCGGTCCCAGGGGCGGAGCCCGGAGGAGAGCATGTCGGAGAGGTAGGAGGCCCGCAGATAGCCGAGGTCCCGCTCGGAGTTGTGGATGGTGACCGGGACCCCGGTGGAGCCGCTGGTGGTGCCCGCCTTGGTGTTGGCGGTGGTGAAGCCGGTCGCGAGCAGCTCCTCGGGGGCGCGTGTCTGGAGCTCGATCCGGTCCAGGGTCGGCAGGGCGGGCAGATCCTCGGGGCCCCGGAAGGCGTCGGCCGTCTCCGCTGTGATCAGCGCCCGGTAGCGCGGCACCTGGGCCCGCGCGTGCCGTAGCAGCCGTACCAGCAGCCGCCGCTGCTCCTCGGCGAGCCGCTCGGGCGAGGCCCGCTCCAGGCGGCGCGCGCGGGCCAGGCTGTAGAGGACCGGACCGAGCCTGATGACGGGGGCGACCGGACCGCGGCCGGCTGGGGTCATGGTGAGCTCCGCTCTCTGCGCAGAATGGGACGGCCGTGCCGGGGGCAGCTCTCCGGACGGAAGAGCTCGGCCCCTTCGGGACGGACATGGACGAGCGTGGGGCGCCGGTGGCGCAGCAGGGTGAGCACAGTGACCCCGTCCAGCAGCCGGGCGTGCACCCGGGCGGGGTTGAGGTGCAGCTCCCCGCAGGACGGCGGCACCGCGCCGAGATGACCCAGCCAGGGTTCGTGCCAGAGGGCGCCGCGCGGGTGCGCCCCGTCGCTCCCGGCGAGGCTCAGCCGGGGCACGGTGGGGGCGGTCCCGGCGGGGGGCACCGGTCCGCTGGCATCCACGTCGGCGATCACCAGGGCCGGTCGCCCGGAGGGGACCGCGCGGTCCGGGTGGTGTTCCCGGAGCGGGTCCCGGTACGGGTCGGTCTCCGCGGCGGGCGAGAGCACCACCCGCCAGGTGACGCCGTACGCCCGTACCGGATCGCGCAGCGACCGGGCCGTCTCGTACACCTCGGCGCCCCGGCGCGGACGGCGCCCGGCCAGGCACAGCGCCTCATAGAGCTCGGCGATGTGCTCCCCGGCCGGACGGGGCCCCGGGTCACGGCGCGGCAGCAGGGCGGCGCCGAGCGGCATCAGCAGATGCCGCCGCGCCTCGGCCTCGTCCCGGGTGAGCGGCGGCAGCGCCCCGTCCGCGCTCTGCCGCTCCCGGTAGTGCGGAACGGTCCGCAGCGCGCGGCGCACCGTCCGCGCGTACTGCCGCTCATGGTGTGCGGAACTCATCTCAGCAGTTGGTGTTCTGGTCGTGGACGAGCAGCCAGCCGCCGGCGGTGCGGGCGAAGACCAGGCTGAGGAAGTAGCGCAGCCGGTAGGGCTCGCCGTCCCGGTCCAGATCGTCGTAGTCGACGGTGAGCACCGCGACGGCCGTGTCCGTCTGCACCAGGGTGCGGGTGACGGAGACGGTCATGGTCCAGTCGGGGTCCTCGAACCACCCCTTGTGGAAGGCGCGGATCTCGTCGGCCCCGGAGAGCACGGTGCCGTTGGGGAGGATGAAGGTCGCCTCGGGGTGCACCGTGGCCATGCAGGCGTCCAGATCGCGGTCGCGGACGGTGGCGAGGTGGTGGTCGAGCGCGGTGGTGAAGTCCATGGGGACCAGGGCCTTTCCGGGTCTGTTCCAGAGGAGCTGACTGCTCGGTGGATGCGGTGTGTCGGTGTGTCAGGAGGGCGCGCGGGCGGTCAGCCGGGGGCGAAGGGCGCGATGACCGCGTGGCGCGGCAGGAGTTCGCAGCCGAAGGACTCCTTGAGCTCCCTCATCCCGGGGCCGAAGTCGACGGCGGGCACCCCGGTGGCGATGAGGTGCTCGATCTCCCGCAGATACAGATCGAAGTAGAGGTCGCGGACCCCTTCGGCGGAGCCGGTGACCGTGGTGGCCCAGCCGCCCGGTGTGTCCAGGACGAGATCGAAGGAGACGGGCCGCCCCGAGCCCTTGTCCAGATGGGCGAAGTACACCGCTCCGGAGCGCTCGTTGAGCCTCTCGAAGTACCCGGCCGGCAGCGGTGCGACCCGGCCGGGCCGGCTGCTGTGCTTCATCCGGGTCAGCTGGTCCAGCCTGCTGGCGCGCACCGGGTCGATCGCGGGGACCGCCGTGGCCACCTCCAGCTCCGGATCGCTCCCGACCCGTTCGTACAGCGCGGTCAGCCGCCGGCGGCGGTTACGGGGCAGTTCGGCGAAGTACCGGTCCATGGAGTCCCAGCGGGTACGGAGCACATGGCTCGGCGCGACCGGCCGGTGGTGGCGGAAGGGGCCGGTGAGATCGGCGAGCTCGTGCTCCAGTACATCGAGGTGGAGGACGCCGAGGCAGCGTACGCCCAGTTCGCGGCGGAGTGCGCGCTCGAAGGCGCGTACGGAGGCACGGCGGGCGGCGGTGGTGAGCGCCTCGGCGTGGAGCCGCCCGCCGCCGAAGCTGTTGGGCAGATGCGTCTGGAACCAGCCGGGCGTCACCGGGCGGCCGGGCGGCCCGAACCGCTGGGCGAGCGGCCAGACGCCGAGCCGGCCGCAGAAGGCGGCGACCGGTTCGCCCGCGTCCCGCACCAGGGCGGCGTAGAGCGGCCGGGTGCTCGCCCAGGCGGCGGCCTCCAGCAGGGGCGCTTCCCAGAGCACGGGGGCCCGGCAGGCCCGGACGAAGGGGTCCCAGCCGTCGGGGGCCGCGCCGGCCCCGGGGACGAAGATCTCAGCGCGCATGGCGGGACTCCCGGGGGTCGTCGGCGGGGGCGGGCCCGGGTCCCGTACAGGCGGGCCGCGGCGGCGCGGGTTCCGTGCGGGCGGGCCGCGGCGGCGCGGGATCCGGATCGTCCACCGCCGTCAGCCGCCCGGCCTCGCGGCGGGCGTCGTCGAGTGCGGTCTGCATCCGTTCGCGCAACGGCCGTTCGCCCCGGTCGCGGTAGGCGGTGAGCGCGTCGGCCAGCGCCCGGGGGGTGAAGACCTCGGCGAGGGTGTCCAGCCGGGGGCCGTGGTCGGCGCCGAGCAGGGCCCGGTAGATCTCCCGGCACTCCTCCCGGCTCATCGGCCGGGCGCCCGGCCGGGACCCGGGCCCGGACGGTCCCGCGAGCCGTGCGGCCAGTTCGCCCACCGCGGCCCCGGCGGGCGCGGCGGGTTCCGGTTCGCCGTACGGCGGGTCCCCGTGCAGCGCGAGCCAGGCCAGCGCGTGTCCCGTACGCGCCGACAGCAGCTCCCGGTCCGCTTCCGGATGGCGGCGCAGCAGCTCCCGCAGCGCGGCGTCCCGGTCGCAGCCGTGGGCGTACAGCGCGCCGAGCACCGACCGCATCCCCGGCAGCGCGGCCCGGTCCGCGTACGGCTCGTCGGTGAGCAGCTCCCACAGGGTGCGGGCCCGGTCGTCCGCGCCGGCCCTCCGCACGAAGCGGTCGAACTCGTCGTAGGCCCCGAGGAACAACGCCCGGCCGAAGCCGAGCCGCAGATCGGAGAGACAGTTGCGGCGGGCGTACAGCCAGAGCACGAGCGGCGCGGGGAACACGGCGAGCAGATCGCGCACATACGGTCCCCCGCCCCGCGAACCGGAGATCTTGCCGTCGCCGTGCTCGGTGCGCACCAGGCCGTACGGGACGATGACCGGTTGCGGAGTACGGAGATAGTCCTCGTACAGCGGCCGGGTGCGGTCCATGGTGCTGCCGGCGCTGCAATGGTCCTGGCCCGCGGGCTCGCAGTCGATCCGCTCATGGGCCACGCGGAGGGTCCAGTCCAGGGCCCAGGAGGGTTTGACGTCGCCGGGGAAGCGGGCGGTGAGCGCGGCGCCGCAGGACAGACAGCGGTACCGGGCCGCGCGTGCGTCGAGCCGGTGGATCTCGGTGGTGTTGCGACCGCACTGGAGGCAGTAGACCGCGAACAGATCGCGGCCGTCGCCGTCCGCGCGGCCGAGCAGCCGGGCGAGCCGTCCCGCGTCCCGCTGATAACGGCGCTGGAGGGTCTCGTACTCCCCCGCCAGATACCGGTCGCGCTGGTAGTGGGTCCGCCAGTGGCTGCCGGGCGGGGTGTGCCCGTCCGCGTCGGCGTCCGGCGGCAGGATGCCGACCGCCCGCAGCTCGGCGACATAGGCGCGGCAGATGCGGGCGGCCCGCTCCCGGCGGGCCGCGAGCGGGCGGCCCGCGCAGTCGGCGAGTTCCGGATCGCGGGCCGCCTGGCTCTCGCGCACCGGGTCGTAGTCGTCGAAGCTCAGCAGGATCGCGGAGCGGCGGCCGAGCCGGGCGAGGGCGCGGTGCACCAGATGGGCGCAGACGGTGTCCCGGAAGTTGCCGATGTGGAAGTAGCCGGTGGGCGACATGCTGGTCTGGATCAGCACCCGGCGCTCCGGCGGGTGCCGGTCGGCGAGACGGCGCGCGTAGTCGACTGCCCAGTGCGGCGCGTCGCGGTCCTGGGCGAACAGTTCGCGGTAGCCACCGCTGGTCTGTCGCGATGCCCCCGGCGGTGATGTCCCCAACATGGGGCGAGTACAGCGCGCGGGCCCATAAACGCCCTATACGGCGGCCGGAAACGCCCTATTCGGCGGCCGGGCCCGCGCCCCGGGGCCCGCTCACGCCCCGGGTCCCACTCACACCCCGGGTCCCACTCACACCCCGGGTCCCGCTCACGCCAGCCAGCCGTTCTCGCGGGCGACGCGGAGCGCGTCGACGCGGTTGCGGGCCCCGAGCTTGTTCACGATGGCGGTGAGGTAGTTGCGCACCGTGCCCACCGACAGGCTGGTGGCGCAGGCGATCTGCGCGGCCTCCACGCCGTCCCCGACCAGGGTGAGCATCTCGCTCTCCCGGGCGGTGAGCGGATTGTCGCCGATCTCCCAGGCGGAGATGGCCAGTTCGGGATCGATGACCCGGCGGCCCGCGCCGACCCTGCGCACCGCGCCGATCAGCTCCTCGGAGGAGGCGTCCTTCACCAGAAAGCCGCAGACCTTGGCGTCCAGGGCCCGCCACAGCTGGCCTGGGCGGCCCATCCCGGTGAGGATCAGGGTCCGGCACTCCGGGGCCTGTTCCCGCAGCCGGGCGGCGGCGGTGATCCCGTCCATACCGGGCATGTCGATATCGAGAACGGCGGTGTCCGCGCCCGTTCTGAGCACCGCGGCGACCGCGTCGGCCCCCCGGTCGGCCTGGGCGACCACCTCCATGTCCGGTTCCAGGTCGAGCAGGGCGGCGAGCGCCGCTCTGATCATGTGCATGTCTTCCGCCAGCACGATGCGCTGCATGTCTCCCCCGTCGTTCCCCGGGGCCGTCCCCACGGCCCCGGCCCTGTCTACCACCGGAGGGCCCGCGCCCGGCGGAGTCGTATAGCTCAGTGATAGCGCCGAGCACCAGGGTGATTGAGGACAGGTACGGAGAACGGGGGATTACATGTCAACGGTCGACTCCGCCGAGCGCCGCCGCATCGTGGTACGGGAACGGCTGCGCTTCGCCCGCGATCTGCACGATCTGCTCGGACCGCGACTTTCGGCCATCACGCTCCAGTGCGAGCTGGCCCAGCGCCTGATGGACCGGAAGCCGGAGACGGCCCGCACGGAACTGGCCCAGGCGCTGTCGGGCATCCGGCAGGTCCTCGCGGAGGTACGGGAGGTGGCGCACGGCTACCACTGCCTCTCGCTGGAGTCGGAGGCCGCGTCCGCCGGGGCGCTGCTGAGGTCCGCGGGGGTGCGGGCCGAGATCCGGCTGGGGCCCGGCCCGCTGCCCGCGCCCGAGCAGACGGTGCTGGCCACCGTGGTCCGGGAGGCGACCGCCAATGTGCTGCGGCACAGCCGGGCGCGGCACTGCCGGGTGGCCGCGGAGACCATCGACGACACGATCCGGCTCACGGTCGTCAACGACGGCGCGGAGCCGTCCTCGTCGCCCGCCGTCTCCGCCTCCTCCGCCTCCTCCGCCGCCGCTGCGGGCGAGCTGCCGGCCGGGATGGGGCTGCGCAGCCTGACCGAGCGGGTCGAGGCGGTCGGCGGCCGGCTCGTCCACGGCCCGGTTCCGTCCGGCCGGTACCGGCTGGAGGTGCTGCTGCCGCTCCCGACCGCGCGGCGGGCGGCCACGGCGGATGCCGAAGACGGCGTGGGCGGCGTACCGAAGGACTCGCACGCCGAGCACGCCGAGCACGCCGAGCACGCCCAGGACACCGAGCACGCCGAGGACACCCAGGGCATCGGGCACGGCGAGGACACCGAGCACGGCGAGGACCGGCCGCCGCACGGACGCTGCCTCCGGTCCTGAACCCGTACGGACCGCCGGGCGCTCGCCGGACACCCCTCGCCGGACACCGGACGCCGGCCCGGCGGCGTGATCGGCGCGGAGCCGCCGGCTCCGGTGCCCCGCCCCGGCCGACGGCCGCACCCCGTGCACAGCGCTTTCTCCGCGGCCGATTCCCCGGACTTTTCGATATGTCTGGAATTCGCCGCCCCGGCGAATCAAGGATCGTGATCCCGGATACTCCGGTGATTTTTCTCGTGTCAACGCCCCGCACGTTTCGCCGATAGCGTACCGAACCGTTGAACCCCGGCAAGAAAACGTTGCGAGCCCACGGTGAAAGCGCTTGCTGACAGGGAGAGCTGTTACGTTCTGCCGCAGCCGGACCCGGACGCCCTCCAGGCCCAAGCATCGAGACCCGGAGAGCGGGAAGACCGGAAAGGCCGACTCCCAGCGGAACGGGGCTCTCATGATCGAGCACAGAAAATCCGGGCGGCACATTCGCGACGCAAGACCCAACAGGCATATCCCATCGGATACGAAGCCCGGAACTCCTGGGCCGAAGGAGAATTCCACGCCCGGACGGCTCACCGGCGGACGGGCGGTGATCGGGCGTGCCGAAGAGGGGGGCCGGCCATGACCGCCCCACCCCTGGCCGGAAGCGCCTGCGAGACCCTGCGCGAGGTGCAGACGCGGTACGGCGGGGTCCTGCTCTCCGCCGTGCTCCGGTACACCAACGGAGACCGCCACTGGGCCGAGGACGTCGTCCAGGAGACCCTGCTGAGGGTCTGGCGGCACGAGCACCGCCTCCAGCCGGACGGCGGCTCGCGCAATCTGCTCCCCTGGCTCACCACCGTCGCCCGGCGGATCGTGATCAACGACCGGCGGCGGCGCGCGTGCCGCCCCAAGGAGGTGGAGGTGTCCGAGGGGGACCCGGGCTTCTTCACCGTCCAGGACGGCACCAGCCAGATACTCGCGCGCATCGTCGTGCTCGACGCCATGGCCAAGCTGACCACGGCCCACCGCAGCGTGATCACCGAGGTGTATCTGCACCGCCGCACCATCAGCGAAGTGGCGCTCAGCAGCGGCATTCCGCCGGGGACGGTCAAGTCCCGGCTCCACTACGGACTGCGGGTGATGCGGGCGGAACGGGAGAAGCGCGGTGTGACGCCGTAGGCGCGGCCGAACCGCCGGTTCCCGTCGGCGTACTCAGATGAACCGCTCCGCGCTCATAGCGGTTACCTCAGATAGAGACAGGTGGACGGGCGACGACGGTGAGGAGACGGGATCTCATGGCAGCCGACCAGGTCGAAGGAGCCGAGCGGGCCGTATGGGCGGTCCGGAGGGCTCAGCAGCATACCGACGCGGCCCGGACGGGCCGGGATGTGCTCGACGCCTGCCATTGGGCGCTGCTGAGGCAGGCGGGCAGGGCCCCCGACGACCGGCTCGCCGAGTGGCGCGGCCGGCTGGCGCGCGGTGAGGTCCTGGCGACGGCCCGCGCCGTGCTGGCGTGGGCCGCGGCCGACCGCGTACCGCTCCCGGAGCCGGATCTCACCACGCTCACCGGCATCGTCGTGGCGGCCGGGGAGCACCCTCCGCCGAGTCTGCCCCGGCAGCCCCGGCAGTCCGGGTGGACCGGCGAAGGAGACCGGGGCGGGGGCGGAGGCGGCCTGCCGTACACGTTTCTCGCGGGCCGTGCGGTGCTGGACTCCGCGGCGACCGCCGACGAACCCCGGTCGCACGCGCTGCTGTTGTTCGCCTCCCAGAGCCATGACCCGATCGACACCGTGCTCGCGCTGGCCGCGTCCGATCAGAGCGCCGTCCGGGCCGTATGGCGCTGTCTGCGGATGCCCGAGGGGGCTCCCTGGCCGCCGGCCCGGACGGCGCGGGTCTTCGTCGTGGAGACGGACCGGGGCGCGGAGCTCGCGGGCATCACCGGCCGGCTCCAGGACGCGCTCGCCGCGGCGGGCGATGAGGCGCCCCGGGTCGAGGTCTGCCCCCGGGGGGCGGAGCTGCCCGAGTACCAGGCCCAGGCGCGGCTCGCCGGGGCCCTGATCTGGGCGCGGGAGTCCGGTGCGGGCCAGGGGGCGACGGACGGGGAGACGCCCCGGCGCTTCCCGGCGCATCTCGTACGGGCGGCGGAGACCCGGCCGGACGCCGGCGCCGGCGCCGGGGACGGGGTCGCCGGGCGTGGGGGCACGGCGGACGGCTGCACGACGGACGGCTGCGACGGAGACCCGCCGGGCCCGCCCGCGGACGGCGTCTGGGTCTGGAGCGGCACCAGCGCCTGTTTCGTCGTCCGGTACGGCCTGGACCTCGGCCCCGGTCCGGTGGAGCGGGCCCGGCCCCACGAGCACACGGCGGCGGAGTTCGGCGCCGAGGACCGGTCCCGGCCGGCGGCCCGGGCGCATCCGGCCCGTACGGAGGCGGCGGGCGGAGTCCCCCCGGGACCCGGCGAACGGGACGAGTCCAGCTGAACGGAGACTCAGGAGGAATACCGTTGAACCATCCGACCTCTCCATCCGTGCGTGGGGCGAGGCGGGACGATCCCGCCACGCAGACGTCTCCCTGGAGGGGCTATGACCGGAAGCGTTGGCGGTACGGGATCGACTGATCCGACCTTTTCACTCGACATCCCTGCCAGCTGGACGCGGTACGACCTCTCCGGCGAGAAACTCGGCCTGACCAGGGCGCGGTTGCTCAGCACCGCGTCCGCTGAACATGAACACGAACGGATCGACGAAGCGTTCCGCGGCGCCCACCGGATTCTGGACGGCGCCGGGGAGCGCGGCGCCCTCTACGCGGCCGGAACCAGTGCCCGTTTCAAGGACGGTCTGCTGATGGCCGGGCTGATGGTGTTTCAGGTGGTGCCACGGCCCGGGGAGAGGGCCTCGCCCCGGGCCGTGGCGCGGCGGTTCTCCGCGACGGGCCGGAGACGGGACTCGGGCTCCTCCGGGACCTTCACCACGGTGGCGCTGCCGTCCATCGGCCCGGTGGGCCGTCTGGTGGGGGTCGAGGAGAGCGATCTCGTCCCGGGGGTCCGCTGCGAACTGCTGGTCATGCATACGGTGGTGCCGGTGCCCGGTTCGTCCAGGGTTCTGATCATCACCTGCTTCAGCCCCAATATCCCGCTGTCCGAGCCGCTGTACGACATGTTCGGCGCGATCACCTCCACCTTCTCCTTCACCGGGGAGCAGGCTTCTCCCCAGGGCGTGCGGAACTCGGCGCAGAGCTGAGCTGGGCCCAGAGCTGAACCCTCGGCGCAGAGCTGAGCCGGGCCCGGGCCTGGCCCGGCGCAGACCCCGACCCCCGGCCCAGACCTCAACCCGTCAGCCGCCCGCGCGCTCCAGACGCTCCCGCTGGCCTTCGCTCAGCCGCAGTTCGAGCGCGCCCATGGCCTCCTCCACCTGGGCCGTCCTGCTGGCGCCGACAATGGGGAGCGTGGGCGGGTCGCGGTCCAGCAGCCAGGCCAGCACCACCTGGTTCACGGTCGCCTCCAGCTCATCGGCGACCTCGCGCAGCACCGCGAGCCTCGGCGGGGTGCCGGGGTGGTCGTAGACGGCCGGGAGCTCCACATCCGTACGCGTATAGCCGCCGGAGAGCAGCGAGCTGTAGACCCAGAGCGTCAGATCCCCCTCCGACCGTATGTATTCGCGCAGTTCGGGGGTGACATGGCGCTGTCCGGCCACCGGCAGCGCCACATCGGAGCGGGGCTGGAGATACGAGTCGCGGTACTGGAGATGCGTATAGCGCGGGCCGTCCCCGGCGAGGGCGCGGGCGCGCTCCACCCGCCAGACGGAGTGGTTGCTGGCCCCGAGCGCGACCGCCTTGCCCGAATCGACCAGCGAGGCCAGCGCGCCCACGGTCTCCTCGGCGGGGACGGCGGGGTCCTGGATATGGGTCCAGTACACATCGATGTGGTCGGTCCGCAGCCGGCGGAGGCTGCCCTCGGCGGCGGCGGTGAGCGCGGCGGCGGAGAGTCCCTCGGCGGTCTCCAGTCCGGTGCCGGGCACGGTCGGCCGGGCTCCGCCCTTGGTGCCGATCACCATGCTGTCGCGATGTCCGCGCGAGGCCAGCCAGTCGCCCACCACCGTCTCGCTCTCGTCGCCGGTGGCGCCCTCGGCCCAGAACGCGTAATTGTCGGCGGTGTCGAGCACGGTGCCGCCGAGCTCCGCGAAACGGTCGAGGACGGCGAAGGAGCCGGGTCCGTCCACGCTGGTGCCGAAGGTCATCGTGCCCAGGGCGATGGTGCGCTTCCAGGTCGTCATCGTGCGTGATCCTCCTGAGGGGAGCGCCGGGCCCGGCACCCGGGCGCCATCGTGCACCCCGGCATCCGGACGAACCTTCCGGCGATCACGTGATATTCCCCAACTAATCTATGCAGCAAGGGATATGACGAAGCGTACGGCGGGTTTCGGTCTGCTCGGGACCGTACCGCGCGGAACCCGTCCGGTTCACGTCACATCACGCGCAGACGGCGTTGATCGAACCATCTGCCCCCGGCATACTGCGGAATCCGGGGGCGGGGCAGCACAGAGAGACGAACCCATCCCCCGGGGGGGTGAACGAGTTCCGTTCGCCCTGTTCGCTGATCTCCAGGGGGAGAGTTGCGTAGACAAGTGAAGAGTGTGTGCGTTTCCATGGTCGCCGCCGCTGCCGCGGTGGCTCTGACGGCGGGTATGACCGGCCCGGCGTCGGCCGAGGGAAACGCGCGGAGCGGCGCGTCGGCGGCGGCGCAGGGCCGTGATGTGCAGCGGGTGACGCTGATCACCGGCGATGTGGTCCTGGTCGACGGCAAGGGCCGGGTCGCCGGGGTCGAGCGGGCGAAGGGCCGGGAGAACGTCCCGATCCAGACCCGTACCGCGGCCGGGCAGACATATGTCGTGCCCGTGGACGCGAGCGCGCTGATATCGAGCGGCAAGCTCGACGCACGGCTGTTCAACCTCACCGAGCTCATCCGTTCCCAGGGCCGGGACGGCCGGGACGGGCTGAAGACGATCGTCGCCTACCGGGGCGGGGCCGCGAAGTCGGCGCGCGCCCAGGTCCGCGCGGCCGGCGACACCGAGGTACGCCGGAGCCTGGCGTCCCTGAACGCGGACGCGGTCACCACCCCGGACGCCGACGCCGGCGAGCTGTGGGACGCGGTCACCCGCACCGTGGACGGGCAGCGCGCCACCGCCTCCGGCATCAGCCGGGTCTGGCTCGACGGCGTCCGCAAGGCCACCCTGAACAAGAGCGTGCCCCAGATCGGCGCCCCGGGCGTGTGGGCGCAGAACTACAAGGGCGAGGGGGTGAAGATCGCCGTCCTGGACACGGGCGTCGACGACACGCACCCCGACCTCGTGGGCCAGGTCCTGGCGGCGGAGAACTTCACCTCGTCGCCGGACACCAAGGACCGCTACGGGCACGGTACGCATGTGGCGTCCACCGCCGCGGGCACCGGGGCCAAGTCCGGCGGCACCCACACCGGCGTCGCGCCGGAGGCGAAGGTGCTGTCGGCGAAGGTCCTGGACGACACCGGCTCGGGTGACGAGTCGGGCATCATCGCCGGCATCGACTGGGCGGTGGCGCAGGACGCGGACATCGTCAATCTGAGCCTGGGCGGCACCGACTTCCCCGGCGACGACCCGCTCGAAGCGCATGTCAACAAGGTCTCGGCCGAGAAGGGCACACTGTTCGCGATCTCCTCGGGCAACTCGGGGCCGGGCGCGCGCACGGTCGGCTCCCCGGGCAGCGCGGAGGCCGCGCTCACCGTGGGCGCGGTGGACGGCAAGGACAAGCTGGCGGACTTCTCCAGCCGGGGTCCGCGGGTCGGGGACGGCGGGCTGAAGCCCGATGTCACCGCTCCCGGCGTCGACATCACCGCCGCCGCCGCACCGGGCAGCGTGATCGAGCAGGAGGTCGGGCAGAAGCCCGCCGGGTATCTGACGATCTCCGGCACCTCGATGGCGGCTCCGCACGCGGCGGGGGCGGCGGCGCTGCTGAAGGAGCGGTATCCGGAGTGGTCGGGCGCCGAGCTGAAGGGGGCCCTGACCGCGTCCACGATCGACGGCGGATACACCGCCTTCCAGCAGGGCTCCGGCCGGATCGCGGTGGACCAGGCGATCAACCAGCAGGTGATCGCGGAGCCGGTCTCGGTCGGTTTCGGGGTCCAGCAGTGGCCGCACACCGATGACACGCCGACCACCAAGAAGATCACCTACCGCAACCTCAACACCACCGAGGTCACGCTCGCGCTGGAGGTGAGCGGGAAGAACCCGAAGGGCAAGCCCGCGCCGGCCGGGTTCTTCACCCTGGGCGCGGAGACCGTGACCGTGCCGGCGGGCGGCACCGCCTCCGTCGACCTCACCGCCGACACCCGGCTCGGCGGCGACCTCGACGGCCACTACTCCGCGACCGTCACGGCGACCGGCGGCGGCCAGCTCGTCCGCACCGCCGCCGCCGTCGAGCGCGAAGTCGAGTCCTACGACGTCACCGTCAAGGCCCTGGACCGCGACGGCGCTCCCACCGCCAACACCTCCGCCTATGTGAACTCGCTGTCCGACTTCGAGTTCGGGGAGTATCTGCCCGGCGAATCGGACGGGACCACCACGATCCGGCTCCCCAAGGGCTCGTACCTCCTTGAGTCGCTGCACTTCCCGGACCCCGACGACTCCACCAAGGGCATCGACTACCTGGTCCAGCCCAAGCTGACGGTGACCAAGAAGACCACGGTCACCATCGACGCCCGTAAGGCCGAGCCCGCCGCCATCACCGTGCCGGACGCCAAGGCCAAGCCTTCGTTCGCGCTGGCGGAGTACGCCATCGCGACCAAGGACGGCGGCTTGTCCAGCGGGCTGGTCCTGGACTCGTTCGCGTCTCTGCGCACCGCGCACCTGGGACCCGAGATCACCGACGGTTCGCTCTCCCAGTCCTGGTCGGGACAGTGGGAGAAGTCCAAGGCCGAGTACAACACGGCCTTCGGCGGCAAGGTGAAGAAGCTCGCCACCGGGATCACCAAGCACTACAAGGCCGCCGACCTGGCCGTGGTGAAGACCGGGCTGGGCGCCACCGGCACGGGCGAGGAAGGCGAGATCAGGTCCTGGGCCATACTGCCGTCCGGCGGCGGGTTCTCCAGCGCCGCCTCGCGGAAGCTGCCCACCGAGCGCACGCTGTATCTGTCCACCGCGAACGTGAAGTGGGCGCTGGAGTACACCCAGTTCGGCGAGCCCGACCCCGAGGGCTGGCCCACCTCCGAGGCGTACTACAGCACCGACGGCGACCGCTCCTACAAGGGCGGGAAGAAGTACACCGAGACGTTCAACACCGGTGTCTTCAGCCCGGCGGTCGGCAAGGGCTACGGCATCTACCGTGAGGACAACCGGATCTACGGAATGCTGCCGGTCTTCGCCGACGGCCAGGGGAACCTGGGCAGCTCCACGTACTCGTCCGTGAAGACCACCCTGCACAAGGGCAAGACCAAGGTGGGCGAGAACAAGGACCCGCTGACCGGTGACGAGTCCTTCACGGTCGGCTCGGGCGACGCCGGATACACGCTGGCGACCTCGGTC